>DASPHC010000152.1:0-91634 GCA_035629865.1 Thermoanaerobaculia bacterium | reverse complement strand
AGGTGGCGGAAGTGGGCGTGCTTGATGAGATAGACGCCTTCCTCGAGCTGCTCCGCGCGCTCGGAGTATCGCCGCATGGCTTCTTCGAAGGAGAGGGACACGCCGCGAAATTGTTCGGGGTCGTAGCCCGACACGGCCACGACCTCGGTGCGCCGGGTCTCGTGATCGAACTTGAGGAACGCCCCCTTCTCCGCCTGGGGAAAAAGACGCATGCCCTGGTCGAGAATGCTTTTCAAGACGTTCTCGAAGACGACTTCGCGGTTGATCACCTCAACCATCCGGTCGACGGTCTCCATCTCCCGAGCCTGGGCCCGGATCTCCTCGGTGCGCGCCATGACCAGGTCTTCGAGGACGCGGTTTTTCCGCTTGAGCTGCCGCGTGCGCCACCGGTTCGACCACAGCAGCGCGACCGCCAGCGCGGCGACGTATGCAAGCACCGCCCACCAGCGCAGCCAGAGCGGCGGCTGCACGGTGAACCGGTACGCGAGCGGCTCCGACCAGATCCCGTCGGCGCTGCGCGCTTTCACTTCGAAGGTGTAGACGCGCGCGAACAGGTACGCCGGAAGGTTGGTGTAGCGCGTCTTCGCGTCGGCCGTCTCGCCCGACCAGTTGCGGTCGAAGCCGGCCAGACGGGTCTGGTAGCGGATGCGCGATTCGTCGATGTACGACAGTCCCGCGTATTCGAGCTCGATCGCGTTTTCTTCGCCGATCGTGACGCGGCGGAGGCGGACGATCGGCGGCAAGGTGCTCTTCTGTCGCGCCTCGGGGTTGAAGACGGAGACACCGCTCGGGGTGCCGAGGTAGATCCGGCCGGTTGCATCGGTGGCGAGCGGCCCGTACGCCCAAGCCTCGTCGTCGACCAGGCCGTCGGCCTTGGTGACGCGGGAGAGCTCGCGCAGCGTGGCCGCGTCGATCTCGACCAGGCCGGCGTTGTTGCTCACCCACACCGAGCGCCCGTCGCGCGAGGGGGTCATGCCGACGACCGGCTGTCCTTCGAGCACGTTCTTCGCGGAGAAAGGCGCTGTCGTGGAGACCACGGACAGACCGGCTCCGCTGCCGATCCAGAGGCTGCCGCGATGCGGCAGCAGCGAGCGGACGCTGTCGCTCTGCGCGCCGTGACGCGTCGTCCAGACCGGACTCAGGACGCGCTCCATCACTTCACCCGGCGGCAGGCGTTGCAGCAGCTCGGCGAGAGGTGCGCTGGTGCGGAACAGGCCGCGGTCGAGGCTGCCGATCCAGAGGTACCCCTGCGCGTCAGTGGCGATGCTCGTCGCGCCGGCGGCCGAGAGACCGGCGGCGGCGCGGAAGAGATACCAGCGGTCGCCCGACAGGCAGCCCGCCCCCCACGCTCCGGCAAAGCAGGTGGTGTCGTTGAAACTGCGTACGTTGTAGGTGGTGTCGAGGCCGAGCGCGCTGAGGACGTACCGCGTGCCGTTGATCGTTACCGGCCTGCGCTGCGTGACACCGTTGACGGCGGGGGGCTCGCTCCCCGCGGGCGAGAGGCAATTCAGGCCGGCCGACGTGCCGAGCCAGAGCCGTCCTCGCGCGTCGGGAGCGACGGCGTAGATCTGGTTCGAGTGCAGGGAGTGGTCGACGGTGAGGGTCGTCGTCGCGTCGGCGGTCATGGCGGCGAGGCCGCTGCCGGTTGCGACCCACATCGCGCCGTTCCACGACGGCAGGACGGCGAAGGTACTGGAGTCCGGGAGCGCCGGGAAGGAACGTTCGGTCCAGGAGCTGAAGGCTTCGTACCCTTTGCGCAGCCGCGACGCGCCGCCGTTCTGCGCGAACCAGAGGTTCCCTTCGCGGTCTTCGAGCATCGACCAGAGCGTTTCGCCGAGGAGGCCGTTCGCGCGCGTGACCAGCATCCGCTGCGACGGATCGGCGCGGTCGATCCGCACGGCGCCGCTGCCGAGGCTCGCAGCCCAGACGTGGCGTCCGTCGCGGGTCGCCAGAACGGACACGATCCGTTCGGCCAGCTCGTGACCGACCACTCGCGCGACGTCGCCGTCGAGCCGCCAGACGGCACCGTTGACGCTGCCTCCCCAGATCTTTCCGTCCGGAGTCTCGGCGAAGGCGCTCGCGGGCGAGTCGCTCCGGGCAATTCGGCGCGCCGTGTCGCCGCTGTAGGAAACGATCTCCCCGTCGCCGCGGCCGGCAATGACCGTGCCGTCGCGGCGGGCGAACATTGCCAGTACCGGAACGGATCCCGGGACGCCCTGTTCTTCCAGTTTTCCGGTACGGTCGAACCGGTAGCGGAGGATGCCGTTCTGCGTCCCCACCCAAACCCAGCCGTCCGGAAGCGCGACCACGCAATTGCGGCGCATGCGCGAGCGGGTGAGCTGGACGTTGCCGGCCGCCGAGACGAAACGCAGGCGCTCTCCCGGCCGGTATGCGGCGAGCGGTTTCTGCGAGACGGCCAGCCCTCCTTCGGAGGCAACCCAGAGATGGCCGGTGGCGTCTTCGACGATCTCGCGGACGGTCGGGTCGGCGAGGCCGTCGCGGACGTCGTAGGTTTCCATGCTCCGGCCGTCGTAGCGCGCGACGCCGGTAGTGTAGAAGGCCAGCCAGATGTAGCCCTCGCTGTCCTGGATGAACTTCTGCACGCTGGCGGACGGGAGAGCCGTCGGGGGCTGGCCGCCCGAGGCGAAGTGCGTGAATGGCAGCTCCTGCGCGGTGGCGGTGCCGAGGCACACACCTCCCGCCAGAAGAACTGCGGCCAGGGCGCGGAGCATGCGCGACAGTTTACCTCCGGGAACCCCGGACCCCGTTCTACGTACAATCCATTCGTGGCGCGCTTCCGCGACTGGGTCGACCTGGGCAAAAACACCGTCTCTTCGCTCTCGAGCGACGACATGGCGAACCTCTACGCCCTGGAATGGCCGGAAACGAAGAAGATGCTCATCGCGGAGCACAGCTCGGCCATCGAGAACGAGCCGCGGGCGATCACGCGCTGGGTCCGGACGGTCAGCGCGATCTTCTACGGCCTGGCCAAGCGTCTCGCACCGCATCGCCGAATCCTGTTCGCCCTCTCGTTCGGCGCCTTCTTCATCTGCCTGCTCTCGATCTTCACCGACATGACCCGGCCGCCGTACTGGACGTTCATCGAGATCGCGGCGACGTTTCTGGTGATGACGCTGCTCCTGGCGATGGAGCTGATCGACAAGGTGAAGTTCCGCGACGAGCTCCAGCTCGCGCGCGACCTCCAGGCCAGCCTGATCCCGAAGCAGATGCCGGAGAGCGAGCAGTGGGAGCTGGCGGCGTACAACCGCATCGCGAACACGGTGGGCGGCGATATCTACGATTTCGTTCCGCTCGCAGACGGACGGATGGCGATGCTGTTCGGCGACGCCTCCGGCCACGGGATGGCTGCCGGCCTGGTGATGGCGGTGGCCCACGCAGCGTTCCGGACCCAGCTCGACGTCGACCCGCTGCCCGGCTCGATCATGAGCTCGCTCAACCGCATCCTCTGCCGTACCGGCGGCTCGCGCTCCTTCTTCTCCTGCGTCTACATCCTGCTTTACCCGGACGGCACGTACCTGGCGACGGTCGCCGGCCACCCGCCGGTGCTAAAGGTCGGCACGGACGGCAAGATCATCGACCGCATCGGCCGCGGCGCCTACCCCCTCGGCGTCAAAGCCGGCCTCTCCTGGGACATCGTCCCCGGCTCCCTCGGCACCGGCGAACGCCTTCTCCTCCATTCGGACGGCCTGACGGAAGCCCGCAACACCACCGGCCGCGAATTCGGCGACGCCTACGTCGAAGTCATCGCCGGCTGGCACCCGGAGGCGGGGGCGCAGTTTCTGGTGGACAACATCGTCGGGGAGTGGAGGATGTTCATGCGCGATCTGCCGCCCGAGGATGACGTTTCGATTTCGGTGGTGAGGCGGAGGATGGCGGCGGTGTCGCAGGCTTAACGGAGCGCCGGTCTTCGACCGGCCGGTCCGCCGACCTTCGGTCGGCAGTATGCGGAACGATGTCCCGAGAGCGCCGGCAGAATGCCGGCGGACCGGCCGGTCGAAGACCGGCGCTCCATATCTCTTTCCCACGGCTCATCTTCTGCACGTTCCCTGCGGCTTACGTTTGCGAATCTGACGGATAGACCAAGCCCACGTACCCCGACAAGAGAATGCGGCCGATGAACGGTGGCGGCTGGGTTGCGAGCAGCTGAGCCATTCTCGGTAACGCACCAAGGATCGCCTGTGCGATCTCCTCGCGTCTGGCGGTCTTACTCACGAAGATGAAGGCGCGTGCTTTTGCACGAATCAGGATGGCCTTCTCCTCGGATCGGTAGCGCCACCGGTCATCCTTGCCGATGAGAACCCATTGCTTCTCTGCCGCGACCGGCAGCCATTTCAGGTCCGGCGTGCCGCTTCCGAACTCCTCGGCAAGAACCTTGACGGAGTAACCGGCACCCCGCATTGCCGAGACCAGCGTCTTTCCCGAGATCGACTCGTCGAGAAAGTACGTGTACGCGAAAGGGTCGGCTTCAGGCGGCTCGCTTCGCGCGGACGGATTCGTACCGGATGGCGGCTTCGATTTCGCTCGGGTCGCGATCGTATTCCTCGGCTATCTCGCGAATCTCATCTCCGGCGGTAAAGAGCTGATAGATGGCCGCGGTAGGAATCCCGGTGCCGGTGATCACCGGCTTACCGAATGCCACCGTCGGATCCAACGCGATGGTTTTCGGTGCATCCGGATTCCGGTCTTTGGTGATGAAGGGATACAGCCGCACGATTCCTTCAGCCGGCCGCTTTTCCACGCGCTTCAGGAAGTCCTGAAGGACCTGGGTGAGGACGAGGTGGCGCCCCCGGCCGGAGATATTGACCAGCGGCTCTCCCGCAACCTGGGTGAACAGCTCGGCGCGCCCTCGCCGCTTCTCTGCTTTCTGAAATCGGATTCCGGAGGCACTCACCGCATCGTATCGGGGAGCGGGAAGCTCTTTCGTGACGGAGACCTCGACCTCGGCGAGCGGATAACGCAGTTGTGGGTATTCGGCTCGAAGCTCGTCAATGATGCGCCGGAGCTCCTGTAGCGAAAACCTCGACCTTCTGCGCAACTCGTCGACGACGAATGCCTCGAGCAGGTTGAAAAAGGACAGTCGACGCTGACCTTCATCGACCGTAAGGACCGGACCAACATCCAGATGTCCTGTCGTCCAGTGAAGGAGCGTGCTTTCCGGGATGTTCAGGCATGCGGCCGCTTCGCGCGGTCCGTAAACCGGCAACTCGCGTGGATCTCGTCCTCCGTAGAGATCAATCGACTTCGCCAGCATCCGTTCCCTCATCACCAAGATAACAGAGTCAAGGACGCCGGGAGGCTCAGCTACCCCGTGCCCCGCGCTCGAAACAAGTAACGATAGAAGTCCCACACCATAATCCGGCGTAAAAGGCGTGCGGGCTCCATGTACCGTAGAGTAGTACAGCCCACGGCTCATCTTCTGCATGTCCCGGCAGCTCACGGTTCTGGTCGATGTCACGGAGCGCTGCAATCTGCGGTGCGTGATGTGTTACTTCTCGACCACCGACCGGATCCGGTTTCCTCCGTTCGACGTGGAGCCGGACGGGAACGGGAACATGCCGGTGGAGTTGTTCGCGAAGATGGCGGGCGATTTCTTTCCCAAGGCGCGGCAGGTTTCGATCGGGTGTGCGACGGAGCCGCTCATGCATCCGCAGATCGGGGAGATGCTCGGTCATGCGGGGCGGCATGGGGTTCCGGAGATCTGGATGCTCACGAATCTGCTGCCGCTCACGGAGGCGACCGCGGCGGCGATCGCAGGGAACATCACGACGATGTCGGTGTCGATCGACGGGGTGCGGAAGGAGACGTACGAGCGGATCCGCGTCGGGGCGACGTGGGAGCGGCTGATGGCGAAGTTGCAGTTGCTGAGGGAGGCGAGCCGGCGCCGGGGGCCGCTGCTACGCGTGACGTTTACGTGGATGCGCGCGAATCGTGCGGAATTGCGGGAGCTTCCGGAGTTTGCGGCCGATCTCGGCGCGAAGGAGCTCGATGTCCGCTATGTCGCCGAGACGCCCGGGGCGGATTTCGAGGCCCAGACGCTGAACAGCGAGGATCCACGCGCGTTGCGCGACGAGCTCGCGTCGACCGCACGCGACGCCGTGCGCCGGGGGTTACGCCTGGCGGCGTATCCGGAATTTGACGCGCGGCCGGCATCGCTGTTCGCCCGCATCGCCTGGCGTTTCTGGCGCGTCCGGGCGGGGATCGACCGTTTCGAGCATCTCGGCATGGTCCGGCACGAGCGCGCGACCGGTTGCCGTTATCCCGACCGCTATTACATTGTCCGGCCGAGCGGCGCGGTGTTCCCCTGCCATTACTACGACGAGCCGATCGGCTTCGCCGGCAGCGACACGCTGCTGTCCATCGCGAAGGGTCCGAAACTCTCCGCGATCCGTAACGGCCTGCAGTGCGGCAATCCCGCCGGCGCCTGCGCTACGTGCGAGACGCGGCGGGATGCGTTGTATCGTGCGGGAGCATGAGGTACGTCACTTCACCTCACGACATCCGGCCGCAGTTTTGTCGCTCTTGAGCAGCGCCACTTTTCCGCCGACCGCGTCGAGCACGACGCGTGCGCTCTGGTCGCCGACGCGGATGTCCTCTCTCGGTTGTTTGGAGGCATCCGAGGCGACGCGGCCGGTGAAACCGGCGCTGTTCGCGGCGTAGGTGAGGGTGACGGAGCCGTCGAGCGTCCGGAGGCGGTAGGAGCGGTCCGGTTTCAGCGCCCCTTCGTAGAAGGCCTGGCCGAGGGCCGTGAAGATGTCGACATCCTCGGCGGCGTTGCGGATGGTGACCCGGCCGCTCGTGTCTTTGACGTCGATCGCACCCGCCGCGCACGAGATCTCGGTCCTGCCGTTGATCGAAATGACGTGGACCCCGTTCCGTACGTTCGCGATGGTCATGTTGCCGTTGCCCGTCGTGACGTCGACGAGGCCGCCCACTCCATCGGCAGAAAGATTGCCGCTGCCGGTCGAGGCGACGACGTTCCCGCCGATGGCGCGCAGGGTGAGGTTGGCGCTGCCCAGCCTGGCGTCGACGTTCCCTTCGACCTCTTCGACACGCACGTTTCCGCTGGCGGCTTGCACGTTCACGGTGCGAACGCCGCGGATGTTGACGCTCGCTCTCTCCGAGGAGATCGACTCGACCGATGCGGACCGCGGGACCCGCAATGCCACCGGACCGTTCGTGGTCACTTCGACGATGTGCGGCTCCACCCGCCGGACGTGCAGGTCGCGCCGGTTGGCCGGCAACTCGATATCGAGCGTCTTCCCGGCGCCGCCGGTGATCGTCGCCAGCCCGGCCTCGTGCCGGACGCGGATACGGTCTCCGGCCTGGAGTGGAACGCTCGTAGGAGGCAGCATCGACGGTGGGGCGGCATTCCCTACGGCGAGCAGGACAATCAGCAGACTATTGAACATGAGCAGCTCCTCTCAGGACTTCGAGTTTCGCGTCGTAAGCGGCGACGAGACGGGTGACGGCGATCGGGTCGGCGGGTGCGGCGGCGACACCTGTTTCCGCGGCTCCGATGGCCACGGTCAGCTCCGGCAGCGCAGCGACGGCCGCGGCAGCGCGCGGATCGTCCTTCGCGCGCTGCCGGATTCCTCCCTCGATCCTGGCGATGGCGATGCGGTATCGCGCGACCGCCTCGCCCGCCGGGCCCGGAACAGCGCGCACGGCAACCGCCACCGGATTCCGCGGCGGCCGCGTGGACGTGGTGATGACGGCGAGTGCGATGAGCGCGAGCGAAGCGGCGGCGAGCGAGATCCAGCGGACGCGCTTTCTCCATGGCGACACGCCGCGCCGAAGACGCCGTTCGACCGCGCCCCACATTTCCGGCACTTCGATCCGCGCGGCATACGCGGCATAGACCTCGTCTTCGCGCTGCAGCAGCGAGAGCTCGTGCACGCAGCCGGCGCATTCGCGCACGTGTGCGGCGACATCCTGCGGAAGCGGCGTCTGCTCCAGCGCGTCGCGGCAATCGGCACAATTCATCGGGTCCTCCAGTGTCCGCTCAGCGCGGCACGCAGTTGCAGGCGGGCGCGATGAACGTCGGTCTTCAGCTTCGCGATGGCGGAGCCGGTGATGGCGGCGATCTCTTCGTACGTTCTCTGTTGCAGGATCTTCAGCGTGAACGCAGTCCGCTTCTCTTCGTCGAGCTGGAGGATCGCCTCGCGGATCGCACCGCGCAGCTCGCGGGTAAGGAGATCGTCGTCCGGCCTCTCCGGCGCTTCGGACTCGGCGTCCCGTTCCTGCTCCACGGGAGCGCGTTTCCGGGCGCGGAAGTGATTGCGGGCAGCGTTCCGGGCGATGCCACACAACCAGGTCGAGACCGTGCTTCGCTCGCCGAAACGGTCGAACGCGCGGTAGGCGCGGAAGAACGTCTCCTGCGCCAGGTCCCGCGCCGTGTCGGCGTCACCGACCATGCAGTAGAGAAACCGATAGACCGTCGCGTTGTGCTCTTCGAAGACGAGCCGGAAACGGTCAATCCGCGGATCCTCGTTCATCGGTCATAAGTACCCGCGCCGGCGAGAAGGTTTCAGTCTGGCAGCCACGAAAGAAGCCGACCGGGAGGCCTCCTCATCAGTGCTTGCTACACCGTGGCGCGTTTCTCGACGATTCCCTCGAACACCTGCAGCGCGAGATCGACGCGTCCGAGCGGCGCGCTGACCTGGACGCCGGCGACGCGGCCATGCACGCGCTCGAGAGTCTCACGGGCGATGGTCACTCCCTCGCGCAATGCGTGCTCCTTGCTCTTTTCGCTGGCGAGGCGCATCCGTTCCATCACGTCGTCCGGGACCGAGACGCCCGGCACCTCGTTGTTCATGAACTGGGCATTGCGGTACGACAGCAGCGGCCAGATGCCGGCCACGATCGGCAGGCGCATGTCTTCGATGCGGCCGAGGAACGTCTCGAGCTGGCGGACGTCGAAGACCGGCTGGGTGATCGCGTACTCCGCGCCGGCCTTCACTTTCCAGTCGAGGCGGCGCAGCTCGTATTCGAGGTCGAGATGGCCGGGATTCACGCCGACGCCGAGGGTAAAGCTGGTCGGATCGCCGAACGGATTCCCACCGAGGTCGAGGCCGCGGTTCATCAGGTGAACCATGTTGGTCAGGCCGATCGAGTCGATGTCGAACACCGCCGTCGCCTCGGGGTACGGGCCCATCTTCGGAGGATCGCCGGTGATGACCAAGAGGTTGCGCAGCCCGAGCGCGGCACAGCCGAGCAGGTCGGAGTGCATGCCGAGCAGGTTGCGGTCGCGGCAACAGTAGTGGAGGACGGTCTCGATGCCGACCCGCTGCTGCAGCAGGACCGACACCGCGATGGCGCCCATGCGGTTCTGCGCGCGCGGGCCGTCGGGAACGTTCACCGCGTCGACCCCGGCGGCCTTGATCGACGCCACCGACTCCACCATCTTGTCGGGATTGGCGCCCTTGGGCGGGGTGATCTCGATGGTGGTGACGAACTCGCCGGCGGCGATCTTGCGGCCCCAGTTGGAGCGCTGCGCCATCGGCACCGGCTCGCGGCCGTGGGCGGCCTCGCCGCTCTTGCCGTTCCGCTCGACGATGACGAACGAGCGCCGCGGCGAGAGCGGGCGCACCGCGTCGGCCATCATCTTGATGTGCTCGGGTGTCGTGCCGCAGCAGCCGCCGATGAACTTCACCCCCTTGTGGATGAGCCGCTTCGCGTACTTGGCGAAGTAGTCGGGGGAGGCCATGTACATCTGCCGGCCGTTCACGTCGCGCGGCAGGCCGGCGTTCGGCTGGCAGGAGATCTTCCGCGCCGTCACGGCGGCCATCTCTTCGATGGCGTCGAGCATGACATCGGGACCGACGGAGCAATTGAGGCCGATGACATCCGCGCCGGCACGGTCGAGACGCTGGGCGATCGTCTTCGGCGTGTCGCCGAACACGGTCCGTCCTTCGACGCCGATGGTCATCTGCGCGACGACCGGCAGCGAGCAGACGTCGCGGATCGCGGCGATGGCTTGCTCCGCCTCGGCGATGTTCGAGAAGGTCTCGCAGACGAAGAGGTCGACCCCGCCGTCGCGCAACGCAGTGGCCTGCTCGCGGAAGATCGCGCGCGCCTCGTCGAGCGCGGTCGGCCCGTACGGCTCGATGCGGATGCCGAGCGGTCCGAGGGCGCCCGCGACATAGACCCCGTCGCCCGCCGCCTTGCGGGCCAGCTCCGCGGCAGCCATGTTGATGTCGCGCAGCTCGTCCTCGATGCCGAAGCCGTGCAGCTTCACCCGGTTCGCACCGTAGGTGTTGGTCTCGAGGATCTCCGCACCCGCCTTGACGTATTGGCGATGCACTTCCAGCACGATCTCCGGGTTGCGGAGATTCAGCTCGTCGTAGCACTTGTTGATGAAGACGCCCTTCGAATACAGCATCGTCCCCATCGCCCCGTCGAAGAGGTAGACGCGCTCGTCGGCGATTGCGGTGATGAAGTCCTGCATGGCTCGCTGAAAACAAAAAGCCCCACGAATCGTGGGGCGGGTTGAAAACGTCTCCGACTTCCGGCCTTTTAGCTTTTTTTAAGCTGGTTGCAAGCCGCCCCAAATCAATCCAGCGCTATGCAGCGTAGGTCGGTGTACCGGGAATGTCAAATATCCCGTATGCTGTCGCCCGGGTCCAATAACTATGAGAGTTCTACGCCGCTCGACGTACGCCCTTTTTCTGTCCGCCGTCATCGCCTTTCCCGCACTCGCGCAGAAGACCGTCCGCTTCACGAAGCTACCGCGGGCAACCCTGCGCGAGCTGGCGGCCGTCCAAATGCCTCCTCCGCTGCCGCGGGAAAACCGGCACGAGAAGAAGCGCGCGGCGATGGTCGACCTCGGACGGCGGATCCGCGTCGACGCCGCCGAGGCGAAGGCGGAGGCCGTGACCACCCCGGTCATCATCCCGGCGCCACCGATCGCAGTCGGCTTCGCCTCGGACCGCTCGGAGACGCTCTCTCCCGCCGATTCCAGCGGCGCGGTGAGCCGGACTCACGTCGTCAGCGCCTCGAATGCCGGCATCGTGATCCACAACCGCGGCGGCGCGCAGGTCGAGCAGCTCACGCTGAGCCAGTTCTGGCGGAACAGCAATACGGTCGCGGAGTTCTACGACCCGCGCCTGGTCTACGACGCCGCCGCTGACCGCTGGCTCACCTCGGCCATCCGCCAGGAGACGGACCTGATGCTGGCCGTTTCCGCGACCGGCGACCCGACCGGTGCGTGGATCCGGTACGAGGTCCGGATCCCCGGCTGCGATTTCACGCGGCTCGCGCTGACGCGCGATACGGTGCTCGTCTCCACGATCCTGCCCGACGGCCCGAGCGTCCTCTTTTCGTTCGACAAAACGGAGCTCTACTCGGACAGCGCGGACCTCGATGCGCGCTCGTACAACACGAGCACGTTCTCCATGCCGGTCACCTCTCCCGACTCGCCGGTCGAGTACCTGGCGGAGATCACCAGCACCAGCAAGCTCCGCGTCAGCCGGCTCGACCGCCTGCCGGAAGGCACCCGCGTATTCGACCCCGGCTTCCAGTTCAATTTCTTCGACGGAGACCTGGCGCCGCAGGCCGGCACGATGAACGTGCTCGACCTCGGCTTCGGCGACATCCAGGCCGCGGTGTATCGCGGCGGCTGGCTTTACGCCGTGAATCGCATCGGCTCGAACGACTTTACGAACGACGACAACGCGCTGGTGTGGTGGAAGGTCGACCCGGAAGGCGACCGGGGAGCGGAGATCGGGATCATCGACGGCGAAGGCGAGACCATGTTCGCCTATCCGTCGCTGGCCGTGAACCGCGCAGGCGCGATGCTCCTCAGCTACTGCGTCCTCGACAAGAGCATCTACCCGTCCGCGGTCTACGTCTACCGCGACCCCGCCGGCCGGATGAGCCTTCCGGCAACGATTCGCACCGGCGACACGCCGGTCCTCACCACCGACCGCTGGGGTGATTACACGACCGTCGTCGAAGACCCGCTGAACGACCACGACTTCTGGGTCGTTCAGATCTACGCCTCCCGCAACAACTGGCAGACGTGGTGGGCGAACGTGCGGGTACCGCCGGCAAGGAGCCGGTCCGTGCGAAAGTAGCGGACGCTCTCCGTGCCGTTCCTGTCCATCCGATCGTCCGACATCCAGAAAGACGGTCTGGGCGAAGATCGAGCCACCGCCCGGAAGAAGCCGCGCGGTGAGAAAGTAAGGCAGACCTCCATCATGCGCCGCGGCCCACTCACCGGAGCCCTGCTCCTTTTCCTCAGCCTCACACCCTCCCTCGCCGCGCAACAGGTCCGGCCCACGCTCGGTTTCGAGTCCGCTTCGCACGCGACCCTCGCCCCGGCCAACGCCGCCGGAGCGGTGAGCCGGCTGTACGTGGCGGGGGTGTCGAACGCCGGCCTGGTCGTGCACGACCGCACCGGCAATGTGCTCTCGCGCAAGACCTGGCCGGAGCTGTTCGGCACCGACCAGTACGACACGCGGATCGTCTACGACGAGCGCTTCGACCGCTGGGTGATCCTCGCGCTCGTGGCAGGCGACTCGATCTTCTTCTCCTTCGCCATCTCGACAACGAACGACCCTCGAGGCGGCTGGAAGACCTTCGCGTTCGACATCGTCGACGCTCAATTCACGCGCCTCGCCCTGACGCGCGACTTCATCGTCATGGCGACGAACGTGAACCACGGCACGCAGACCCGCCTCCTCCTGCTCGACCGGAACGCGGCGACGTACGCGAACGATAGGCACACCCTGCGGGGCCACACCATCGACATTCCGGACATGGCGCCGGTGGCGACGGACGACACGACCGCGGCGCTCTACCTGATGGTGACGAGAAACAGCCGCACGGATCTCTACGAGTTGAGCGGCTCGTTTCTCGAAAACATCGGCGGACTCGACTCGCCGCTGCAACTCGGCGTCGACCTCACCGACTCGGCGCCACAGCCCGGCGGCCCGTTCCTCGATGCCGGGCGCAGCGGCATCGCCAATGCGATCTACCGCAACGGCTACGTCTACGCCGTCCACAGCGGATGGGATGTCGAGGAGTCGCGGTCGTCGATCGCGTTCTGGGCCTTCGACCCGGCGCGCCGGCTCGCCCACCAGGAAGTGATCTCGTCCCCGGATGGCGACTGGCTGGCCTACCCGTCCGTCGCGGTGAACAGCGCCGGCATCGCCGCCGTGGTCTTCAGCGTTTTCTCCGAGAACCGCTATGTCACCTCCGGCTACTCATACGCGCTGCCGCTCCAGCCGATGACGCCGCCGGCTCTGCTGAAAGAAGGCGAAGGGCCGCATCCGCTCACCGCCTGGGGCAAGTACAACACCATCGTCGTCGACCCGCTGAACGACACCGACTTCTGGGGCGTCACCAGCCACGCCGAGACCGGCGGCCGGTGGGGGACCTGGTGGTCGCGGCTGGAAGTGGAAGCGCCGCCGAAGCGGAGAGCGGTCAGGCACTGACGCCCCTCACCTGAAGATCCGCCGCAGCTTGTCCAGCGCGCCTTCCATCTGCTGGCGGTCGACGTCGTTGGACCGGCGGCGGAACGTACGCCGGATGAGCCTCCCGGCGCCCATCCGCGCCGGCGACTCGCCGATCCTCAGTACCGACCGCTGGGGCGACTACACCACCGTCGTCGAAGACCCCCTCAACGACCGCGACTTCTGGATCGTCCAGATCTACGCCTCGCGCAACAACTGGCAGACCTGGTGGGCGAACGTGCAGGTCGCGCAGGGGAAGAGCCGGTCGGTGCGGAAGTAACATCAGAACACGGGATTCCGCGAAACTCGATTCTCGAGACTTCCGCGGGGATTGGGGAGGAGTACGGCTCGACAAACGCCGGGTTCACCGTGTGCACAGCCGGGTTCACCGTGTTGTCATCCCGAGCGTCGAGCGAGGGACCTGGGCGGGTGGGGGCACGCAGCGCCTCCCCTCTCCCGCCCAGGTCCCTCGCTCGACGCTTCCAAGATGCACGGCGTGTTCTGGCGCGAACACGGCGTGTTTTGGTTCGAACACGGCGTGTTTTGGTCCGAACGCGGCGTGTTTTGGTCCGAACACGGCGTGTTTTGGTCCGAACACGGCGTGTTTTCGCCTGATGAACCGCCGCCGTCGATCGGCTGATGAATCGCAGGCGCGTAGCTGACGCGAACGTCGTTCGGACCTTAACGCGAGGCGCGACTCGCAATGGGGGCGCTGGCGTCTTCGCCGGCTGGTCCGGCGCCGTCGCGGCGGCGGCGTCTCGCCGCAGGGAGAACGGTGACGCGCGTACGACGCTTCACCCGAGGGTCGCGGACCGGCGGCGCTCGCGGGGATGCCGGCCGCCAGTCGGCAGGTACGTGACAGGGGTCGATGTCTCTCGAGGGTCAGGTGATCGCCAAGACGACACCGGACCAGCCGCCGGGACGGCGGCACTACCTCTGCGATGCCGGTGGGTACGTTACAACAGCATCGCGCAGCGCTCGCTCCAGCATTTCGTGAAGGTGTATCAGGGACGGAGGAGGTTCAGTCCCGAGGGAGTACAGGGCTGTCGACGAATAAACGGTTTCGTGCTCGTGATCCCAGACGGCCGCGAGCAAATCGTAAGACCACTCCGCATCGCCAGCGACGCCCACTGGGGGGAGCGTCTTCTTCCGCTTCTCATCCGGATCACCTTCGACTAACGCATCGCAGTTCGCAATCGCACCGTACAACTCGTCGAAGGCGGCCACCGAGATCAACGCCGTCGATTTGTGTGTGATTCTGGCGTGAGGCATCCACACCGTATTGACCCGAATTCCGTCTCGTTCACGGATGAAAAGCTTTGCGTCATAAGCCCACAGCGGTCCAACCGGGCCTCGGATAACCGCCGCGACAATTGGCGTCCCGGCCCGCCTACGCTCGCGGATGCCCTCCAGGAGGTCACGTTTGTTGACGTGATAACTTCCTTCGGTATAGTCATCAAACTTGGCCGTCCTCGGCGTGGGCTGCGCGGACACGAGCTCCTGCACGAAGCCCGCGCGATCGAGTCCGTAGATCTCGCCAGCAGGCGGTTTGCCGCCACTCGAGGTTCGGCAAGCTGCGATCCCTACTAAAAGGATGGCAATCGTGGCTAGCATTCGTATTGATCGCGGCATCAGCGACGGTCATTTTACGACGGTCCAAAATTGCATCTCTGGGGACGACCTGACTTGCCAGTCCTGTGGAGCGCCGGTCTTCGACCGGCCGGTCCGCCGACCTTCGGTCGGCAGTCTCGCGGCGAGCCCCCCACCCACCGGGCCGGCTGAAAGCCGGCGGACCGGCCGGTCGAAGACCGGCGCTCCACAGGGCTGGCGCTCCTTCCATCCTCGGCCGAGGAATGGCAGACAACGGACAACATCAAGGCCAGCGGACACGAACTTCCGGGAAGCTGTGCCGAGCATCCTCACACTCTTTGTCTCACTTGAAAATCCGCCGCAGCCGGTCCATCGCCCCCTCCATCCCCTGACGGTTCCGGTCTACGTCATTCGCCCATCTGCGGAATTTGTCGAAGGTGATGGCGGTGGGCTCGTCGAAGGACTCTTCGTCGAAGAGGACGCGGCGGACGATGCGGCCCATGATGCCGGTCGGGCAGTGGCGGGTGGGGGCGGTGCCGTCGAGGAAGGCTTCGCGGATGGGGCCGGGACAGCCTTTGCGCCAGAGCATGCCGGATTCGGGGTCGATCTGGCGGAAGGTGACGCCCGCCGGCGGTTTGGGGTTGGCGGCTTCGTGGGGGACTTCGGACATGTAGGAGCCCCACACCGGCAGGGCGGCTTCGGAGGAGGACAATCGCAGCGGGGCGCCGCGGTCGAAGCCGACCCAGACACTGGTGACCATGTCGGCGGTGTAGCCGACGAACCAGGCGTCGCGGTAGTCGTTGGTGGTGCCGGTCTTGCCGGCGGCGTAGCCGAGCCCGTACTGCTTGAGGCGCGTGGCGGTGCCGCGGCGGACGACGCCGCGCAGCAGGGTGTGGACGACGTAGGCGGCGCTGGCGTCGACGACGCGTTTGCGCTTGAGCTCCCGCTCGAACAATCCCTTCCCCTTCCGGTCGCGCACGCGGCGGAGGAGGAAGGGCTCGACACGCTCGCCGAGGTTCGGGAAGGCGGTGTAGGCGGCGGTGAGCTCGCGCATCGACACTTCGCCGACGCCGAGAGGCATGGCCGGCACCGCCTGGACGTTCGAGAAGCCGAAGTTCTCGGCCGTCTTCGCGACGCGGCGCAGGCCGACGTCTTCGGTGAGCCGTACCGTCGGGACGTTGAGGGAGCGCTCGAACGCCTCGCGCAGGGTCACCCGACCGCGGAACTTTTCGTCGTAGTTCTGCGGCTCCCACACCTCGTCGCTGGAGAGCTCGATCTTCACCGGTGCATCGAGGAGCAGCGTCGACGCGGTGGCGCGCTTGGAGGCGATGGCGGCGAGATAGGCGAAGGTCTTGAACGCGGAGCCGGGCTGGCGGCGCATCTGCGATGTGCGGTCGTACGGCGAGCGGCGGAAGCTGGTCCCGCCGACGAGCGCGCGCACGCCGCCGCTGCGGGGGTCGATGGAGAGGATGGCCACCTGCAGCGGGTCTTTGCGCGCCTGCTGGCGGATCCAGGAGTAGCGTCCTTCGAGCCGGGTGGCGCCGCGGCTGGCGGCACGTTCGGCCGCGCGCTGGGCGTCGCCGTCCATTTCGCAGACGACGGTCAGCCCGCCGGAGACGACCGGACGGAGGCCGACGGCCTGCACGACCTCGGCGCGCAGGGCGCGGAGGTAGTAAGGAAAGGGACGTTCGGGGAGCGCGCCGCGGGCGACATCGACGTCCTGCCGGATGCCGATGCGATAGCGCTCCTCCTCGATCCACTTGCGGTCGTGCATCACCGCGAGGATGGCGTTGCGGCGCGCGCGGGCGAGGTCGGGACGCTTCTCCGGCGTGTCGCGGTTCGGGGCACGGATCATCGCCGCGATCAGCGCGGCCTCGTCGAGCCGGAGCATGCGCGGGTTTTTATCGAAATAGATGCGCGCCGCCTCGTCGATGCCGAGGATCGGACTGCCGTTGTGATGGCCGAGGTAGACGTCGTTGAGGTAGAGCTCGAGGATCTCGTCCTTCGACAGGCGCGCGTCGAGCGCCAACGCCAGCACGGCCTCGGTGATCTTGCGGCGCCAGGTGCGGTCGTTGGTGAGGAAGCGCTGTTTGACGATCTGCTGGGGGATGGTGCTGCCGCCTTGGGCGATGCCGCCGGCGCGGACGTTGGCGAACATCGCACGCAGGATGCCGATCGGGTCGACGCCGATGTGGCGGCGGAAGCGGACGTCTTCCGCGGCGAGGAAGGCGTCGGCGACGTGCGCCGGCAGGGTCTCGAGGAGCACCGGTGGCGTGGGACGCCAGTCGGTGCCGTAGACGCGGGCGAGCTCGCGGGTGCGGCCGTCGGTCTCGGACACGATGAGCGTCGGCTCGCGCCAGCCGCGCGTGGTGAGCTCGCGCACGATGCGGCGGTCGAGGATGAAGATGTAGATGCAGAATGCTTCGATCGCGAGGAAGAGCGCGATCGCAAACGGGAACGCAATGCGCATCAACGTTGCGCGACGTGACAATCGTTGCATGTTCGTCTACATTGGGTTTTGTGCAACTCGTACACCGGGTTGCGCGTTGCAGCATCGTTCTCTGATCAAAAAGTACGGCTCCCCACCCGAAAACTTTTGAATAGGAGATCCCCTCATGGCTGCGAAGAAGAGCGCGAAGAGCGCGAAGAAGGGCGGCTCGAAGAGCAGCTCTACCAAGTCGTCGGCAAAGAGCAGCAAGAAGGCTCCGGCCAGGGCCTCGAAGCCGGCGGCTAAGAAGTCGTCGAAGGCCGCAAGGCCGGCGAAGAGCAGCAAGAAGGCCCCCGCGAAGCGTGCGTCAGCGAGCCGTAAGGCTGCGAGCAGCGCACGCCGCAGCGCGCCGGCAGCGAAGCGTCCGGCGGCACGTAAGGGCGGCAAGGCTGCGAGTGCGCCGCGGAAAGCGGCGAGCAGCAGTGCGCGTAAGGCGGCCCCCGCGCGCAAGGCAGCTCCCGCGCGCAAAGCGGCTCCTGCACGCAAGGCAGCTCCCGCGCGCAAGGCGGCCGCCAGCACGTCACGGTTCAAGGCGGGGAAGGATCTGCGCACGAGCAGTGCGAGCAGCAGCCGTTCGACGGCCAGCCGCTCGGGCGGCAACCGCGCGACCAGTAGCTCCCGCAAGCCGGCGGCTCGTCGCGTAGCGACGGCTGCGGCAGCTGGTGCAACGCCGGGCATCGCGACGCGCGCGCGCAAGGCCATCAGCCGTGTCGTCGAGCAGGTGCGCGAAGCGCTTCCCGGCGGCAGCAGCACGGATGCCGAGACCAGCGCGGCCGGCACGACCTCCGGCAACGGTGGCAACGGCGGGACGGGCGAAGGCAGCGAGCCGAAGCCGTAACCGCACTCGAGCTCAGGCGTCGGGCTTCAGGCGTCCGGGAGAAGTCGTGAGAAACACGGTGACTCCCGGATGCCCGAGGTCTGACGTTCTTCGCGCGGCGCCCGCTCGACGCCAGTGGCACGGCCCCTCACCCCGTCCGGCGCCTGAACTTCTAACAAACGCGCTCCAATTTGGGATGGTTGATGCCCAGCCACGCGCAGGCGCCGAACATCCCTCTCCCCGGCCCCGCGGGGAGAGGGGCAACAAACCGCCGTTTTTCTGGGCATTTCGGGCGAGTCGGGGGGTGTGTTGCCCCTCTCCCCTCCACAGGGGAGAGGGATGCCGGACACCTGCGCGTGGCGGAGTCGCCGCTGTCGCAATTCAACGCGACGCGGGCGTTAGAAGACCAGGTGCACGGCTGGGTGAGGGGTCGCGCCACTTGCGCTGAGTTGCCCCTACCCCGCCGTTTCGCTGAACACCTTTCTGATGCGCTTCGAGAAGTACTTCTCCGGGAGTCCGTTCTTGCCCCAGGAGCGGAGTTGTTTGGCTTTGCGGAAGGAGTCCAGGGCCCTGCGGCGGTAGACGTCTTCGGCTTCGAAGGCGTAGCGGGAGTAGAGGGATGCGCCGAGGAAGGCGTGGATCCAGCCGTTGTTCGGCATTTTCTGGGTCAGGCGCTCGAAACCGGCGGCGGCGTCTTCGAACTCGCCGGCGAAGTACAGCTCGAGGGCGTCACGCACTTCGTCGGCGTGCTCGTCGATCACGGCGGCGGTTGCCGCCGAGGGCCGCGGGATGACCGGCGGCGGGTTGAGCGGAGTCGGCGTGGTGGTGGCGAGCGTCGGGGCGGCGGCGACCGGCGCGGTGGCGAGATCGGCGAAGTCGCTTGCGCTTCCGGCCAGCTGGATTACGCTATTGAGGTCGTCATTCGTTCGAGCCACGCTGTTCTTCGAGACCGCTTCGGTGAGCGTCCTCATCGCATCCGAGTACTGCGCCGAGCCGGTGGCGCGGCGCTGCTGCGCGGCGGTGACTTTCTGCTTCGCCTCGGCGATGGCGGCGCTGGCGCGCTGGCGCAGCGCCGGGTCGATCTGCGGAACTGCCGGCGTGGTCACGGGCGGAGTGGTCACGGCCGGCCGCACCGGCTCGGTGCGTACGGGCTCCGGACGTGCCGGCTCGGGATCCGGATCGCTCGCGGCGGCCTGCTGTTTCTTCACGCGATCCATCAGCACGTCGAGCGAGCCGAGGTCCAGCGGGCCCGGGCCGCTGGTCCGCTCGAAGTCGGCGATGGCCTCGTCGTAGCGGCCGGTCTGCATGTACGCAACACCCCGGTAGTAGTACGGGTGGTAGTTGGTGGTGATCATGCCGTACGTGCGGACGTTGTTGCCTTCCTTCGCGTTCCCCTTGATGGCGGCCGACATCTTGGCTACCACGTCGCTCCAGCGGCCCTTCTTCGCGGCCGCCACACCGGCGTCGTAATCGTCGTACCACGAAGCCTCGGCGACCGAGGCGAACAGCGTGAGAGTGAGCAGAGCAACGGAGAGTGTGCGGCGGGTCATGGTCTTCTCGTCACTTCCTGGGTCAACTCGTTGAGGTCCACCTGATCGAGCTTCGCGTGATACTTGGTCGGCTCCCCTCCCACAACCGCGACGTCGACCGTTTGCGTTCCCTTGCTGCTACGAAGGGTGATGCTGTAGTCGCCGGGCGGGAGCGGAATGGAAGCCGGGGTCGAGTCATCCGTGAAGGTGAACTCCTTCTGGTCCCCCTTGCTGACGATCTTCTTGATGTCGCCCCACGGCTGCGCGGACAGCAGCAGCAGCCCCTGGTCGGGCGGCAGCGGAGTGGTCCTTCCGGTCGTGCCCGTCTCCGGCACGATGGACGTGGCGGTGGTGGCCGTGTTCGTTACCACCGGGGGCGGCACCGGATCTTTCCTCGTCATCATGTAGCCGCCGACGCCGAGGAGGACGAGAAGCGCGGCAGCCGCCGCGATGAGAGGGGTGTTCTTCTTTTTCGGGGTGAGGTCGGCGGGCGACATCTGCCGCTCCAGCACGGTCGCCTCGGCCTGCGCGCCGCCGCCGGTCCACTTCTGCTCGATCGCGGTCGGTGCCGCGCCGGCGCCGCCGAGGCGCTCCATGACCGTGGCCTCGTTGCTGCCGATCGTCTTGGGCGACGCGCCGAGGTTGCGCTCCATCACCGTCGCTTCTTCGCTGGCGGCGCGGGTCCCGGTCGGCCCGGCAGGACGTACGCCCGGCATCGTGCCGGCCGGAACCGCGCCGGCGCCGGCGTAGGTCTGCTGCGTCGCCTGAGGGCCGCCCATCGTCGCGCTGGCGTGCGTGCCGGAGCCGGTCATCTTTGGCAGATCGGCCAGCGTCTGGGCGCCGGAGAGGGTGATCATCCGCTCGCCGAGGCCGTACTTTGCGTCGGGCGGGATCGAGCTGCGGATGCCTTCGAGCGTCGCGGCGAAATCGGCGGCGGTGGCGAAGCGGGCGTCGCGGTTCTTCTCGAGCGACCGCATGATGATCGCCTCGAGCTGCGGCGGCACCTTAACCTGCGGGTTCAGCTCCGAGATCGCCGCCGGCTTCTCGGTGACGTGCTTGAGGATGTAGCCGTGCGGGTTGGTGGCCTGGAACGGCGCGCGGCCGGCGAGCATCTCGTACATCACGATGCCGAAGGAGTAGAGGTCGGAGCGTGGATCGAGATGCTCCCCCTCTTTGAGGAAGCCCGCCTGCTCCGGCGAGGCGTACTTCAGCTTCCCGAGGAACATGCCGGTCTGGGTGAGCCCCTGGCCGCCCTCTCCCTCGGCGAGCTGCTTGGCGATGCCGAAGTCGATGACCTTGACGACCAGTTTCCCCTTCGTGTCCTGCGACAGCATGATGTTCTCGGGGGAGATGTCGCGGTGGATCAGGTCCATCGAGTGGAGGTGGTCGAGTCCGTTCAGCGCCTGGATGGCCATCTCGATGGCCAGGCGCGACGGGATGGCGCCGTTCTCGGCGATCCACTTCTGGATGTTCGTCCCGTCGATGAACTCCCAGACCATGTAGTACGACCCGTCTTCGAGCTGCGCGAAGTCGTACAGCATGGCCAGGTTCTTGTGCTTGATCATCGTGGACGTGCGCGCTTCCTGGAGGAAGCGCTGCAGTCCCTGATCGTCCGCGGCGACGTTCGGCCGCATGATCTTGATCACCCGGAGCTCGTTGAGATGGATGTGGCGGACCTTGAAGATCTCGCCCATGCCGCCGACGCCGAGGCGGTCGATGATCTGGTACTTGCCGTCAAGAAGACGGGACGAGTACGTCCGCTGGAACTGCGTCACCCGCTCGCTGCAGTGCGGGCACTGGTCGTAGGTGGCGTCGATCGGCTGTTTACAGCGGAGGCAGTTGATCTGGGTCATATCAGTGATCTCTCAGCACGTAACTGCACGACGGGTCGGCACCGAAGCGGACGATGTCACCCGGCTTGAGCACTACCCGGTCGACCCGGGCGTTGTTTACGTACGTACCGTTGGCCGACTGCAGGTCTTCGAGCACCGGCTCCTTGCCGGCCACGGTGATGCGGGCGTGACGGCGTGAGACGGCGGGGTGCGCGAGGACGATCGAGCAGGTGCGGTCGCGGCCGACCATGACGCTGTCGCCGCTGATGTTGTGCTTCTCGTTCGCTTCCGGCTTGACGTTCACCAGCGCCCAGTGCCGCGGCACGTCGGCCGGCGGCAGAGGCGTCTTTGCCGGCGTGGCCGGCTCCTGTGCGGCCTGATGGCGGCCGGTGGGGGCGATCGGCTGGCGGGCGTTGTACTCCTCGAGGGCCTCGAAGAATTCGCGCGCGGTGTCGTAGCGCTGGTCCATGCGCGGGTGCATGGCCCGCAGGACGATCTCTTCGAGCTCTTTGTCGACCTCGGGGCGCAGGGCGCTGGGGGCCGATTTTTCTCCGCGATAGATGGCGTCGATGAGCTTCGGCAGGGAGCGGCTGTTGAACGGCAGCGTGCCGGTCAGCATCTCGTAGAGGACGACCGCCGAGGAGTAGACGTCGCTCTTCGCGCCGGCGTCCTTCGGCTCGCGGATCTGCTCGGGGGACATGTAGTGCGGCGTGCCGAGGAGGAAGCCCGACTTCGTCAGGACAGTCTGGTTGCTGCCGGCGCCCCCTTCCTTGATCTTGGCGATGCCGAAGTCGGTGACCTTCACCACGCCCGACTTCTCGCGGATCAGATTGGCCGGCTTGATGTCGCGATGCACGATCCCCTTGCCGTGCGCGTAGACCAGCGCCTCGAGCAGGCACTGCGCGAAGGAAACGGCGTCGCTCACGGTGAGCGCGCCGCGCTCGGTCAGCAGCACGTCGACGGGCGTCCCTTCGACGTACTCCATCACCAGCACCGCGCCGGTGTCGTTGTTGATGAACTCGTAGAAGCGGGTGATGTAGCGGTGGCGGAGCTTGGAGAGGATCTGCGCCTCTTTGATGAAGCGCTTGCGGGCCGTGGCGTCGCCGGCCAGCTCGTCCGACATGACCTTGAGCACGACCGGGAAACCGATCGGGAGGAAGTCGGTAGCGGCGTTGGTCTTGCCGACGTAGACGTGGCTCATGCCACCTTCGCCGATCTCGCGGTCGATGCGGTAATTGCCGATCGTCGTCCCGATCATCGGAGAAGGCCCTCGTCATCCCAGTGGAAGCCGTCGTGACAGAGCGGCGCGAAGATGTAGCGGTGCGAACCGATGCGGATCACGTCCTTGCCCATCAGGTCGCGGCGCGGCTCGATCTCCGTCTCGTTGACGTACGTGCCGTTGGTGGAGTTGTGGTCCATGAGGATGAACCGCTTCTCCTCCGGCCGGAACACGAGGTCGGCGTGATGGGACGACGCCTGGTCGTCCTGCACGACGATGTCGGAGCGGCGGTCGCGGCCGATCACGTTCCGTCCCATCCGGACGGGGAACGACTCGCCGCGCGAGGCGCCGTTGAGGCTCACCAGCCAGCCGACCACGTAGCGCTTCTGGTTCTCGACCAGCTTGGAGGCGGCGACGGTGCGCTCCAGCGGCGCCGGAGAATTGTCGGCGGCAGCGATGACGGCGGCTCCGGGCGATGTGCCGCGGCGTGGCTCCGGAGGACGGTTCGGCGCCGCGGCGACCGCGGCCCGGGTCAGCGGCGGGGCGGCAACGGCGGCCGGTATCTCCACCGCCCGCGGCCGCACCACCGGGATCTCGGGCTCGCTCGCATCCTGCGGGCAGTAGGGACAGATGTCCCACGACTCGTCGATGAAATGCCCGTTGTCACACCGCTTGTCAGCCACGATCGTCCTCACGCGTGAAATGCCACCGCGACGGCATTGCGGCCGCCGAAGTAGATGATGTCTCCGTCCTGGAGGAACCGCTTGTCGATCTTGTGATCGTTGACGTACGTCCCGTTGGAGGAATTCCGGTCGATCAGCAGAACCTTCCCGTCGATCGACACGACCTCGGCGTGGAGCCGTGAAACCTTCGGATTCTCCAATACGATCTCACAAATTGCCGACTCCCGCCCGATCCGGATGCCCGATCCCCCCAGTCCCAGCTTCTCCCCGGCGCGCGTGCCGTTGAGGATGGTGAACTTTCCCAGGATCGACCCGACCCCCTTCGCCGTCCCCGTCGGCGCGACCACGGTCTCGACCGTCGTCGATTTCATCAGATCCGGCGGGGCTTTCGGCGCGCGCGAACGGATCGCGGAGAACGTTGCCATTCCGAGCACCGCCAGCGCAAGAACGGCGACCGACATCCCGGCCATCGGATGACGCCGCCACAGCGGCATCGAGGCGATGGCCCGCTCGGCGTCGGAGTTGAACCGGATCAGGTCGGGCGACTTCTTGAACGCCTCCGAGGCCCGGGCGAGCTCTTTCTTCGCACCGACCCACTCGCCGTCGCGGGCGGCATCGAGGGCGGACCGGTAGTGTTCGTTGAACGCGCCACCGGTCGACGGCTTCACTCCCGCCTCGGCGATGAACTGCCGGGCCACGTTCACGGGAACGAGGAACTTGATCTGCTCGGCATTCGTGTGGCCCCAGGTCGAGACGCCGATCACCTCGCCGTCGAGATTCACCGCCGGGCCGCCGGAGTTGCCGCGGTAGATGGCGACATTCGACTGCAGGACCGGCGTGTTGGCGATGTTGCGCTTGATGGCGGTGATCGTACCGGGATTGAACGTCGCTTCGAGGTCGCTCTCGCGGGAGAGCCAGCCGCCGATCACTTCGTCCGAGCTGCTCGCCACGGCCGGGTAGCCGACCGAGAAGATCGCCTCGCCGATGCGGGTGCGCTCGGAGTCACCGAGGGGCAGCGACGGCAGTCCTTTGCGGGAGATCTGGATGAGCGCGAGATCGAGGCCCCGCTCGTGGAGCGCGGGCGACCAGCGAAGGATGCGGTACGGCAGCGTCTCGCCGTTCGAGAGCTCGACCTCCGAGGTCACGGTCATGTTCTCGATCTGGCCGGCTTTCCCGAGCTTCTCGCTGTAGCGGTCGAGCGTTCCTTCGCGGTAGATCGTCCGAAGAGTCTCGATCGGGAAATGGCGGACCAGCGCGGCGATGGCACCGTTGCGGTAGAGATCGCGCTCCAGCGCATCCTGGTTCCGCGTCGGCGCGACGACATGGCCGCTGGTCAGGATCACGCCGTCGGGATGGATCAGGAAGCCGCTGCCCGAGCCGCCCGCGCCGGTCTCGACGAACGTCTCGCGGTCGTTGAGGCCGCGCGCCCGCAGGTCATAGCCATCCGCGCGCAACTGCCCCTCGACCGCCTGGATCGCGGAGACCGGGTAACGGAAGTAGGCGGTGGCGATGGAGCTGATGCGGACGACCGCAGGTTTGACGGCGTACGCCACCATCTTCTGGGCGTCATCTCCCCGTCCCGCATCGCGGCGGCAGCCGCTTGCGACGATCAGTACGGCGATGAGGAGGAACCGGGGACGGAGCATGGTCTCAACGTGTGGACGTGGAGGGTGCGCCTTCCGACAAAGCCTGCTGGTGAGTCCAGAAGTACCAGGCGCCCGCGGCGCCGAGAGCCAGGACGACCACCAGAGCCCAGCGCAGCACCGGCCGCTTCGGCTCGGCCGCTCCCGCAGGCGCCGGCGCCGAAACCTCGGGGACGGCCGGCGCCGTGGCGATCGGCTGCGTGTCGTCGATGTCGGCGTCGGTGATGGCCGGGATCTTGTCGGTGATGCGTGCCGACTGGTCGATCTTGGGATGGGCCCCGGTCGTCTCCTTGACCGTCTCGTCGAACTGCGACGGCTCGATCGGCTCGAGCGGTTGCGTGTCTTCCTCGGGGCCGCCGTGCGCGATCGAGTACTCCGGCATTTCGTCGGTCACCTCGACGCGGGCCACGATCACGGTGACGTTGTCGGGTGCGCCGCGCTCGAGCGCCTTCCGGAGGAACTCGTCGGCTGCCTCGTCGATCGTGTTCCCGGCGATCTCTTTCAGCTCCGGCTCTTTCACCAGGCCGTGCAGACCGTCGCTGCAGAGGACGAACGTGTCGCCTTCGCGCAGCTCGAACGGCCCGCGGACGTCGATCTCGACGTCATCCGCGACTCCCATCGAGCGCTGCAGGACATTACGCCGCGGATGGGTCTCGGCCTCGGCGGGCGTGAGCAATCCCTCGCGCACCATCGTGGCGACGAGGGAGTGGTCCTCGGTGAGCTGACTGATCTCACCCTCGCGGATCAGGTAGATGCGGGAGTCGCCGACGTGGGCGAGCCAGCCCTGGGCGTCGCGCACGGCGAGAACCGAGGTCGTGGTCCCCATCCCACGCAACTCCGGATTGGTCTGGGCCTCGGTGAAGATGCGCGCGTTCGCCCGGGCCAGCGCATCCCGCAGCGCCTGGCCGACGTTCGTCGTCTCGCTGCCGAGGTACTGCGCCTTCACCGTCTCACCGGCCAGCCGCGACGCCGTCGCGCCGCCGCGATGACCACCCATGCCGTCGGCGACGATCAGCAGCCGCCCGCCCGGATGGCTCCCCTTCTCCTCGTTCTCGGTCGTGTACGTCCCGAAATCCTGGTTTTCGGAGCGCACCAATCCGACATCGGTGCGGAGAACCGCACGAACGACGAGATGGCGTTGAGGCACGACGCTGGACGATGCTTGCTCGCTCATAGCGGAGCTACCCGGCTGTTCGCGGAATGGACATTATAGGGGAAGCAGGGCCGAGGGCCGAGGGAAGAGGGCCCGAGGGGACGTCGTCTCTTTCTTTTCCCTCGGCCCTCGGCCCTCAGCCCTCGGCCCTCCATCCCCTATAATCGTCGCCTCAATGGACCAGCTCCAGATCCATTACGTCGACCTCGGCGTACCGCGCATCACGGACGTGAAGACGGAGCTGTCGATCGGGCGGACGGAGGGGAACGACCTGGTCCTCAACCATCCGTCGGTCTCCCGCAAGCACGCGCGGGTGGAGGCGCGGACCAACGCCTGGTGGATCATTGACCTCAAGTCGACGAACGGCGTGAAGGTCAACGGCAACCTCATCACCGAGTCGGAGATCGTTGCCGGCGACAAGATCCTGGTCGGCTCGGTCCAGCTCGACATCAAGTCGATGCCGTCGGTCGATTTCTCCGGCGACTCGATGTTCGACAACCCTTCCGGCACGGTCATCCGCCGGATCTCCGACTTCAATTCCGAGTTCGGCCTCGACCTAGGCGAAGCGGCCGGCGCGGCCATCCGTCCGGTCTCCGAGCCGGGGATGCGCGTCCCCGAACCGTCGGTCACGCGCGAGAAGATCTTCCAGGTGCTGGTGCAGGTCGCGCGGGCGCTGCTCGAGTCCGACGACCTCAACTCGCTGCTCAACACCGTGATGGACATGATCTTCAAGTACCTCCCGGTCGAGCGCGGGCTGATCATCCTCTTCGACGAGGAAGGCAACCCGATCCCGAAGCTGACCAAGTTCATCGAAGGAGCGGACGCGCAGGACATCCCGATCTCGCGCACGATCCTGAAGATGGTGGCCGAGCAGCAGGTCGCCCTCATGACCTCGAACGCGCTCGAAGACGCCCGCCTCCTCGGCGGCAAGTCGATCGCCATCCACGGCATCCGCTCGGCGATGTGCGTCCCGCTCTGGAACCGCAACCGCGTCATCGGCGCCGTGCAGGTCGACTCGCCGATCCACATCGGCCGCTTCACCGAAGAAGACCTCGACCTCATCACCGCCCTGGCGAACTTCGCCGCGGTTGCGATCGAGCGCGCCCAGCTCGCCGAGAAGATCGAGCAGGAGCGGAAGATCCGCTCGAAGATGGAGCGCTACCACTCCCCCGCCGTCATCGACGAGATCGTCAAAGGCGTGGTTGCGGCCGACGAGACCGACATCCGCAGCGCCGAAGTCTCGATCCTCTTCGCCGACATCTCCGGTTTCACCACCGTCTCCGAGAACCAGAAGCCGGAAGAAGTGGCGGAGTTCCTCTCCAACTTCTTCTCCGCGGCGGTGGACGCGATCTTCGCCTACGGCGGCACGCTCGACAAATTCATCGGCGACGCCGTCATGGCGTTCTTCGGCGCCCCGATCCCGCAGGACGACCACGCCGACCGGGCCATCATGGCCGGCCTGATGATGATGGAGCGGGTGGCGGTCTGGAACGCCGAGCGCGAGCGCGAAGGACTTCCGGTCGTCCGCATCCGCATCGGCATCAACAGCGGCCCCGCGGTCGTCGGCAACGTCGGCACCGAGAAGCGCGTCGACTACACCGTCCTCGGCAGCTCCGTGAACATCGCCTCGCGCCTGGAGAGCGGCGTGGCCAAGCCGGGACAACTGGTCATCTCCCAGAACACCCTCGAGCGCGTGCTCGGCAGCTTCAACACCGAGCCCCTCGGCGAGTTCGCCCTCAAAGGCCTCCAGCAGAAAATGCCCGTCTTCTCCGTCCAGAGCGCCATCGGCGTCAGCAAAAAGACCGCCGCCTCGGACACCTTTCACGCGGCCACGCCGACGTGATGGGACTAATGGGACCAAAGGACCTATTAAAAACCAGGTTTGTCCCATCAGCCCCAGCGAACGCCCCGTCAGGCGAGGAATGGCCAAAAACTGACAACCGACAACCGACAACGCCTCCAAAGGAACTTTCCCCCTGGCCCGTTCGTTGTACCCACGACCACCAATGCCGCGCCAGAAGTCCCTCTTCCGCACGATTTTCGAGCCGATCGCCGTGGCGATCGCGCTCGCGTTGCTCGTGCGGGCGGCGGTCCACCTCTACTCCATCCCCTCGGCATCCATGGCGCCCACGCTCCAGAGCGGCGACCAGATCGTCGTCACCCCCTACTTCTTCGGGCGCATCCCCCAGCGCGGCGACGTCGTGGTCTTCGCCTCCCCCCTCGACCGCGGGGAACTGATCGTCAAGCGCGTCGTAGCCGTCCCGGGTGATCTGATCGACAGCCGCCTCGGCCGGGTGCGCGTCGGCGGCTACACACTCCCCGAGCCGTACCTCCTCGGTTACGCCTCCACCGGCTCCATCCCGGCTCAGGTCATCCCCGCCGACAGCTACTTCGTCCTCGGCGACAACCGCGGCGACTCGATCGACAGCCGGAGCTGGGGCGTCGTCCCGCAGCACACCATCGTCGGCCGCGCGCGGCTCGTACTCTGGTCGTCGGCGCCGCTCGGCGAGCCCGCGCAGGCGTCGGACGGCGACGGCCGCTCCGCGCAGCGATCGCGTAGCCGAGGCCGTCTCTTCAAATGGATCGAATGAACTGCTAATCTCACGCGCAGTTCAGTCGGAGGTTGGTCATGTTGCGGATGCGAAATCGTCGTGAGCGGGGTGAGGGTCAGTTCGGGTGTCTCGTCGGCCTCGTCGTCCTCGTGATTGCGGTGCTCATCGCCTATCGGATGATCCCGGTCCGGGTGAAAGCCGCCGACCTCCGCGACACGGTCGTGGACGAGAGCAAGTCCGCCGGCCAGCACAACGACCGGCAGATCCGGCAGGCCATCGACTACAAAGCGAAACAGCTCGGCCTCCCCGTGACCGAAGACGACGTGATCGTCAACCGCGCCCGCGGCTACATCAAGGTCGAGGTCAAATACACCGTCCCCGTCGAATTCCCCGGCTACACCTACCAATGGCACTTCCACCACAAGGCAGAGAATCCGATCTTCTAAGGATGGCGAACCAATGAGCGTCACCATCAAAGTCAGAGACAACGGTCCGCTCGTCGTCGAGGGCGACTTCACCCTCACCGACGCCGCCGGCAACGAAATCCCGATCCTCAAACGAGCCCTCTGCCGCTGCGGCGGCTCCACCACCAAACCCTTCTGCGACGGCACCCACTCAAAGATCGGCTTCCAGGGAGCAAATGCAGCGGTGGAAAAGGTGGAGGAGAAACCGCCGGAGGCGTAGCGGTCAGCGCCTCACCAACACCTCGTCCAGCCTCTTGTTCTGGATCGCTGACCTCAAGGCAAGCCGAAGGCGCGGCCACCGGTTATGGACGTTATGAAAGCGCGCTCCGGCAGGGCGCGTCAGGGTCTCGGCGACCATGGTCCAGGTGACGGGCATCCCATGGGGAGCCTTCGTCGCCGGATCCGCCATGACGACCGGCCATGATCACAGGACGCCGAAAGAGACTGGGCATCCGAGAGAAGAGCGGACGTGTCCAAGGTGGAGCGGGGACGTTCATCGTCGGCCGAAACCAGCGTCCGACCCGGTTCCACCACACGGTCGACGCCGTCACGCTCGCAAACGCTGCCCGCGGCGAGGGGGAGGGCGTCGCCGGTGCCGATACGCCGCCTTTGGCGGGTGGCGGCGATGCCGCCGCCGTCATCGACCACCGGTACGTCCTTCGCCCCGATTTTCACATCACGGTGCGTTTGCCTACGGACCTGACGAAAACGGAAGCCACGCGGCTGGCGGAGTTCATCAGGACTCTGCCGTTCGCGTAGACCAGGGCGGTCAGCGCCTCACCAACACCTCGTCCAGCCCCTTCTTGCTGATGTCCGGCACGCGGCAACCTTCCGCCGGATAGCCGACCGGCACGAGCAGATAAGGCTTCTCGTTCTTGGGGCGCCCGAGGATCTCGCGCAGGAAGCCCATCGGGCTGGGAGTGTGCGTGAGAGTGGCGAGGCCGGCGGCGTTGAGGGCGGCGAGGAGAAAGCCGCAGGCAATGCCGACCGATTCATTGACGTAGTAGTGGGTGACGTGACGTCCCACGGCGTCGATCCCATAGTCTTCCTTGAAGACGACGATCAGCACCGGCGCGATCTCGAGGAACTCCTTGTGCCAGTCGGTCTGGAGCGGCGCGAGCGCGCGCAGCCACTCTTCCGGCATCCGGCCGTTGTAGTTCTCGCGCTCCTCTTTCTCCGCAGCGATGCGGATCTCGCGCTTCACCTCCGGATCGCAAACGACGACGAAACGCCACGGCTGGAGGTTCGCGCCCGACGGCGCCGACGCGGCGGCCTCGATCGCGAGCTCGATCACCTCCTCGGGCACCGGGTCGGCGGAAAACTCGCGCACGGTGCGCCGGAGACGGAGCGTGTCACGGAACGCGCGCCCGGCGGCGATCATCTCCCCCTCGGGCATCCGCTCACGGGCGTACGGGATGGTGGGGTACGTGGAGGTCATGACGAAGGAAAGGTTAGCGCGAGAAAGAGCCACGCACACGCCAGCTCCAGCGCGACCGCGCCCACGCTTCGAACATGGAGGATAGGACCTTATAGGACTTATAGGACGTCCTATGAGTCCTATAAGTCCTATTGGTCCTATGAGTCCTACCCGGTCGCCGCCGCCTGATCCGCCGAGTGCAGGTCTTCCCAGTCGTCCGCTTCGCGGGCGAAGAAGCAGGGGCGCGATTTTTTGTACTCTTTGGTCGGGAAGAGGGCCTGCTTTTTGTCGACGCCGCTGTCGACGGCGAGGTCGTTGATGACCGATTCGCACTCGTCGACCGAGCGCGCATGGACGGTCGTGTAGAGGTTGTACGGCCAGTCGTCGTAGGTCGGGCGGAGGTAGCAGTGCGAGACGGCGCGGTGCTGCACCATCTTCGCGGCGTAGTCGTCGGCGTGCTCCTGCGGGACGACCCACACTCCCATCGCACTCGCGGCGAAGCCCTGCTTGCGCGCCGGGACGACGGCGGAGAAGCGGCGGATCTGTCCGCGCTTGAGGAGTGTCTTCGCGGCGGCGAGGATCTCGTCGGCGGCTACATTCGACGTGCGCGCCAGGGCATCGAAGGGACGCGGCTGCAGCGGCAGGTCGCGCTGGAGCAGGCGCACGCACTCGATCTCCAGCGGCGTGAGCGGCGTGTAGTCGGCGTGGATCTCGTGCTCGCCGCTGGAGTCGCCTTCGCCGTTGTTCTTGTAGAGCTTGAGCGTGGGGAGCGCCCTCACCGTCTCACACCCCGCCTCGCGGCCGAGGATCTCGATGGTCCGGTCGATGCCGAGCTTCGAGTACGGCGAGCAGAGGAGGGTGAACCAGAGGTTGAGGTCGTTGTTGCGCCGGTAGTTCTGCGTCACCGCGGGATGGGCGCTGACGACGCCGGCCGCCTCGTCGATGCGGTCGGGATGGATCCGCGCGGCGACGAGACACGAGCGGTAGCCGAGCGCGCGGGAGTCGAACTGCGCCCCGATGGCGCGGACGATACCCTCACGCTTGAGACGCTCGGTCCGTTTGATGACTTCCTTTTCGGACATGTCGAGCGATTGCCCGACGAACGCGAACGGTGTGGAAACGAGTGGAAAGTCGCCCTGCAGCGCGCCCAGCAGCTCCCGATCCCGTTGATCCATCTCCTGCATTTCGACCCCTCGGTGCAGACGTTCCGTGGGCTGGTTGAGAAGGCGTCAATTGTAGCGCAGCTTCGGCAGCTCGCCCGGTTCGATTCTTTCTTCACGCGCGATTCGTTCGCGATGCCGCGCCGCGCTCTCGACCGCCTCGGCGCGATCGACGCCGGCGTAGCCCTCCGGAAACGGCTCCAGCTTCCGCAACGCCGCGTCGAACAGCCGCACGCCGCCCCGGTACGTCCCCCTCTGGACGTGGTGATACGCCGCCGCGAGCTGGATCAGCCCCTGGAGGAACTGTTTGTGCGGAGCGGCCGCGGTGAGCCATTCGCGCTCCCAGCTCTCGTGGGCGTGCCAGAACTCCTGCGCGTTGAAGCGGGCAATCCCTTCTTCGAGCGGCGACATGGTTGAAAGGCGTTGTCTGTTGACGGTTGTCAGTTATCTGTCAGTCATGGGCTTCGGCTCCAGCTTCGAGGTGCCGCCAAGCCGAGAACTGGCAGATAACCGACAACTGACAACCGACAACCAATCTTCAGTCCGTCGCGCGCGTGCCCTTCCTGAGGATCTCGCAGATGGCGGAGGTGAAGTCGGTCGTCGAGCCGGTGCCGCCGATGTCTTTCGTGCGCACTTCCGGTCCCATGCCGAGGATCTTCACGATGGCGTCCTGGATGCGCTTGGCCGAGCCCATCTCGCCGATGTGCTGCAGCATCAGCACGGCCGATTGCAGCAGCGCCAGCGGATTGGCCTTGTTCTGGCCGGCAATGTCGGGCGCGCTGCCGTGGACGGCCTCGAAGACCGCACCGTTCTCGCCGATGTTCGCGCCGGCCACAACGCCGAGGCCGCCGACGAGACCCGCCGTGAGGTCGGAGACGATGTCGCCGTAGAGGTTCTCCAGCAGCAGGATGTCGAACTGGTTCGGGTTCATGACCAGTTGCATGCAGAGGTTGTCGACGATCCTGTCGTCGGCCTCGATGTTCGGGTAGTCCTTGGCGACGTTCCGGAAGCACTGGAGGAACAGGCCGTCCGACAGCTTCATGATGTTCGCCTTGTGCACCACCGTAATCCTCTTGCGGCCGTGGGTGCGGGCATATTCGAAGGCGAAGCGGGCGATGCGCGTGGAAGCTTTCTCGGTGATGATCTTCAGCGACTCGACCACGCCGGGGACGACCTCGTGCTCGAGACCGGCGTACAGCGACTCCGTGTTCTCGCGCACGACCACGAGGTCGATGTCCTCATAGCGGGTGATGACGTTCGGCATCGAGAGCACCGGGCGGAGGTTCGCGTAGAGGTCGAGGGTCTTGCGAAGGCGGACGTTGATCGAGGCGAAGCCGGTCCCGATCGGCGTCGTCACCGGGCCCTTGAGGGCGACTTTGTTGCGCAGGATGGAGTCGAGGACGTCCTGCGGCAGCGGGTCGCCGAAACGCGAGATGGCCTCGGCGCCGACGAAGTACTTCTCCCATTCCACGTCCACGCCGGCGCACTCGATGATCTGCACCACCGCCGCCGTGACCTCCGGGCCGATGCCGTCGCCCGGGAGAAGAGTGATCTTGTGCTTGGCCATGTAAGTTGACTCCTGCCGCCGGCACCCGGCCGTCAGCCTTGAAGGGTCTCGTTCAATTCCTGTGCACGCTTTCGCGCCGCCCCCAGGTCGAACTGCAGCGGGAACATATCGCGAAGCGCGGCGTACGCGGGCAATTCTTCGAGGCAGCGGCGAATGCTTTCCAGCGTGGCGGGGATGAACTCGAGGTAGTGCATCCGCCCGCGGACGATGGGCTGCTTCGCGAACGTCCCGAGGATCTTGACGGAGCGCTGGAGCAGGGTCTCGAAGTAGCGGCGGCGGACGCTGCCTTCGCCGGCATCTTCCAGCCTCGCCACCTCGGCGTAGTACGCCAGCAGTTCCAGCTCCGTCCCGTCCCCGAGGATCCGGCCGACGCCGCGGTCGCGCAGCAGGGAGGCGACGTCGTACGTATCCGGACCCATTCTCAGGTCCTGATAATCGATCAGGTAAATCGTGTCATCGTAAACGTGCAGATTTTGGCCGTGAAAATCACGATGACATAAACGATACGGGTGGCGCGCAACGTTTTTGCACACGCTTTCCATGTACGGTTGCAGCGGCGCGCCGTCGACGCCCATGAGCATCTCGACGTAGAACTCGCGCGCCATCTGCAGCTCGGCGACGAAGAACTCCGCCGTGAAGGGCGCGTTCAGCCCGCGGTCGGGCGCCTGCTGGAAGCCGGCCAGCAGGCCGATGGCCGCGCGGTAGAGCCGGATCCCCTCCTCGCGGTCTTCGTGCAGCACGTCGAACAGGGTGCGGTCGCCGACGTCGTGCTGCAGCACCGCGAAGTCGCAATGCTGCAGCACCTCGGGGATCCGTCCGTGCGGCGCCACGGCCTCGTACGCGCCGAGGAAGCGCGCCAGTTGCGCGCGCACTTCCTCGGGGTAGTACGCCAGCATGTACGTCCGGCCATCCGGTGCGGTGACGCGGTAATACGCGCGGACCGACGCGTCTCCGGCCAGCGGACGCGCGGTCCAGCCGGGACCGAGCCACCGGGTGACGTAATCCGCGGCTTCCTGGGGTAACGAGCTCACGAGGCGGGATCCTTCGCTTCGCTCAGGATGACGCCTGTGGGGTCATTTCGGCGCCGGCCCCTTTTCGCTGTCCTGGGCGTCGCGGACGACGACCTTCGTGATCGTGGTCGGGTTATGCGGCCGGTCGTTCGCTCCCTTCTGGGCGGAGACGATCTTGTCGGCAACGTCCATCCCCTTCGTCACCTGTCCGAAGACGGTGTACTGGCGATCGAGAAACGTCGAGTCGGCCACGACGATGAAGAACTGCGACGAAGCGCTGTCGACATGCTGCGAGCGCGCCATCGAGACAATGCCCCGCTTGTGCGAGACGGTGTTGAACTCCGCCTTCAGGTTGTTCTTCGACCCGCCGGTGCCCCAGGAGCTCGGGTCGCCGCTGATCGTATTCGGGTCGCCGCCCTGGATCATGAAGCCGGGGATGATCCGGTGGAACTTCGTGCCGTTGTAGGCGCCCTGCTGGGCGAGGTCGAGGAAGTTCTTCACGTGGTTCGGGGCGACGTCGGGGAAAAAGCGGATGTGGATCTCGCCGGCAGTGGTGTGCAGCTCGGCGACCTTGTCGTTACTGGTGCTCATCGGTTTCTCCTGCTTCCCGCCCGTCGTGGCCGGCGGCGCGGTCGTAGTTGCGGTCGTGTCGGTGGCGCTCGTGTCGGTCGTAGCGGTTGCTGCCGTGTCCGTCGTGCCGAGCTGGGTGACGCTGGTCTCGGTAGTGACGGCAGTGTCGCCCTGCGTGGTCGTTGCGGCATCGTTGCCACGCTCACCGCAGGCGGCGAGCGCGACCATCAGAACGCCGAAGAAGATTCGTTTCAAGTTCAACCCCCTTGTCGTATCGGCCGCGAATCCTAGCACTACCGGCGCGCATCGCATGCCGCCTGCTATTCTGGAGCCGTGCTCCTCCATACTCTGCTCGAGCTGGCCGGCACCACGCTGGGGGCAGCGCTCTACGCGTACCTGAGGAAACAGGAAGGCGATCCGATCCACGACCGCTCCCGCCTCGCGGTGCTGGCCGGTGCCGCAATCGGGGCGGCAGTCGGTGCGCGCCTGCTCTGGTGGCTCGGCGAGCCCGGTCTCGACTTCTCCCGGATGCTGGAAGGGAAGACCGTCGTCGGCGGGCTCCTGGGCGGCCTGATCGGCGTCGAGCTGGCCAAGAAATGGATCGGCGTCCGGACCAGAACCGGCGACCTGTTCGTCTACCCGTTGATGCTGGCAATGGTCCTCGGCCGCGTCGGTTGTTTCCTGAGCGGTCCGGCCGACCGGACGCACGGCCTCCCGACCGATCTCCCGTGGGGAATTGCCATCGGCGATGGTGTGCGCCGCCATCCGGTGGCGCTGTACGAGATCGCGTTCCTCCTCGCGCTCGTCCCGCTGCTGCGCCAGGTGCGCGTTCCGGGTGCACGTTTCCAGTACTTTCTCGGCTCCTATCTGCTGTTCCGGTTCTTCGTCGATTTCCTGAAGCCCTTTCCGGAGCCACTCGGCAGCGGCCTGACGGCGATCCAGTGGGCGTGTCTGGCCGCCGCCGCCTGGTGCGGAAAGGAGCTCGTGTTGCGCGAGCGCGCGGCGGTGACGGCATGACCGGCCTGACCCGTCCCTACCTCTTCTACGACACGGCGGTCTCGATCTGCTCCACCTGCTACCGGCGCGTTGACGCTAAGATCGTGTTCGAGGACACCTGCGTCTACCTGACCAAGCACTGCCCGCGGCACGGCAACGAGAAGGTGCTGGTCTCCGACGACATCCCCTACTACCGGCAGTGCCGGGAGGTCTTCCTCAAGCCGCCGGAGATGCCGTACCGCCGCAACACCGCGATCGCGCACGGCTGCCCCTACGACTGCGGCCTCTGCCCGGACCACGAACAGCACAGTTGCCTGACGCTGATCGAGGTGACGGACGCGTGCAATCTCCGCTGCCCGGTCTGTTACGCGGGGAGCGGTCCGGAGCGGCAGACGCACCGTTCTCTGGAGACGATCGAGCGGATGCTCGACGCGGTCGTGGCCAACGAGCGGGAGCCCGACATCGTGCAGATCTCGGGCGGCGAGCCGACGATCCACCCCGACTTTTTCGCCATCCTCGACGCGGCGCGCCGGCGGCCGATCCGGCATCTGATGGTGAACACGAACGGCGTCCGGATCGCACGCGATCCGGAGCTCGCGAAGCGGCTGGCGTCGTACATGCCGGGCTTCGAGCTCTACCTGCAGTTCGACTCGCTCCGCTCCCGGCCGCTCGAAGTGCTCCGCGGCGCCGACCTGAGGGACGTGCGGATGCGCGCCCTCGAGCATCTCAACGCCGCCGGAATCTCGACGACGCTCGTGGTGACGCTGCAGAAGGGAGTGAACGACGACGAGATCGGCGAGATCCTCGACTTCGCCCTCCGGCAGCCATGCGTCCGCGGCATCACGTTCCAGCCGGTGCAGGCCGCCGGGCGTCTGGACGGCTACGACGACGCCAGCCATCGGCTGACGCTATCCGAGGTGCGGCGGAAGATCCTCGAGCAATCGCCGCTCTTCCGCCCCGAGGACCTGATCCCGGTGCCATGTCATCCCGATGCGCTGTGCATGGGCTACGCGTTCAAGACCGGGGACGGTGCCGTTCCGCTGACGTCGATGATCGACCGCCAGGCGCTGATCGACGGCAGCCGCAATACGATCGTCTTCGAGCGCGACGACTCGGTCCGCAACGCCTTCTTCGACGTCTTCACCACCGCCCTCGGCGCCGACTCGCAGCCGTCGAAGCTGAAGGATCTCCTCTGCTGCATCCCGCGTGCGTCCGTCCCCGAGACGATCGGCTACGCGAACATCTTCCGGGTACTGATCCTCGAATTCATCGACGCCCGGTCGTTCGATCTCCGCTCGGTCAAGAAGTCGTGCGTCCACATCGCCCATCCCGACGGACGCATCATCCCGTTCGACACGTACAACATGTTCTACCGCGACGATCTGGAGCAGACGCGGCTCGCGCCGCTGAGAGAAGGAGTGGAACGCGCATGGATGTAGAGACGAAGAAACCGGTGTCGTGGGGCGCCGTGATCGGCGGAGTGTTCATCGCCCTTGCTCTCGGGATCTTCATCGTTCCGCTCACGATGCTGGGCGGCGGTTTCCTGGGCCAGTCGATCGGAACGAGCGATGGGGTGAAGACCGTCGTCGGAACAGTCCTCTCGCTCCTGTTCGCGGGCACGGCGTACTACCTGGCGTGGTGGCTGACCGGTCGCGGCAACGCCGACCTGGCGACGGGCGTCCTCATCGGCGGCGCGCTCATGACCCTGCTCGCCGGAACCTGCGGCATGCTGATCGGGTCGATGTGAGGGCGGACACTCAGCGCCTGTGGCACGACCCCTCACCCCGCCGGGCACCTGGTCTTCTAAGGCAGCGCGTGTCGAGTTGCGACGATGGTGAATCAGCCACGCGCAGGTGCCCGGCATCCCTCTCCCCTACGAGAGGGGCGAGGGGCAACACACCGAGCCAACACCTTTCTTTGCGATTAAATACGGGCTTTGTTGCCCCTCTCCCCGCCGGGCCGGGGAGAGGGATGTTCGGCGCCTGCGTGTGGCGAATACGTCAACCGTCCAAGCGGCAGCGAGTTTGTCAGGAGCTCAGGCGCCGGACGGGGTGAGGGGCCATGCCACTTGCCACAACGCCCCAACCTACCGCGGCCGGACGATCGTCGGGGCGACGGCGCCGGTGGTGATGCGGATGTCGCCGTTGGTGGCCAGGAGCACGACCTTCTCGCCGCCGCCGTTGATCTTGCCGACGGCGCGGACGCGGGTCTTGCCCGAGACCTGCTGGCGGGTGATCGACAGGCCGGGGATGTCGGAGAGGATCGTGTCGGCGTTCGGGTCGGTGGTGATGATCGTGGCGTCGATGTCGGCGGCGAATTTCGGGCCGACCTGCAGCACGACGTTCCCCTTGCCGGTCTTGGCGTCGATGGTCTCGCTCTTGGACGCCCCGTCGACGGTGATGGCGATGTCCCCCGAGGTCGTCTCGGCCACGATCGGAGCGGCAGCCTGGCGGACGATGATGTCGCCGCCGCCGGACTCGAGGCGCGTCGGACCGCTGGTGTAGAGCAGGCGGATCGTGCCGCCCTTGGTGGTGATGGTGCCGCCGCGGCGCGTGCTGTCGACGAGGATGTCGCCGGCGCCCGTGGACGCGGTCAGCGGGCCGAGGATCTCGCCGAGCTGCAGCGGCCCTCCCTTGGAGGTGACGTTGCAGGAGCCGGTCACCGAGCCGAGGCGGACTTCGCCCGCGCCGGTGCGGATGTCGGCACGGCCGTGAATCTCGTTGACCCGGACGTCGCCGACGCTGGTCTGGTAGACCAGCGATCCGCGGAACACTCCGCGGGTGAAGACGCGCTGCCCGTTCGGCCCCGGCTCCGGCTGGCCGACCGTCGGTTCGAACGCCGCCGACATCACCGCCGGCCTGGCCGTACGGATCGACTGCGAGGCCGTCGCGGAGGTGCCCGACGTCAGCAGGTAAACGTTGCCCATGAGCGACTGCGTGGTGATGGTCGGGCCGCCCGGAGCATTGACGGTGCCGCGGAAGGTCGCACCGCCAAACCGGCCGCGCGGCGCGAAGTTCGTCCGGATGTCGCCCGTCCCGGTCTCCGCCACCCACCGGAAATCGGCGGTGCCGGCTACCGTGGCCGTGACATGGCCGTTGACCGTCGACAGGACGACGTTCTTGTGAGGCACGGCCGTCGAGTAGACGATCGAGCCGTTGACGCTTTCGACGAACGCTGCCCCGGCCACGTTGGAGACGATCACGTTGCCGTTGAAGTTCTTGACGTGGATGCTTCCGGCGAGGTCGACGATGCGGATCCGTTCGCTCGAGCTGGAGATGATGCGCACGCTGATGCTGCGCGGCACGCGCACCGTCCAGTGAGAGCGCATGGTCCACGGCTTCTTCTGTCCGTCGAGTGCGACCGCGGTGCGGACGATGCGCGTCTTGACGTTGCCGCCGATGGCGATGCCCGACTGGCGCTGGGCCTCCTTCAGGATCGCCTCGGTCTCGGCGGTGATGGTCGTCACGATCGACGCCTCGACGTCGACGACGTCGGCGCCGAGGATCTCGATGTTGCCGATCGGGTTCTCCAGCACGAATGACCCGCCGGCGGCGACCGTGAACTTCTGATCGGTGCGGATCGTCTTCCGGACCATCGCCGGCTTCTGCTGCGCGGACGCAGCAATGCCGGCGGTCAGGATGACGATGGCGGTGAGAGACCGGATATTCATGTGTCGGTTCGCTTGCTGTTACGGCTTGATGTTGCTGAGCGCTTCCGCCGCTTTGACGCGGACGTACTGGTTTTCGTCCTGCTGCATGGCCTTCCGCCGGAGCGTGTCGACGGTGGTCTTGTCGAGCACCGCGCCGCTGCGAACCAGGTTCGCCAGGGCCTCGACGGCCTTCATCCGGACGGCGGGATTCGGGTCGTTCTGCAGGGCGGTGATGAGGGCGTCGCGGGTCGGCGTCGCCACCGCCGGCGGCAGGTTGGTCAGGTTTTCGACGGCGCGGATGCGCGCCCCTTCGTGCGAGTCGTTGTTGAGCTGCCGGGCCCACGCCGTGGCAATCTCGGGATTCGCATTCGCGGGATCGGAGTACGTCCGGCGGACCCACTCGATCGCATTCGCGCGCGGGGTGACCGTTTCCTCGTTCTCGATCATGTAGGACGAGAGACGGACGATGCTCTTGTCGTTCGGGCTGCCGGTCACCGTCCACTTGGAGGAGATGTCGAACGAGATGACCACCTTGTCGTCGCTGGCGTCGCCGTCGATGATCTGGACGTTGCTGATGTTGGGCCGCCCCTCGAACTCGGGGCTGATGGCGTCGGCGTCGAGCACGCGGGTCTCGGCGATCGACATCGGCTCCTGGTGCGAGACGGTGTTGAACGGGCTCGCCGTGACGTTGTTGAGGGTCGCCGGCATGGTCTGGATGCGATCCGCGTTGCGGTCGCCGAGGAAGTAGCTGCCGCCGGCCAGGATCACCACCGCGGCCGCCTGGGCGATCCACTTGAACGCGGGAGGGCGCCGGAACGGTACGACGTTGTCCGCTTGCTTCGGAGCGATGCCCGCCTTCTGCAGGAACGCTTCTTTCACCTGCGCCGGGACCGCGACCTCGGGGAGGTCGCCCATGATCGCCCACGTCTCGCGATAGGCTTCCCATTCCGCGCTGCAGAGACCGCAGCTCTCGATGTGCTGGTGCGTCAGTTCGCGCCGGTTCGCGTCGAGCGACTCGGTGAGAAGGAGAGGCATCCCTTCTCTCACTGCACTACATTCAGACATCTGTCTCCTCCACTCGCTTCACCCATGAGGGCTCGTTTCATTGTTTCCATGGCCCGGAAGACGCGGGTCTTGACCGCCCCCTCCGAACAGCCGGCGATCTGTGCGATCTCGGCGTACGACAGTCCCTGATAGCGCGACAGCACGACGGCTTCGCGTTGCTCGGCGGTCAGCACGGCCAGCGCCCGCTGGACCCGCTGCTCGTTCTCTCGCTGCTCGAAGGACCGGTCCGGGCTGAGCTCGTCCGGCCCCGGCAACGTGATCAGCACGTCGTCCGAGTCCTTCGGTCTGTTGTCGGCCTTCCTCAGGTAATCGCGGCAAAGGTTTGCCGTGATCGAGAACAGCCAGGTGGTGAGCTTGGCGGTTCCGTTGTACTGATTGGAGTACTTGAGCATTTTGATGAAAGCTTCCTGTGTCGCGTCCTCTGCCGCCTCCGCGTTCCTGAGGAACCGGAACGCGAAGTTGTAGATCCTTCCGCTGTAGCGGTCGTAGATCTCAGATGCCGGGGAGTTGTCGCCGGCCTGAACGATTGCCATCAATTCCTGATCGCTCAGGTGCTTCATTTCCCCGGTTTCTCTCTGGTTGGACGTGGACATGTGCGGAAAGGTTCCGCGCCCTTTTCAGGACGCTACGCGGGGGCAGGAACAAGGCCCGGATGAAGTTCATTCGACTCCGGCCGGGGCTGCTCGACCGACACCGCCACGAGGGCAAATAAGTTCAACAGGATGTAGAAAACCTCGGTGTCTCCCCAGTTGAACTCGAACAGCCCCGCCACCGTCAGGCTCACCGCCACCGCCACCCCCACCTCCGCCCACATCCGCCGCGGAGTGCTCCAGGCCCGGATGCACTCCCGGAGGAAGAGGGTGAGAAGGAGCAGGTAGGCACCCAGGCCGAGGATTCCCCGCTCCGCCCAGAGCTGGATCACGTTGTTATGGAGGTGGGCCGGTCTGGCCCGGGGGGCGTCGTGCTTCCGGTAGATCGAGTAGAACTCTTTGGTGTTGGCCGGGCCGACGCCGAGGATCGGGAAGTCTTTGATCATCTCCACGCCTGCCTCGAGCATCCGGATCCGGTCGAAATTCGACTCCTGGCGGGTGTCGAAGGCCGAGACCATCCGGCTGAAGAGCGCCATCGGCATGAAGGTCAGGAAGAGGATCAGCGCCGGGAGCGCATAGAAGACGAGGCGAGCCCGGGTCACCAGGAGCACCACCGCCGCCGCCACGACCCACCCCAGCCAGACGCTGCGGGTGAAGGTCAGGAGGAGAGTCACGGTGGCCAGGCTCCCGGAGACGAGCTGCCACCACTTTCGCTCGTGCCACCAGAGGAACAGCAGCATCAGCGACAGCGGGAGGAGCAGCCCGGAGAAGGTCATGACGTGCGTCGAGGGACCGTTGATCCGGTGCTCGAGGTCGCGCCGGTCGAAGAAGATGAACTCGATCAGCCCCCAGAGGGAGATGTAGGTGACGAAGATCGCGTGCGCCTTGACGATCAGGTCGCGCAGCCGCGGCAGCTCCCGGAGGAGGAGGATCGCCGCCGGGAAGATGAGCATCTTGAACCAGAGCATGCTCTCGCCATAGGCGTGCAGGCGCCGCGGCGAGGCCAGCGCGGAGACGGTGGAGACGACGCCGTACAGGAGCAGGGGGAAGTAGAGGATGTGCCAGGAGAAACGGACGTCGCCGCGGGCGAGGGCCCAGCCGAGGGTGAAGATGACCCAGAAGGCGCCCAGCTCGACGGTCGCGATCTTCCCCTGGAAGATGATGTTGAGGAAGTAGAGGACCGCGGAGGCGGAGACGAGGGGGGAGATGTGGCCGAAGTAGGTCTGACGCGGGGATTGAGGATTGAGGATTGAGGATTGAGGATTGGAAGGCGCCTCGGACATCTTCAGTCTTCGAAGGCCTCTTCCAGCAGCATCACCGGGATGTCGCTGACGATCGGATAGACGCGGCCGCACTTCACGCACTGCAGCCCCTGCTCGACGACCGGCTCCTCGCCGCGGAACTTCTCGCGGAACTTATCGCGCACGCTGGTGCGGCGGGCTTCCGCGAGCGGCACCAGCTTCACCTCTTCCTTGCAGATCGGGCAGGCTAGAATCTCGAGCAGTTCCTGGTCGACGGCCATCGGGTCGCGACTATAGCAGCCCCGCCGTTTCGATGAAAATTCTCCACCTTGCCGCGGGTAACCGCTGGACCGGCGCCGCCGCCCCCGCTTTCGCGGAGGTGGAGGCACTGCGCGCCGCCGCCGTCGAGGCCCACTACGCCTATGTCGGGGGCTACAAGCTCGAGGCGAAGATCGGGCACCTCGACTACACGCACGCGGTGATCGGGAAGGCCCAGAACCCCGCTTCGTTTCTCCGGAGCGTCCGTGCGATCCGGCGGCTGGTGGAGCAGCACGGCTTCGACGTCGTCCACGCGCACCTGACGTACGACCACTGGCTGGCGCGGATAGCGGTCCGCGGCACGAAGGCGCGCGTCGCGCGGACGTTCCACGCCCGGCGGGTGCTGCGCGGCGATCCGTTCACGCGCATGCTGGTCTCGCGTACCGCGCACCTGTTCGCCGTCAACGAGGCGTTCCTCGGCGTCTACCCCGGTATGGTCTTCACCCCGCCGCCCCTCGAGCACGGGCAGTTCTCGCCGGACGGCCCGAACGTGCGCGGCCTGTACGGCATCCATTCGAGGACAAAGCTGGTGACGGTGATCGGCAAGCTTTCGAAGCGCCGCGGCTTCGAGGAAGCGCTGTCTACATTCGCCTTCCTCCGCGCCCGTATGGACGGCGTACGGATGATGGTCATCGGACACGGCGAGCATCGGCCGGCGCTGGAAGCCCTCGCCGCCGATCTCGGGATCACCGCGGACTTGATCTGGGCCGGCTATCACGAGGACGACCTCGCCGAGCACTATCGCGCCTCCGATCTCCTCCTCTTCACCGAGCGCGGCTCGGACGAAGGGCATCGGGCGGTGCTGGAGGCGATGGCGTGCGGAGTCCCGGTGGCGGCGTATCCGGTGGAAGGAGTGGCGGCGTTGATCGGCGCCGAGGCCGTGGCGCCCGCGCGCGATCCGGAGGCGCTGACGGCGCTGGCTGCGTCCCTCCTGACGCACGATCGCGAGCAGGCGCGGCGAGAGGTGGTCGCACGATCCCAGGAGTTCGGATACGGGCGGGCGGCGGAACGGTTGACCGCGGCGTACGAAAGGTAACCCGACGTCAATCGGAGCGCCGGTCTTCGACCGGCCGGTCCGCCGACCTTCGGTCGGCAGTGTGCGAGGAAACGTCTCCCGAGAGCCTGCCGGCAGAATGCCGGCGGACCGGCCGGTCGAAGACCGGCGCTCCGTTAGTCAGACCCTCACTCCGCCGCGATCACCTTGACCTCCACCGCAATCGGTGTCGGCAGCGAGTCGACGCCGACGGTCGTGCGGGTGGGTTGAATGGTTCCGAAGTACTCGCCGTAGACCTTGTTGAAGCGGTCGAAGTCGCGCTGCATGTCGGTCAGGTAGACCGTCACGTCGAGGACCTTCTCCAGCGAGCTGCCGGCGTCTTCGAGAATCGCTTTCACGTTCTCGATGCAGGCGCGCGTCTGGACCTCGATATCGTGCCCGATCACGCTCCCCGCGCCGTCGCGGATCATGCCGGGGATCTCGCCCGTGCCCGGCGTGCGCGGGCCGATCCCGGAGAGATACAGCAGCCCGCCGGCGCGCCGCGCATGCGGATATGGCCCGACCGGCTTCGGCGCGCGGTCCGTCCGGATGGCGTCATCGCGATGGACCGGCGCCGGCGCGCCATAGTCGTCCTGCGACGACATTTCGCTCTGCGCATGCACGTCCGGCCCTTCGGCCAGCACGTTGTGCGATTCGAGCCCGGTGCCCCCTTCCTCGGCGGCAAACGTCTGGATCGGCCCTTCGTCGAACTCCTTCTCCCAGTCCATCTGCTTCCGCTCGTTCGGCGTCAGCTCGACGATCGCGTTCCCCGTCCCCCACACCGGCTGGTAATCCCACACCTTGCCGTCGTACTTGTTGTGCTCCCCCATCACCGCGCCGAGCCACCAGATGGCCTTGAAGCCCATGTCCGCATTGGCCTCGCGGGCAAAATCGCGCGCCACCTGGGCCACGTCCTCCAGCCGCCCCTCGCCGAGCATCTCCAGCAGCTTCCGGTTCCACTCATCGTCCTTCTGCGACGAGATCCGGTCCTGCGCGGGGTCGATCTCCGCCACCTCGTAGCGGTTCGACAGATTCGTCACGCAGACCACGATCGTCTTCTTCCCATACGCCTCGATCGCCGCCCGCGCCGCAAACCCCAGCGCCCGCGTCTCCTCCCGCTCCGCGTAGATGTTGCACGACACCACCGACGCCGGAATGGCGTTGTCCGGATTCAGCAGCTTCAGCGCGACCACCGTCCCCGTATCGATCGGAAACCCGTGATACGCCACCGTCGCCGCCTGCATCCCATGCTCTTTACAAAGCCGGCAATACAACTTCCCGAACTCCGGATCGATCCGGAAGGAGTAAGGGATCTCCCCGAACTCGTACCAGTTCTGATCGACGAGCGTCCACGTCGGATTCGGATCGACCTGGAAGAGATGGCCGATGACGGAGAACCATTGAGTCGAGTAAACGAGGATCAGCTCCGCGCCGGAATTGGCGATCTCGCGGCCGACCGCTTCGTACGAAGATCTCAGCGAGGCCCATCCGGCATTCTTCTCGGGCGCAAGGAGAGGATGCGGTTGCCCAGGAACCACGTACGCCTTCAGGATCATCGTGCAACCGCCTGCGAAACCGCCTGCTCCTTCAGCACCGGATCCCAACCAACGACCGCGTTCCCAGTCCCAATCACCGTCCAGTAGCCGTAGACCTCGGCGGGATACGTCGGAAAGTCGAGCGCGGACAGCATCCACGCCAGCGAACCTGCTTTCACTTCGCTCACCGCGTGATCCATGAACTCCGGCAGGATCGCGATCAGCTCCTTCGTCTTCCCGGTCCGCATCAAGTCAATGACCTGCATGTCCCACAGGTACCCCGAGTGCTCGTACACGTGCTCGCGGGACATGTCTTCGGGAATCTCAGGCTCGGTGGTGAAGTGACGATGGGAAAGGGTGTTGGACGCGAGGAGGACGGCGCGGCGGCCGCTCTTTTCGATGGCGCGCTTCGTCGCCTGCCCGAGCTGGACCATCTGCGCCTGTCCCATCTCGTTCGAGAAGTAGTACGGCGAATTGTTCGAGGAGATGCCGACGATGGGGATGTCCCAGTCGGGATTCATCATGTGGCAGGAGACGATGGTCCCGTAGTCGACCCGGAAGTGCGGGTTGCGCATCATCTTCGTGATGAGCCCCATCTCCTTCCCCTCCGCCGCAATCAGCTCCGCCAGCTCCACATCCACCTTCAGGTCGTACTGAAAACGGAAGAGGTTCGGAAAGATCGGGTCGACCGAGAGGCCGTGAAACTCCGGCAGGCCGAGGAAGTGATGGCCAATCACCGTCTGCCAGTGCGGCGAGTGGACGAGGATCACATCCGGCTTCTTCTCCAGAAAATGCTTCCGCGCCCGCTCGTACCCCCAGCGCAGCACCTCCCACCCACACTCCGACTTCGGCTCATTGCGCCAATGGTTCTCGCCGTAAACGATGTGAGGAGGATGCGGCGCGAGGACGCCGCCGACGATCTGGCCGCTCTTTGTTTCTAGGCTCATAGTTTCACGCACACATTCTTCGCTTCAGTGAAAAACTCGAGAGATGCGAATCCCCCCTCACGTCCTACCCCACTGTCCTTCATGCCGCCGAAGGGGACGCGGAGATCGCGGAGGAGCCAGCAGTTGATCCAGACGGTGCCGGCGTGGAGGGCGGCGGCGACGCGGTGGGCGCGCTGGAGGTCGCGGGTCCAGAGCGACGCGGACAGGCCGTAACGCGTGGCGTTGGCGAAGCGGATGGCCTCCTCTTCGCGCTCGAACGGGGTGATGGTCACGACCGGTCCGAAGATCTCTTCCTGCGTCGTGCGGCAATAGCTTCCCAGTCCGGTGATCACGGCCGGCGCGATGAAGAAGCCGTCACGGTCGAGGCGATTGCCGCCCGTGACGACGGTGCCGCCTTCCTGCTTCGCCAGCTCGACGTAGCCAAGGACCTTCTGCGCGTGGGCCTCGCTGATGACGGCGCCGACGTCGGTCGACTCGTCGAGCGGGTCGCCGATGCGCAGGGCGCGCGTCGCCGCGACGAATCGGTCGACGAACTCGTCGTGAATCGAACGCTCCACGAGGATCCGCGAGCCGCAGAGACAGATCTCGCCCTGGTTCCAGAAGCTCGAGCGGATCGACGTCGCCACGCACTCGTCGAGATCGGCGTCGGCGAAGATGACGTTCGGGTTCTTCCCCCCGAGCTCGAGGGAGAGCTTCTTGAACTTCGGCGCGGCGGCCGCGGCGACCTTCGCACCCGTGACCGTGCCGCCGGTGAACGAGATCGCCTTTACGTCCTCGTGCTCGCACAGCGCGGCTCCGGCACTCGGCCCGTAGCCGTGCACGATGTTGATGACGCCGGGAGGGATGCCGGCTTTGATCGACAAGCCGGCGAGGCGATGCGCGGTCAGCGGCGTCAGCTCCGACGGCTTGGCCACGCAGGTGTTCCCCGCCGCGATGGCCGGCGCGATCTTCCACGAGAGGAGGTACAGCGGCAGGTTCCACGGCGAGATCAGGCCGACCACACCGAGCGGCTGCCGCAGCGTGTAATTCAGCGCCGCCGAGTCGGTGACGTGGGCCTCGCTCGAGCCGTGCAGGATGGCCGTGGCGAAGAAGCGGAAGTTCGCGACGGCGCGGGGAATGTCGAGCCGCCGCGCGAGCGAGATCGGCTTGCCGGTGTCTTCGCTCTCGACGCGTGCGAGCTCCTCGGCGTTCTGTTCGATGAGGTCGGCGAGCTTCAGGAGCAGCCGGCTGCGCTCGTCCGCAGTCGTGCGCGACCAATCTTCGAAGGCCATCCGCGCGGCGAAGACGGCGTCATGAACATCATGCTCATCGCTGGCCGGAATCTTCGCGATGACCTTCCCGGTCGCCGGTGCGATGTCGTCGAAATACTGATCGCAGCACGGCCCGCCGAACCCGCCCTTGATGAAGTTAGCGAGGCGCAATGAACTCCTCCGGATCGAACTCCCACCGGTCGATATCCGGGTCCCACGAATCCCACGGCACGATTGCCGCCATCCGCTCGCGCAGGTTCGGCGGGATGACCTCCGGGACGATGAACGCCTTCTGCCGGCGCAGCTTGTACGGATTGCGGAACTCAAAACCGAGCACGCCGAGGATGTAGCGGGCGATGTACCAGGTCGCCTGAGGATTCCAGCCGTGGGCGATCTTCACCACCACGCCGAGGCCTTCCGGATACTCCGGATGCTCGATCGAGAGGCCGAGCAGACCGTCCGCCCCCTCCTTCGCCAGCACCCGGCCGCCGCAGGCCTTGAGGATCGTCGAGTCGAGGCGATTGAAACCGCCGATGAGATCGGGATGGGCGGTCATGGCACCCCAGATCCAGTCCTGGTCCTTCTCCGTGACCAGATTTGCGAAGAGGCGGGCCAGGTCGGTGACGGTGTTCGAAACGGTCGGCAGGCCGCAGCCGTCCTTGGCGATCGCCCCCGCCTTCCACTCGGGACCGAGGACGCCGCGGATGTACTGCAGGTACTCCTGGAAGAACGGATGGTGCGGCCAGACGTAGCCGACACGCCGCCAGCCCTTCAGCCGGCAGCCGCGGAGGATGGCGGCGTGCTCGCCCGAACAGCAGTGATACCAGCGGCGCGGGCGGCGCACCTGCCGGCCGAACTGCACCAGCGGCACGTCGAGCGGCGCCTGCATCATCCCGAACTCAGCCTCGCGCAGGATTGACCGCGCCGTGGCGACATGCTCCGCGTCACCGTTGTGCGACGCGACGGAGATCGCCTTCTGCTCGCTGGTCAGCTCGTTCGCGAACTCTTTGGTGAAGACCTTCATCATGATCGGCTTAACCATCGAGCGGCCGTAGACCTCGACGTTCCCGCCGAACGAATAGAGCAGGTTCTTCCCCGTCACCCACGACACCGCCCCATGGATCGTGTTCTCCGCCACGCCGTTCCGGCGGTACTCCACCAGCGGCTGCCAGTTCGGCATCGCCCGCGCGAAGTTCGGCGCGGCGGCTTCGTCGAAGGTCTGGGCGGGCGGGTCGGTGATCGTGGTCATCGTCGTCAGCGTACCTGGGGAATCACACGCGTCACAAAATCGTGCATGTTTTTCATGACGCGTTGTGAGTCGTGGTTATTGAAGTCGAACCAGAGCATGAGCCGGTCCTCCGGATCGAAGCGCTCGCGCATCTGGGCGGCGATCGTTTCGGGGTCTCCGACCAGGGCATTGTTGGTGGCGCGGCGGACTTTTTCCTCGTCGAGCGTCCCTTCGAGAGCGCGCCAGTAGTTGGAGAGGGCGTCGCGCGCTTCCTCCTGCGCCTGGGCAGGATCGTCGTTGATGAATACCAGCACCGTGCGCGGCATGAGGCGCCGCTGCCAGCCGCCGCCGTCGGGGTGGTAGTGCGTGCGCATCCGTTCGTTGGTCTTTTCGATCTCGTCGCCGGGGGTGATGGAGAGGTTGAAGACGCCCACCGGGAGGATGGTGTTGGCGAAGATCTGCGTGGCCGGGTCGTGCGAGCCGATGGAGAGGCGGAGCAGTTCCATCCGCGGCTCGGAGGGGACGATCTTCAGGTTCGGGAAGCGCCAGCGCGGCTGGAGCGGGATCTCGTCCGCGTACTGGCCGTAGGCATCCTGCACGCGCTGCCAGTCCTCGTCTTTCCAGAAATCGGCGCGCTTCAGCGATCGGCGGGCAATCTGCTCGGAGCTCAGCACCTCCCCTTTCAACAGGCGCAGGAAGATCTCGGTCGCCTCTTCGAAGATCTTGTTCTTCACCACTGGCCACGCCGCCGCTTCGACCGGGTCGCGCGGAACGATGCCGTAGGGGACGTTGATGAAGGGAAAGCGGCCCGACGCGAAGCCGACCGTCAGGATGCGCTGCTCCTCGGGGTCGAGGCCGTGCAGCGTCAGAAAGGTCTTGATCCGCTCCGCCGCGGCGACCGGGCCGCCGTTGCAGAGGATGTTCATGATCGCCGAGCCGATCCCGATCCGCTTCGTCCGCGCAAACACGCGATGTCCGAGCTGGAGGATGTCGGTGTTCAACCCGATCTCCCCTGCAAAGTGGGGGATGACCGCTCCCGGATTGCTCTTCTGGACCTCGGTCGAGAGATGGCTCTCCGCCACCCAGGCCGTGCCGAAGCCCAGCTCGTCGGCGAGCACGACCTGCTCGAAGAAGTTCTCGAACATCACCCGTTCGCTCGGCGTGTAGCCGTGCACGTCGGTCTGGCAGATGGAGAAGAAGATGTCGAGCTCCATGCGAGCGCGTTAACTTACCATGCGCGTGGAGGGCGTTGACGGCGACCCTACCGCGCCAGCGCCTCGATCTTCTGCACCAGTTTCACGTACACCTCCGGACCGAAGCCCGGGTTGTTCATGAACACGCGCCGGCCGCCCGTCCGGGTAAGGTGGACGTATTCGTACTGCACGCCGTCGTAAGCGCCGTCGTTCAGGAGACTCCGCAGGTCGTCGAAGCGGGTCGCGGTCAGGAACGTGCGCAGGTCCGCCAGCGCCGCCGGGTCGAGCGGGACCCTGCGGCCCTCGCTCGAAAGGGTGGCGGTCTTGCCGTGAATGGTGAGCTCGGCGATCGCCACCGGCTTGATCCAGGTGCCGGCCGCGAAGAGGGCAATCAGTTCGTCCGCCTTCGACGCCTTGAACCGGCCGAGGAGGCCCTGTTCCCACGTGGCGAAGGCGGTGAAGACCCCGCTTCCGGGCTCGGAATGCGGGCGCAGACCGAGGATGAGAAGCTCCCCGGGGTGGCGCCGCTGCACCATCGCCCGCGCCCTTGCGCTGTCCTCGGCGATGAGCCACGCCTCCGCCGCGGCGTCGAGTTGCGGCGAATGCCCGAAGAGTTTCCCCACGGCTTCCAGCGGCAGCGGCTCTCCGATCAGGCGCGAGCCGGCCAGAAGCGCCCGCTGCGCGTCACGATCGCTGCCGGCGAGGACCTTCCCCGTCTCGCCCGAAATCACCGCGGCGATGCCGGCGCGCATGCCGCCCGCGGCTTCGAGCCGCCCCAGGGCGGCGCGGTCCGGCCCTCCGTAACGGCGCATGAGTGCCGCCGCAAGAAGGGTCGCATCGGCGCTGCCGTTCTCGATGCTGCGCATCCGCAGCGTCCGGGCCGACGGCGACGTCCACCATTGGACGGCCGCCACCAGGCTTTCGGCCAGCTTCGGCTGCGTTGCCTCGAGCTCTTGCACGCGCGCGGCAACGAGCGCGGCGACCTCCTCGTCGTCATGCATCTCTTTGGAGATGTACAAACCGATCACCGCGTCCGTCGACCCCGGCTTGCCGAGATCCTTCCCGTCGAGCCCCCTCACGCCGACCGAGGCAAAGGCCTCCAGTCCGCGAGCCCGCTCGGCCGGCGTCAAACCGCCGCTGCGCACCAGCGCGCCGGCGACGCTCGCTCGGTCCCTCCCGCCGCGCATCCCCTGCAACGCCGCGAACATGGCCTTTCTCCCGATGCCGCCACCGAATTCGGCCAGCGCCTCCGCGGCGCTGGACCGGATGCCGTCGCCTTCGTGGTCATTGGCGACCGCCCGCACGAGGTGCGGGATGGCATCGCGCAGACCGAGCCGCACGACGCTCAGCACGACGGATAGACGGGTCGAGGAAAAGTCCTCCGCCCAATCCGGCTGAGAGATCCACGGGATGAGCGGCGCGATCGCGTCCGCACGGGCTTTCTCGAGGTGGAACCGGCCGAGCGCACTCGCGGCCAGCGAGCGGACCGTGCGATTGTTCGAGGAGAGCAGGCGCGTCATGACCGGGATCCACTGGTCGGGATCGTGCTCGACCACGTCCTCGACCGGCGAGAGGGTGTAGTGGCCATCCTTCAGCCCGGCCAGCGAAGCATCGCGCATCCGCGCGACCAGCCAGTCTTCGAACCCGTCCCCCGCCACTTTCCCGAGCGCCTCGAACGCTCGCGCGCGCGCCGCCCCGGGCGCGCTCGCATCCCCGGCAATCGACTCCAGGGCGACTCGTCCCGCGGCGTCGGGCGCGTGCTCGTAGCGGAGCGCGAGCGCGAGTGCGCGCGTTCGCGGTTCGGGCGATGCGGCCAGCCGCTTCAGGAGCGGCTCCGCTTTCGTCCAATCCGCCCGGGCCAGCGCCTCCAGTTCGTCGCCGCCGGAGACGTAGCCCTCGGCGTCTTTCACCTTCCCTGCCGCCGCAACCAGGCGCGCTCGATGCGAGGCGCAGTGGTGGAGCATCCACTCCGCCACCTGCCCGGCCTCCTCGAAACCAGCGAGCCGCCTGCAGACATCCGCACGCGGTGGAAACGCCTGCACCAGGTTTTCGACATACCGCGGTTGCCGCTCGATCGTTTCCACCAGGCGCTCCCGCACCGCGGGCGGCGGCAGACGATCGGGCACGAAGCGCGCCCAGTAACGCGCCAGCTCCTCCACGGGTGCCGAGACGTCCGGCGGATTGTCGTGCGCTTTCTTCGGGTCGGTGACTTGGACGCGCGGCGCCGGCGGCATCGCCAAGAGGTCGTCGATCACGTCCGCCTGCAGGGGCAGCGCGAGCAGGAGGAAGACACCCACAATCATTCGCATGGTCTATTGGACGACGCTTTACGATGCGAGGATGCGCCTTCTCCCAAGACTCGTCATCATTAGTCTACTCGCCGCCTGCGCGACCGCGACGGTCGAGATTCCGCCGAACCGTTACGGACTCGCGGTCGTCCCCGAAGCCGCGACCTACGAGCGCCTGGTACGGACGAATCCCGAGAAGCGGCTGGTCGACCTGGCCACGCTCGGCATCCCGCTCGACATCCGCTACGCGACGGAAAACAACTTCATGAAGAAGACCCTCTACCCGATCGCGAAGGCGTACCTGCGCGCCCCCGCCGCCCGGGCGCTGGTCAACGTGCAGCGGGAGCTCGCCCCGCGCGGCCTCGGCATCAAGGTCTTCGACGCCTACCGTCCTTATCGCGTGACCGAGGCGATGTGGGAGCCGATCAAGAACCCCGACTACGTCGCCGATCCCGCGAAAGGCTCCCGCCACAACCGCGGGGCGGCGGTCGATCTCACCCTCGTCGACCTGAAGACCGGCGCCGAACTGCCGATGCCAACTCCCTACGACGACTTCACCACCCGCGCCGCCCATGCCTTCACCGATCTCCCCGCCGATGCCCTCGCGAACCGCGCATTGCTGCGGGAGGTCATGGAGCGGAACGGCTTCGAAGCCCTGCCGTCGGAGTGGTGGCATTACGACTTCAAGGGATGGGAACGGTTCGAGTTGATGAATGTGGGGTTGGAGGATTTGTGACGTAGTCATCCCGTCTCGGGCGCGGTCCCGCATGGGTGTTCCCGTCAGCCGAGGAATGGCAGATAACCGACAACTGACAACCGATAACGAATCTTTAGAACCGCGTCACCGCAGAGATCGACCCCACCTTGTACTGGTCCGAGGTGTCATACGCCACGTCGATCTGGAAACGCGGCCAGGCCAGGCCGGCTCCGATGGAGAAATGGTTCTGGTCTTCTCCCTCGGGGTAGAGGATCTGTTCGGCCACGAACGTCGGGTGGTTGAGCGGCCCGTTCCACTGCACCGAGTGGGCGGGATCACGCCAGTAGCCGCCGCGGATGGCGAAGGGGATCCTGGTGCTGAAGAGGTACTCGGCGCCGAGACGAAGCTCGACGACGTCGTTGGCCTTGAACGGCTCGTCGATGCCCGAGACCTCGGCGCTGGCGGCGACGAAGTCGTCGACCAGGTTCGAGTACTTGACGTGCACCGCGTCGAAATTGATCGTCAGCGTCGGGATCGGGCGCACCGACACACCGATGCCGGCGACGTCGGGGACGTGGAACTTCACGTCCGCGGCCACCTGCAGCTCGAAATCGTTGCTCGCGTCGGCGTAGAGCAGAGGCGCGGCGAACTCCGGGCCCTTCTTATAGACGCCGCCGACGCTGATCTTGTCCGTCGGCGCCCACTTGAAGCCGACCGAAAACGTGATGTCGGTCTCTTCCTTGATCTCGAGATTGCCGTTCTCGATGTCGGCGGTGCTCTGATACAGGAGTTGCTTCAACTGGCCGGTGTTTGGGTCGAGGCGCAGGGTGCCGGCCACTTCCTGGAAACGCTGGTGCCGCACGCTCCCGCCGACCGAGAACTTCGGGTGGACCTGCCAGCCGCCGGCCAGGCCGAACGTTCGCTGGCGGAGCTGGAGCACCGAGACGAACGGATCGAGGCGGAACTCGAGGCAGGCAAACGGGTTGTTCATCTGCTCGCGGCGGTTCTCGCACTCCTGCTCGGAGATCGGCGTACCGACGTACTGGATCTCGTCGCCGACGACTTCGGTCGGCATGAAGAAGTTCGGCCTGCCGAGCACGTCGCCGGTGATCGGGTCCTCGGTGATGTCGACGATGCCGCCGCCCTGGTTGTTCAGCGGCTCGTGAAAGTACGCGCCGAGGGTGAAGTTCTTGATCGGAAAGACGGCGCTGGCGAAGGTGATCACCGCGCGGTCGCTGTGATACGTGAACGGGGTCCGCACCATCTCCGGGAAGGTGCCGGTGGTGGTGAAGAGCTGCTGCTCGAGATAGTTGCGGACCTCGATCGAGACCTCCGGCTTGCGCAGGATGGTCAGGCCGGCCGGATTCGCTTCCGCGGCCGAGGCATCGTCGGCCAGGCCGAGAAACGCGCCGCCCATGCCGAGCGAACGGGCGCCGGGATTCCCGAAGTTGAACTGCAGGCCGGACAGCGCCTCGATGTCGACGTTCTGCGCCGCCGCGGGCAACGCGAGCACGGCCACGAGTGCGATCAGGTACTTACGCATGTTGTTCCCTCCGAACGGACTCATGTTCGCACAGCCGGTTCAAAACCGCGCCACCATTGAGACCGAGCCGGCCTTGTACCGGTCCGACGTGTCGTACGCGAGATCGATCTGAAAACGCGGCCAGGCGAGGCCCGCGCCGAGGGTGTAATGCTCCTGGTCTTCCCCCTTCGGGAACAGCATCGCCTCGGCCACGAAGTTCGGACGATTCAGCGGGCCGTTCCAGGTGATCGAATGGGCGGGATCCTGCCAGTAGCCGGCCCGGATCGCGACCGGGATCTTCGTCGGGAAGAGGTACTCGGCGCCGAACCGCAGCTCCGTGACGTCGTCCGCCTTGAACGGCTCGTCGAGCTCCGCCACCCCGGCGGCGCTGGCAACGAAATCGTCGACCAGGTTGGAGTACGTCACCCGGACCGCATCCGCATTCAGCGTCAGTGCCGGGATCGGACGGTAGGAGACGCCGAGGCCGGCCACGTCGGGGATGTGGAAGCTCGGGTTCGCGGCGACGATGAACTCGTTGTTCGTGTTCGCCGAATCGGCGTAGAAGAGCGGCGCCTCGAACTCGGGCCCCTGCTTGTAGACCGCGCCGAAGCTCAGCTTGTCCATCGGCGTCCATTTCAAGCCGACCGCGAACGTGGTGTCGCTCTGCTCGACCAGTTGCACTTCGCCGTCCCGCTCCTCGGCCGTGGCCTGGATGAGCGTCTGCTCGAGTTGAAAGAACTCGTTGTAGCGCAGCGTGGCCGCCGACTCGAGGAAACGCTGGTGCCGCGCGGTGAGGCCGACCGAGAACCTCGGGTGCACCTGCCATGCGCCGGAGATGCCCCAGGTCCGCTGCCTCACCTGCAGGACGGAGATGAACGGCTTGATGAAGACCTGCTGGCAGGTGAACGGGTCGTTGCTCTCGTTGCGCCGCCGGTCGCATTCCTCCGCCGTGATCGGAGCGTCGAGGAAGCGGACCTCGTCCGTCCCCGGAACCCGCTCGGTAGGCATGTAGAAGTGCGGAAGCGGCGTCACGGCACCGGTGAACGGGTCCCGTTGCGGCGCGACGAACCCGCCCCCTTCGTTGTTCAGCGGCTCATGGAAGTACGCGCCGACCGTGAAGTTGCGGATCGGGTAGACGACGCTGGCAAACGACAGCATCGCCGACTTGCTGTGATGATTGAACGCGGTCCGCTCGATATCCGGGAACGTCCCGGAAGTGGTGAACACCTGCTGTTCGATGAAGTGACGCAGCTCGATCGACACCTCGGGCTTCCGGAGAATCGTGAGACCGGCCGGATTCGCCTCCGCGGCCGACGCGTCGTCCGCCAGGCCGAGAAACGCGCCGCCCATCGCCAGCGCCCGCGCGCCGGGATTCCCGAAATTGAACTGCAGACCGGACAGCGCCTCGATGTCGACATTCTGCGCCGCCGCCGGCAGCGCGAGCGCGGCCAGGGCCGCAACCATGAACCTACGCATTGGATCCCTCCAATTTCAGGCTCGGGCCTCGCCGCTACACCCGAGCCGCCCGGACCGCCTCGATCACCAGCGCGATCACATCCTCCGGCGCACCGAGCTGCTTCGCCCGGTCCTTCCGCCAGCTCCACTCGACGTGGCCGTTGGCGAGGCTCTTGGCGCCGACGGCGATGCGAAGGGGGAAGCCGATCAGGTCGGCGTCCTTGAACTTCACGCCGGGACGTTCGTCGCGGTCGTCGAAGAGGACGTCCACTCCGGCGGCCACCAGCTTTTCGTAGACCTCGGTGGCCATGTTCAGGACCGCCTCGTCTTTGCCGACCGACGTCACCACGACCTCGAACGGCGCGATCGGCATCGGCCAGATGATCCCGTCGTCGTCGTGGCTCTGTTCCACGGCCGAGGCAACCGTACGGCCGATGCCGAGACCGTAGCAGCCCATGATCATCGGGACGCGCTGGCCTCCTTCGTCGAGGTAGACGCAGCTCATCGCCTCGGAGTACTTCGTGCCGAGCTTGAAGACGTGGCCGACCTCGATCCCGCGGTAGATCTCCAGCGCGGTGCCGCAGCGGACGCACGGATCGCCGGCGATGGCGGTCGTGAAATCGCCGTACTCCGGCTCCGCGAAGTCGCGGCCGGGGACGGCGTAGTCGAGATGATGGTCCTTCTTGTTCGCGCCGACGATCCAGCGCTTCCGGTTCTTCAGCGACGCGTCGGCGAGGACGCGCTTGCACTTCGTGCCGACCGGGCCGCAGTAGCCGATCGGGCCGCCGGTCTCGTCCTCGAAACGCGCCTCCCCGATCATCTCCAGGAACTGCGCGCCGAGGTGATTCTTGATCTTGACCTCGTTCCCCTCGCGGTCGCCGCGCACCAGCACCATCACCGTGCCGAGGTCGGTGTCGAAGATCAGCGTCTTCACCAGCTCGGAGGTCGGCCTGCCGAGGAACTTGCCGACGTCGTCGATGGACTGCGTGCCGGGCGTGTGCAGCTCGGCAATCGCATCCGACGGCGCCGGCTCGACCTTGTCGTCGAAGAACTTCGAGGTCGCCTTCTCCACGTTTGCACCGTAGCGGCAGTTCGGGCAGCTCACCACCGCGTCCTCGCCCGACTGGGCGAGCACCATGAACTCGTGCGAGGCCGAGCCGCCGATGTTGCCGGTGTCGGCGTCGACCGGGACGTGGTCGAGGGCGCAGCGGTTGAAGATGCGCGAGTAGGCTTCGCGCATCTCGTCGTAATGCTGGTCGAGCGACTCCCGGCTGGAGTGGAAGGAGTAGGCGTCCTTCATGATGAACTCCCGGCCGCGCATCAGGCCGAAGCGGGGGCGGACCTCATCCCGGAACTTCATCTGGATCTGGTAGAGCGAGACCGGGAGCTGGCGGTACGAGCTGACGGAGTCGCGGACGGTCTCGGTGATCACTTCCTCGTGCGTCGGGCCGAAGACGAAGTCGCGGTCGTGGCGGTCCTTGATCCGCAGCAGCTCTTTCCCGTACTTCTGCCAGCGGCCGGACTGCATCCAGAGCTCGGCCGGCTGGATGGCCGGCATCAGCAGCTCGGTCGAGCCGGCCCGGTTCATCTCCTGGCGGACGATGTTCTCCAGTTTCTGGATCGAGCGAAGGCCGAGCGGCAGGTAGGTATAGATGCCGGCCGCGACCTTGCGGATCATGCCGGCGCGCATCATCAGCTTCTGGCTGATGACGTCGGCATCCGACGGAACTTCACGAAGTGTATTGATGAAATAGCGGGTCCAACGCATGGGGGCGGGATTCTAACAGTTGTGACATGCACGTCCCGTCCGCTGTGTTATCAATCCGGGATCGACCGATGAACGACAAAACCGTCCTCGTCTTCGAACGACCCCCGGTGCAGCGGATCTTCTCCTGCGCAGCGGCATTCGGGTCGGCAGCGATTTTCTTCATGTACCTCTCCGAGCATCCGGAGGACTACCACCCGCTCCCGATCGCCGGCCTGATCCTGCTGTTCCTTGGCACGGTGGCCGCCGCGGTCGTCCAGTACGGCGACCACATCTATTTCAGCGACTTCGGCGTGAAGTATGAGAACCGGCTGCTGACCTGGTTCGGCAAGCGCGGCGAGTGGATGCGGTGGGAGGACATCATCGAGATCCGCGAGGTGAAGCAGAAGATCCTGATCCTGTTCTCGCGCGACGGTAGGCGGATGCTGGTGGACGCCATCCTTGGCTACGCGATTGCACGCCACGAGATCCTCAGGCGGGCTCCGCAGGCAATCCTGTCGGGCACCCTCGCCCGAGACGATTCTTGACCCGAAAAACACGCCTTGCACTCGGCGCCGGCGCGGCGCTCCTCCTCATCATCGCCCTGCTCGTGACGCTCGTCGTGCGCGAGCGGGTGACGCGTCGCCGCGTCTTCCGCCCCGCCGCCGGCGAGGCGAAAACCGAGGCGCCGCAGCACATCCCGCCGGTCGAGCAGTGGACGGCGACCTTCGCGACGACCGAACCGGAGGATCTGGCCGAGCTACTGGAGGAGATCGAGGTCAAGCATCCCGATCTCTACAAGAAGTGGTCGCTCGCCTACGTCCACGCCCGGGCGCTGGTGGAGGATGACGAGAAGAGCGAAGCGGCCCGGAAGCTGGCGCCGTTCCTGGAAAAGGGCCACCCATTCCGCGACCGCGCGCTCTATCACCGGGCGGCGATCGCCGAAGGCGCGGAGGCGAGCAAGTACCGCAACACCCTGATCTTCGAGCACCGCGACTCGACCTACCGCGATGAGGCAGTGGACGAGGAGCTGGAGTACCTCGGCGTCGGCGGCGATCCGCAGGCGCTGCTGGCATTCGGCGAGAAGATCGCCACCTCCGCCTCCACCGAACGCCGCCGCGAGATCAGCGCCCGCATCGTCGAAGCCCTCGCCGCGCGGAAGCAGGTGGATGCGGCGTTTACTCGCGGGATGGCGTTGTTGAATGCCGGGAACGCGGACGATGCGGCGGATCGGGTGACCCGGGCTCTGGACCGGCCGGAAGTGATTGGCCGGTTGAACGCCGCGCAGTTGGCGCTGTTCGGCGAGACGTTCCAGAAACACCGGCACTACGACCGGGCGGTGGCGCTGTTGCAGTTGGCGATCGATAAGACGAAGCCGGCCGTGAACCAGGCTTTCCGCGAGGGCGGCCGGACTAAAAGTCCGGCCCACACTCAGGCACCTGCAGAGATCCAGGGCGTGGTGCCACATGTGGGCCGGACTTTTAGTCCGGCCGCCCTCGCGGAGAGTGGGGCCTATACACAGGCCACCCTCCTCGCCGCCGCCAGGAAGAAGCCTGCGAAAAAGAAAGCTCTGACCCCAAAGAAATCCACGAAGAAGGCTCCTGCCAGGAAGGCTGCCCCACCCCCACCCCCACCTCCACCCAACCCCCGCGCCCGCCTCGACGAGCTCGAGTTCGCTCTCGGGCGCAGCCACTTCGGCGCCGAGCGGTACGCGGAGGCACAGGCGGTCTATCTCAACGGCGCTCGGGCCGCGACGGACCTGCGGATGAAGTCCACCTTCCTCGGGCACGCCGCCCGGGCGGCGCAGTTGCGCGGCGACGACAAGACCGCCGAGAACCTGATGACGGCGTCGATTGCGGTGAAAGGGAAGTTCCCCTCCACCACCGCCGCCCTCACCCAGCGCATCCGGACGCGCTTGAAGGCCCGCCGGTTCGCCGAGGCGGCGTCCGATGTCGCACAACTACGGAAGATGGCCGGGAACGAGCGCGCCATCCTCGAAGGCTCGCTCGCCTACGCCGTCGGGATGCTGGCCGCCGGGAACAGCGCCGCGGCGGTCTCCGCCCTCAACTCTGTCCCGGCCAATCTCCTCGACCCGTACGACAAGGCCGAGTTCGCGTACTGGCGCGCCCGGGCGCTCGAAGGGCGCGATCCGCCGGCGTCGTTCCGCTCCTATCTCGAAGTCCTGCGGGCCGGCGTCCCGACGCACTTTGCCTACTTTGCCCGCACCCGCCTCGATTCCGCGGCCATGGCTCCGAAGCTCGCCCGCGAGCTGGCCGTGCGCGAGGCCCAGGTGACGAACCTCGTCGGCGCGAAGAACTTCGACCTCGCCCGGCAGATCCAGACCGACCGCGTCCTGCTGTCGTCAAAAGACCGCGAGCGGCAGTTACAGAAGCTCACCGCGATCTACCGCGAGCTTCCCGCCTACCGCGATGTGCTGACGCTCGCACCGCGCCCGTTGCCGCGCTTCCCATCGGTCGATGCGAACGATCCCGACTCCCTCCTGATGGCGATGGGGCTGCACGACGAAGCCGTCCCGGCGATCCAGAGCCGCTTCCCTCTGCGTCCGGCGTCGAGCGCACTCTCCCGCTCCTACGCCCTCAACCTCGGCGGCGCCTCGAAGGACTCCATCTACGCCATCGAAGTGATGATGAAGAGCGTCCCGAACGACTTTCACCCCGACCTGCTCCCCGTCGTCGTCCGCCAGCTGCTCTACCCGCGCTACTTCTACAACTTCATCGCCGAGGACGCAGAGCGCTACGACGCCGACCCTGGACTCGTCCTTTCGATCATGCGCGAGGAATCGCGCTTCAACCCGCGGGCGAAGTCGCAGGCCGCCGCGCGCGGGCTGCTGCAGTTCATCATCACCACCGCCCGCGACATCGGCCGCGACGTAGGACTCGTCGACGTCGCCCCCGAGGATCTTTACGACCCGCGGGTGATCATCCGCCTCGGCGCGAAGTACATCAGCGAGCTGGCCGGCCAGTTCGAAGGCAACCGTTACCGCGTCGCCGGCGCCTACAACGCCGGCCCGAAACAGGTCGCCCTCTGGTCCCGCCTCCAGCCCGCCGCAGGCGAAGATTACTTCCTCACCGCCGTGAACTTCGACGAGACCAAGCACTACATCCGGAAAGTCATGAACTCCTACGAGAGATACGCCGGCATCTACGGCAACGCCGGCCCGAAGGGGGGCCTGCGCGCGGAACCGTGACCTTCACCACCTCGCGAACCGCACGCCGGCCATGAAAATCGTCGTTTTGGCGTCGCCGTCGATGTTCGCGCTCGAGGTGTGATGGCGGCCGACGACGTAGACCTGCTGCCTCCCGGCAGGGATGTGGAACGTAACGGTAGGGACGAAGGTGAAATCGATGTCGCCGTCGGCCGAGCTCATGTTCGGCCCTACGCCGATGCCGAACTGCGGCCCATCCGCGGAACCAAGCAGAAACTGCACGTCCGCCGAGGCGTTGATGAACGACCCCGCCGTCTTGATCTGATAGCCGTCCACGCCGAGGTCGAGCGCAACCCGGCCGCGCCGCAGCCAGAAATCCCCTCCGAATACGGGAGCGGTGACCTTGGTGTCGATGCGAAACCCCTCGGCCTCGTATTGCGCGATTCCGAAGCGAAGGCCGAAGCGCTTTTCCCACGACTGCGCGAAGAGAGGGGAGGTGGAGAGGAGGAAAAGAAGAAGCACGAGAGATCGGAGCATGAGGGTCACCATTCCAGGAGATTTGAGGAGCGAATCCCGACCATCAGCATGGTCGTATTGAGTTCTTCAGCGCGAAACCGCGGATCGATGTGCCGCGCCGCATTGTGATGCCGCACCGTCACGAGTAACTGCCGCTTCCCGAGCGGCCACGAGTACCCGGCACTCGGCGCCCAGACGGAGGTTGAGCCAACGTCGTTTCCCACGTCGACGGTCGAACGCCCGAGGGCGATCCAGGCCGTGCGGTCGCCACGCATGCGCCACCGGGCCAGCGCGTCGAAACTCACCGTCAGCACATCCCCCGCGTCCTCGGCGTCGTAGTAATCGAGACCGGCGCTCACACCGAAAGGCCCACGAGCCCAGAGCCCCTCCCCGCCCACCGCACCGCCATAGGCACGACCCGTTTCCTCACGGTCGACAGTCACGACTGCATACCCCGCACGAAGGCCCGTACGAACCTCCCACTTGGCAAAAAGAGGGGACGAGAGAAGAAGGAGCACGAGAAAGCCGGACGCCCGGAGCATTGCGTTCATTACGGGGAACACTCGCCCGGTGTCTACGGAGCGCCGGCTTTCAGCCGGCCGGTCCGCCGACCTTCGGTCGGCAGTGTGCGGAACGGCATCCCGAGAGCCGGCCGGCAGAATGCCGGCGGACCGGCCGGCTGAAAGCCGGCGCTCCGATTCCTAACTACAAACCCCGTTCCGCCGCGATCCGCAGGCGCAGGAACTGAACATCCACAGCATCGCTCGGACGGACCGTTTGCTTCGTTTCGATCAGCAGCTCTTTGCGACCGACGGGAATCGGCACGCCCTCGACGATCCTGATCTCGATTCCGCCGTCAGCGGCCCGTGCGTAATCGACGCCGCACGCATTCTTCAGCAGGTCGACGACGATCTCGTCGGCGATCCTCACGACCTTATATTTCTCCAACTCGTCGTCAGCAATCAGTGCGATCGCATTGTCGGGCAGCACGGACATCGCACGCTTCAACCGCTGGACGTTTTCGGTCGATGCATCGACCAGAAGATCGATGTCCTTCGTGGCGCGCACGAACCCATGGAGAATGACCGCGAATCCGCCGATCAGGACGTACCGGACATTCTCTGCATTCAACGCTTTGCAGAGGGAGAGGAGGTCTTCGAGCTCAGGTGCGCGTGAGTATCCGCGATCGTCCTGATCATCCACTCGTCAGCCTCCTCGTGCCGCGCGAACCGGTACACGCCTCGCGGGATGAGGCCGACTCCACGCAGACGGTTCATCGTCCGCTGCATCGTCGCAGCGTCACGAATCACATCCTCGCCGGCAGGGCGTTTTGATACTTGTCGCACGTGATGATCCTAGCACGCGCGTCCCGGCCCTAAATCACCCGCTCGTACAGCTCCCGGTAGTACGGCACGATCTTCTGATCGTCGAAACGGTCGACCGCCAGCTCGCGGGCCCGTTTGCCCATCCGCCGCCGGAGCGAGTCGTCGCTGAGGATCTCGACGGCGCATTCGGCCATGCCGTCGACGTCGCCGACGGGGAGGAGGTAGCCGGTCTCCCCTTCCACCACCACCTCGGGCAACCCGCCGCTGTTCGTCGCGATGACCGGGACCTCGGAGGTCATCGCTTCGAGGGCCGCCATGCCGAACGACTCGGTCTCGGAAGGCAGCAAAAAGAGATCGCAGCCGCCGAGGACCTCCTCGAGATTGGCGACGTTGCCGAGGAAGAAAACCCGGTCGCGAAGGTGATGAGCGCGGCAATACGCCTCCGCCTTCGAACGATCCGGCCCGTCGCCGATCATCACCAGTCGCGCCGGGACTTTGGTGATGACCTTCTCGAAGACCTCCACCACGTCCATGATCCGCTTCACCGGCCGGAAGTTCGAGACGTGGCAGACCAGCTTCTCCCCCGCGGCGGCGAACTTCTGGCAGAACCCGCTGCCGGCGCGCTTGAAACGCGAGGGATCGACGAAGTTCGGGATCACGTCGATGTGCTTGGCGGTATTGAAGTTGCGCGCCGTCTCGTCCTTCAGCCACTGCGAGACCGCGGTCACCCCGTCCGACACCTCGATGCCGAACTTCGTGATCGGCAAGTAGCTCTCGTCGCGCCCGACCAGGGTGATGTCCGTGCCGTGCAGCGTCGTCACCACTTTCAGCCTCGACTGCAGGATCTGCTTGGCGAGATACGCGCTGATCGCGTGCGGGATGGCGTAGTGGACATGGAGCACGTCCAGCTTCTCGTACGCCGCGACCTCGGCCATCTTCGTCGCCAGCGCCAGCGTATACGGCGGGTAGGGATCGAACAGCGGATACGGCGTGACCGTCACTTCGTGGAAACTCACCCGCTCGTGCAAGATGTTCAGCCGCGACGGCGGCGCATAACTGATGAAGTGCACCGAATCGCCGCGCTTCGCGAGCGCCAGGCCGAGCTCCGTCGCCACGACGCCGGAACCGCCGAAGGTGGGATAGCAGGTGATTCCAATGCGCATCAGACCTCGCGTTCAGAGTACGCCGCGATCATGTCGTCGATCTTCGGCGGCTGTTTGGTCACGAATGCCTCGCCGTACTGCACGCCGATCAGCGCGCCGAAGTGCTTCCCGCGGGCGTCGATCATCTCCAGGAACTTCGGGTCGGAGATGAAGGTATTCGGCTCTTTCGAATTGGGGTCGTGGAACTGCGACTTGTAGGCGGCCACGGCCCGCATCTTCGTCTTCCAGTGCTTCGTCACGTCGACCACGAACGACGGCGGGATCATGTAGTTCTGCAGGTAATAGAGCACCGTCTGCGGCCGGTGCGCCGGTGCGCCGGTCTTCAGCGATTTCAGCCCCGCGTAGAACGAGGCCTCGGTGACGACGCGGCCGGCGCGGGTGTGGTCGGGATGGCGGTCGTCGGGATACGACACGACCACCAGTTTCGGACGCCGCACGCGGAGGATCTCGATGATCTCCAGCTCCTGCTCGCGCCCCGTCTGCAGGTTGCCGTCTTGGAAATCGAGCTGCTGGCGGAACGTCGCGCCGAGGGCCCTGGCGGAGTTTTGCGCTTCCTTCTTCCGCGTCTGCGGAGTGCCGCGCGTCCCCATCTCGCCGCTGGTGAGGTCGACCATGCCGACGCGCAGGCCGTCCTTCACACACTTGGCGACCGTGCCGCCGGCAGAGAGCTCGGTATCGTCCGGATGGGCTGCAAAGAAGATGATGTCGACGTTGTCGTTCATAGCTCTACGATCTTGAAACACGGGCTGTCGGCTTCGAGTTCGTCGACCATCCGGTCGACGAGGTGCTGTCCATACTCGCACCAGTAGGCGAACCAGCTCACCACCCGGTCCTGCACGTTGCGGTCGGGGTAGAGCGTCGCCACCAGCTCGCGCGTGGCGGCGTAGCGCTCCTTCTCCTTGCGGACCAGCCCTTTGACGGCCCTCTCGCCCAGCTTGTCGAAGTGGAATTCGAGATGGCCGACCGAGCGCTGGATGGAGCCGGCCAGCGAGTGATCGGCCGGCAGCGCCAGCTCGCCGATCTGCGAGGTCCGCGCGAGCAGCTCGCGCTTCCCTTCCTCGACGAGCGCGCGAATCCGGGCCACCCCTTCCGGCTCCTGCTCCGCCAGGAGCGCGTCCGCCGAGGAGAAGACCCTGGCCGGGTCGATGCCAAACCTTTCGAAGATGCGGACGATCCGCTTCGGCGCCACCAGCACGTGCGCACGCAATGCGACCCGCGGCATTCCCACGCCGAGGAGCTCGTGCAGCGGCGCGATCTGCGCGTAATACGCGACCTCGGCCGGTCCGCCGACGAAGACGTCGGGCTGCAGGACGAAGTCCTGGAGCAGGGGGCGGGTGAGGGCGGAGGTGGAGGTTTGTTCTGGTTGCCGGTTATCGGTTGTCGGTTGTCGACGGCCTGCTTCGTCGAGCTGGTAGAGCAGCGTGTATTCGCCGTTTTCGTTGGGAATGACCTGCTCGTTATAGCCGGCTGCCTTCAGCTCCGTGGCGCGCTGTGCGAGGAGACGCTGGATGTCGTCCTGTTTCTCGACGATCTGGTCGAACAGCGGCGCGCCGGCGCGGCGGAGCTCCGGCAGGAGAGCATCGACGAGGATGACGTCGTTGCCGAAGAGGGTGGCGATCAGCTCGGCGAAGGAGTCGCGGAAGGTGATGCCTTCCCGGAGCCAGGACGGCCGCGGCGGTATGTCGAACAGCGCCAGCAACTGCGCGACCAGTCCCTCGGGGACCGCCAGCGATCCGACCACGGAGCGCGACTCCGCCGGCCGGACCGCGCGCATACAGAGGAGGTCGAGCTGGCGATTGACGTCCTTCTCTTTCGGCAGCGTCGCCGTCGGGACGTTCAGGGTCGCCACTTCGTCGAAGTCGTGGTCCTCGGTGGCCAGCCAGAAGAAGAGCGTGACCGGTTTGCCCTGTGCTTCCAGATCTCGCTTCATCCGCAACAGCGTGGCGATCTTCGCCAGCGTGTACAGCGGCCCGCCTGCAAGGCCGACCTGCTGCCCGGCGATGACGGTAAACGTCTTGCCGGTTGCCCAGCGCTGCAACTGCTCTTTCGCGAAGATGCCCCAGTGCCGGTTGGAGGCGTCCAGGGCGGCGGCCAAGATGGGACGAATGGGACTGATGGGACGAATGGAGGTGCCATTGGTCCCATAGGTCCTATTGGTCCCATCCCCCCGCGCCAAAAACCGCTCATCCCCCCCGAGCCAGTCCAGCACCAGCCGGTTCATCCCGGGGTAATGCTCCAGCGGAACCCTCACCGCCCCTTCCTCCCGACCAGAATCAGCCGTGCGGAAGAGCGGTCGAAGCCCGCCCCCTCGAAGTTCCCGAATGCAGAGTGGATCGACAGATTGCATGCCGCAAACATCGCCGATATCTCGTCGAGATCGTAGCCCCGCACCCGCTCCAGGTACCTCTTTTCACCGATCGTTATCCGTTTGTTGAACGAGCGGTCAGACGGATCGAACCAGCGCTCGATCCCCACCGTCCCGCTCTCCGTCTCCAGCGTCTCCCGCTGGACCAGCTTGTCGAGCTCGCGATGGACGTTCAGGTAGTCGAACAGGAACGGCGCATCGGGCATCAGCACGCGTCCCATCTCCCGGACCACCTGCAGATTCTCGTCCTCCGTGGCGAAGTAGCCGAAGCTCGTGAAAAAGTTCACGAGCCCGCCGAACACCCGGTCGCAGAACGGCAGATGGCGCATGTCCGCGCGCGTGACCGGCATCGGTCCATATTCACGGATCCCGGTGCGCAGCATCGTGTAGGAGAGATCGCATCCCACCGGGCGGTACTCGAGCGCCTGCAGCTCCTGCACGTGCCGCCCCATCCCGCACGCCAGATCCAGCACCGGCCCCTCGATCGCCCCGCACTGCTGCTGAAAAAACGCGACCTGCCGCCGCGCCTCGTCCTCATTCCGGTGCGAATAAAGCTCGAGATACTCCTCGCCGAACCACTCCTGATACCAAGTCATGTGCGGCGCGGAGTGTATATGTGGTTGTCGGTTGTCGGTTGTCAGTCGATGGGCATCCGTCCCATAGGTCCCATTCGTCCTATAGGGCCCATCGGTCCGGCACTTACCGGATGCCCAACCCCGCAGCGATCAGCCGCTCATTCTCTTTCGCACGCTCCAGCGCCGCCTCGAGCGAAGCGACCAGCGCGCGGGCATTCGCAAGCGCGGGATCGTTATCCGGATCCGGCGCAGCCGCCGCCGCCTCGACCGGCTCGGCTTCCGCTTCCACGACCTGCGGGCTATCAGCGAAAAGATCCTCGTCCCCCGCCTCGTCGAACTCCGGCTCCGCGACGGCCACGTCTACGTTGGCAAAGGGGTTCTCATCCGGCTCCACATGCAGCTCGCCCGTGTCAAAGAAAGGAGCCGCGTCGGGGGCCGGTGCCGGCTCAGCCTCGGCGACAGGTGCAGGCGGCGCCACCGGCGCAGGCGCGGGCGCGGGCGCCGGATGCCCGCCACTCATCGTCAACTTCGGCGTCCCCGCACTGTGCTGCGCCACACCGGATTTCTGCGTCATATCCGGCGCGGCCAGCGGAGCCGCCTCATACAACGTCGCATCGACGTGATTCTTCAGATTATCGAGAATCCGCGACACCGCCGCCCGCAGCGTCGCCGTCACCCCGTTCCCGGTGATCGCCGACGCCTCCACGAACGGCGCGTTCCCCGGATTCAGGTACGCCGTCATCGCCTCGACCGTATCGGCATTCGACAGATCGCGCTTGTTGTACTGGAAGACCAGCGCCACCTTGTCCGGATCGATCCGGTTCGCGCGCAGGTTCGCCCGCAGATTATTCAGGCTGTCGAGATTCGACTCCCGCATCGTCGACTGCGAGTCCGCCACGAACACCACCCCGTCCGCACCGCGCAGCACCAGCTTGCGCGTCGCGTCGTAAAACACCTGCCCGGGCACCGTGTACAACTGCACCCGCACCTTCTGCCCGGCGATCGTCCCGAGCTCCATCGGCATGAAGTCGAAGAACAGCGTCCGGTCCGTCTCCGTCGACATCGAGATCAACTTGCCTTTGTTATCCAGCTTCGGATTGGCGTAGATCTTCTCGAGGTTCGTGGTCTTCCCGCACAGACCCGGACCGTAATAGACGAGCTTCACCGTAACTTCGTTGATCGCCTTGTTGATGAGGACCATGGGCGAGAAAGATGTTACCAGCAACTAGAATGTCCCGACATGCTCCCCGCCGGATCGAAGGTTGGCCCGTACGAGGTCCTTTCACTTCTCGGCGAAGGGGGCATGGGGCAGGTCTACCGGGGACGCGATCCGCGGCTCGGGCGCGACATCGCCATCAAGATCCTGGCGAAAGACGCGCTGCTCGACGTCGAGGCAACCTCGCGGCTGGAGCGCGAAGCCCGCGCCATTGCGGCGCTGTCCCATCCGAACATCGTCGCCGTCCACGACGTCGGCCGCGAGAACGCCGGCTTCTACCTCATCACCGAGCTCCTCGAAGGAAAGACCCTGCGCGACCAGATCCGCGCCGCGCCGATGAACTGGCGGCGGGCCGTCGAGATCGGCGCCGAAGTGGCCGACGGCCTCGCCGCGGCGCACGCGAAATCGATCGTCCACCGCGACCTCAAACCGGAGAACATCTTCATCACCGACGACGGCCGCGTGAAGATCCTCGACTTCGGCCTCGCCCAGACCGACCCGGCTCTCGCGAATCAGGACGAGATCAACATCCCCACCACCAAATGGTTCCAGACCCGTCCCGGCACCGTCATCGGGACCCTCGGCTACATGGCGCCGGAGCAGCTTCGCGGCGAGGCCGTCGACCCGAGCGCCGACATCTTCTCCCTCGGCTGCATCCTCTATGAGATGGTCACGGCCAAACGGCCGTTCCACCGCGAATCGGGCGCCGCCACCATCGCCGCCATCCTGAAAGACCAGCTCCCGCGGGAAGACCTCGGCGCCGCCGCCCCGCCCGAGTTCCAGCGCATCATCGAAGGCTGCGTCGAGAAAAACCCGACCGCCCGCTTCCAGTCCGCGCGCGACCTCGCCCTCACCCTGCGCGCCATCGGCAGCAGCGCCTCCTCCGTCCCCGACGACCTGCTCAAAAAGATCACCCGCCGCCGGGCGTCCAAAACGATCGACTCCATCGCCATCCTCCCGCTCGCCAACGCCTCGAACGACCCGAACACCGAATACCTCGGCGACGGCATCACCGAGGGAGTCATCAACCGGCTGTCGCAGCTGCCGAAACTCAAAGTCATGGCCCGCAGCACCGTCTTCCGCTACAAAAACCGCGACGCCGACGCCCAGACCGTCGGCCGCGAGCTGCGCGTGCGGGCCGTCCTCACCGGCGTCGTCAAACAGATCGGGGAGCGCCTCCAGATCAACGTCGAGCTGGTCGACTCCATCGACGGCGCGCAACTCTGGGGCGAGAGCTACGACCGCAAGCTCGCCGACCTGATGAAACTCCCCGAAGAGATCTCCCGCGAGATCGCCGACAAACTGCGCATCAAACTCACCGGCGCGGAAAAGAAGAAACTCCGCCGCCGCCCCACCGAAAACAGCGAGGCCTACCAGCAATACCTGCGCGGCCGGTACCACTGGAACAAACGCACCGAAGAGAGCCTGAAGAAAGGCATCCAGTACTACCGCGCCGCCATCGACGCCGACCCGTCATTCGCCAGCGCCTACGCCGGCCTCGCCGACAGCTTCATCACCCTCGCCACCAACATCCCCCTCCCGCCGCACGAGGCCATGCCGAAAGCGAAAGCCGCCGCCATGCGCGCCATCGAGCTCGACGAAGGCCTCGCCGAAGCCTGGGCGTCGCTCGGAGCCGTGAGGTGGTGGTTCGACTGGGACTGGGAAGGCGCCGAAGAAGCCTACGAACGCGCCATCACCCTCAACCCCAACTACGCCACCGCCCACGACGGCTACGCCATGCTCCTTTGCGCGCGCGGCCGCTTCGACGAAGCCGTCGAACAATTCTCCAAAGCCGCCGACCTCGACCCCCTCTCCCTGATCATCGCCGTCCATGCCGGCTGGCCCTTCCACTTCGCCGGCGACTACGAATCCGCCATCCGCCGCTTCCGCAAAGCCCTCGACCTCGACGAAAACTTCATCCCCGCCCACGGCTGGCTCGGCATGGCCCTCGGCCAGCAACGCCGCTACCAGGAAGCCACCGACGCCTTCAACCGCGCCCTCGAAGTCGACCGCATCCCCATCCTCACCGCCATGCTCGCCCACACCCACGCCCTCGCCGGCGAACGCGAAAAAGCCGTCACCCTCCTCGACTCCCTGCAGGCCGCCGCCAAAACCCGCTACATCTCCCCCTACGACATCGCCGTCATCCACATCGCCCTCGGCGACACCCCCGCCGCGCTCACGCAGTTGCAGGCCGCGTATGACGACCACTCGGCGTGGATGGTGTTCCTGAACATCGACCCGCGGCTGGATCCGGTGCGGGGGGAGACGGGGTTTGGGGAGATCGCGGCGAAGTTGCATTGAGGGTGGGGACCGCCGATATCCCATCGCCGGCCCGTCCACATCTCGTGGGCCGATCTCCCGCGTAACGCTGAACCCCAATGGCTTCCGTTCAGGGCGGACTTCCCCACTCCGTCATCCTGAGCGGCGGGTGGGCGGGCGTGAGGGAGCGAAAGGATCTGTACGACGAAAACCGATCCCATGGAGCGATCCGCCGCAGCCGCTGTAGGCGGCGACAGATCTGTAGGCCCGGCCTTTAGGCCGGGTAAAAGAGGAGACAAGGCAAGTCCGCGAAGCGGGCGACAGCTTAGTTTTTCGCCTGTCCCTGTTCTGTCGCCCGCTTCGCGGACTTGCCTTCGTGGGTCGCACGATACCCGCCCTGAAGGGCGGGCCTACAGATCTTCCGCCGCCTACGGCGGCTGCGGTAGCTCGCTCCCTTACAAATGTGCTCGATTTCTTCCAGCCTCAGCATGACGGGAAGGGACGGTTACGCATGCTTCCATGTTGGGGTCACACCTTCGTTGTTCGCAGAAATCAGAAGGTGTGACCCCACACCTGGTTATCCGGAAGAAGAGCTGGGGACGAGCTCCCGGCTGCCGTAGAAGCTGAGAAACACGTCGCGCGCGACAGGATTGTTGTCTCGCGCGGCAAGATTGTTGTCCCGCGAGGTTTCATTCTTGTGGCGCGGCTCTGAAACTCAGAGCCGGGAGGCAGGGAACATGTCTCCAGCGACAAGAATGTTGTCTCGCGAGGTCTCATCCTTGTGTCGCGGCTCTGAAACTCAGAGCCGGGAGGCAAGAAACATGTCTCCCGCGACAAGATTGTTGTCTCGCGATGCAAGAATGTTGTCTCGCGAGGTTTCATTCTTGTGTCGCGGCTCTGAGTTTCAGAGCCGGGAGACAAGAACCTTGCCTCACGCGACAAGTTTGTTGCCTCGCGAGGTCTCACTCTTGCGTCGCGGCTCTGAACTTCAGAGCCGGGAGGCAAGAATGTTGTCTCGCGCGACAAGTTTATTGCCTTCCACGACAAGATTCTTGCCTCGCGACCTCTCATTCTTGTGTCGCGGCTCTGAACTTCAGAGCCGGGAGACAAGAACCTTGCCTCCCGCGACGAGTTTTTTGCCTCGCACGACGAGTTTTTTGCCTCGCGACAGCTCATTCTGGTGGCATGGCCCTGAAACTGCCCGCCGGAATGAAGCATCGCCTCAGAAGGTGTGACCCCACCCCTGGTGATCCCCATGCCTCTGATCCCTGCAATGGTTCCCTCACGCCTATCCGATCGCCGAGAGCATCTCCGTATGTTGCCGGACGGAGTCCTGGAGCCAGTGCAGGAGGTCGCGTTCGGACTGGACGTACGTGGCGAAGGTGGCTGTGGCGGCCGGGGTCATGAGCGCGGCTTCGTCGTGGATGGCCATCGGCAGGTCGCGGTAGCCGGCCATACGGTCCGCGAGGGCGGTCAGGGCGGCGCTGACGTCGCGGAAGCCGTCGGTGAGGGTGACGTAGGCCGCGTCTTCGGCTCGTCCGGCGACGGCGTCCAGATCGAGAGAGGTCCGATGGCCGTCCAGCACTTCGGCCATCGCCGCGGTAACAGCGGCGAGCCGCGCCGGCAGGATCGAGTTCGCGGCCAGGCCCTTTCCGCAGGTTGCTTCGTCGGACATCGCAGGGTGCCCTCCTCCGAGGCGGAATTGTAGATCCGGAGTTGGGGTCAGAGCTTCGTGGAAAACCTGAAGAAGAAGATGAGCCGCGGGAGAAAGCGGAAGACGGTTGCCGACCCTCCGTCCGCCACCCCCGCGGACCCGGCCATTTCCGCAACCCCTGGCAAGAAGTAAGCGGCAGGCAGAAGCAAGTATAAGCAGGAAAGGGCGGCCGCAGGGCCGCCCTTTTTCCTCCGGGCAGGTGGAATTGCTCCGGCAGCAGCCGGTGAGTCCTGAAGAACGCATCGGTTTCGGCACAGAACAGCAGGTGCTCCGAGGACGGACAGACTAAAAGTCTGTCCCACCTGTGGCTCCGGCCTCCGATCCCATTCGCGCGTGCTAACCTTTCTTCTGTCATGTCACGGAAAGAGCTCCTGGCGCGGGTTTATTCGGAACAGATCATCGGGGTCGTACGCGAAGACAGCATCGAGGCGGCGGAGGCGGTGGCGGAGGCGTACGTGCGCAACGGGATCGGGATCGTGGAGGTCACGATGACGACGCCGGATGCGATCGAGCTGATGTCGTCGCTGCAGAAGAAGTACGGGAAGCAGATCGCCATTGCGGCCGGGACGGTGCGCAGCACGAACGACGCGGCGCTGGCGCGGCGGGCCGGGGCGAGCCTGATCGTCTCGCCGCATACGGATCCGCATGTGATCGAGTACGCGGTGGAGAACGACCTGCTCTCGATCGCCGGTGCCGCGACAGCCACGGAGATCATCCGGGCGTGGGAGGCGGGGGCGGACATCGTGAAGATCTTCCCCGCGCATTTCCTCGGCGGGCCGGATTACATTCGCACCATCCGCGGTCCGATCCGCGACATCCCGATGCTCGCCGGCGGGCCGGTACCGCTGGACAAGATCGACGAATATCTCGATGCCGGCTGTATCGCCGTGAATCTCGGGGCGACGCTGGCGGTTCCGGATCTGGTGCAGACGGGGCAGTGGGATGAGATCGGCCGCCGGGTGACGCTGGCGACTTCGATCGTGCAGTCGCGTCGCTCCGTCGAGCAGCCTGAAGACAGTTACGTACACTGAACCCGATGCCCACCCTTCTCGCCATCCTCCTGCTCACCGCGTTTCCCTCGAACACCCGCACGGGCTGGATGCGGCTGGAGTCGTTCCGGCTCGCCATCGGCATGCCGCGCGCGCAGGCGGAGCAGGTGCTGGAGAAGTGGAATCCGAAGGCGGGGAAGGATTCGAACGAGCTGGTCGTCGATTACGCGGACGACAAGTCGATGACGCTGGAGTTCCGCAAGGACCGCCTCACCTCGGTCCGTTTCGAGCTCTTCGAGTACCTCGGCACGACCCGCCTCGCCTTCGACGAGGAGAAACAACACCTCGCCGAGGCCCGCGGCAAGCCGCGCAAGGCGACGAAAAACATCCTCATCTACGACAACGCGTTACCGAACGTGATGGTGGTGGTGACGGATGACCCGGAGTCGGCGCAGGGGAAGAAGGGGCTCGGGGTGCTGGCGGTGCGGTATTACGACCCGAGGCCGCTGCCGCGGGATTGAGGATGAGGGATTGAGGATTCGCCGGCTGGCAACCCTCGTCTCCAATCCTCAATTCTCAATCCTCAATCCAAACTCACGGCCCGATGACGATGCGGGCGGAAGACTTTAAGCGCACGTCCGCCGACACGCCGCGGGTAAAGACGCCGGTGTACCAGGCGTCGTCGCGGGCGGCGCCGCCGTTGTCCATGAGGAAGCGGCCGAGGCGGAAGGCGTCGCTTTGGGACATCCGGATGCAGCCGTGCGAGGCGGCATCGCCGAGGGCGTTCTCGTGGCTGGTGCCGTGGATGTAGTAGTCCGGCTCCTTGAAGAAGATCTTCACGACTTTCATCGGATTCTTCTTGCTGCCGGGCGCTTCCGGCTTCTTCCCTTTGGCCCACTTCTCCTTCGGCGGAACCCAGGCCGGGTTCCAGACGATGTGGTTGACGCGATAGGTGCCATGCGGCGTCGGATGGGCTTTCTTGCCGACGGAGACGTCGTACCGGCGCACGGTCCTGCCGCCGACGCGCAGCTCCATGATGTTCTTCTTCGTGCTGACGGCGAGCGAGACCTCGCCTCCGGCGCTGCTGGCTTCGAACGCAAAAAGAAGAGAGAGGGAGAGGGCGGCGAGAGCCTTCATGCCCTCTCCCTTGTGCAGGTTCTTTGCCGCCCTTACTTGCTTCCCGGCACCAACTGCGCCCGCGTCTCCGCTCCCTTGGCCACGTAGCGCCGCGTCTTTCCCTCGTACACGAACACGCCCTCGCCGAGGGTGCCGACGAAGTAGCGGTCGCGGAGGAAGGGGTCGGGGACGATGGATGTGACTTCGGTGTTGTGGGACGGGAGGGTGAGCTCGGTCCAGCGGGAGTCGGCCGGCTCGCCGACCAGGATCTCGCGCTGCTGGCGGGAGGTGAGGAAGAGCATCTGGCCGCTGGTGCGGCTGCCGCCGTGGACGACCGCGTACTGCGCGTCGGGGGCGTCGCTCGCTTTCCAGGTGCGGGTGGCGTCGATGATGCCGGCCTTCACGCCCTGCATGCCGGCGATGAAGACGAGCTCCGCGCCGTTGACGTTGCGGATGGCGATGGTGCGGCCTTTCGTGGGCGACTCGGCGATGGCGTTCCAGCGGGAGCCGTCGAAGACTTCGAGGCCGGTCGCGGTGAGGGCGAAGAGGGCTTTGTTGTTGTCGAGGGTGCCGATGGCGATGTCGACGGCGCGGCTTTTCGCGCCGCCGAGGCGGTACCAGTTCCTGCCACCGTCCTTGGTGGTGAAGACGCCTTCCGCGGTCGCGGCGAAGGCGCGCTGGCGGTTGAAGCGGACGATCTTGTCGACGCGGATCGGGAAGCCGGCGGGCTCGGCCTGGGTCCACTCCCGGGCATCGTTGCTCCAGAAGAAGCCTTTTTCGGTTCCGGCGATGAATTTCACTTCGGCATCGGCCTCGGAGGCGACGGTGAAGGAGAGCACTTCGGGCAGGGCGGTGCGGCTGGTCTTGGTCCAGGTCTTCGCGCCGTCGTCGGACTGGTAGATGCCGGAGGCGGCGCCGCCAAAGACGACCGCCGCGTAGACGCGGTCTTTCTCGAACGGGTCGGGGGCGATGGTGGTGATGCGCAGGTTGTGGAGGCCGTCGGAGCTGCGGCGGAACGACTTGCCTCGGTCGTCGGAGATGTAGACGCCGTCGCCTTCGATGCCGAGGACGATCCGCTGCGGGCGCTGGGGATGGAGGACGACGGAGTTGATGACCAGCCCCTCGTCGGACATCACGTACCAGCTTTTCCCTTTGTCTTCCGAGCGATAGAGGCCGGCTACGGAGCCGGCGTAGACGACGTCTTTGTCGCAGGGGTCGATGTCGACGTCGTGGATGCGGCGATTGTTGAAGCCGTCGCGGTAGCGGGTCCACTTGTCGCCGCCGTTCTGGGAGTTGTAGACCCATCCGCACGTCGCCACCCAGACGTTGTCCGGCTGGGAGGGGTCGATGGTGATGTGGAACATGTCGGTGTCGAGGACCATCCCCTCGGCGATGTGTTTCCAGTTCTTGCCGCCGTCGTCGGTGCGCCACCCCTGGCGCCAGGTGCCGACGAAGATGCGGTCTTTGGAGCGGGGGTCGACGGCCAGCGATTCGACGTTGATCTGGTCGGAGATCTTGCTCCAGGTGCGGCCGGCGTCGTTGCTGCGGTAGACGCCGGTCAGGCCGCCGACGACGACGAATCTGGCGTCGTTGGAGTCGAACGCGATGGCGCGGACGGAGAAGTCTTCGAGGCCGGCATCGCGGCGTTCCCAGGTTTTGCCGCCGTCTTCGGAGACGGCGATGACGCCGCCGCCCCACAGGCCCCAGCAGGCGGCCCAGAGGCGCCCTTCCCGGTCGAGGACGAGGTTGTCGACGACGTAGTTGGGGAAGGGGGTGCCGTAACGGGGGTTGGTCCAGCTTTTGGCCCCGTCGCGGGATACGTAGACCTCGCCGCTGCTGGTGCCGAGGTAGAAGGTGTCGGGCGCGGCGGGATCGGCAATGAGGGCGCGGACGTCGGCCCCAAAGAGACCCGCACGGCGCCACTGCGCCGCAAGTGGTGTGGTGGTGAGAATGATGGTGAGGAGAATCAGGAGTTTACGCATACCCGCCCGTGTCCGTAGTTTTACCACAGCCCGCCAAAGCAAACCGGCGGCCATGTGGGGAAGTTCCCCATAGGGAGGGAGACGACGGGGGGCCTCCGGCGGGCGGGCACGGCCCGCAGCGTTGGTTGCCATAGGCTGAACGGACGCTTTCACCCCGAACGCGGTTCGGGCGAAAACATGCAGGCCGTGCCCGCCCACCGGAGGCGCACTGTCATCCCGAGCGTCTAGCGAGGGACCTGGGGGTGGGGAGGCGCTGAGTGTCGTTCAAAGCGTTACCTTGCCTCTCGCCGAAACGGGCCCTGAACTGACAACTGACAACGGATAACGCCTTACCCTCCTGATATCCTCCGCGCCAATGACCACCCTACGCACGTGCGTCTTTCCCTGTGCCGGCTTCGGCACGCGCTTCTTTCCGGCGACGAAAGTCATTCCCAAAGAGATGCTGCCGCTGGTCGACAAGCCGATCCTGCAGTACGGGATCGAGGAGGCGCGCGACTCGGGGATGGACAAGCTGATCATCGTCACGTCGAAGGGGAAGGACACGATCCTCGACCATTTCGACCGGACGTCCGAGCTGGAGCGTTCGCTACGGGAGCGGGGAAAGGACGAACTGCTCGCGGAAGTGGACGCCGTCAGCCGGATGGTGGACCTGATCTCGGTCCGTCAGAAGGAGGCGCTCGGCCTCGGCCATGCCGTCCTCACCGCCCGCGATGCGGTCGGCAACGAGCCGTTTGCGGTGCTCCTGCCGGATGACGTCATCCTGGCCGAGCTTCCCTGCCTCCTCCAGATGCGGCGCGTGTTCGAAGACACGGGCCGGCCGGTGGTGGCGCTGATGGAAGTGAGCGAGGAGGAGACGTCGCGCTATGGCGTGGTGGCGGGGGAGCTGGTCTCGGACCGGCGCTTCCGGATCACCGACATGGTGGAGAAGCCGAAGTCGGATCCGCCGTCGCACTACGCCATCATCGGCCGCTACATCCTCCCGCCGGACATCTTCCCGATGCTGGAGAAGACGGGGGAGGGAGCGGGAGGCGAGATCCAGCTCACCGACGCGCTGCGGGAGCTCGTCCAGTCGGGCGAGTTCTATGGCTACGTGTTCGAGGGGACGCGCTACGACGCCGGCGAGAAGATTGGCTACCTGAAGGCGACCGTCGATTACGCGTTGCGCCACCCGCGGCTCGGGCGCGAGTTCCGCGAGTACCTCAAGACCGCCGTGTCGTGAAGCCGATCGACATCCTCGACCTGCCCGAAGAGACGCGCGATTTGATCCGCGAGTGTGCGGCCCGAGGCACGCGCAGTGTGTTCGAGCGGGAGGGACGGCCGGTGGCGGTGCTGGTGTCCTGGGACGAATACATCGCCCTGCGGGAGACGATCGACATCGCCAACGATCCGCTGCTCTTCGCCAAGCTCGCCGAGGCGGATGAAGAAGAGGTCGAGCAACGCGGCCGGTATGAGTGGCTGCGATTCGCTAAGTCCGTGGCGCCGATTTATGACGCCGCGCTGCGGAGGATCGAGCTCGACCCGATCGCAGGGGCGCCGTTGTTCGAGCCGCTGAAGGGGCTCTGGAGCTATCGGACGGAGGAGCTGCGGATCATTTATAAGATCGTGCCGGAGGCGCGGAGCGTGGTGGTGTTGAGCGTAACGCGGATGGCTCCGTCATCCTGAGGCTGGAAGAAATCGAGCACCTTCATTTGTAAGTAGCGAGCCACGCAGCCGCCGTAGGCGGCGGAAGATCTGTAGGCCCGCCCTTCAGGGCGGGTATCGCGCGGCCCGACGAAGGCGAGTCCGCGAAGCGGGCGACAGAACAGGGGACACGCGAAAACCTACGCTGTCGCCCGCTTCGCGGACTTGCCTTGTCTCCTCGACCTTACCCGGCCTGAAGGCCGGGCCTACAGATCTGTCGCCGCCTACGGCGGCTGCGGCGGATCGCTCTTGCGAGGCCTCCGAGCGATCTCTTCACAGCCTCTGAGCCACAGGATCACAGGTTGGTACGTGTCATACACTCCGCCCCGTGAAATTCATCCTGGCTTCCGCTTCGCCGCGACGGCGGGAGTTGCTGGCTTCGATCGGGCTGGAGTTCGACGTGCTGCCGAGCCATGTGCCGGAGGTGCATCAGGAGGGGGAGGCGCCGGAGGAGTATGTGGCGCGGCTCTCCCGCGATAAGGCGCAGGCGCTGGCGTCCGGGCACCCGGGCCGCTGGGTGATCGCGGCCGATACGACCGTGCTCCTCGGCGATCAGCTCCTGGAGAAGCCGGTCGACGCGGCCGATGCGGCGCGGATGCTCGGGACGATTGCCGGGCAGACGCACGTCGTCTATACGGGGGTGACGCTGGAGAATGTTTCCCGCGATTACCGCGAGACCCGGGTCGCCGAGTCGGAGGTACGGATGCTCCCCCTCTCCCCTGCCGAGATCGAGTGGTATGTCCGGACCGGCGAGCCTCTCGACAAGGCCGGCGCGTATGCGGTCCAGGGGGTGGGGGCGATGTTCATCGACTCCATCCACGGCAGTTACACGAACGTAGTCGGACTGCCGCTTGCTACGCTGTTCCAGATGCTTCGGAAAGCAGGGATCGACCCGCTTTCCAGTGATGTTCGACCGGTGAGGGAACCATGAGCTCTGCTGCAAAAGTTGGAATCGTGATGCTGTTCGCCCTGGGGGTGCTCGGCTTTTTCGTCCTGCGCATCGAAGACATCAACCTGAGCCGCACGCGGACGACGCGCGAGGTGAAGGCGATCTTCGAAGACGCCGCAGGACTCGAGGACGAGTCGGCCGTGCGGATCGCCGGCGTGCGGAAGGGGCACGTCACGAACGTGCGCGCCCTCCCGAATGGAACGGCCGAGGTGACGATGGTCGTCGATGACGACGTCCCGCTGCACACGGACGCAAAGGCCCGGGTGGCGAACCTCGGACTGCTCGGCGAGAAGTACATCGACATCGACCCGGGCACGCAACGCGCGCCGGTGATCGCGGAGACCGGGGCGGTACTGCTCCCCGGCACCGCACCCGCCTCGTTCGACGAGGTGACGGACGAAGTGGCGGCGATCGCAAAGGACGTCAAGGCGATCACCGAGTCGATGCGCGCCGTCCTCGCCGGACCGCAGGGACAGCAACGCCTCGACGAGATCGTCGCGAACGTCAGCGTCATCACCGCCGAGGTGCGGCTGCTCATCGCGGCCAACCGCGCGAACGTCGACGCCACGCTCGTCAACACCCGCGAGATCACCGCACACCTGCGGACGGAGATCCCGCGGCTCGCCGCGACGCTGGACCGGGTAGCGAACCAGATCGGCGGGACGGCAAACCAGGTGGGCGGTACGGTCGGCGAGAACCGCGAGGACCTGCGCAACGTCATGCAGAACCTGCGCGGCCTCTCGGCCGACCTCCGGACGACCGCGGACAACCTCAACGCCATCACCGGCCAGATGCGGGGCGGCGAGGGGACGATGGGGAAGCTGCTCTACAGCAATGAGGCGCACGACAAGCTCACCGGCGCGCTGACCTCGGTCGAGGGAGGGGTGAAGTCGCTGCAGGAGACGCTCGGACGGGCGACGCGCATCCAGATGGACCTCGGCCTGCGGGCCGACTACATGGCCGGCCTGTCGCAGGACCGGGAGATCGCCGGCGTCAACACTGAATTCGGTGCCGGCAACTCGCGGAGCGTCGTCGGGCTCCGGCTCGTGCCGAATCCGGACATCAACCGCTTTTACAACGTCGAGCTGAGCGACGACCCGCGCGGCAAGCGCCGCGACAAGGTGAACGTCGAGACCCGTACCAACCCCGCCACCGGGCAGTCGGAAACGATCGTCACGGAGACGACCCGCTACGACCGCGATTTCCTGATCTCCGGCCAGGTGGGCTGGCAGCTCGACCCGACGCTGGCAGTACGCGTCGGTCTCTTCGACTCCACCGGCGGCGTCGGCGCCGACTACCGCCTGAATGACCGCCTGGTCGTGACCGGCGAGGCCTTCGACTTCGGCCAGCGCCGCGACGACAACCCTCACATCCGCCTGTACGGCGAGTACACGATCCGGAAAGAACAGCCGCGCACCCCGCGCCTCTTCGTCACGACCGGCGTCGACAATGCCTTCAACGACACGGCCTTCCTCTTCGGCGGCGGACTGCGGTGGCGGGATGAGGATCTGAAGTATCTGATGGGGAGCATCCCGATCGGAAAGTAATGACCACGCCCATTCGCACCATCCTGCTCTTCGGCGGCCGTTCTGCCGAGCACGAGGTCTCCATCCTTTCCGCCCGCTCGGTTGCCAATGCGGCTCCGAAGGAGCGGGTGGAGATCGTGCCGATGTGCATTGCCCGCGACGGGCGTTTCATCGCGCCGGAGCGGAGCGCGCGCATCCTGGCCGGGGAGGAGAAGAGCCTTACCGGGGACGCGGACTTTTCGTTCGAGGTCTGGTCGCGCGGGGAGACGATCGACGTCGTCTTTCCGCTGATCCACGGCACGGGCGGCGAGGATGGGTCGCTGCAGGGGTATCTGGAGATGCTCGGCCTGCCGTACGTCGGCAGCGGCGTCACGGCGTCAGCCGTCGGGATGGACAAGGTGCACATGAAGCAGGCCTTCGCCGCGGCGAAGCTGCCGATGGTCGACTACGTCCCGTTGCTCGAGCACGAGTGGAGGCACGAGCGGGAACGGATCACCCGCGCCATCGCGAACGCGCTGCGGCTGCCGTACTTTGTGAAGCCGGCGAACAGCGGCTCCTCGGTCGGCGTGACGAAGGTGAAGAACGACGCCGACCTCCCGAAAGCGATCGACCACGCGCTCCGCTTCGACGAGAAGGTGCTGATCGAGCGCGGCGTGGAGGCGCGGGAGATCGAGGTCGCGGTGCTCGGCAACGAGAAGCCGGAGGCCTCGGTGCCGGGGGAGATCGTGGCCGGGAGCGAGTTCTACGACTACACCGACAAGTACGTCGACACAAAATCGCAGCTCGTCATCCCCGCCAGGCTCGCCGCCGACAAGACGGAGGAGTTCCGCCGCCTCGCCATCGCCGCATTCAAGGCCCTCGGCGCCTCCGGCTTCGCCCGCGTCGACTTTTTCCTCGAGCGCGGCACGAACCGTCTCTACCTCAACGAGATCAACACCATCCCCGGCTTCACCAACATCTCCATGTACCCCAAGCTGTGGGAAGCAACGGAGCTGAAGTACCCGCGCCTGATCGAGCGGTTGATCGCACTGGGGATGGAAAGGTCGAAGGTGCGGGCCGGGCGGCGGGAGTCGACGATGAAGTGGTTTGAAGAAGTGGCGACGATTACGTGAGTTGTGAGGGCTCGGGGTGAATGTTGTCGGGCGACACAGCAACAACACTGTCATCCTGAGCCCGCAGACCCTTCCCTGCGAAGCGGAAAGCATTGCGGCGAAGGACCTGGGGGATGGGGGTGGGATGAGCGTGCATCGCTCCCCCGCCCCCCAGGTCCTTCGCCGCAATGCTTTTCCGCACGTGGGACCACCTCTGTGGCTCAGGATGACAACGATCTCGGCGAGAATGTCCCGTCAGCCGCTGCCGCGCAGACAACCGACAACCAGCAACCGACAACAGCCTCCATGTGGTCTCTCAAACTCGCGACATCCAAGCTCCGCCCCTGGAACGCCTCCACGATCATCCGCACGTTGATTGTCGGATCGATCGTGGCGTTGTTCCTCGTCGGTGACTACGCACTCTTCCGGCGGCTGTTCGGTGCCACGGCGAGCGTGGAGGCGGAGACGCCGCTGTTTGCGCTCGGGTTGCTGCGCAATCTGCTCGGAATGGTGTTTCTGGTGGCGAGCGTGATCCTCTTCTCCTCCTCCCTCACGGCGGCCATCGGGGCGTTCTTTACCGATCTCGATCTCGACATCCACCATGCCGCGCCGCGGGGGAAGCTGCGGATTGCGGTGGCGCGGTGGGCGAAGACGCTGCTGCAGGCTTCGACGGTGGTCTTCCTCTTTCTCATCCCGCTGGTGATCGCGTTTGCGCGGCAGTACGACAAGCCGGCGTCGTTTTATCCGGTCGTGCTGCTCAACCTCTTCCTGCTGCTGACCATCCCGGTGTCGCTCGCTTCGCTCGCGATCCTGCTGCTGGTGCGGTGGTTTCCGGTGCAGCGGGTCCATCAGATCGTGGCCACGCTGGCGGTGCTGGTGCTGACGCTGGTGGTGATCGCGGCCCGGGTGAGCAGGCCGGAGCGGTTCTTCCTCGACGTACAGAGCGGCGACGCGGCGCGCGTGCTGCGCTCGATCGAACTGCCGTCGATGAGCATCTATCCGAGCACGTCGCTGGCCGTCCTGATGACCCGGGACGACGCGCTGCCGCTCTCGCCGCGGATTGCGATCGTGGCCGTGCTGCTCTTCGGCGCGTTCGTGCTGGTCGCACGCAGCTCCTACTTCATCGCCTTCGTCCGGGCGCGGGAGAGCATGGCCCCGATGGCCATCGGCGCGGCGTCGACGACGCGCTTCTTCGACCGCCTGACCGCGCGCGCCGATCCGCAGCTGCGGGCGATGCTGGGGAAGGAAGTGCGCACGGTCGGCCGCGATGCCGCGCAGTGGTCGCAGGTCTTCCTGATGGCCGCACTGCTCTTCATCTACCTCTACAACATCCACATGCTGCCCCTCGGCGGCGACGCCCGCGGGACGCTGGTGGCGTACGCGAACGTCGGGATGGCCGGCTTCGTGATCGCCGCGATCTGCCTCCGCTTCGCCTACCCTTCGGTCTCCGCGGAAGGAAAAGCGTTCTGGCTCGTGCAGTCGGCGCCGGTGTCGTACCGGCAGTTTCTGCGGGTGAAGGTCTTCGTCTACGCCGCGCCGCTGACGATCCTGGCGCTGTTCCTCACCGCGTTCGGGAACATCCTTCTCGACGCGAACGGGATGGTGTGGGCGTTCACGATGATCGGGGCGTCGCTGCTGGCGGTGACGCTGGTCAGCCTCGGCGTCGGCCTCGGTGCGCTGACGCCGAACTTCAACGCGGAGAACCCGCTGCAGGTCGGCCTCTCGCTCGGCGGGTTCGCCTACATGGCCGTCTCGATGGGATACGTGGCGACGATGATGGTGCTGATGGCGCGTCCGCTGATGCGCTACTTCCTCAGCCTGGCCTTCCCGGGGCAGCGCCACAGTTTTTCGTCGCTGGTGGTCCCGATCGTGATCGCGCTCACGTTGTCGGCGGCGCTGTCGGTGATACCAATACGCGTGGCCGAACGCCGGCTCACCCGCATCAGCGAAACCGATTAGAATTTCAGTACGTCGCCTCGAAACGACGCAAGGAGAAGAAATGACTGATATTCCTCCGCCGACCGTGCCCCCCGCGACGCCCCCGCCTCCGGGAGGCGGATCGTATACGCCGCCACCTCCGCCACCGCCCACCGGTTACAACCCGCCGCCCGCGGCCGGAGGCGACCGCACGCTGATGATCGCGCTGAGCTATCTCTGGATCCTGGCGCTCATTCCGCTGCTCACCAAGAAGGAAGACTCCGAGGTGCAGTGGCACGCCAAGAACGGCCTCGGCATCCTGATCGGCGAGATCGCCGCCTGGATCCTGTTCACGGTGCTCGGTATGGTCCTGCCGAACACGGTCAACTGCGGCGTGGGCGTGATCAGTTGCGTGGTGTGGCTCGCGTTCCTGGTGATCCGCATCCTCTGCATCGTCAAGGGCGTCGCCGGCCAGCGCTTCACCGTTCCGGTGCTCACCGACATCGGCCAGAAGATCAACGTCTGAGGAGCATCGATGACAAACATCCCACCTCCCCCTCCCGCACCTCCCGCGCCGTCGCCTGTGGGCGGCGGTGACCTCGTCTATCCGACCACTCCGCCGAAGGATCCGATCCTGATCCTGATCCTGAACCTGCTCCTCGCCGGCGGCGTCGGCTACATCATCATGGGCCAGAAGATAAAGGGCATCGTGGCCATCGTCGCGTGGGTGGTTGGCCTGATCTTCACCTGCGGTGCGCTGAGCGGCCTCATCGGAATCCTGGGCGCCATCGACGGTTACCTGCAGGCCCAGCAGCTCAAGGCCGGACATCCCGTCGGGCCGTGGACCTTCTTCAACGACCACCGGTAAGAGAGTGAGAACGGTGCGCCGGTGTTTCGCCGGCGCGCCGTTCCCTACCAGACGTTCCTTCCGATCCACCAAGCCGTCACGACCGCGAAGGCTCCCCAACCGAACCAGGGGTGATGCAGAAACCGCGGCTTTTCCCCGCGCAGGACGCTCGGAAGGGCGGCGAGGGCGACGCCCATCAGGACGAAGAGAAAGGCGTTCAGGTAGAACGCCTCCTCGATCCGCCCGTGCAGCAGGTGGTGCAGGGCGCGCGTGATCCCGCAGCCGGGACAATCGAGCCCCGAGAGCTGCTTGAACACGCACTTTGGATACCAGGGCGTGGACGCCGGCGGGTAGGTGTAGAGCACCCACACGCCGGCGGCCAGGACGCTACCGGTTAAAAGCGCCGTCGCGATACGCCTGGAGGAACGAGAGACCATTGAACATCATGCCGATGATGAACAGAGCGATGCCAACGCCGAACGCGATCCAGCACCACTTCTTCGCGTTGGCCGAGGACTCCTGCGCTCCGGCGATGTCACCCGCGGCGAGCTTCGAGTTCACCTGCGCGGAGAAGATGATGGCCACGATCCCCAGCGGAATGCAGCAGCAGATCGTCACGAAGATCGACTGCAGGAGGTAGTTCGGGATCGGCACTCCGGGAGCCGGCGCGCCGAAACCGCCCGGACGCGGCGGGGGCGGCGGTGTGTATGAGGCGTGCGCGGACGGTGCGGCCGTGAGCGCACGGCCGCAGTTGGCGCAGATGCTGGCGTTGTCGAGATTCGAGGTACCGCAATTCGGACAAGTCAAACTCTTCCCCTCCTATAAAAACGACACGAGAGCGGAGCCGGCAGCAGTGAGGACGCCGGCGATGGCGGCGACGATGACCCAGGTGCGCGCGCTGCGCGAGGATGCTTCCGCGCCGGCGATGTCGCCGGCGGCGAGCTTGGAGTTGACCTGTGCGGAGTAGACGAGCGCCACCACCCCGAATGGCAGGCAGCAGCAGATCGTCACCAGGATCGAGTGCACCAGGTAGTTCGGGACCGGTGCGGCGGCGGTGAACTGCTGCACGGACGTGCCGCAGCTCGGGCAGGCGAGGGCGTTCGCGGGACGCTCGACTCCGCAATTCGTGCAATACACGCTACTGTCCTCCCACTGCCATACCCTGCGGATACTGCACGAACGTGCCGTTCGCGAACACGATGTCGCAGTCGTGGTTCTCTGTGGTGCCGTTCGTATATTCGAGGAGCGACGACCGGTCGAACGTCCCGTCCTTGCCGGCGCTGCCGATGGCGTAACGTTCTCCCTGTTGCTCGTACCGCAGCTCGTGCGCCCAACCGTCGAGCCGCGGAAGGTTGTTCGTGTATTCGGGCACGAGTGCTCCCTGCAGGTCGCCGATGTTTCCCGCCGGGTAGGAGCCCTTCGCCATGGCGTACGCCTCGAGGGCGGTGGCAATGGTGCGAATGTCGGCAGCGGTCCGCTTCTGCTTCGCGCGCTCCGCCGCTGTCAGGAAGTTCGGGATGGCGATCGCGGCCAGGATGCCGGCGATGGCAATCAGGACCAGGCCCGCGACGACCACTCCGATGATGATCGCAGCCGGGCTCGCCCCGCCTCGCGGTCGTGGCGGAGCGCCATTCGTCGGATTACCGCACGAAGGACACGGTACGTACGAGACCTGGGCGACATGACTTCCGCAATACGCGCAAAACGCCATTCCTGCTCCCGCTGAACTTGCTGTCGAACGGAGGAAGAGTAACATCCGGGCAATCGGCCGTGGGGGCTAAGCAGGACGCATTCACAAGACCACGTAAGTCTTCGAGTCATGCCCCTCTGCTGCCGTAGGCAGCTAAAGATCTGTAGGCCCGGCCTTTAGGCCGGGTACAGCCGGACCCACCAAGTGAGCCCGCGGAGCGGGCGACAGAACACCAGCGCTGCGCAGACGTTCTTTTCTGTCGCCCGCTCCGCGGGCTCGCCTGGTGGGCACTTGTAAACCCGGCCTAAAAGGCCGGGCCTACAGATCTTTAGCCGCCTACGGCAGCAGAGAGACAGGAATCGGACTTACGTGAAGTCCCCTGAACGGTATCGATCCTATCACCACATCATCCCGAGCTGAAGCCGCGCTGCCTCGCTCATCATACTTCTGTCCCAGACAGGGTCGAAGACCACTTCCACGTTGGCGTTTTTCACGCCGGGGAGGGCTTCGACCTTGCTCTTCACGTCGCTGGCGAGGACCGGGCCCATGCCGCAGCCGGGGGCGGTGAGGGTCATCTTGATGTTGACGTTCTTCCCGCCGTCTTCTTCCTGCAACTCGCAGAGGTAGACCAGGCCGAGGTCGACAATGTTGACCGGGATCTCGGGGTCGAAGCAGGTCTTGAGGGCATCCCAGACCATCCCTTCGAGCTTCTCCGGCGTCAGTTCCGCGGCGACGACTTCCTGCACTTCGTTCGGGGTCTTGCCGATGGCCTCGACTTCCTGGCCGGAGACGCGGACCATGAGTCCGCGGTCGGTGATCAGCGTGTAGGTGCCGCCGAGGTTCTGGGTGATCGTCGCCTGGGCGCCGACCGGGACGAGGACGCGCTCGCCGCTGGGGATCATGATGGCTTCAGCGCTGCGGCTGAACGTGACTTCTTCTCTCATTGTCGTTCTCAGCTCTCCGAGCTCATTCCGTCGAGACTTTGTCGTCTTTCCCCTCGAGTGCATTCCGAAGCGTATGCCACGCCAACGTTGCGCACTTCACCCGGGCAGGGAACTCACTCACTCCTGAGAACGCGGCGAGGCGGCCCAGTTCTGCCGCGTCGAGCCCGCTCTGGTCGCCGGTGACGAGACGATGGAAGGTATCGAAAAGCTGCTCGGCCTCATCCCTCGACTTCCCTTTGACCGTCGAGCTCATCACCGACGCGGAGGCTTTGGAGATGGCGCAGCCGCTGCCGGTGAAGCTCACTTCGTCGATCTTGTCGCCGGCGGTCTTGAGGAAGATGGTGTAGTGGTCGCCGCAGAGGGGGTTGTAACCCTCCACCCGCGACGTCGCGTCCGCCATCTCGCGGAAGTTCCGGGGGTTCTTGTTGTGATCCAGAATCACCTGCTGGTAGAGCTCGCGAAGATCGGACATGTTTACCTGAAGACCTCGATGACTTTGTGCAGCGCGGCGACCAGCGCATCGGCTTCCTCGCGCGTGTTGTAGAGCCCGAACGAGGCGCGCCCGGTGGCCGGCACGTTGAAGCGCGTCATCAGCGGCTGGGCGCAGTGATGGCCGGTGCGGACAGCTACTCCTTCCCGGTCGAGGATGGTGCCGATGTCGTGGGGGTGGACGCCTTCAAGCACGAACGAGATGACCGCGGCCTTCTCGCGCGCGGTGCCGATGAGCCGTATGCCGTCGATCTCGAGCAGGCGTTTCGTGGTGTATCGCTCCAGGCCGTGCTCGTACTCGGCGATGGCGTCGAGGCCGATGCTGCCGACGTAGTCGAGCGCCGCGGCGAGGCCGACGACGCCTTCGATGTTCGGCGTTCCCGCCTCGAATTTGTAGGGAAGGGCGTTGTAGGTGGTCTTCTCGTACGAGACCGAAAGGATCATGTCGCCGCCGCCCTGCCACGGCGGCATGGCGTCGAGCAGCGCCTCGCGTCCGTACAGCACGCCGACGCCGGTCGGGCCGTAGACCTTGTGTCCGGAGAAGGCGTAGAAGTCGCAGTTCAACGCCTGCACGTCGACGGCAATGTGCGGCACTCCCTGTGCGCCGTCGACAAGGACGAGCGAGCCGTTCGCATGCGCGGCGGCGATGATGCGCGACAATGGGTTGATCGTGCCGAGGGCGTTCGAGGCGTGGCCGACGGCGACGAGCTTCACCCGCGGATTCAGCATCCGCTCGTATTCGTCGATCAGCAGCTCGCCGGCGTCGTTGACCGGGATGATGCGCAGCGTGGCCTGCTTCTCCGCGCAGAGCATCTGCCACGGGACGATGTTGGAGTGGTGTTCGATCGCGGAGATGAGGATCTCGTCCCCTTCGCCGACGTTCGTCCGTCCCCAGCTCTGGACGACGAGGTTGATGGCCTCGGTCGTCCCGCGGGTGAAGACCACTTCCTTCTCGCTGCGGGCGTTGATGAAGCGCTGCACGGTGCCGCGCGCGTTCTCGTACTCCGTCGTCGCCAGCTCGGAAAGATAGTGGACGCCGCGATGGACGTTCGAGTTCTCCTCCGAGTAGTAGCGCACCAGGCGGTCGATCACCTGCCGCGGCTTCTGCGTCGTGGCGGCGTTGTCGAGATAGACGAGCTTCTTGCCGCGGACTTCGCGGGAGAGGATCGGGAAGTCGGCACGGATCTTCTCGACATCGTAGGGCCGAGGGCCAAGGGCCGCGGGCCGGGAAACGTCGTCGTCGGTCACAGTCGCTAAATTCGTCATGCTTCCCCCTCGGCCCTCTGCCCTCGGCCCTCGGCCCTCCGTTCCGGCAACCGCTCCGGCATCGCCTGGAACAGCGCACGGCGGATCTGCTCGCGCACCGGCTCGATCTTCATCCGGTCGACGATCTCGCTGGCGAACGCGTAGACCAGGAGGTTGCGGGCCTCGTCGGCGGCGATGCCGCGCGACTGGAGATAGAACAGTTGCTGATCGTCGATCTGGCCGATGGTCGAGCCGTGGTTGCACTTCACGTCGTCGTTATGGATCTCGAGATTCGGCTTCGAATCGACGATGGCGGTCTCGGAGAGCAGCAGGTTCCGGTTGGTCTGCCGCGAAACCGTCTTCTGCGCGCCGGGACGGACGATGATCCGGCCGTCGAAGATGCCGCGCGCGTTGCCGTCGAGGATGCCCTTGTAGAGCTGCACGCTCTCGCAATGCGGGTTGACGTGGTCGACGGCGGTGAGGTTGTCGAGGTGCTGGGTGGCGGTACCGACGAAGAGACCGTCGAGAACGACGTTCGCTCCTTCGCCGGCCAATGAGACGTTCGTCTCGGTCCGGGCCAGCGTGCCGCCGATGGCGATGCTGCGCGAGGTCACGCTCGCCGCCCGCTCCTGGCGGATGAAGATGCTGGCCACGTGATACGCGGAGATCGACTCGCACTGCAGTTTGTAGTGGTCGACCACGGCCGACTCGCCGGCCACGATCTCCGTGACCGTATTGGTGAAGTAGCTGCCGGAGCCGACGTAGGTCTCGACGATCGCCACCTGGGCGTTCGCGCCGACGACGATCTGGTTGCGCGGATGCGACCAGATCGAGCCTGTCCCGAGCGAAGTCGAGGGATCGCCGTTGCCGATGAAGAGGAGGCTGAGGAAGCCGTCGACGACCATGCCGGCCGGGATCTCCAGCCGCGCGCCGTCCTGCATGTTCGCGGTGTTGAGCGCGACCATGGCGTTGCGCTCCCAGTCGGCGATCCGCACCTCGGCCGGCGCGGCGAGCTTCAGGTCGCCGCTGGTCGAGACCAGGCGTCCGTTGACGAAAACCAGCTCCAGCGCCGCACGTCCGGCGAACGTCGCCGGGGATTCGATCGCTTGCGGCGCGTCATCGGTCCGCCAGGCGATCTTCTGCAGCGGGGCGAGATTCGTGTAGCGCCACGCCTCGAGGCGGGTGGTCGGCCAGCCGAGCTTCGCGAAGGTTTCGGCCGCCTGCTCCCGTAGATCAGTCGCTACAGCCGCCGTCACGCGACCTCCTGAGATTCGCTCTTCACGCGACCTCCTGGACCGCTCTTCACGCGACCTCCTGGTCGACCCAGTCATAACCCTTCTGCTCGAGCTCTTCCGCGAGCTCCTTCCCACCCGACTTCACGATCCGGCCGTTGGCCAGGACGTGGACGAAATCGGGGACGAGATAGCGCAGCAGGCGCTGGTAGTGCGTGATGACGAGCACGGAGTGGGCTTCGCTGCGGAGGGTGTTCACGCCCTCGGCGACGATGCGCAGGGCGTCGATGTCGAGGCCGGAGTCAGTCTCGTCGAGGATCGCCAGCTTCGGATCGAGCACGGCCATCTGGAAGATCTCGTTGCGCTTCTTCTCGCCGCCCGAAAATCCTTCGTTGACGCCGCGGTTCATGAACGACTCGTCGAGCTCGACGACCTTCATCTTCTCGCGCGCCAGTTGCAGGAACTCCATCGCGTCCAGCTCCTCCTCGCCGCGGTGCTTGCGCATCGCGTTGAGGGCGGCCTTGAGGAAGTAAATGTTGTTCACGCCGGGGATCTCGACCGGATACTGCATGGCCAGGAACACCCCCTCGCGGGCGCGCTCCTCGGTCGGCATTTCGAGCAGGTCCTTCCCTTCGAAGGTGACGCTGCCGGAGAGCACTTCGTACTTCGGACGCCCCGCGAGCACATTCGCGAGCGTCGACTTCCCGGAACCGTTCGGTCCCATGATCGCGTGCACCTCGCCGGGCCGGATGACGAGGTCGAGACCGAGGAGGATCTCTTTCCCTTCGATGCCGGCGTGGAGGTTCTTGATTTCTAACATTCGTTGTCCTGATTCAATTAACCAACTGACCCTTCGAGCGATACACCCAACAGTTTTTGCGCTTCCACGGCAAACTCCATCGGCAGCTCGCGGAAGACTTCGCGGCAGAAGCCGTTGACGATCATCGAGACGGCGTCCTCGGCGCTGATGCCGCGCTGCTGCGCGTAGAAGAGCTGGTCTTCGCCGATCTTCGACGTCGACGCCTCGTGCTCCATCGTCGCGGTCGAATTGCGGACCTCGATGTACGGGAACGTGTGCGCGCCGCACTTATCGCCGAGGAGCAGCGAGTCGCACTGCGAGTAATTGCGGGCGTTCTCGGCGCCCTTCATGATCTTCACTTCACCGCGGTAGGTCTGCTGCCCGCGGCCGGCGGAGATGCCCTTGGCGACGATCGTCGAGCGGGTGTTCTTCCCGATGTGGATCATCTTGGTGCCGGTGTCGGCCTGCTGGTAGTTGTTCGTCAGCGCGACCGAGTAGAACTCGCCCACCGAATCGTCGCCCTGCAGGATGCAGCTCGGGTACTTCCAGGTGATCGCGGAGCCGGTCTCGACCTGCGTCCAGGAGATCTTGGAGCGGTTGAACGCCTTCCCGCGCTTGGTGACGAAGTTGTAGATGCCGCCCTTCCCGTTCTTGTCGCCCGGATACCAGTTCTGGACGGTCGAATACTTGATGGTCGCGTCCTTGTGAGCGACCAGTTCCACCACCGCGGCGTGCAGCTGATGCTCGTCGCGCTTGGGCGCGGTGCAGCCTTCGAGGTAGCTGACGGTCGAGCCCTCATCGGCAATGATCAGGGTCCGCTCGAACTGGCCGGTGTTCTGGGCGTTGATGCGGAAGTAGGTCGACAGCTCCATCGGGCACCGCACGCCCTTGGGGATGTAGACGAAGCTGCCGTCGA
>DASPHC010000151.1:0-25988 GCA_035629865.1 Thermoanaerobaculia bacterium | reverse complement strand
CGAAGTAAGGCGTTGTCGGTTGTCAGTTGTCGGTTGTCTGGCAGTTCCCGGCTTGCGGGGCGGTTTCCGCGAGTGCCGAAGTAAGGCGTTGTCGGTTGTCAGTTGTCGGTTGTCTGACAGTTCCCGGCTTGCGGGGCAGTTCCGCGAGTGCCGTCGATGCGAGACGGCATACGCACCAAGCCGCCGAAGGCGGCGAAAGATCTGTAGACCCGGCCTTCAGGCCGGGTAAAGCGCACCCCGATTTTCGAGCCCGCGAAGCGGGCGACAGGGTAGAGGTTCTCGCGCAGCCCTATGCTGTCGCCCGCTTCGCGGGCTTGCCTTCTCGTCACGCGTAACCCGGCCTAAAGGCCGGGCCTACAGATCTTTCGCCGCCTTCGGCGGCTGCGAAAGACACCATGACTCCCATCCGTCCCATTGGTCCCATAGGTCCCATTGGTCCCATTTCCCCGACCGGGATCGCGAGTTGCACGCTCCGATTTCCCTGACGAAATTGAGGAGGACAATCCGTGAAAGCTACGCTGCTGGTGCTCCTGGTCGCCGTTCCCGCTCTTGCCGCTGATGTCGAACAGGTCCTGCTTCCGATCTCGCCGTCGGTCGTTCATTGCGCGCGTGACTCGCGGTATGAGACGCGGCTGATTGCGTTCAATCAGGACGAGAAGCGCCGCGGGGGTCTCTGCACCGGCGGCGCGTGCCGGAACTTGGAGCCGATGGGGAGTGTCGAGCTGACGGGCGAGTATGCGGGCGGTTCTCCGATGCCGAGCTATGTCTATCTCCCGAAAGAGGACATCGACACGACGAGCATGTCGCTGGTCGTCGAGAGCGCCAGCCTGGTCGGCGATCCGGCGGCGCGGGCGTTTACGGAGATCCCGGTCGTCCGGGCCCGCGATTTCCGCACCGGGAAGATGCAGTTCATCGGCGTCCGGATGGACGAAGGGTTCCGCCAGACTGTGCGCATCTACGGCCTCGACGGCAGCCAGTGGGCGCACCTGAACATGAGCGTCTACGACTTCGAGACCCAGGAGCTGCTGCACTCCTGCCTGCACCACGTCGCGCCGCTCGACGGGAAGGACGCGCAGGGTCGCGATCTCCGGCCGTCGTTCGGGATGGAGTGCGACATGAGCGAGCACCTCGAAGCGAACGGCAGGAAGATCCGCATCGTGCTCGAGCCGATCACCGAGGGTCTGCGCTACTGGGCGTTCGTCTCGATCACGAATAACGAGACACAGCACTTCTATACGGTGATGCCGAGATAACCGGCACTGAGGGGGAGGGAGTGTGACCACGGCGTTCGCTGTTCGTCCAACCAACGCATGCGAACCCTGGTCGCCCTCTCCTCCCTCTTGCTCCTCACCGGCGCAGCGCCCCAGCGGTCCGCGCCGGCCATCCCCTCCCTCGGCGAGTCGATCGAGGTGGCCCTGGTCAACGTCGACGTCGTGGTCGTCGACCGCGACGGAAAGCGCGTCCGAGGACTGAAACAGTCGGATTTCGAGGTCTATGAGAACGGCAAGCTCCAGCCGCTCTCCCACTTCGCCGAATATCGCGGCGAGGCGGCCGAGGGGGCGGCGGGAGTCGACGCGGCGGAGACGACGTCGCCCGAGCAGCGGCGCTCGATCGTCCTGTTCGTGGAGAAGTTCAAGCTCCAGGACTTCCGCATCGACCCGTTCTTTCAATCGATGAAAAGCTTCGTCCGCGAGACCGTGCGCCCCGGCGACGCGGTGTCGCTGGTGACGTTCGACGGCGAGGCGGCCATCCGGGTGAAGCCGACCGACGACGTAGCCGCCATCGAGCAGGCGCTCGACGGCATGCGGGCGGACTTCATCGGCACCCAGTACGACCAGACCGGCCATCTGGCCTCCGATGTCGAGGCCATTCGTGCGTTCGAGGCGGAAGGAGCGGCCATGGCGGCCTCGCGCGGCATGGCCCGTCCGGTCACGAGCGACGCCTCGATCATCGCGGGCGCCGCCCGCAGCTATACCGTCCGCGCGGAGCTGGACATGAAGCGGCGCGTGGCGGCCATCAATGCCCTGATCAACGGCCTGGCGGGGGTCGAAGGGAAGAAGATCATGCTGCTGGCCGCGCACCGGCTCGGGTCGTTCGTCGGGGCGGAGTATTACTACGCCGGCGGCGCGACGGAGGTCCCGGTCGGGGAAGCGGACAAGCTGAACAACATCGAACGGATGCGGCGGCTGATCGCCAACGCCAATGCGGCCGGCGTCTCGCTCTACCCGGTCTTCCCGGCCGGCCTCGACCAGACGCCGGGCGATCCGTCGATTCCCAACACCACCCATCAGGTGCTGGTCAACGAGATGGCCATGCGCCAGGAGATCGCGGAGAAGACCGGCGGCCTAACGTCGTACGGCACGGCGGAGATCGTCAAGCTCCTGCCGCGGGTCGCGGACGACGTTTCGGATTACTACTCGCTCGCCTATCGCGCCTCGACGCGCCGGTCGGACGACGCGCGCAACATCACCGTCAAGACCAAGGACCCGAAGCTGGAGGTCCGGGCGCGGAAGCAGTTCGTCGAGAAGTCGGACGACTCGCACATGCGCGACCGGGTGGTTGCGGCGATCTACGACGTGAGCCAGGAATCGCCCGTGAAGCTGGCCGTGGAGCTCGGGGCGGCGAAGAAGACGTCGCGCAACCGGCAGTCCGTCCCCGTGAAGGTGCGCGTGCCGATCGGCGCCCTGACCCTCGTTCCGCAGGACGGCAAGCACCTCGGGGCGTTCAGCGTCTACGTCATGACCGGCGCGAAGCTCGGCTACGTCAGCGACATCACCCGCCAGACCCAATCGTTCGAAGTCTCCGAGAAGGAGCTCGCCCGCGCCATGAAGAGCCACTTCACCTATGACCTTGACGTAGTGGTGAACGAAGGCGCCGACCACGTCGCGGTCGGCGTGCTGGACGAGGTGTCGAAGACGTACGGAGTGACCCGGGTGCCGTTGCCGTAGTGAGGGATAGGGCTGACGCAAATCATTCGGTTTCGGACCATGGAATCTCCTCCTCGATGCCGTCGCCCGCGTCGAAAAGATTCGACACCCGGATCGGCTTTCCCGTGAGCTGCCGCAGAGCCGCGATCACCTTCCGGATGGTGCTCACTCTCGGCGAGGCACGTCCGGCCCGGACGCTCAGAAACGCCTGGCGGGTGATGCCCGCCTGCCGCGCGACCAGCGCCGGGCGCAACTCTTCACGCTCCAGGAGCCGCTCCAGCGGCGTGTCGTAGTTCTCCCGGCCGGTGTGCCGTCGCCGCTCGTGCCGGCCGGGCTCCGGCGCGCCGGGCGGTGTGTCTTCGCCGAAATCGAACAACTCGGATGGCTGCAGCGCGCGGCCCAGCACCCTCCCTGCAGCACGGACCACCCGCGCCGCCGTCTCCAGCGTCACGTCGCGTCCGGCGCGGAGGGGCGTGAAGCCGGCCCGGGTCATCCCCAGCGCGTCCAGCCATCGCGGGAGGTCGATTCCCGACGTGATGCGGAACCGGTCGAGGCGCGTCGGGTACGCCTTCAGTTGCGTGACGGGAGACACCTCGCGCTTCGGGGAGCGATCCGGCATACGGCTCCTCTCGCATCCGTCGGCCGGCGGGCGTAGACTCCTCGGGCACGCCGGTCCTGTGCAGTCCGGTGCGTGGCGAAGGGGCGCGATCACGGTCTTCCCGGGCCTGGGATCGCGCCCTTCGTGTCTTCGGCGGGTTACAATGGCGTGGTCCGTGTTGCGTCTGCGCGCCTGCGCGCGATTACGAATTCGTCAGGCGGGCCACTCTCGCAAAGTGACGTAGCACGGTCCGCGCGCGTTCATGCCGGTGTCGGCCGGCGTGGCGCGCGCGTTTTTTTCTCCGACGGCGGAGCGCGTTCTCCCGGAGAGCTCACTGGTCTGCTTTCCCGTCCCGCGCATGAGTGTAGCGCCGCACCTAGAGCCGTGGCAACGGATTTGTGTAGAAGCGGAATGGTGGAGACGGCGCAATTCAGAATCTATACTGTGCACATGCGAGCAAAGTCATCGTCCACGCCGGGAACAGACAAGGATGCGAGTCGGAAACCTGTGCCGGCGGACGGGCTGCGCCGGTCCCGCATCCGCAGAGGACTGACCCAGTCGCAGCTCGCGGAGCTTGTCGGCATCCACCGCAACTCGGTCCAGAACCTCGAGCGCGGCATCACCCGGCGAGTGGCACCGGCGCTCGCCGCCGCGCTGGCGAAGGCGCTGAACGTGACCGTCGATGAGCTGGAGCTTCGCATCCGGCCCGCTGCACCCGCGTCGATCCGGATGCGCCAGCTCACACCAGAGCATCGTACCGTCGTCGAGGAGCTGCTCACCCTGGAGCCCGAAGATTTCGAGTTCGTCCGCAAGACCATCGGCAACCTGCGTGAACGGAACGCGCAGCGGCCGGCCCCGAAGAGCGGACGGAGACAGCGCCGGTGACCGCGCGGGCCTGCCTCGACGAAATGGAAATGGCTTCCTACCTGGACGGCGCCGCCGATCGCGACGCCTCCACGGCGGTGGAGGCCCATCTCGCATGCTGCGACCGCTGCCGACGCCGGGTGGAGATCGTCCGGCGGGCGATGAACGCCGGGATCGGGGCAGTCGGTTCCGCGTATGAGGAGGTGGTCACGCTCACCGGACGCCTGCTCGCCGAGCCCGTGTATCGCTGGACGATGCTCGCGAAGAACGCCGAGTACCACCACCCCGGTGTGGTCCGGCGTCTCCTGACGCTGGCCGTGGAGGAGCGCGAACTGCAGATCGTGCACGCGGCCGAGATGGCCCACGCTGCGGCCGTGATCGCCGCCGCGATCATCGGCGAGGCCGGGGCCGTATGCGAGCTGCGCTTCGATGCGTGGAAGCTCCACTCGGCGCTGCTGCGCGAGGCCGGACGGTATGACGACTGCCGCGCCGCGCTGGATCGGGCTGAGAGGGCGGCGGTAGGGGTGAAGGATGTGGAGTTGGCCCGGGGTGCGATTCTGCTCAGCCGGGCGTTGATCTGTGCGGAGCCGGACATTTGGTTACCCGAAGAGGCGGTGGCACTACTCGCCGTCGCGGAAGAGATCTACACCCGACGCGACCTTGACTGGCTACGCCGTGTGCTCACAGTTCGCGGCATGGTGCTGCTCAGGAACGGGAAGGCGGATGAGGCCCGGGAACGATTCGAGCGTGTGCTCGCGCAAACAGATCCTGCGAATGAAAGGGCATACGCCAAGGCTCAGACGAACCTGGGATGGTCACTGTTGGCCGTCGGCGATCTCGAATCCGCACGCATCCAGCTCGATCGCGCCATTGAAGCCGACATGCGGCACGGCGTTGCGGTAGACGTCGGCCGGGACCTTTGTTTGCGCAGCCGGATTTTTCAGGAAACGGGTGAGCACGAGGCGGCGATTCAAAGCGCGGAGGAGTCGATGCGCACGTTTCAAAAGTGCGGCCGTCCAGACGAGGCGGTCCGTGCGGGGCTGGTCGCAGTACAGTCGTACACCGCTCTTTCTGATGGCGAGGCCGCGCGTCATCTCGCGATCATGCTTGCGGAGCGTTCGATTGAGCTGGATCGGCTCGAACCGAGCCGCCGCCGCTCGCTGACGGCTGAAGCTGTCAGCTACGCGCGCGAGCTGGCGGAGCGACGGTCTCTTACCGAAGACGTCGCTGCCGCGGTCCGGGTGTACGTCGAAGAGCTGGCGATCAAGCCCGCGGTGGCGTTCAACCCGCCGCTGCCGCTCGCCATTATGTGACGGTACACTTCGGACCGCGAGAGTGGCCTCCTTCTGGAGGGTCACATGGTTCAGCGAAAGCTCGCCTCAGCCGTTCTCGCTCTCACGCTCGTCGTATCTCTTCCGGTCGCCGCTGCCGTTGTGCGTCTGGATGATTCATCGCCTCGCGAGCGGGCCATCAGCCGCATCGTGCGCGTCGTCCGCGGATTCTTCGGCATCACGTCCAACAGTGACATGCTCAAACCACCACTCCCGGCGCCGTGCGCGCCCGGAGCGACCTGCCCGTAGGCGCCGCGGAAACTACACGTTCCCCGGCGCCGACACGTCGGGAAACGCTTTTCACCCCGAGAGGCTACAGGGTGCCGGCGCGGGACGCCGCCACGCCAGCCGCCGCGACGGACGGCGCTCCAGGCACGGACTACGATTCTCGCGAGATGCACGGTCCGCGCGTGGGGCGCCTGCGTCCTCGCCGGCGCTCAGCAGAACGCATTCAAACGACCAACGCTCCTCTCATCGAAACACGCGCCATTGTCATCCTGAGAGGCTGTGAAGAAATTGAGCACCCCTCATTTGTAAGTAGCGAGCTACCGCAGCCGCCGTAGGCGGCGGAAGATCTGTAGGCCCGCCCTTCAGGGCGGGTATCGCGCGGCACACGAAGGCGAGTCCGCGAAGCGGGCGACAGAACAGGGGACACGCGAAAAACCTACGCTGTCGCCCGCTTCGCGGGCTTGCCTTGTCTCCTCGACCTTACCCGGCCTAAAGGCCGGGCCTACAGATCTGTCGCCGCCTACGGCGGCTGCGGCGGATCGCTCTTGTGAGGCCTCCAAGGCGATTTCTTCACAGCCTCTGAGTCGCAGGAATTCCCCAGATGTCAGCCAGCATGGCGGCGAAGGACCTGGGCGGGAGGTGGTGGGATGAACGAGCATCGCTCCCCGTGCTGGGGATCCGTTCCTGCGGCTCAGGATGACAAGAATTTGGCGCGCGTCCTGTGACAAACAAGCGTGGGTCTCTCCTTCGGCCATCCTGGTCGGGACAGACACTTATGATTGCCTTACGCCCCTGCGTCACGCTTGATTGACTTATTGACGCCTGAGGCCTCAGGCCCTAATGTGAGTCTAAGTAAACAAATTGTCTGCCTTGATCCTGTGTCCGGGACGGGGCGCCCGTCGCCCCTGAGAGCGAAGTTCGAAGAACGATACGCAACGATGAACAGACCTGCCCCCTCGAAGTTCCCCCCTGCCGAGCTGCTCGTCCGCTTCTTCCAGGCCGATCCGGCCCAGCCGGTCCCCCTCGCCGACGCGGCGGCGCTCCTCGGCATGAGCGCGTTCGAGCTGCGCGGCCTCCTGCGTGCCGAGGGGGGACACGAGCGCGGGAACCGCGTGCGCTGGTCCGAAGTCGCGGCGTACCTCTTCGATTCCTGGCCGCGGAGACCACTCCTGCAGGCGATCGAGCGTGCGGCCGGTCCGGTGCTTCCGCCCAAGTTCCGGCTCATGCGCGTCGACTGGTGGCTGCCGCTCTTCCTCGTCCAGGCCATGCGGTACCAGGCGGCCCATGACCCGGCGGCCGGGAGCCGGCTGCCGCGCCGTCTCTCCGGCCGGCTTGCGGAGCCGAGCGTCGACGACTACGTCTCCGATCTCCTCTTCGCCCACATCGCGCCGGCGACGCTCGAGCACTTCCGCTCGGATGAAAAGTTCATGCGCGCCTACCTCTATCCCGTTCTCGACTGAGGGCGCTCACCGATGGAGGCCGGCAAGCCCACGACGGTTCCTGCACCCGAGCAAGACACTTTTTCGCGTCGCAATGCCGGGGGGGATCGCCAGGCGCTCCGCGGGCTGGACCAGCCGGCCACGCTCCGGGAACAGATTCGCGAGGCTCGGGAGCGGGCGGGGTTGTCCCTCAGGAAACTCGCGCGGATCCTCGGAATCCACCGGAACACCGTGCAGCATTTCGAAAACGGCGGCGACATCGACGTCGATGACTTATGCCGGATCATTCGCCAGCTCCGGATCCGCAGGATCACGCTCGAAGGCGTGACCTATGTTCGCGAAGATGCCACCGCAGGCAACGACCCCGAGGCGCTGACCAGGATGGCCGCCGAACTGCGGGACCACGCCACGGCCCTGTTCGACCGCCTGAGGGCGGAAGCCGCGGCGGCCGCGGTGCCGAATGTCGAGGCGGACGAAGAGTCCGAAGCGGCGGCACCGATTGCGCCCGTCTGAGAGCGACACGAGGCGTCGCCCACCCGGCTTACGGCACGTTCGCCCGTACCCTCGCGCTTTCGCCCAGGTTCTGCGCGAGCCACATCGACCGCTTCGGCCCTTCGATTCCGTAATAGGCCCAACTCTGCCGCTGCTGGACTTCTGCCGGCAACTGGACGACGAGCACGCTGGCGCGGCCTTCGGGGATCAGCGGCGTGACCACGTCCAGCCACTCACCGGCGGTGAGCTGGCCTCCGACGATCCACGTGTTGTCGAAGTGGTGCCACCAGCCTTTGGTGTGCTGTTTCAGCGCCTCATGGACGGCGTTGATCTGTTCGTTCGTAGCCTCATTGAGAACGATCACGGAGAATGGGACAGTCACTGGATCACCTCCCTGGTTTTCGGCGGCGTTCCGGACCCTTCACCCGCACGGCTGCCGGACATGCGCGACGAGTCGCCCGTCGCGCTGTCGCCCAGGGTGAGCTTCCGGTTCGCGATGTAGATCTCGCCCGACACCTGGCCGAGCATGAGAATGGTGGGATCTTTCCACGCGGTCACAATCACCCCGCCGAGCGCGGCGGCGGCGATTCCAGCGAGCAGCACGAGCACCGGAATGATCAGACCGTGCAGCGCGGCGACGCGGGCGAGGATGCCGATGACGACGACGGTCGACGACGACAGGATCGCCACGGTCAGCGCAAAGAAGCCGAGGATCGTTTTCGGTGCACGGTAATTCGCGGTGGTGACGGCCCGGGTGGCCTCGCGGAGAGTCATGGTTGCCTCGGCTATACTGAAAGTGGGCCGGCCGTCGCCGGCCGGCCCTGTACAGGAGTGAATGTGCCGGGAGCCGGTGCCGCCGGCTCTCGACACGGCACTTACGACTCGAGATCGCGGCCGGCCTTGAACTGCGCCGTGACCGGCTCCATCGCCGGCTGCGTGGCGGTGACCTCGACGGTCACGGCCCCGGCCGCACGGCGCTTGGCCGCCTTGAACGTCTTGACCACCTCACGCTCGTCCTCCGGCGTCCGGCGGCGGCGCAGCCGGAAGACCTTCAGGATGTTGCGCACGTGCAGCACGGCTTCGTGGTTCTCCGCTTTCAGCGTGAGCTGGTCGCCGATCTTGACTGCGCGCGAGCAGCGCTCGCCCATGACACCGCGCTTCTCGGCCATGGTGTCGTCGAGCGCCCCCAGGAAGACCTCGAGCTCTCCTCGCAGCGAGCGGTAGGCCTTGTAGCACTCGATGAAATCGCGCACCTCCACGGCCGTCAGACGTGCCGAGGCGGCAAACTCCGGCGAGTACTCCAGCCCACGTGCAACGATCTCGAAGGCCTCGTCGGGGATGGCACCGTAGTTCGCGATCTCCCTGCGCCGGCCTTCGGGCGCACGCCCGAATCCTTCGATCAAAGCCGCGGCGGCGTGCAGGACGTTGATGATGTTGTTCACGGTCGTCTGGTGACGCGTGAGATCGGGGCCCAGGGCGTCGAGCGGGACCGGGACCGCCGCGTCGAGCTGTCCGCTTTGGACGGTCTTCGCAACCGTTTCCATGCCGGGTCGGTCTTGGTCATTTTCTTTCATGACTTTGTCCTTTCCATTTTCATTGAGTGTTGATCGGATACAACTTGCCTCGGTTTCCAGTGCGGGGTTCCCCTGGCGCCTGCGCCTGTTCAGTCCCGGGTGTCGCGAAAACCGCAACGTGGCCATCGCTGCGGTGTTGATTTCCGTGTTGGGCTGAACGGCTCCAAGACTAGCGATCGGGCGCGTACAGTCAATTTGCCTCGAAATCAGGCCACTGCTCGCCGAATGGCCTGAATTTGAGGCCACCCCTCATCACCGGGTGGCCTCAAATCAGGACCACTTTGCGCCGAGTGGCCCGGAAATCAGGCCACTGGCACCCGGGCAGGCGAGGGCTCGCGGCAAAGTGGCCCTGAATTCGGGCCACTTTCCGTCGAGTGGCCTCGATTCGAGGCCACCTCCAAGCGAGTCGTCGGTGGGTTTTCGACGCTCGTTTCCTGTTACGAACGTGTGACAAGCAGCGCTGAAGATGCCGTTTTCGAGGCTCGCGCGGCACGACGTTCATTTCGCCGTTTGCCCGTGTGATTGTTACGGAAGTTATGAGTAGTTCACAATTTCCGTGCTCCGGCTAACCAGAATCAGGCGATCTTGACCAGCGAAAGGCGCTCCCCGTCGTAGTTCGTCCTCAAAAGAGACCGGCCGTAGTGTTGCGAGCTCGGTGGAACGGCAATTCCTGCCACTAACGTTGCAAAAAGGTAAGACTTCAGTCGTAGAACCTACGACTTCAGTCGTAACTCTTACCGCTGAAGTCGTAGAAGTAACGGCGAAAGTCTTAGGACCTACGACTTCGGTCGTAAGTCTTACGACGTGAGTCGTGGAACCAACGACTGAAGTCGTTGTTGTTACGACTTCCGTCGTAAGTCTTACCACCGAAGTGGTAACAGTTACGACTGAAGTCGTAGGACCTACGGCCGAAGTCATAGGAATCACGACGCGGGTGCCGGGAGTCACGACTGAAATCACAGGATAAACGGCCGAAATCGCAGGAGTCATCACCCAAGGTGTAGGGGGTAAGACCGCGGCCGCAGAAGTGACGACAGCGATGCAAAAGGATGGGGGTCACACCTTCGCTTTCTGCATGGCGAGGGTCAGGGCTTCGCTTTTCTACGAAGACCGAAGCTCTGCCCCCCGGCCGGTCACTCGTGCATGGCAAGGGTCAGGGCTTCGCTTTTCTACGAAGACCGAAGCTCTGCCCCCCGGCCGGTCACTCGGAAGGGATCGATTGGTTCCCCGAACAGATCGATTGGTTCCGCAGAAGACTCGACAGGTCGCGAGCTGTCCCTTCAAGCCCGCAAACGCTGCTCGCCTCTTTGCGTCAGCGGCACGCAGAGGATGGCGCTGCTGGCGACCTCGGCGAAGCTGATGTGCCGCTTCGCCAGGCGGTGATGCATAAGGTGGGCGGTCTGCACAACGAGCAGGGCGATGTATGTCGCTTGTGGTGTAAGGCTCATGGCTGGTGTTGATTGTGCCGGGTTTCCGCCCGATTCGTGGACGGAACAAATCACACAGGAGCATCAGTTCTCGACGGGGCATGTGGTACAACCCACGACCGATGCTCCGCCGTAACGTCTCTCTCGCGCTGGTCGCGATGATCGCCCTGCAGTTGCTCGGCGGCATGGTGTTCGCGTCGGTGTGTCTGGAGCCCTGCCCCGACGACACGGAGGAGACGAGCTGCCCTCCGGTCTGCGCGGTCTGCACGACGTGCACGCATGGGCAAAAGGCCGTCGTGCGGCACGCGTCGGCAGGGCTGCCGACGCCATCGACGCGGCGGTTCGTACTGCGGCAACACGCCGGCACTTCGTTGCCACTCGCCGACGACATCTTCCACGTCCCGCTCGGCGCCTGACTCCCTCCTCCCTCCCCCGAATTCATCGCAATTCTGAGAGGTAGTCATGAAGCGTCTCCACGCGACCGCTCTGGTCGTGACGTTTCTGCTTGCGGGACGAACGGCCGCAGAGCAGATTACCGTTTCCGAGGCAGTACGGCGCGCGCTCGCCGCGAACCCTGAGCTGGTCGCCGCAGGCGCGGAAGCGCGCGCCGCGGACGCGGCCGCGCGCCAGTCGGGTCGCCGCATCAACCCGGAAGTCGAGCTGTCGATCGAGAACGCCGGCGTCGAAGAAGCCATGACCGAAACCACGGTCGCCGTCGGGCAACTCTTCGAGCTTGGCGGCGATCGCCGGGCACGCATCGATGCAGCGACGGCGGCCCAGCAGATCGTCGCTCGTGATGCGGAGCTGCGACGGCTCGAGATCGAGGCGCGTGTACGAAGCGCGCACGCGTCGCTACTCGCCGCGCAGCAGCAGGTTGCGATCGCGCGCGAGAACGTAGCCTCCGCGGATGCGGTGTTCGGAGCGATCCGCGAGCGTGTTGCCGCGGGCAAGGTCTCGCCGATCGAAGAGACGCGCGCCAGCGTGACGGCATCGATGGAGCGAATCGAGCTGACGCGCGCGGAAGCCGAGCTCGAAAGCGCACGCGTGCAGCTCGCGTCGACGTGGAGCGGCAATGCGGCCGATCTCGTCGCATCGGAACAACCGGGGACAGCAGCCATCGGATCGGCAGTCGATGGCCATCCGGAGCTGCGGCGATGGGAAGCCGTCGTCGCGCAACGCGAAGCCGAAGCGGGCATCGAACGCGCGCGAGGAGTGCCCGATCTGCGCGCCAGCGCCGGCATCCGCACCTACGAAAGCGGAGACGGACCGGCGGCCGTTGCGGCGATCGCCATCCCGCTGCCGCTCGATCGCAATCGTAACGCGGTGGCGGCGGCACTTGCCCGCGTCGAAGCCGCGCGCTCCGAACGAGACGCTGCGCGTCTTCGCCTGTCGCGCGACCTCGGCGAAGCGCAGCTCCGGCGCACGGCGGCGCAGCAGAACGTCGAACGGTTTCGCACCGAGATCATCCCGGCCGCGGAGAGCGTCCACGAAGCGATCACCGAAGGCTACCGCCTCGGCAAGTTCGGCTATCTCGAAGTGCTCGACGCGCGGCGCACGCTCGCGCAGGCGCGTCTGCAACTCGTCGCCGCGCAACGCGAGCTGGAGCTCGCACGCGTGGACGTGGAGCGATTGACTGGAGGGTGGCAGTGAACGCAACGGCATCACGATTTCTGATCGCAATCTGGCTTCTGCTGGCCGTCGCCTGCGGCGGCAAGAAGGAAGAGGAGCACGCCGACGAACACGGACCTGGCGCCGCCGAATCGGAGGCGAAGGGGCCGCATGGTGGCCGCATGCTGCGGGACGGCGACTTCGGAATCGAGGTCACGATCTTCGAGCAGGGCGTGCCGCCCGAATTCCGGCTGTACGCGTTCGACGGCGACAAACCGATCGCGCCGAGTCAGGTGACGGCGCAGATGCAGCTCGTCCGGCTCGATCGAACCGAGCCGATCGCGTTCGCTCCGAAGAACGACTATCTCCTCGGCAATGCCGAAGTGGTCGAGCCTCATTCGTTCACCGTGAAGCTGCGCGTCACGCACGACGGCAAGAGCCGCGATCTCGGGTACGAGCAACTCGAAGGACGGGTGCACATGAGCGCGGAACAGGCGCGCGAAGCAGGCCTCGCGGTGGAGTCGGCCGGCGCGGCTGCGATCGATGCCGCAATCACGCTCCAGGGCGAAGTCGCCCTCAACGCCGATCGCACGATCCACATCGTGCCGCGGGTCAACGGCGTGGCCGCGCGCGTCGCGAAGAACCTCGGCGATCGCGTGTCGCGCGGTGAAGTCCTCGCAATCGTCGAGAGCGGCGAGATCGCCGGTCTGCGCAGCGACTACCTCGCCGCCGTGCGCCGGCAACAACTGACCAAGGCAACCGCCGACCGCGAGGAAGAGCTGTTCCGGAAGAAGATCTCGTCGCAGGAAGAGTATCTGCGTGCGAAGAACGACTACGACGAGGCAAGCATCGCCGTGCGCAGCAGCGGCCAAAAACTGAGCGCAATCGGCATCGCGCCTGCCGCCGCCGGTCAGGGCAACTTGTCGAGCATCGCCCTTCGCTCCCCCATCGCCGGGAGCGTGATCGCGAAGCATCTCAACCCGGGCGAGGCCGTCGAGGCGTCCGACTCGGTCTTTGCCGTCGCCGATCTCTCCACCGTATGGGTCGAGATCGCCGTCCCGGCGAATCACATCGGTGCGGTCCGTTCCGGCCAGAGCGTCACCGTCACCGCGCCGGCCACCGGCCTGCGCACCACCGGCACCGTCTCGTACGTCGGCGCGCTCGTTGGCGGCGAAAACCGCAGCGCGCAGGCGCGGGTGGTCCTGCCGAATCCCCGCGGCGAATGGCAGCCCGGCATGTTCGTCAGCGTGCAGCTCACGACCAGCCGGCAGAACGTGCCGCTCGCGGTGCGTGCCGAAGCGTTGCAGACCTTCCGCGACTGGAACGTCGTCTTCATCCAGGTCGGCGACGACTACGAAGTGCGGCCGCTCGAGCTGGGCCGACGCGACGAACAGTGGGTCGAAGTGACGGCCGGTCTTCAGCCGGGTCAGCGCTACGTCACGAAGAACAGCTTCATCCTCAAGGCGGATGCCATGAAAGCCGGGGCGAGTCATGACCACTGACGCGCCCTCCGGCTTTCTCGAACGCCTGCTGCACTTCTCCATCCGGCGGCGCTGGCTGATCGTGGTGCTCGTCGCCGCCATGGCGCTGCTCGGCGTCTACAACTACATGCGGCTGCCGATCGACGCCGTGCCCGACATCACCAACGTCCAGGTGCAGATCAACACCGCCGCGCCGGGCTATTCGCCGTTCGAGGTCGAGCAGCGCATCACCGTGCCCATCGAATCGGCCATGGCGGGCATTCCTCATCTCGACCATACCCGCTCGCTGTCTCGCTACGGCCTCTCGCAGGTGACGGTCGTCTTCGACGACGGAACCGACATCTACTTTGCGCGGCAACTCCTCAACGAGCGCTTGCAGGAAGCGAAGGAACGGCTGCCGGAAGGGCTGGCCCCGGCGATGGGACCGATCGCCACGGGACTCGGCGAGATCTTCCTCTGGACCGTCGAGGCAAAAGCGGGAGCGACGAAGGAAGACGGCACGCCGTACACCGACGCCGACCTGCGCACGATTCAGGACTGGATCATCCGGCCGCAGCTTCGCAACGTCGAAGGGGTCGCCGACGTGAACTCGATCGGCGGTTACGTGAAGCAGTATCACGTCACGCCGATGCCCGACCGGCTCGTCGCGTACGGCCTCACATTCGACGACATCCTGACCGCGCTCCAGCGCAACAACGCCAACGTCGGTGCGGGCTACGTCGAGCGCGGCGGTGAACAGTACCTCGTGCGCGTGCCCGGTCAGGTCAAGACGCTCGACGAGGTCCGGCAGATCGTCGTCGCATCGAGCGGAGGGACGGTCATTCGCATCGCGGACGTGGCCACGGTGGGCGACGGGCGCGAGCTGCGGACCGGAGCGGCGACGAAGAACGGCCGCGAAGTGGTCATCGGCACGGTGTTCATGCTCATGGGCGAGAACAGCCGCACGGTGTCGCGCCGCGTGGCGGCGCAGATGGACGAGGTCCGGCGCTCGCTTCCGCCCGGAGTCGAGGCGAAGACCGTTTACGACCGGACCAACCTCGTCGACGCCACGATCGAGACGGTGACGACGAATCTCTTCGAGGGTGCCATCCTCGTGATCGCCGTCCTGCTCCTGTTTCTCGGAAACTTCCGCGCGGCCATCATCACCGCGCTGGTGATCCCGCTGTCGATGCTCTTCACGATCACCGGGATGGTCTCGAACAAGGTGAGCGGGAATCTGCTCAGCCTCGGCGCGCTCGACTTTGGGCTGATCGTCGACGGTGCTGTGATCATCGTCGAGAACTGCGTGCGCAGGCTCGGCGAAGCGCAGCATCGGCTCGGGCGCCTGCTCAACCGTGAGGAACGGTTCTCGGTCGTCTTCTCGGCGTCGAAGGAAGTGCGGCGCGCAACGATGTTCGGGGAGCTGATCATCATGATCGTGTATCTCCCGATCCTGACGCTCACCGGCGTCGAGGGGAAGATGTTCCGGCCGATGGCGTTCACCGTCATCGCCGCGCTCCTGGGCGCGCTCATCCTCTCGGTGACGTTCATCCCGGCGATCGTGGCGCTCGTGCTGCGGGGACCGATCCGCGAAAAGGAAAACCGGGTCGTCGCCGGCGCGCGCCGCCTCTACGATCCCGCGCTGCGATGGGCGTTGCGCAACACGAAGACGGTCGTGGCGGGGGCCTTGATCCTGCTTGCGATCTCGGGCGCCGTCGCCCTCAGCATGGGCTCAGAGTTCCTGCCGAGCCTGGACGAAGGTGATCTCCTCGTCCACGCCCTGCGCATCCCGGGTACGAGTCTGACGCAGGCGGTCGCGATGCAGTACACGCTCGAAAGGCATCTCGCCGCCGTACCCGAGGTGAAGGAAGTGTTCGCGAAGATGGGCACCGCCGAGATCGCGTCCGATCCGATGCCGCCCAGCGTGGCCGACGTGTACGTCATGCTCAAGCCGCAGTCGGAATGGAAACGCGGCCGATCGAAGGAGGAAGTCGAGGAGCAGATCGAAACGGTTCTCCGCGCCATCCCCGGCAACAACTACGAGTTCACGCAGCCCATCCAGATGCGCTTCAACGAACTGATCGCCGGCGTACGCAGCGACGTCGCCGTGAAGCTGTTCGGCGACGACATGGACGTTCTGCAGGAAACAGGCGAAGAGATCGAGCGCGTGCTCCGTGGCGTTGAAGGTGCCGAAGACGTGAAGCTCGAACAGATTACCGGCCTGCCCGTGTTGACCGTAGATGTCGATCGCGCGGCTGCGGCGCGTTACGGCGTGGCGATGGCCGACGTGCAGGAGGTGGTGGCGATGGCGATCGGCGGGACGCCGGCCGGTGAGATCTTCGAGGGCGACCGCCGCTTCGACATCATCGTGCGGCTGCCGGAGGAGCTCCGCGGCAACATCGCGCGTCTCGGCGAGCTCCCCATCCCCCTCCCCGCCGCCGGCGACGGGCCGCGACGGCAGATTCCGCTCTCGACGATTGCGAAGATCGACGTGACACTCGGCCCGAACCAGGTCAGCCGCGAGAACGGAAAGCGCCACATCATCGTCACTGCGAACGTGGGCGGCCGCGACCTCGGCTCCTTCGTGACCGACGCGCAGGCGGCAATCCTCGGCGGTGTGTCCGTGCCGGCGGGCTACTGGATCGACTGGGGCGGCCAGTTCCAACAGCTCCTTTCCGCGCGCCGGCGCCTGATGCTCGTCGTTCCCCTTGCGCTCCTGCTGATTCTGATGCTGCTCTACGCCACCTTCGGCAGCGTGAAGGATGCGCTGCTCGTGTTCACCGGCGTGCCGCTGGCGCTCACGGGCGGCGTGTTCGCGCTGGCGCTGCGAGGCATTCCGATCTCCATTTCGGCAGCGGTCGGATTCATCGCGCTCTCGGGCGTCGCGGTGCTGAATGGTCTGGTCATGATCTCGTTCATTCAGCGGCAGCGCGCGGATGGAATGGCGCTGGACGATGCGATTCACGAAGGGTCGGTGTCGCGCCTGCGGCCCGTGCTCATGACGGCGATGGTGGCCGCCCTCGGATTCGTGCCGATGGCGATCGCTACCGGCACGGGCGCGGAAGTCCAGCGGCCTCTGGCCACGGTGGTGATCGGCGGCATCATCTCGTCCACGCTACTGACGCTGGTCGTGCTGCCCGTGCTGTACCGGCTCGTTCACGCGACAACCGAGCGGCGTGCGCAGGAACGGGCGGCGGCCGGAGACGCATTGACCGCAGGTTGAGGAGAGTCATGCACGCAGAAACCGCGAAACGCGCACTCGAACGGGTTTGCTCCGGCGCTGGTCTCGATCCTCCGTCGAGGTACTACGGCCCGGCATTCGTCGATCACGTGAACGACAGTGAGTTTCACGGACTTGGGGGCGTCGAGGAGTCGGTGGCTGCTTACCGGCGCATGCTCGACGACATGGCAATCAGCGTCGAACAGCAAGTGACGAGCGACGACGTCGTCACGTCGCGGTTTGTTGTCACAGGGACGGTGTACGGCCGGCGCGTGCGGTTTAACGGAATCACCATCAGTCGTTTTGAAGACGGCTTGATCGTCGAGGATTGGTCGGTGACCGATACTCTCGCAATGCTCCGTCAGGCGGGGCTGATCCGCTCCCTGCTCATGATCGTCAGGAGCTTCCGGCGGCGGTGATGCTCCGGCGCGCCCGCGTTACCGTCGGCGACCGTCGACGGATGCAACCGCTCACGAGGGACCGGCAGCCGCTTCGATCATCGGCAGCCTCGCGTTCTCCGCGCGCGCCGCCGGTTCGTAAGCGCGCACCGGGCCGGAGCGGAAGGGCAGCGCGAGCATCCAGAGCAGTGACTGTGTCGTCTCCTGCGCGTATTGCGGCATCCCCACGACGATCGGGGCAGCGGCGGCACCGCGGTACGTGCCGCAGAGGTAATCCCACCATGGGAGATTGAAGCCGAAGTTCGTGTTCATGTCCGCCGGTGCTTCGGAGTGATGGATGCGGTGCATGGCCGGTGTGACCACGAAGACACGCAGAACGCGGTCGAGTGGCCCCGGCAAGCGCACGTTCGCATGATTGAAGATCGACGTCGCACTCAGCCCGATCTCGAACAGCACCACGACCGGCGCCGGAGCACCGATGAGCAGCACCATCGCCGCCTTGAGAACCATCGACAGGATCATCTCCAGCGGATGGAAGCGGATGCCCAGGCTGGCGTCGAAATCGCGGTCGGCGTGATGCACCTGATGGAGCGCGAAGAGGCGTGGCACGGCGTGGAAGACCACGTGCTGCAGCCAGAGCAGGAAGTCGAGGAGCACGAACGCGCCGGCTGCAAGCATCCACGGCGGCAGCTCGACGACGCGGAGAATGCCGAGCCCATGACGTTCGGCATAGACCGCCGCGCCCACGGCGCCGGCGGGGAACAGCAAGCGGACGAGCAGCGAATTGACGAGGAGCAGGCCACCGTGACGGCGCCAGCGTGCCGCACGTGGCACGGTCAGCGGCCGTTCCTCCATGAACACCTCGAGCGCGGCCATCGCCAGGAAGACCCCCGCGAACGCGGCGAGGCGGATCACGCCTTCGTTTTGTACGAGCGTATTCAAGCCGCCGCTCCCTCGCCTGCCTCGACGCGGAGACCTGCCGAACGCCATTCCAGTACGCCGTCCGGCAAGTGACGCGCGCGGCGCCCGCGGCGCTGCAGCAACTGAACGGCGTCGACCGCGAGCAGGCAGTAAGGCCCGCGGCAATACGCGACGACCTCTTTCGACAATGGAAGTTCGGCAAGGCGTTTCGACAGCTCCTGCAGCGGAATCGACCGCGCTCCCGGCAGGTGCGCGGCGGCGTATTCGTTGGGCGGCCGGACGTCGATCAGAACCACCTCGCCCGCACGCATGCGCTGCATCAGCTCGCGGCGGCCGATGCGCTCGACGTCCTTCCCGCGCGTCAGCTCCTCGCGGGCGGCCTGCAACTCCAGCAGATGACGTTCCGACACCTCGCGCAGGCTGACCAGCACGTCGCCAACGCCGGGGTGGGCGAGCCGGTACTCGATGAACGTCCCTCGGCGCGTCGCATCCACGAGGCGCGTACCGCGAAGGACCTTCAGATGCTGGGAGACGTTCGCCACGGACTGCGAGGTGCGCTCGGCCAGCCGGTCGACGGTATGCGGACCCTGCGCGAGGACATCGAGGATCTCCACGCGCGCGGGCGCGGAGAGCGCTTTTGCCATGCGTGCGAGCTGTTCGTAGAGGACCGCCTTCGGCTCTGTCATGGCTCTATTCAAGCAGTTACTTGAATACTTGTCAATTACGGCCAGGAAACGGAAGGCGAAGACGGCCAAACTGTCGCGAAAGAAGAATCGGCGGAAGAGGTAGGGGTGATCGGGGCGGCGAGAGGACACACGGCGGCGTGAGCCGTCCGGCTTGCCCGGATAGAATCCACCGAGTGTTTGTTCCGAAGTCGATCGTCTGTCTGCGCGAGGGATATACCCGTGAATCGCTGACGCGCGATGTGATTGCCGGTGTGGTGGTCGGCATCGTCGCGCTGCCTCTCGCTCTCGCGTTCGCCATCGCCTCGGGTGTTCCTCCCGCGCGCGGCCTCTACACGGCCATCATCGCCGGCTTTCTGATCTCCGCGCTGGGCGGCAGCCGCGTGCAGATCGGTGGTCCCACCGGCGCGTTCGTGGTCATCGTCTACGGCATCGTGGCGAAGTACGGCTACGAAGGCCTGGTGATCTGCACGATGATCGCCGGCGCGATCCTCGTGATCCTCGGGCTGGCGCGCATGGGCGCGCTGATCAAGTTCATCCCTTATCCCGTCGTCACGGGGTTCACCGCCGGGATTGCCGTGATCATCTTCTCCAGTCAGGTGAAGGACTTTCTCGGACTGAAGATGGGTGCGGTGCCCCCGGACTTCGTTGAGAAGTGGCAGGCCTACGCCGGCCACCTCGGCGCCATCGACTGGCCCACGGCGACGATTGCCCTCGGCTCGCTGCTCGTGCTCATCGTCTGGCCGAAGATCTCCAGGATGGTGCCCGGGCCGTTCGTGGCGATGGTGCTGGCGACCGTGGCGGTGCAGCTCTTCGATTTGCCGGTCGAGACGATCGGCTCGCGCTTCGGCGGAGTTCCCTCGAGCCTGCCGCGTCCGAGCTGGCCGGACATTCCGTGGAATCACATCCGCGAGCTGATTCCGCCGGCGATCACCATCGCGCTGCTCGCCGCGATCGAATCGCTACTCTCGGCTGTCGTGGCCGACGGCATGATCGGCACACGCCACAAGTCGAACATGGAGCTCGTAGCGCAGGGCGTGGCGAACATCGTCTCGCCGATCTTCGGCGGCATTCCGGCGACCGGCGCGATCGCGCGGACGGCGACGAACGTCCGTACCGGCGGCCGCACGCCACTGGCCGGCATGGTCCACGCCGTCACATTGCTGCTGATTCTGGTCTTCGCCGGACAGTGGGCGGCGAAGGTTCCTCTCGCGGCGCTGGCCGCGATCCTGGTCCTCGTCTCCTATCACATGAGTGAATGGCGCTCGTTCGTCGGTTTGCTGCGCGCGCCGAAGAGCGACATCTTCGTGCTCGTGGTCACGTTCGCGCTGACGGTCTTCGTCGATCTCACCGTGGCCGTGCAGGCCGGCGTGGTCGCCTCGGCATTGCTATTCATGAAACGAATGGCCGAGGTCACGCAGATCGAGGGAATCACGAACGAAATGCGCGACAGCGATGCGACCGAAGACCCCGACGAGATCACCCAGGTGAGGAAGAGGAAGCGCATCGTCGGCGGACGGGAGATCCCGAAGGGCGTCGAGATCTACGAAGTGAACGGCCCGTTCTTTTTCGGCGCCGCGGACAAGCTGAAAGACGTGATGTCGGAGATCGCCCGGCCGCCGAAGGTGTTCATCCTCCGCATGCGCCACGTTCCGGCGATCGATGCAACCGGCATACACGCGCTCGAGCAGATGGCCAAGAAATCTCGCGCGCAAGGCACGACGCTGATCCTCACCGAGATCCGCCAGCAGCCGCTGCGAGCGATCGTTCGCGCGCACAAGCTCGAGCTGTTCGGCCGCCGCAATCTGGCGAAGACGCTCGACATCGCCCTCGAGCGCGCAGAGGAGATCGCCATGAGCAATCCGGACTCCTGAGCGGGAGGAGAAGTTCACCGCCGAGCGCGCGGAGGTGATCGGAATTCCTGTATCGGGCGAGATGGAGTTGGCGACGCCGAGCGGCGGCGACGCGACCACTCAACGCGCCGGCCGCACGAGGAGCTCCGCAACGGCGCGTCCGAAATTCGCCGGGACGGCGTCGCTCGCCAGGACCTCCACGACGTATGTTCCGGACTCGAGAGCCGGGCCCTGAGCCTCGTGCGGCGCTGCGCCCGATCGAAGGCCATCGTCGCGAAACGTCATGACGCCGGAGGAGTCCCAGGTACACATGGCCCACATCGCCTAAGCAGCGAGGACGACGAGCTTCCCGACTGCCGCGTTGGTTTCCATCGTTCGATGCGCTTCGACGATCTCATCGAGGTGAAACACGCGGTGGACGCGAACGTGAATTCTGCCTGCGGCGATGTCGTCGAGGTATCGCTGCAGGACTTCCCGGGGCAGGTCGCCGGCATCGCCGCTATAGGCGGTGAGACGAACGCCGTTCGGGATGTAGTCCATGGGATAGAAGTCGTGGATCGTCCAGTCGTTCGAGACCATCCCGGTGAAGCACACCGTCCCGTGAAGGCGCGTCGCGCGCAAGGAATCGCGGAGGGTGTTCGCGCCGATCAGCTCGAGCACACCGTCGACACCGCCGGGTGCGATCTCCCTCACGGCGCCGGCGATCTCGCCGCTATCGAGGAGCGGGTGATCGACTCCATGCTCCGCCAGGCTGGCGAGGCGTGCTTTCTGGCGGGTGGTCGCGATCACCGTCGCACCGATCTGCCGTGCGAGCGTCGCTGCAGCGAGGCCCACCGATGTCGTACCGCCGCGAATCAGAAGGGTGTGCCCGGTGCGGAGATCGAGCCCGGTAGTCAGAGAGCCGTAGGCCGTCTGCAACATCTCGGGGACCGCACCGACGGTTTCCCAAGGGAGATCGGTTTCGATCGGAATGATCTGCGATGCCGGCACGATCACGTACTCGGCATATCCGCCGTTGTACTGGCGCCCCATGCCGCCCATCATCGCTACGACCTTCCGGCCGGGAGGGAACGCGGTTCCGTTCGCGTCATCGATCGTGCCGGCGCATTCGATTCCCGGCACGATCGGGAACGAGGCATTTGTGGCAAATCCGAGGCGCAGGTGAAGCTCGGAGCGATTGAGGCCGAATGCTTCGACGCGGATCCGGACCCAGCCGGCCGGAGCGACGGGAATGGGCAGATCGCGAAAGTGCAGTGCCTCCGGTGGCCCGGGTGCATCGAGCTGCACTGCTTTCATCGTTCGCCCTTGCATGAACCCGCCGTTAAGCGACGCTACTGCCCGAGGCCCATCTGATTCATGTAGGTCGCGTTGTCCCAGTAGAGAAACTCCTCGACCATGACGCCGTTCTCCCACCGTCCGATCGTGCACATCGGCAGTCGAAACGCCTTGCCCGTCGGCTGGATGCTCTTGCCATCGGGTCCCTGCATCGGCCGCGTGAACGTGCCTTCCATGATCCCGGTGACGGCAGTCCACTCGCCTGAGCCGAACTTGATCGGATGTTCCTTGATGCGCGTGTCGGGAGCGTGCACGAAGAGGGCCTTCAGGTCCTCGATGTGCTTTTCGATGCCCTTCGTCGTGTGACCATCCGGCCAATGCACCAGGATGTCCTTGTGGTGGCTGCGCGAGAGCTCGTCCCACTTCTGGTTCGAGAAGACGTTGTAGTCGAGATCGTCGAAGGTGGTCAGGTGCTGCGCCACCTGTGCCTCCCCCGCCGATGCGGTGGTGGTCTGCGCCGCTGGCGTCGAACTGGCCTGAGTGACGGTGCCAGTCTCGGAGGTCGCGGCGCGGTTACACGCCGTGAGCCACAGGACGGCAAGAATGAGTAGCGGTGAGGTACGCCGGATCGAATGGGCCATGAGTCGTTCTCCTTCGCCCCGGTTTCGTCATGATTTATTCACCCCTCGCACACCGAGACCGTCATAACCTACGCCGTAGTTACCGGATGTTCAATACGCACCTTTTAGTAACCATGAGGCGGGTTCGACCGCTGGCAGGAGTTGACGATGAAGAAAGCGAAAGCTGATCCGTGGGTCGCCGAGTGCCCATCGCGCGAATTGATCGATTTTTTGGCCGGAAAGTGGGTGCTGCTGTTGGTTCCCGTGCTTCGCAACGGCCCGCATCGGAATGCCGAGTTGCTGAGAAAAGTGGGCGGCATCTCACAGCGCATGCTGACGCAGACGTTGCGGGGACTCGAGGAGCGCCGGCTGCTCGTGCGACGTGATTACCGCGAGATTCCTCCGCGGGTCGAGTACCAGCTGACTCCGCTGGGACGTTCGCTCGCGGACGCGATCTCGGTGCTCGACGAATGGGTCATCCGGAACTATGACCGTACGGTGTCGTAAGTCGACGCACACACGTTCATCTTGATCTTGCGAGTCGGCCAGTGGAGGCCTCGATGCAGAACGAATCACCGCTGATTCACCTCGTGCGGCAGCCAGGCATTCGCCCCGAGTCCGCAGATGCGCGCCCGCCGCTCGTCATCCTGCTCCATGGCGTCGGTGCGAACGAGCTGCAAATGAGCGCGATCGCGCCGGCGTTCGACCCGCGCTGCGTCGTCGTGAGCGTTCGCTCGCCGATCGTGATGGGTCCGTCTTCCTTCGCATGGTTTCACGTGCGGTTCACTGCCGATGGGCCGGTGATCGTCGAGCGCGAAGCCATCGACGCCTGGATACGGGTCGCTGCATTCGCCGAGGAAGCGGCCGAGTCGTACGAAGCCGATCCTCGCCGCGTGTACGTCGGGGGGTTCAGTCAGGGCGGCATCATCGGGGTGGCGTCGCTGCTTGCCGAACCGGAGCGCTTCGCCGGAGCGTTCTCGATGAGCGGCCGGCTGCTGCCTGAGGTCCTTGCGCATACGACCGCGGAACGTGTCGCAGGGAAGCCGGTTCTGATCGTCCACGGCGAGCACGACGACAAGCTCGGAGTTCACCTCGCGCGCTGGGCACGCGAACGACTCGAGGAGCGAGGTCTGGCCGTTACCTACCGGGAGTTTCCGATGGGACACGAGATCACGCGCGAGAGCCTTCGCGAGGTGACGTCATGGCTGACCGGGCAGCTCGACGTCTCTTCCCCGATCGCCTAACGCCGGCTTTGATCGCCACCGAAATGTGCGACCGGAGACCAGGCTGGAGACACCGCTGGCAGCGCGGGCGGGGCGAAGGCATGGAATGGCTTCGCGGCATAGACCACCTTGCCGCCCACCACCGTCAGCAGCGACTCGATGTTCCTGATCTTTTCTTCCGGGACAGCGAAGTAGTCGCCGCTGAGGATGGCGAAGTCGGCGTATTGGCCGGGCGCGATGCGCCCCTTGACGTCCTCCTCCTGGGTGAACCACGCACTGCCAACAGTGAACAGCCGCAGCGCTTCTTCGCGCGACAGTCTGTTGTCACCGGCGAAAAGCTGCATCCCGCCGACGGTCTTGCCTGATACCAACCAGTACAGCGACAGCCATGGGTTGTAGCTGCTGACGCACGTGCCGTCAGTGCCGGCGCCGACAGGAATGCCCATCTCGAGCATCTTGCGAACCGGCGGCGCATGGGCTGCGGCCTGCTTCCCGTAACGTTCGGCAAAGAACTCGCCCGCAAACGCCATGCGGTTCTGGATGGCGATGCCACCGTCCATCGCCTTGATGCGTCGCAGCTCCGCGTCGCTCACCGTCTCGGCGTGGTCGATCGCCCAGCGCGGAGCAAAGCGGCCCTGTTCCCGCTTGACCCGCTCGAAGACATCCATGATGACGCGAATGCTCTCGCCGTACGTGGCATGCTGGCGCAGCGGCCAGTTCTTTTGCACCAGAATCGTCGCGACCTCGTGCAGGTCGCCCGCCGGGTCCTGACCGGAGACCTTGCGCGCATTCAGGTCGGGCCGAGGAGCCATGAAGTTTTCCCAGTCGCCGACGGCGTGCGCCAGGAACTCGCCGCCACCCTGCAGCTCGTAACCGTGCTCGAGGCCCTTCGCCTGGTTCCTGCCAGCCTCATATGCGCTGCTCCAGCGTCGAAAGTCGTCGGCCTCCCTGCCCTGCGTCTGCGCGAACAGGTAGTACCCGATGCGAATGGACATCCGGCCCGAGCTGGCGAGGGCTTCGCTGCCGCTGTAGTCGTCGGGAAAGACGTGCCCTCCGCCACCGGCATCGATGGCGCTGGTCAGGCCGAGGCGGTTCAAGTCGCGGTAGTGGTGGAGCGTGGAGTTGATCTGATCGGCCGCTGAGAGTTGAGGAAGCCTGGCGATCATCTGGTAGAGGATCAAAGGGTTCGGCTCGGCGTGCAGAATCGCGCCGCCGTCCACGAACTCGAATCGCCCTCCGTCGGGCGCTTTGGTTTCGCTGGTGAGCCCCAGCGCCTCGACCGCAGCGCGATTGATTCTGCCCTGACTGTAGAGGAACAGCACAAACACCGGCGTATCTGGAGCGGCCTCGTTCAGTTCCCTGATCGTGGGCATTCGCTTTTCTTTGAACTGGTACGGCGACCAGCCGCCGATGATGCGCACCCATTGACCCTTGGGCGTGCGCTTCGCTTGCTGGCGAATCATCGTCAGGCCGTTCGCCAGCGAACGAACACCATCCCAGCGCAGTTCGAGGTTGTGAAAGCGCCCGCCGCGAACCGCGTGCGAATGCGAGTCGTTGAGACCGGGGATCACGGTCCGGCCTTTGGCGTCGATGACGCGCGTCTTCTCGCCGCGATAGGCGCGCATGCTCACGTCGTCGCCGACGGCAACGAACTGCCCATCCCTCACCGCGAAAGCCGTCGCGCGCGGGCGGTGGGTGTCCATGGTACGTGGAAACGGCAGTTAAAAAGAAGCACCGTCTTGTAACTCCTCTCGCTACGATGGTTTCGACGAAAAAATCACGTTTACGAGGGGGACAAAACGGTGCACGAACAGAGTATCAGGAAAGGCGAACTGCCAATCGAGTAC
>DASPHC010000150.1:0-43492 GCA_035629865.1 Thermoanaerobaculia bacterium | reverse complement strand
TACACCAGCCCGAGCGGCCGTACTACCATGGTCACCGGCAAGCCAGTCCCCGGGCCAACGTTCCGCGAGTCTCAGGGCCGCATGCGCGGATGCGTGGCGTTCGGTGCCAGGACCTCGAGGCCTCCGCCGTCCTCGTCGATGAAGGCGGCATGGCGCGGGTGGTCGAACTCCGGGAAGTCTTCCACCAACGTGAACAGGATGCGCGTGCCATCCGGCGTCCATGTCGGTTGCGTGGCGCGCTGGTCAGCCCTCCCGTAGGTGGTCAGCTGCGTCAGGTCGGTCCCGTCGGCGCGGATCGTGTACAGGTTCGATGGCTCATCGGTCCCGTGGTACTCGGCGAGGTCGTAGGTGGTGAACACGATGCGGTCATCGCTCCACCGGCAGTCGGGGTAGCCAGCGAACAGCGTCGGGTCGGTCAGGGTGACCGGCACCGCGTCGGGTGCCTTCGCATCAACCATGGCGATGGCGGATCCGGATGCGGTCGTGCGCTCCAGGCCATCGGTAGGGAAGGTGGTGAACTGGTAGATGAGCGACCGCCCGTCAGCGCACCAGCGCGGGTACTGGATGGCCGTACGACGGGGCGCGGTCACGACCACCCTGGTCTCCCCCGTCGCCACGTCCAGGACCTCGATCGTGAAGGCCACGATGCCCGAGTCGTTGGCGCGCATCCGCAGGAATGCCACTGACCCGCCATCCGGCGACCACGCCGGCAGCGTCGCCAAAACACAGTCGCTCGGGCAGTCGGCGTGATCGATCAGCAACGCGGGGTCACTGCCGTCGGCGGCGGCGGTCCAGATGTCGGTGCCCGCGGCGCTATCCACATCGAACGCGATCCGTGTCCCATCAGGCGACCAGTCGGGGTGGAGGGTGTCCATGCCGTCGCCCGCGAGGGGGTCGTGGATCCCCGAGCCGTCCGGGGACATGTAGTGCAGGCCCTCCCACTGAAAGGCGATCACCTGACCCGGATCCGCCGGCCCGGGCTCACCGCTCGGGCCAGGGTCGGCCGACTGGGCAGTGGCCACAAGCGGGGCAAGGGCGAGTGCCACCGCCAATGCACAGATACGTCGCTTCATCATCAGGTCCCCCTCCACCTGTTCCCCTGAAGTCTCAAGGATCGCGCCACGGTAGCGAGTGGCCGCCGCTTCCACAACCCAGTGGATGAGCCGATGGAAGCGTCGGTTGCCGTCAAGTCACGGCTGTCGATAAGGAGCGCCGAGTCAGCGGGCGCGCCGGTAATGCGTTGCGATCACGCCGTTACGGAGCGGGTTCGCGGCGACGAGCTCGAGCCGTCGCGTGCTGGGCAGCCCGCTCTGGTACAGGGTCGGGCCGTGGCCGGCGATCCTGGGGTGGACGAGGAATCGATACTCGTCGATCAGATCCAGCCGGTCCAGCTCGGTCGCGAGCTTGCCACTACCGAGGAGCACGCCGGCCGGTGTGGCGTCCTTGAGCTTCTGCACCTCAGTGCGTAGGTCGCCGGCGATGTGGTGGCTGTTGGTCCACGGGAAGTCCTTGCGCGTCGACGACACGACGTACTTCGGCTTGGCCTCCAGCTTGACCGCCCACTCGCGCAACGCCGGTGGCGCCTCCTCGTCGCCGCGGGCGACCGCCGGCCAGTAGCTCTCCATCATCTCGTAGGTGACGCGGCCCCACAGCATCGCCCCGCCTCGTCCATGAGGCGGGTGAAGAAGGCGTGTGTCTCGTCGTCGGCGATTCCCTCCTGGTGGTCGACGCAGCCGTCCAGGGTGACGTTGATGCTGAAGGTCAAGAGTCCCATGCGGCGAGTCTAAGCCAGACAATCGCTCGCGGATGTCCTTGCGCTTGTCGGTCGAGACGATCCTCCGCCTGACCCCGGCGGTGCTGGGCTCGACCGGTCTTCTCGATCGCCGGGTTGTGCGCCGCCCACGCGTGCCTCGACGACCAGGCGCTGCTGGCCGCGCGCGAGGCCATCGGCTCCAGCTTGCAGACGCTGGGCTCGGTCTACGAGGTGCTGCTCGCCTTCGTCGTCTTCGTGGTGTGGCAGCAGTTCAACGACGCGCGCGGCGCGGCAAGGGGGAAACGTGCAACGCCTGCGCGTTTGCCACCGACGGAAAGGCGCGCACCGCGACCAACGGAAGCGGTGCGCCGGACAAGCCGCTTGCGGCGCTTGCGATGCAGTTTGCTTCGCTCTCGGCAGAGCGCGAGCCAACTGAGCAGAGCGCGAGCCAACTGATATGAGCATTCCCTGCGAGGTTGGCGCGCGGCGGCGTGAGCCGCGCGCCAACGAGCAGGGCGGCGGCCTGGGTGGGAGCCGCGGCGCACGGCGCTGCGAAGCTGCGCCGTGCGAGCAGCGCGCGGCGGACGCGCGGGCGGGTGTGCGGGGGGCGCGCCGCCTGCGCTGCGGCCGCGGCGAGGGGGAAGCGTGCAGCCGCGACGCCGTAGCGGCGCGACGATGCACGCGGCCCATAGGTGTTGGGCGGGGGAAACGTGCGGCCACGAAAAACGGTCGCGCCTAAGCTCAGCTAAGCCGCGTGGCCCGCACAAAAGTGATTCGCAGCGGTGCCCTACCCGCTTGCGAAAACCGAGCGCGTGGAAACGCGCGGAGCCACGGAGCGGCGGGCCACGACAGCTTCAGGTGCGGCCTTAGGCGCAGCCACAGGCGACAACGCGCGAGCTACGGGAGCGGGCGGAAACGTGATGCCGGAGCGCGAGAACCAACAGGCGATGCAGGGCCAGCATTTAGGGGGCAGAGCTTTCTTTTTCGTGCGAAAAACGAAGCTCTGACCCCCGATGATGCCCCCTTTTCGAGATGGTTAGCCGCTGGTTCACAAAGAGGTTTCGCCGCATAGCTCAAGCGTCGCCTTCGACTGTGGCGACGACCGGCACGCCCATGGCCTGAACACGCTGGCATCACGGATCGCTCTTCCAGCTCTTGAACTCGCGGCCGAACTCCTTCAAGGCGTCCCAGAGCCGCCGAAGCCCATGCTTTCCCTCGCGAACGAGCACAGTAACCCCCAGAACGATGACGCGGAGTTCGTGAATGATTCCGAGGAGGAGCGCCAGCCCGAGCATTAGGGCCAGCCAGAACGCGATCAGGGGATGATCGGCTGCAAGTTTCAGGACATCTTCGAGGGCATTTCGCATTCGACCTCCCGCTCCGCTCGCCTCCTTGGAAACGATCGACGAGTTGTGAGCGGTTGTCGTGCGAAATCCTTATACTTCAGGGCTTTCTAAGACTTCCAGCATCGCTTGGAACTCGCTACCAAGCACCACCTAAACAACAGAATCACCCCGGCATCCCGCGCATTGGGAATGTACTTCCTTGCCCGCGCGCGGCCTTTCCGGGACCCCTAACGAACTTGCGAACAACGGCGAGGCCTTGACGATTCCCGCACGTGTTTTTAAGCTGAATCCATGTCCCGCAAGTTCAACGCGTGGCCTCGCTGCGGCTCATCGAAGCGCGGCGCGAGCTGGCCGAGGCGGGCGAGGCTCTGGACCGGGAGCCGGAACGACAGAACGGCGACACCGCCGCGCGCAACCTGGCCGGCACGGAGGCGCTGACAACGTACGCGCTGGCGCAGCGTCTGTCGAAGCAGAAGCGTACGCCCACCTCAAGCCGCACGTCGCCGACATGCGCCGTGCGCTCGGCAAGCAGCGGAAACCGACGCCCGAGGAGGCCGCAAAGACCGCGGCCGAGCGCGCGGCGAGGGCGGCGGCGAAGGTGGCCACGGCGGCGCCGGCGCCGGACACGACCAGGCAGTAACGCGGTAGATCCGCGGGCGCGCCGCAAGGCGCGCCCGCATTTGCGAGCGTCGTGGACTCAACATGGGAGCGATGGCCATTTCCATCCCGCGCGTGTTCGTCCTCATGGCCCTCGCCGCGGCTTGGTGACGTTCGTGGGACTCGTACGGAGCCTCTCGAATCTGAAAAATGCCTCGCTGGCACAGCACGGCGAAGCATCATGGCGCGCGTACCGCCGAACAGGTGCGCGCACTGCACGACTGTACGGCCACGGTCCAGCATCGCCGCGTATTTCGCTGGTGCGCACGCGCAACTCGTCATCGAGATGCAGGCACTGGAAGTCGTTCGGACCTATGGCCCGGATCGAGGTACTCGCCTATCCGTCTTCGGACTGATCCGCAACTACGCCGCCTACTTCAACGCGACCTCCCACTCCCCTTCCATCCAGCCCGTCAGCGCATCGCCGTCCCATCCTCCCTCCAGAACCGCAACGGCCATTCCTGAATCGCGTCGCCGTCGATCGCGGTTTTGGGGGACCGGCCGTGGGGTCAGAGCTCTTTTTGTAGAAAGAACGAAGCTCTGACCCCCAACTGCCTACCCTCTGGCCAGGCGGCGCCGCGAAGCTCCGGCCGGGCGCGGCTGGACTCGGGAGTCGCTGTATGACGAGCGGATCGGTCGATGGCAGAAGTCCTGATCGATACCAACATCCTTGTGTACGCGCACCAGCCCGCCGAAAAAGGCAAGTACACGGCGGCGCTTCGCACTCTCGAACACCTGCTGGAAAGCGGGTCAGGTCGCCTGAGCGCCCAGATTCTAGGTGAGTTCGTCAGCGGTACTACTCGCAGCCACAACCCAATCCTCACCATCAAGGAAGCTCTCGATCAGGCAACTCGCTTCGCCGAGGCGCTCCCTGTGCTCGACACCACCCACCTGATCGTCTTGGAGGCGGGCCGCGGAGTTCTCCGGCACGGGCTGAGCTACTACGACGCTCAAATCTGGGCAACCGCTCGTTTGAACCAGATCCATACGATTTTCACGGAAGACTTCGAGCACGCGCGTCGCGTGGAAGGAGTGCAGTTTCTCAATCCGCTGCTCCCGACCTTCGATCTCGCTCCGTGGTCCTGATGAACACGCGCGAATCCGCAACGAGAACGCCGGATCATCCGCGCTCGTTGATGCGGAAGTGCTCGCGCGCTTTCTGGAACGGCAGCGTCGTATCGATGAGTCCGAGCTTGTACGCGGGCTTGTCGGAAGTAGCCGCGTGCAATGGACTTACGCCGGATGGGACCGTTACGTCGTAGGACTCCAGAGATCTCGAGCAGACTCGCATCTTCGGCTGAAGCCGAAGATGCGACGATTACGAGCTCCGATTTACTACTGGGATAGCGAAGCGACCCAGGTATCCTTCGCTATCATGACGATCTCACTGCCAAACTTCCAGGACGTCTGGGAGGTACGGAACGGCTCGAATGGCTACGCCATGCAGGGTCCGCGAAAAACGGGATCGCGATGATCAACCTGCTCGATCCCATTTCTCCGCGGGCGCGGAACCGGGGGCGGTGGTTTGTGGCGTTCGTGATCTGCGGTGTGGCCGGATATGCGATCTGGATTCACGAGACGTCGGAAGGTCCCGTCGTGGCGCGCGTCCCGGAATCGTTCGTCGTGTTCGATCCACCGCGCGATCCCGCGATCTCGGTGCGCATCGATGAGCGGAGGACGCGGATGCCGGTCCTTGCGACCGGCATCGCGTTATGGAGCCGTGGACGCACGTCGAGTCGTGGCGAAGTGCGGCTCGTGTTCGACCGTCCGATCGTCGCGATCCGGGAGCTGTCCACGCGCCCGTCGACTCTGTCGATCGACGACCGGCGCGCGCGCGACGGACGGCTTGTGATTGCGTGGAGCTCGCTCGCCGAGGATGAGGGGATCGCGCTGCTCGTGGCGCATTCCGGAAAAGGGTACGCGAAGGTTCGCGCCGATCATGCGTTGATGACGACGCTCTGGGCGGCGGGCCGGAAGATGAACCTGCAAGTGGCGATCTTGTTCGGGCTCGCGATGTTCGTCTCGTTGTTCACATTCTTCGTGCCGACGGGCAACAACCCTTCCTGCCTCTTCGTCGTGCTGATCGTTCTGATGCTTTCGGTGTGGGGATATGGACTCATCTTCGTTCCGGGTTACGTCCAGCGTTGTCCGAAGATGTTGTTCCTGTCGATCCAAACGAAGTTCCCGCAGCCCGACTGGGTGCAGGGATGAACTGGTTTGCGCGGCATCGCCAACGCCTGATCGACATCGCGATCTCGTTCGCGAGCGGGATCGCGGTCACGCTGGTGACCATCCCGATCGTCGAGCGCTCCACGGTGGTTCGTCCACAGCTCGGCTACACCACCGCTTCGTGGCGCATGCTCGTGTACGACGACACGTTCGCTCCCGCGATGTCGCTCACACACAAAGAGGAGACGCTTCGCGAGCCCGTGTACCGACTGACGGTCTTCGTCTGGAACCTCGGCCGCAAGTCGATCACGGGACCGTACTACCGGCCGACGCGATTGACGCTGAATCCTCCAGTACGCGTACTCTCGGCGAACGTCGTTCGCGCGACCGCGCCCGACATCTGCCGGTTCCGCATCGAGAACGTCGACCGCGAGCGCGGCACGATGGCGCTCGCGTGGAACGTGCTCGAGACCGGCGACGGCGCGGCAATCGACATCATCTACACCGGCAACCGCTGGACCGAGCCGCGCATCGAGGGAGCCTTCGAAGGACAGCGGACCTTGCTGCGCTACACGTTCGCAAGAAGGGGCCTCATCGGGCTGGCGGTCTTTCTGGTGATCGGATTCGGCATCTTCATGTTTGCTCCCGAGATCCCGTTGTGGGGGCGCATCGCGTCGATCGTCACCTTCATCGCGATGATCGTCATCCTCAGCCACACACTCATCTATGGAGTGCCGGGTGCGATCGACGTCGGGCCGTGAGACGTCATGCAGTCGATTAGCCTCCGGCCTGTCACGCCGGAGGTCGCGGGGTCGAGCCAAGGTCGAGCCCCGTCGGCCTCGCCGGGTAAAGCTCTCACGTGCCGCGACTTCGCGTCGGCGCAGGCCGAATACGTCGATCGACGTTCCGGCGTACTCGACTCGTACGCTGACCGCCACTAGCATCACCGGCGTTTCGCAGACGTCGCCGATGAATGCGACCGTGCACGTAGAAGCGAACGGCGATCGCGGCGTCGAGCCCGACTACAGCTGACGGTGAAATTCGGTGAGGAGACCGGAAAGAAGGGCGCGCGGTGCGTCACTGAGTCTTCGGAGCGCCGCCGGATAGCTGTTCCAGCAACGGAATGGCGCGGTGGCGCGTGCCGAATCCGTACGGGACGGCGACGTTGCGAATGCGTACGACCTCGCGTTGCGGCGGCTGCTCGATGATGTAGTGCTCCAGCGCGCCGAGATCGCGCGCGAGGTGAAGGACCTGAGTACAAATGAGATCGGGTTGCGCGCCACCCGCCCGTCGGTGCGGATAGCGCACAAGGTAGGACTCGCACAATGTCCGCGCGCGGGTCACCCTTCCATTCCGCAGCGCCCCCACCACTGCCAGGGGTTGCTCGACTTCCGAAAAGACCCGATAGCGCCACGGAACGGCCATCCGGAGCGATATGACGGACGCAGCGATGAGCAGCAGCGCCGCCGGCACGAACCATCGCCGCGTCGACGTGATACCGATACGGAGATGCGGTCCAAGCAACGGCGACTGCCAGGCAAGCAGTGCGGCGACTGCGAGGATCACTACGGTAGCGACGAGCGGCGCGTTCGCGAGCAGTTCGTGTGTCGCGAAGCTGTACAAAATCGCGAGATGCCTGCGGTTCGCCGTCAGAAATCCGACGACCATGACGATCAACGCGACCAGGGCACTGATTCCGGCCACGCTCCACTTGCGCTTCGGTGAAGACGTCGCTTCAGTGGCCACAGCGAGCTCCCACTTCTTTCATCGTCGTGCTCGCGGCGCCGCGGAATCCGCTCCAGTCGAAGCGGTCGCAGTCGGCGCGCATGATCTGCCGCTGTGCTTCGTGGACGTAATCGCCTCCGGTTTGACTGATCACGACCAGCGCTCGATCGACGTCGACCACGGAAACCTTCGGCTCGGCGCTGTGAATGTAATCGAGGGCGGTGGATAGCGCGTCGGCGGCGAGATAGGACGGCTTCTGTGCGATCTCGAGCAGCGCCTTCAGTCCGTCGGCCACCGCTTCGTCGCTGTGCGCATCCGTGATGTACTCGCGAGCCCGCAGGTACTTGTACTCGAGAGGCACGAGTTGCGCGAGGTCGCTGAAATCGTTGGTCGGGTTTTCGACGGGCTCGTAAAACTGATCCGTTTTCACGAGTGCGTCGTAGGACGCGCGCAAGGCCGGATCCACGTTTGCGCACTGCTCCTCGCGATTCTTCTCGATGCGCTTTTCCCGTTCGCGCGACGAGACCGGTTGCAACCGATAACCCCAGGTACTGCCTCCGAGGAGCCGCCCGAAGTTCCATGCCAGTGCGGGTTCGTTGCAGAGCGATTTCAGACGGCCCGACTTCGACTCGCGCAGAAGAATCCGCGCCAGCGTCCGGTTTCGCTCGGGCTCGTATCCGCCGTATTCGTTGGGGATGCGATACACCTGATCGAGAGACTCGAGATAAAGCTCGGTAAACGCGTGCGCGCGCCAGAAATCGAGCTCCTGCAGCGATTCCACGGCCGTCTGCCACAACGTGCCGGTGAGCATGCTCGACCAGTGATGGCGATCTTGACTCTGAAAATCGGTATTCAGAACGATTCGGTACGCGGAAGCGAGATCGCCGGTGAGCAGCGCCAGACGGAAGTACGCCTGCGAGCGGATGCCTGCCGGCAGTTGGCTCTGTGCGCGCAACTCCTCCGGTGAGAGCGGCGATCCCGCGGCTTCTTTCGCCGTGGCGCGGAGCATGTTTAGCGAACGGCGCACCGCGATCAGCCGTTCCGCGAGCCGCGCCGCCGGCAGCGTCGCGGGATCGGGTCTCGCGAGCTGGCCCAGCTCCGAATGCATGTCGAAGCTCTCGAGCTCCGCCGTGCCGTCGAAGTAAGCAGTGCTCGCCTTCGACTGCCCGAACCATCCAAGCGCGAGAATCGCCGCGAGCAGCACCGCGACCGCCGCGGCGAACGTGCCGCGGTAAGTGTTCGCGCTCAGCTGGATGAGTGCCGAGAGATCCGACGCGGGCGGCGTCACCGCCCAGCGGAGATTCGACGACAGAGCGGCGATCGGCACCTGCGGCGCGCTCGCGTCCGCGCGCCAGTGCGCGATCGCGATCGTCCCGGCGGCAAGTTCTTCAGGCACGACGCGAATCTGCGATGCCACCGGCTGCAGCGTTGCGAATGCGGAGCTGACGATGCCGTTCGACAGATTGCGGCGCTCCAGCTTACCGATGCCGCATGGCTCCGCGACTTCCTCGATCACGTGTTCGTTCAGCACCCAGATGGCGCGCCAGCGGCCGAGATGCGCTTCGCTTCGCAGACGGCCGAGGAGGCGGCGCTGCAGTTTGTCCGTGCCAAGCGACGGCACGATGACGATGGCGGAGTACGAGAAGAGCTCGAGATTTGTCTGGGCGTGCTCCTCCCATGCGACGAGCGTCGCTCCTGCAACCGATGGAACATCGGCGATCTCGAGGATGCGATTGGACCTGCTAATGGACGAATCATACCGAATGGAATCCTCGTCATAGAATCCACGCCGCCCTGGTGTACAAGACTCTCCTCGTCGCGAGTGTTCCACGGAGTGATCGTGTATCCCTATGCGGCTTGTGATCGTCACAAGCATCGTCACAAGGAACAGTCTAGAAGATTGTAAACCGTTGATTATGGGTGGCTTATCCCACAGGATGTAAAGAGAATCCTCTCTCCAGACCCCCGACCCGCCGCCTGTCACGGCGGGAGGTCGCCGGCTCGAGCCGGTAGGCCCCGGCAGTCCCCTTCCCGTCAGCGTGAAGTGCACGAAGGCAGGTCAGCTTGCGCCGTGCTTCCGCCTCGTGGAGGAAGCAAACGGAGCGGGTTCGCCCCCCGCCCTGTCACGCCGGAGGTCACCAGTTCGAGCCCGGTCGGCCCCGGCAGTCCCCTCTCCCCCTTCGGGAAGCTGGTTAACGTGAGGCGCGGCTCTCGCCACCCTTTGCCTCCACCCTAATTCCCATCCCAATTCCCCCCAACCGGCACGTCTCCCGGGGCCTGGAGCTCGAACACGAGCGCGGTGGTCACGCCGAAGTCGAGGGTCAGGCGCATGGTGCGGTCGGAGGGGCGGAAGACGCCGACGTCGTCCGTTCCGTTGCCTTCCCAGTCGCCGGCCAGCGGCAGGTCGCCGGGGGCGCCGAAGACGAACGATCGCGCCACACCGGCGGTGAAGTCGTCGATCTGGAAGAAGGTCGTCGTCGAAGGGCGGAAGAAGGCGACGGTGTCCAGGCCGTCGCCATCCCAGTCGCCGCCCAGCGGCAGGTCGCCGAGTTGCCCGCCGGGGACGAAGATGTCGAAGTCGGGGCTGATCGAGTCTTCGACGTGCGTGTTGGTCAGGAAGAACGCCTGGCCGTCGCGGCCGGCGGGGCGGTACAGGCCGAGGGTGTCGAAGCCGTCGCCGTCCCAGTCACCGGCGAGGGGGAGCTCGCCCAGGTTACCGGCGATGATCGTCACGACCGCACCGGAGCCAAGCCGAAGGACGAATTCACCCGGGTCCTGACGGAACACGCCGGCATCCGTCACGCCGTCTCCGTCCCAGTCCCCGACGACCGGAAGATCGCCGGGCCGGCCGAACGGTACGACCAGGTCGGCGCCGCCGGTCGTGTTCGAGTTCCGGAGCTGGAACTCGCTTCCTTTGGAGTCGTAGAGGCCGGTCGTATCCCCCACCACCGTCCCGATCTTCGCAACGAATGCATCGCGGCCGCCGCCGGAGCTGGTCTGGAATGCGTTGGCGGTGACCGGAAAGTCTCCATCGGTGAATCCGGCGACGTAGGCGTCGAGACTGGAGTCGACGGCGATGCCACGCGCTTTCGCCCCTTTGCCGCCGAACGTCGTCGAGTAGACCAGCGGCGGCACGGCCGTGCCGGAAGTCGAAGGGCCGATCTTCGCCACGAATGCCGTCCCGCTCTGGTCCGCCGCGAACGGGCCATCAATCCTGCCGGTCGGGAACGAATCGCCCGAGGAGGTGTTGCCGGTCACGTACGCACTGCCGAAAGAATCGATGGCGATTCCGGTCGCTTCCTCGAAATCCTCCGTGGTGTTGGCGTTGTCGCCGCCGAGGAAGCTGCTGTAGAAGAGAGCGGTGCCGTCGGCGTTCAGTTTCGCGACGAACCCCTCGCCATTCGTCTGCGTGATGTCGAAGGCGTTGACGAGCGCGAACGTCGCGGGATCGGAGTTTGTCGCCCCGGCGATGTACGCGCGCTGGGACGCGTCGACCGCGACCGCTTCGACACGGTCATTGCGATTGCCGCCAAAGTACGTGAGGTAGGTCAGAGAGCTGGCATCGACCGCTTCAGTATCGATTTTGGCCACGAAGCCGTCGAACTGGCCGCCGCGGAAGGTGCCCTGCAGGGGCGGGAGCCCCTGGCCCGCCGGGGCTTTCGTCTGGAGATCGATGGAGCTCGTGTGCCCGACGACGTACGCATTGCGATCGGCGTCGACGGCGATGCCCAGTCCGCGGTCGTCCGCGGTGCCGCCGAGGAAACTCGCGTAGAGCAGTGTGTCCCTCCCGCGCTTCTGGGTCGGATCGAATACCGCGATGAATGCATCCGAACCGAATAGTGAGGACGCGCGTGACGGCTGGAAGGCGTTCCGGGTGGGCAGGTCGTTCGAGTTCGCGGTGCCGGTGATGTAAATGCGGCCGGCGTCATCCACCGCGATGGCGTCGCCACGCTCGAACGACGCGGTTTGGAGATACTTGCCGCCCCCGTAGAACGTCGAATAGACGATCTCCTGCCCGTCGGCGCTCAGCATGGTCACGAAGGCGTCGACGCCGTGCCCCCGCCGCCATTCCTCGCAGAACCCGAGGCAGAAGCCGCTGGTCTGGAATGCGTTGTCCGTCACCGGGTACTTGCTCTTGTTCTCGAAGTTCTCGACTCCGCCGGTAATGCAGGCCTTTCCGTCGGCCGTCACGGCAATCCCGGTGGCGATGAGTGCGTCCGAGCCCTCCTCGAATTGAAAGCCTTCGGTGGTCTCGTTCGTCCCGATGAGGCTCGCGTACAGGAGGTCCGTGCCGTCCGCATTCAGCTTGGCGATGAACACGAGCGCGTGAATTTCGTCGTTCAGGAGAATGGACTTGGGAAAGGCGAGACTGTCCGTCGGCCCCGTCACATACGCGCTTCCCTCCGCGTCGACGGCGACGCCGAACGCTTCCTCGTTGAGCGCGCCGCCGAGGAAGGTCGAGTATTCGAGGATGGGATCGATGACCAGGGTTCGCGTGGCGTCATACGCGCCGATCTCGAATCCCACCTCTCTCCGGCCGCGCAGCACGTATCTGCCCACCACAGGGATCCGCCCTTCGGAGCCGTCCTGATAGAGCTTCGGCGCGTGCTGCACGACGTCCCCTGCCGCCGTCTCGGCGATGAGATTCCCGGATGCGTCGAGGCGCAGCCGCTGCGCACCGTCAACCTTCAGCCGGATGTCCGACGGGTCGACGCCGGGTGCGACGATGAAGTCGTACTCGAGCGCGTTCTGCATGCCGTGCCAGACCAGGTCGATCCCCGGCCAGACGTCGTCATAGCGCACGCGCCGGTACGTCGGAACGGCTGTACGCCACCGGCTCCGGTCGTTGCCGGTGAAGTAGTTGATCTTTCCCTGCAGCGGCTCCTCGCCGGCAATCGCGGGACTGGCGTTCGCGCCGGCCAGGCGCAGGCGCAGCACGGCCGTTTTCGCACCGGGACCCTTCCGGTCGCGCAACGAGAGCACGGCTTCCGTGGACGTGAGAAAGAGCGTGCTGCCACGCCCCCGCGAGAGGTACGCGACTTCGCGAGCGGTCTGACCGTCATTGCGCTCGAAACGCAGCGGGAGCTTCGCGAACGCATCCACGATGCGAGACCGTGCCTCCACCGGAGGCGCGGCCGAGGAGGTCACGGCGGCCAGGAGCATCGGCACGGCGAGCAACGAGAGACGATGGAACAGTTTCACAGTCAGGCTCCTAGCAGGTTGCTGGTTGCTGGTTGCTGGTCCTTGTGAAGCAGCGCCTGAGGTCCAGGCCATGACTCACAAGCAACCAGCAACCAGTAACCTCTCCGGTTAAACTGCGGATACGGCGTTTGTGCTGGGAACGGCCACGACCGCCTTTGCAGACGTGGCCGATAGTTGAGTTTTTGAGGTGATGGGACGATACGCAGCGGCGCGTTCGGCGTCCTGAAAGGACGCTGAAACGTCGATGAGATCTCCCTCAAAGGCTGTCGATGTGATGACGGGCGAGAGGAAATCGGTCGTCTACGCGTTCGGACGCTTCCGGATGGAGGTGGCCGAACGGCGCCTGCTCAGCGACACAGGCGAGGTCTCGCTGACGCCGAAGGCATTCGACACGCTGGTGGCGCTGGTCGAGAACAGCGGCCGTCTCGTGCCGCGCGACGAGCTCCTGTCGACGGTCTGGCCGGAGACGTACGTCGGCGAGAACGTCCTGGCGCAGAACATCTCCACGCTGCGCAAGGCGCTCGGCCCCGAAGGTACGAAACTGCTCGAGACGGTCCCGAAGCGCGGCTATCGCTTCCTCGGCGACGTCTCGACGCTCGACGAGCCGGAGCCGATCGTGCGCGACCGGATCCGCACGAAAGTCGCGGTCGAGGAAGAAGGCGAGCCGGAGAGGCGCCCTCCGGAGACGAAGTACGCGCGCAACGGCGATGTCAACATCGCATACCAGGTGATCGGCGACGCGCCGCTCGACCTGGTGTTCGTCATGGGTTGGATCTCTCACCTCGACTACTTCTGGCGCGAGCCGAGCTTCGCGCGATTCCTTCTGCGCCTCTCGACCTTCGCACGGCTGATCCTCTTCGACAAGCGGGGAACCGGCCTGTCGGACCGTGTGGCGAACAACGAGCTGCCGACGCTCGAGCAGCGCATGGACGACGTTCGCGCGGTGATGGACGCGGTCGGGTCGAAGCGCGCCGCCCTGCTCGGCGTCTCCGAGGGCGGCCCGATGTGCAGCCTCTTCGCCGCGACCTATCCCGAGCGCACTTCCGCACTGGTGATGATCGGGACATACGCGAAGCGGATCTACGATGACGATTATCCCTGGGCGCCGACGCTCGAGCAGCGGCAGAAGTTCTTCGACGTCATCCGCGCCGACTGGGGCAAGCCGGTCGGAATCGAGGCTCGCGCGCCGAGCATGGCCAACGATCCGGTGTTTCGCGAGTGGTGGGCGACCTACCTGCGCATGGGCGCGAGCCCCGGTGCGGCGCTCGCGCTGACGCAGATGAACGCGGAGATCGACGTCCGCCCGGTGCTCCCGACGATCCGAGTCCCGACGCTCGTCCTTCACCGGTCGGACGACCTCTGTCTGAAAGTCGAAGAAGGGCGTTACGTGGCCAGCCGCATCCCCGGCTCGAAGTACGTGGAGCTCCCGGGCGCCGATCACCTTCCCTTCGTCGGCGACCAGGAGGCGATCCTCGGCGAGATCGAAGAGTTCCTCACCGGCGTCCGGCACGGACCGCAGACCACCGACAGCATGCTCGCCACCGTGCTCGTGCTGCAGATGGACGTGCCGCAGATCCGGGAGGGCGTCGACGACTCGGCCCGGCGTCTCATCACCCACGCCGCGCGCGAGATCGAGCGCTTCCGCGGCCGGGAGATCCACAGCGTCGGCAACCGCACGGTGGCGATCTTCGACGGTCCGGCCCGCGCCATCCGCTGCGCCTCGACTCTCACCGAGTACGCGCGCCGTCTGGCCCTCCCGCTCCGCGCCGGCCTCCACACGGGCGATGTCGAGCTTCGCCCCGGCGCGCGCGATAGGCGCTTCGCCGGCGCCGCCGTCGACATCTGCCTCGCCCTCGCCGCCTCGGCGGCGCCGGAAGAGGTCCTGGTTTCCAGCACGGTCAAAGACCTGGTGGCCGGCTCCGGGATCCTCTTTGAGGAGCGCTCCTCCCGCGCCTTCCCGGGACTCGGAGAGTGGCGCCTGTACGCCGTCGCCCGGCAGGCGTAAGACGTCCTTTGGCCGCCAACCGTGGGGCGGGCTGCCAGCCCGCCGTACCGCGGGCAGCTTGCCCGCGGGCTCTCGCGATGAGGCTGCGTTCTCCCCAGCGCGCGCGGGCTGCCAGCCCGCCGCCCGGCGGCCAGGCTGGCCGCCCCACGTTAGAAGGCACCCTCTTACACCGCCTGCGCAGCGACCGCCTCGAGTGACGCGATGCTCGGCAGCAGGCAGTACGCCGTGCCGCGCGTGGTGAGGAACTGCGGCAGAGTGACTTGAATCGCGCCTTTCGCGGTCGGCATCGTGAACGAAGTATCGACGCCCGCGACCTGCCGGTTCGCGAGCACCGCGTCCTGCGTGTCGAAGTTCGGGCTGAACACCTGGCTGAAGGTGTTCTGGTTCATCCAGCCATAGACCAGCTCGAACTGCGCCGCGAGCGCGCCGCAGAGAAACAATCCGATCAATCCGCGGTCGGCATTCGGATCAACGTCGGCCGGCGCGCCGTACGGTGCGCCCCGGCGGATGATGCGCGGCACCGGCTCGTCGGCCGGGAAGAGCTGCTGGTCGCGCGGATTCGAGACGCGGGTGTGCGCAGCGAACGGGCACTTCATGCCGTCCATGTCGAGCAGATAGCCGAAGCCCTCGCTCTCGCACGTCGCGGGATCGGGCGCGTCGGGCGAGATCTCCAGCGGCGAGCCGTTGCGCCAGCGGCCGACCAGTTTTGCCGCGATCCATTCGCGCGCGTCGGCGGTCGACATCCCGAGCTTCGCCGTGACCGCCGGCGCGGTGTCGTCGAGGAACTTCTCGAACCCGGCCACGTCCTGCGCGATGATGCGGAAGGCGTTGTAGCAGCCGTCTTTGGCAAACTGTCCCGCCGCGTTGTTTCCGCTCGGGCCGGGCGCAAATGGCGAGCCGGTGGGATAGCCGATCACGAAGTTGTCGAGCGTGCTCGAGTCGTACGGCTCCCCCTCGACCGGCCACGACAGCGCCGGCTCGCTGATGCCGTCGCGATAGCCGAAGTGAATCTTCTCGTCGGGCAATTGCACCTGCACGAGCCGCAAATTGCCGGCCAGCGCGAACAGCTCGGTCACGCCGGCGGTCTGCGCGGCATTTGCGACGTGCGTGACGATCGCATCCATCGACGCGGCATCGAGCGCGTACGTGTGCACCACGCAGTGCAAGTCGGCCGTCTTGAAGTTTTTCGCCCACCAGTTCGCCGGAGCGCTGCCGCCGAGGTCGAAGAGCGCCTGCTGCGAATCGGAGGACTCCGGACCGAGGCGGAACGTGATCGGGAACTGTACGAGATCATTTGACGTGAGCGCCGTGGCCGCCTGAATGCCGTTGCACGTGAGGCTGATGTTGAGCAGCATCACCGGCTTGGCGTCACCCCAGTCTTCCCCCGACTGCAGGTACGGCAGCAGCGCCTGAACGAACGCCGCCGCCGCACCTCGGCTCGGGAAGTGGAAAAGCATGTGCGTCGAGTACGGATGCGTGTACCCGCGCACGATCAGCCCCTGCACGTTGGACGGTGCGGGAGGTGCGGGAATGCTCGTCATGGCGCGTCAGGCCGTGTCGGCCGTGTCCGGCACCGACGCGGGCTGCTGCTCGGCGGCCACCGTCGCGTTGATCTGCAGGACCGTCTTCGTGTAGGCCTGATAGAGGTCGGCCGGCTGGCTGATGTTCGTCGCATTGACGAAGGTCTCGAAGCCGGTCAGATCGGTCACCGGCGGGTCCGGGGGCACCAGCGCGAGGGCAGCCAGCCCGGCAAAGGCCTCCTGCGTGGAGCCGTTGTTCCAGAAGAACTTCAGATAGGAGTTCATCGAGCCGTCGAACTCGGTGCTGAGCAGAAGCGCGAGCGTTCCCGATCCGCTCGGGTTCGGAATGAGGACCATCTTCGCGTAGTGGACGATCTGCGACTGGTCGAGCGTGGCCTGAACGTTGGAGACGAACTGTGTGGCGAGCTGCGCCGCAATCGCCTGGGACTGCGCGTCCTGCTTGATGGGAACGTACATCGAAAGCGGGTTGGCCATGGTGACCTCCTTCTCTGCGGTAGTAGCTGCAGTCCATCGGGTGACGACCGGTGACGGGCGTCGTAATGTGTGTGGAATGCCCGCTGGGGTAAGTCACCTCGGTGGCGGGCGCAACCGGTAATAATGGTCGAGAGCCTCGGGGAGAGCACTCGATTCGCGAGTGGACGCTCTCACCCCGCGCACCGTAACAATCATTGCGCGAACGGACGGCACCCTCTCGCTGCAGCGCCAGAATCTTTTGCCGTGAGTGAGATGTTCACTCACGCGGCTCGACCCCATGACCCGATTCCTCCGGACCCTGCCGCTCGCTCTCCTCCTCCCCGTCCTCGCGCACGCCTCGCTGATCGTCGGTCCGGCGGTGCCGGTTGCCGATCCGGCCGAGCGCGTGGGCTCGTACCGGCCGCAGAACGGACCCTCCGTCGCCTGGAACGGCGGGCACGGGCTCGTGGTCTGGCGCGCGCGCGTGGGTCTGCGGGACCACGTCCTCGCCAATCACGTCGACGAGCAGGGCAAGCCGCTCGAGGCCGCGCCGCTGTTCCTCTTCGCCGACGGGCAGACGCTCTTCACGCGCGTCGTTCCGCTGGGATCGCGATTCCTCGTGGTCTGGCAATACGTCGACAACACCGCCGCCGCGACCCGCGCCGCGCTCGTGGACCGCGACGGCTCGATCCGTCACCTCGGCGCGATCGGCGTGCCGCCGTTCCATCCGAACGACGTCGCCTCGAACGGCTCCACGGCGCTGATCACCGGAAGCAGCGGCGATCCCGATTACCAGTCCGTCCTCGTGTGGATCGACTCGGAGGGACGGGTGATCTCCACGAAGACCTTCGGCTCGACCCTGATGATCGGGACGCGCGCCGTCTCCGACGACGCCTTCTTCTTCGTCGTCGCGCAGCAGCTCGTGTGCGGCACGTACACCTGTGAGCACACGTTCTATCTGATTCGCGCCGAAGGCGACGGCACGAGCGGCGAAGCCCGCGTCATCCGCACGGTGAAGGATTCGCAGAGCTTCGACTACTCGCTGACCGGCGTCGCCGCGTCGCGTGACCGGCTCCTGGTCACCTTTCAGGAGCCCCACGGCTTCATGGCCGCGACGCTGTTCGACCACGACGGCAACACCGCGGGCGGCCCGTTCCCGCTCGAAGACCAGGGTGCGTCCGGCGCGCCGGTCGCGGCCGGGAGCGACGGCAGCTCGTTCGTCGTCGCGTATCCGCATGCCGTGTTCCACAGCAACGCGGCGCCGGAAACGACCACGCGTCTGCGGCGCATCGGCACGTCGGGCAGCTCCGAGCCCACGGTGCTCGCGGATCACGGCCGCACCGTGGCACTGGCGTGGACCGGTAGCGTCTACCTGCTCGCCAGCGGGTCGCCCCATCCGGGCATCTCGGTGATGCAACTGCCGCCGAGTGGGGTGCCGGACGCCGGTACGCCCGAGCACATCCTCTCGCACGCGCCGAATCAACAGGACGTGCCCTCCGCCGTCTCGGATGGCACCCAGCTCTTCACGGCGTGGGAAGAGTTCTTTCCCGCCGAAGGACTGTGGAAGGTGAAGTACGGCCGCACCGGCGCGGAAGGCCATCCGCTCGATGGACGCGGAAGCCTCATCGCGCCCTCAACGGCCTCCCAGAGAAATGCCCGCGCCGTCTTCGACGGCAGCCGCTACCTCGTGCTCTGGACCGAGACCACGGCGCAGACCACGACCATTCACGCGCGGCGCGTGAGCCGAGACGGCGCGCCGGCGGGGGACGCCTTCATGGTCGCTCCGGCGTACTGCACGGCGGACTTCGACGCCGTGCGCCACGGCGATCGCGTGCTCGTCGCGCACCTCTCCGCGGGGTGCGGCGGATACGAGTTGCAATCGGTCCTGGTCACCGCCGTCGAGGCAAGCGACACCTCTTCCGCGTCGACGGTCGTCGCGGAGAAGGTCACCCATGAAGCGCCGGCCATCGAGTCCGCCGGCACGAGCGCGCTCATCGTATGGACGGAATCCGTCGCGCGCGGGCAGGGCGATCCGTGCCCGTACCCGCAGGAGTATTGCCCGCCGAAGGAACTGCTGCGCGGTGCGGTGATCGGCGACGGCACGGTGCAGCGCGTCTCCATCGCCGAGGGCGGTCTGATGGTGAATCGCGAGGCGCAGCTCGCGTGGAACGGACAGCACTATCTCGTTGCATGGCTCGGCGCCGCCGACGTCAACCGCGGGCACGGCCTGTACACGCGTCTGTTCACGGTCGACGGGCAGCCCGCCTCCGGTGCGCATCCACTCGCTGCCGACGCGCCGTCGAACTATCCGAAAGAACGCCGCGGCAGCGTGGTCGCAACGCCTTCCGGATTTCTCGTCGCGTGGGTACGGTCGCCGTACCAGACATCGCTGTCGGTGTGGCGCGTCGCACCGAACGGAGCACCGGTCGACATCGTGGAGCGCGCGGTCGAGATCGACGCCACCGACCTTCGCGCCCCGCACCTCGTCAGCGGACCGGGAGCGAAGCCGCTTCTCGTCTACTCGGTCAGCGGTCCCGACGAGGTCTACCTCGGCCACAACAGAATTGTGTCGCGATCTCTCGGCCAGGCGAATCGTACGCGTGCCGTACGGCACTGAATCGCGTTCCTCGGAGTTCCTCGGTCGGCGCGCCTCCCTGGACTCGGCGAGTGGCGACTGTACGCCGTCGCCCGACAGATGCCGTGAAGCCGTGGCTGCCGGCCTACTTTCCTGCGCGCTCCAGGTCCGCCGCCTCATTGATCTGGTTGTCGATCGATTCCTGGCGCTGGACGAAGTCGCTGGCGGACGTGCCGTTGCGGATCGTGGAGTCGAAATCGTTCACCAGCGCGCGCAGGTCCCGCATTGCGGAGAGCGCTTTCCGGCACGACTCGGCCTGGCAGCCGCAGTCCGCTTCCGCGGCGTTGATGCCCGACTCCACGTTCCCGCGGAAGTTCGACCAGGCGTTGAGGTCGGCGGGCGGATTCGCGAACTGACGGATGCCGCCGCCCCACGTCTCCGACGCGCGCTCTGCGCTGCGTGCGCATCCCCCGCCGCCTCCTCGGGAGATCGTCGTTTTCGGCGTATCGTTGCCGCCCAGCTTCTTCACCCACGGCAGGCCGTACTTCCACAGCCCGAACACGATCGCGGCAACGACGACGAGCTTGATGATGCGATCCATGCGGACAGTGTACGCCCGGCGGTTTAGGCGTGAATGTTTGCACGTCACATTCTGAAAACCAACTAAATCCGATCATGCCCTCTCTGCTGCCGTAGGCAGCTAAAGAACTGTAGGCCCGGCCTTTAGGCCGGGTAAACCGTGCATGGCTCTTCGAGCCCGCGTAGCGGGCGATAGACGAGAACGTGCGACCGCGCTTTTCTGTCGCCCGCTACGCGGGCTCACTTCGCGGTGCGCGTGGTACCCGGCCTGAAGGCCGGGCCTATAGATCTTTCGCCGCCTCCGGCGGCTACATCCCTCGCGTTCTTCTACACCAACCGTTACGCCTCACGGTCGTAGCGACCGAATCCCAGAACGCCTCTACCAGATTCAGACGTAAAGGCTCTCGTACGCCGCGCGCGCCGTATCCCCTTGCCGGTGGTTGCGCAACGACGTGGGATCAGACCCGAGAGAAGCGCGCTGAGCACGCGCGCGGCCATGTCCAGATGCTCGGCGGCGGACCATCGCTCGCCGCCGAGCATCAACGGTGCAACCAGGATGGAGAGCGGCAACTGCGGCGCGAATCACGCCGCCGATGTTACGCAGGAACCTTGAACAGAATCAGGCCGTCCACCCGGGCGTACGAGCTGGAGTTGGTCGCGCGCAGGCTGATGGTAACGGTGAGGATGTCACCGGCGTTCCAGCTGTTGGGACTGTCGGTGGCGACGCCGCAGGCCCACGAGGTGTTCCTGTTGAGGAACGTGCCGGAATCGATTGACGACCCACCGCGGGTGACGTTGTAACTCGCCTGAATGAAGTTGCTGGTATCCCCGCCGTTGTTGAAGTCGTAGTCGACCCGGATGTCCCAGCCCGTGCTCGTGGTCGGGATGGTGTACTGATACGTCACCGTCTCAGTGTTGGGGTCGTTAGCGGCTTCATGCATGTCTCCGAGGCTGCAGTTATTATTGGTGGTCACGGCCACGCCCGACGACACCGTCGGGCAATCCGTGGTGAATGTGTACGTCTTCCACGTGAACCCGCCGCCGCAACAAGCGTGAGAAGTGATGGTCGGACAGTCCGCCCACAGGTTGCCCGGAGACAGGATGATGAAAATGCCGACAGCCGCAAATGCACGCAATGAAGCCTTCATGACATCCTCCTTGCCATAAAAAATAAGGAGAGTGTCGCGGTTTGGCTAGAGACAAAATGTGATGGTCCTCGGGGGAGCCCGCCGCCGCGGAAAAGGTGGGTCACGGGACCTGGATGTACCTAGAAAGCTCTGACCCATAACTCATCCTAAGAAATCCGTTCGGCAATCCGCGACGACTGCTCGGCTGATGCGTCGCCGGCAGCGGCGTTTCGCGCTGGCCTGGATTTCAGACGTAAAGGCTCTCGTACGCCGCGCGCGCCGCATCCCCTTGCCGGTGGCGCTGCGCAATCGACCATTCCCGTGTGGCTCGATCGATGGCAATCGTGGTCCAGCCCGACCCGTTCTCACCCGAGATGTGAACGAGCAAGGTGTCCTTGTTGTGCTCCACCCGCACGCGGTGCATCGGATTCCCTTCCTCTTCGAGGCCGCGCACCGCTCGTCCGCGGCGAACGCTGGCAACGAACGAGGTCCACCGAACGCTCCGTCGCTCAGGCTTCTCGACAGCTTTGCTTCTCCCGTCAGGCATCACAGTCGCTCCAGGGTGTACGGGTCCGCGAGTATAGCGGCCCAGAAGGAGATGTAGGGAAGCCGCGACCGGTTTGTCAGTCCATACGGGCGCGCTACCGTGCTACGGTGCTCTCCCGGCCGCGATGGCAACCCAGCGCATCTTCATCTCGTACAGACGCAGCGACAGCGGGACGGTCGTCGCGCGGCTCTATGACGTCCTCGCCGCGGTCTTCGGGCCGGACAACGTGTTTCGGGACGTCGCCTCGATCGGCGCAGGGACCCGCTTCGACGACGCCGTCGAGAAGTCGATCCAGCGCTGCAGCGTGTTTCTAGCCGTCATCGAGTCTCTTTACCGGCTGAGGATCGCGCTCGACGAGGTGCGGCTGCGAAAGCAGGTCCGAGAGGACTGGGGCATCGACAGGGACGGCTCCGGCGACGCCATGACCGTCGCGTTCTGGGGGCCGGCCGGCTGCGGGAAGACCCTGGCGGCACGAGTCTTCGCGCACGAACTGGACCTGGAGCTCTACCAGATCAACCTGGAGGAAGCGTTTCTCCGGTGGAACCTCGGCGACCGTCTTCCCATCGATTGGCTGCTCCGTCGCACCGTCGCCACGCCGGTGGTGCTGCAGATGCGCGATACCACCGGCGCGTTCTCCGGCGCGCCCGGCGGCTCCACGGAATCGAGGCTCGTCGCGGCCAGCCTGTTGCGGCAGCTCGAGGAGCGCGACGGCCTCACCATCGTCACCAGCCGCAGCCCTGTGGGCCGCGACCACGCGTCAGGCTCTCGCTTCGATCACATCGTGGAGCTCCCGTTCCCGGATGGGGAGGCGCGGCGAATCATCTGGCAGCGGTGCTTCCCACCCGAACTGCCAGCCGAGGCGATCGACTTCGAGTCCCTGGCGCGGCATCCGCTCTCCGGCATGTCCATCCGCCGGATCGTGAAACGCGCAGCCTTGCGCGCCGCACGCGAGGGCACTCCCGTGCAGATGATCTACGTCGAGGAGGCGCTCCGGCTGGATCTGCCGGCAACGTCGTAGGGTCAGACCTTCGTTCGCAAACGAAGGAAGAAAGCTCTGACCCCAAACTCATCGTCACGGAAACCAGGGTCAGCGTCCGTCTAGAGCGTGCAGTTGTCAACGGAGGAAACGACATGCTCACGCGACGGATCTCCCTGATTCTCCTTTTCATCTTTGCCTGTTGCGCCGCGCTCGCGCAGCAGCCCGCGGTCACGCTGCAGGGAGCGCCGCGCGATGTGCTCATCGGCGAAGAGTTCACGTTCTGCGTCCTCTTCAACAACAAAGCCGGCACGCAGGAAGGATTCGCGCCGTTCGTCGACCTGGAGTTTCCCGCCAGGGGCATCGACGGACCGAATCCGTGTGACGGCATCGAGTTCGTAAAAGCGAAAGTGATCAGCACCACGCCGCACATGCCCATTCAGGCGATCCCCGTTCAGGCGCCGTGCAACAACGCGCCTACGTTCACATTCCCGCATCCGCTCGCGCCGGTCGGGCCGGTGACCATCGGCGGCGGCAACCAGTTCGTGACGCTCCCCTTCGCGTTCGGCAGCTTCGAGCCCAGCCAGCCGGACCTCATCGTCGAGGTGACGGCGCGCGTCCACCGGTTCGCCGACAACGGCCAGCCACTCAACGTGAAAGCGCGCGCGGGCTTCCGCTACGGAAGCACTCCCAGCGGCAGCGGTCCGGCGATCGTCGGCCCCTGGATTCCCCCCGCCGTCTTCACACCTCGCGTGATCATCCTGCACAAGGAGCTCGACGCGCCCGACAACGAGACCGTTTCCGGTCCGAACTTCCCGTACCAGTTCGCGATCACGGCCGACATCGCGACCGGGCAGCAGATCACCAACCTCGTGCTCCACGACTGCGCGGCGCCGGGCGTCGTCTTCGACGCCATGTCGCAGATCTCTCCCCCAGGAACCGTGACGCTCCCGCTCATCGGCAACCCGAACTGCTTCGACGTGACCTACCCCACCATCACCGGCAGCGGCACCGGCACGATCAAACTGAGGCCGAAGTTCCACATCGTCGACACCCCGCCGCTCGACCCGCTGCCGTGCGACGTGAAGCTCAGCAACCGCATCGAAGTCACCACCGCGGCGGCGTGGACTCCTCTCGATCCGCGGGACGGACCCGGTCCGGTGAAGATCCCGACGTTCGTCGACGCGACCTGGACGCGGAAATCGATCGCCATCCAGAAGAAGGCGGTGACGTCGGGGCCGAAGCCGGGCGGCACGATCAACTACACCATCGATTTCGAAGTCTCCGACTACCTCCGCTTCAAGAACATCGTCATCGAAGACTTTCTCTCCGACGGCCAGCAGATCGTCGGCACGCCACGCCTGTCCGTGCGCGATCAGTACGGCGCGATCGTGAACAAGCCGTTCCCTGCGGGCACCTGGAACATCGGCAAGTTTCCGGTCAAAGGCACCTACACCTGTCCCGGCGCCCCGCTCGGCTGCGCGCCGGGGATGAGCAACCCGGCCACGGTCACCCTTCCGAGCACGCGCATCGTCTTCAACGTCTCCACCGCGATGGGGCAGTTCGGCCAGCCGGCGCCGTTCTCCCTCGGCGTCCTCACGGGCGGCTGGGCACTGGGACCGGGCGGACCGCCCGCAGTCGGACGGATCGTCTTCACCGTGAAGGTGCTGGATCAGTATCCGTTCGCTCCATCGGGAATGGATGACGGCTTCGTCGACAAGCACGACCCGATGAACAACGCCGTGCGCCTCACGGCCGACGGAGTGCGGAAAGTCAAGGTCAAGAATCCGCCGCTGACCGGCATGAAGTGCGGCGATGGCTCCTCCACCTGCCTCGCCATTCCTGGCGACACGCTCGAGAAACGCGTCGTCGCGAAGAACGGCACCTACCTGCAAACGATCCCCAATCCGCTCAGTCCACCTCCGTTCACCGTCGGCGACAAGATCACCTTCCGCCTGACGAAGACGATTCCGACCGGGGATGCCGAGAACATCAGCGTGGACGATTGGCTGCCGCAGCCGGCGTTGAGCGTGGCCGCGTTCTCCACGACGCTGGCGCCCTGCGGCGCGACACCGCCAGGGGCGAACACCGCGTGCTACAAGGTGCTGTCGCCCGTCCCGGCGCCGACGCTCACGGTGAACGCGTCCGCCAACTCGCTCCACTTCACGTTCCCCGACTTCAACAACACCGCCAATACTCCGGTGACGATCACACTGGAGATGACGCTCGCGATCACCAACATTCCGTTCGCCGATGGTCTGTTCCTGACGAACGAGAGCCGCGAGTGCGAGCTCAACTCGTACGGTGCCACATTCTGCCAGGTGGCGGTCGCGCAGTTCGAGCTCACCGAGCCGTCCCTGCGCATTCGCAAGGCGGTCGTGTGCACGGAGGGCTGCAAGACCAAGATGATCGAGGACGAGCCTCTGCCGAACGACGGCACGATCAACGTCAGCCCCGTGACCATCGATCCCGGCGATGCGGCCGTCGATCCCGGGACTGTGGCCGTCGATCGCCGGGGTCGCGAGGCTGTGGCCATCGATCGCGAGGCCGCGGCCATCGATCCCAATCATCCGATCGTTCTCCCGCCAAAACTCGTCTGCGCCCTCGGCGCATGTCCACGATTCACGGGGATGGTCAACTCGACGAATCTCCCGTCGGTTCTCCCAGCCAGCGTGCCCAACGTCGACGCCGGCGACCGCTTCACCTACGTCGTGGCCGTCGAGAACGTCGGCCATGGCCCGAACGGCGCGTATGACGTACGCATCACCGACACGCTCGCGCCATTCAACGGATCGGCGGTCGCGGGAACGCTCTGCGTCCGCCTCGGCGACGGCAGCAACGTCCTCTTCACCGGTCCGGGACTGACCGCGACCGGCTTCGACGTCACGCTGACCGCGCCGGTCGGCGCCTGGTCCGCGACCAGCGGCAAGAACGTCGTTCTGATCAGCTTCGACGTCCAGGTCAAGCCGGCGGCGCAGGTGAACCTCGGCGAGTGCTACCGCAACGAAGCGAAGATCGTCCGTTACGCGAACGTACCGAATGGCCCGAACTTCGTCGCTGCCGGCTACACCCCGCCGTTCAACGCGACTGCTGACGTCTGCGTCAAACCGAAGGTGCTCACGAAGGCGATCGTTTCCACAACGGAGCCCGGGACGCCGGAGGTGTCGGCACGGCCGCTCACGATCGGCGAGATCATCCGCTACCGGCTCACCGTCGCGGTGCCCGAGGGCGTCGGGACGCTCAGGATCGTCGATGTGTTGCCGGCGGGATTGCAGCGACTCGGCCTTCCGACGGTCACGAAGAGCGGCGTGAACAACCCTTTCACCGTGATCACCACCACGCCGATCGTCACAGGAACCACCGGAAACATCACCTTCGACTTCGGCACCATCCGGAACCTCGACAACGACCCCAACTGCGAGCTCGTCATCATCGAGTTCCCGGCCCTTGTGCTGAACAACGCGCTGAACGTTTCCGCACCACCGAACCAGCTTGGGTTACCGAAAGACAATCGTTTCCACGCCATCCTCAACACGGTGACGGTCTCGTCGCCGGTCGTCCCGGCACTCATCGCCGAGCCGAAGATCGTTCTCACGAAAGTCGCGAATCCGCCGACGATCCTGCAAGGCGGCTCGGTGCAGTTCAACGTGAGCTTCCAGAACATCGGCACTTCGCCCGCGTACCAGACCATTCTCAAAGACACGCCGCAACCGGGTCTCGTGTTCACCAGCGTCGCGGTCACCGGCTCGACCTGCGGCACCTTCACCATCACGCCGGTCAGCGGCGGCGGCTTCACCCTCGGGCCGGCGACCATTCCCCCGAACTGCAAAGTGGACCTGAAGATTACAGCGGTGCCGAAGGTGGAGTGCAATACCGAACGAGTGAACCGCGTGACGATCGACTACGACAGCATCCCGGCACCGAACGGCTCCACGGGGCTCACGCCAGGTGCGATGGGAACACCGACCGGCGGACGGCATTACAAGTCGGCGGCGAGTGCGTTCGTGGTGGTGAAGTGCCCGCAGACTTGCGACGTCTCCGTCAACAAGACGCGCAACATCACCAAGACCGCGGCCGGCCTGCTCGTCACGTACACGATCCGGATCACGCGCACCGGAGACGGTCCGTGTCCGTGCAATCAGATGAAGCTGTTCGACAACATTCCGCCGCAGGTATCGGGGATCAACCTCACCGTGCCGCCGGGTTGGACCTCCACCCTGGTCGGGAACAGTCTGCAGGTCACGATGCAGCCGCTTCCGGCCGGCGTGTCCACGGTCACGATCACCGGGACGATTGCGAGCCTCCCGCTCGCACAGAATTGTGCACTCGTTGAATGCAACGACACCAACATTGCCAACAATCGCGGCTGCGACATCCCATAGTGCACAGCGGCATTGCGAGGGCCGGCGTTCACGCCGGCCCTCTCTTTCCACCGCCAGCTCGCGAAGTCCCTTCGAATCACTTCGCGACTCAGTGAAAGTCGCCGAACGACGCACGATAAGCATCGGTAATTCAATGAGTTACACAAGCCAGAAAGACGATAAGATCCACCCATGTTCTTCACCGTCCCTTACGACTCCGCGCACAGGAACCTCCGCATGGGCAACGGGCCGTCGCGCATCGCGCGCGAGCTCGGGGTCGATGCCGAGGAGATCGTGCCCGCGGGCGAGTGGCGCCATGAGATCGGCACCGCGTTTCAGCTCAATCGCGCGCTCGCGAATCGCGTGCGCGAGACGAACGGGCTTCCGGTCGTGCTTTCGGGAAACTGCGGCGCGTCGGTCGGCGTCGCGGCCGGCGTCGGCACCGATGATCTGGCCGTACTCTGGTTCGACGCGCACGGCGACTACAACACGCCCGACACCAGCGACACCGGCTTCCTCGACGGCATGGCGATGGCGGTGCTCACCGGCCGCTGCTTCACGAATCTCGCGAAGTCGATTCCCGGATTCTCACCGGTGCCCGCGAATCGCACCATTCACGTCGGCGCACGCGACTACAGTCCCGGCGAGCGCGATGCGATGCTCGCCGACGACGTGCACCTCGTCGAGCCGGCGTCGCTGAACGCGATCTCGTTCGACGGCATCGACGCGAAACGCGTCCTCGTGCACGTCGACCTCGACGTCATCGACCCGCAGTTCGGGCGCGCGAATCCGTACGCAGTCAGCGGCGGACTCTCACCCGATGACGTATTGCACGTGATCGCACTCGCGCGCGAGCGGTTTGCACTCGCCGCGCTCGTCCTCGCATCGTACGACCCGGGCGGCGACCCCGACGGAAAGATCGCCGCGATCGGCGCGCGGATTGTCCGCAACGCCGTATGAACGGAAGAGCGGTCACCATTCGGCGTTCATGTGTGGAGATCATGGGAAGCGTTCTGAAAGCGAAGCTGCACTTCGAAGGCAGGACCTATGACGGCGAGGCCATGCTGGAGACGTCGGAGATCGTTTTCCGTGGAGAAAAGCGTCTCGTCATTCCGCTCGCGGAGATCCAGTCCATCACGGCGCGCGACGGCAGGCTGCGCGTGAAGCACCGCGACGGCGAAGCGGAGCTCGAGCTGGGCGCGCAGGCAGCGAAGTGGGCGGAGAAGATTCGCAATCCCAAGTCGGTCGTTCAGAAGCTCGGCATCAAGCCTGGCCAGCACGTCTCGCTCGAGAACTTCGACGACGACGCATTCGCGGCCGATCTCGAAAAAGCCGGCGCGCAGGTGCACAGAGGACGGGCGCGGAGGAACAGCGACGTGATTCTCTACGGCGCCGGCACCCGCGCCGATCTCGACCGCCTGAAATCACTTCGCGATTCCCTCGTCCCCGACGGCGCGCTCTGGGTCATCCGTCCCAAAGGCGTAAAGGCGATCACCGAGGCGGACGTCATGGCCGCCGGCAAAGCGGCGGGATTGGTGGACGTGAAAGTCGTTCGCTTCTCCGACACGCATACGGCGGAGAAGTTCGTGATTCCGGTGGCAAGGAGGAAAGGCTAGTTGATGTCTGCCCTAAATGTGGCCCGGACTTTTAGTCCGGGGCAAGCCACGCAGTGGTGGCCTGAATACCTCGTCATCACTCGCGCACTACCGCGGGATACGGCGGTCGGACAAGCGGGATGCTGCGGGCCCGGACTAAAAGTCCGGGCCACATATCGGGATCGCTTGCGGTTATTGAGCACTCCCCTTACGGCGAGACGCCGTGCGCCGGCGGGACGCCGCCGCGCCAGCCCGCGCGACGCGGGCGCTCCACGCGCGGACGCACGGTTGCTAATGACTGGAGCCACGCGTCGTTTCGATACACGGACGATCGATTCGAGAGGAGCGCGGTCATGCGCCGGAGCGCCGACGTCGCGTCGGCTGGACCGGCGGCGTCCCGCCGGCGCACGGCGTCTCGCCGTAAGGGGAGTGCCAAATCACCGCTAAGTTCGCGCCATTGGGCCTGAAGGCCGGGCCTACAGCTCTTTCGCCGCCTCCCGCAAGGTCAGCGGCCACCTGTTCCAGGAGCTGTAACCAGTGGCCGGTCATCATGCGCCGCGCAGGTCGACCTGCGGCCGGCGAGATCCTCGAGCTCTGCGACATTGGATCGCGAGCATTCACTTGGATGCGCCAAGTGAATGCTCGCTTAACCGGCGCTTCGCAGGAAATCCGCAATCTGGTGTTTCCCCCCGTACAGCGCCCAATCCAGCGCGGTCCCGTCATAGATCGTGTCCCGGATATTCAATCGCGCCTCACGCCCGCGCGATCACTGTCTGCGCGTCGGAAAGGTCGAGGGTTGCGGCCTGGACGTCGGGCAGGGTCTTGTCGTTGAAGCGCGGGTGTTCCCACTTGAAGCGCCACGCCGCGGCCTCGTCGCCGGATTGCAGGGCGGCGAAGAGCTCATCGACCTGGCGGCGATAGTCGTCGAGAGGGGGGGCCCGGAAGCCGAGGGAGCCGGCGCTGGTCATGATCGGAGGCTCGGGGTTATTCGCGGTGGGGTCACACCTTTTGGTGTTCCACCGCACATCACCGCATGCCTACCAATAACTAGCCGACGCATGGAAATCATGGAACGACATCCGATAAGCATCAGTATTTCAATAAGTTACACCCGCGAGGAAACAACGAAGGGGTGACCCCAATGACGTTCCCCATAACCCCAATGACGTTCCCAAGGTCGCCAGCGTAGACTCGCTCGATGATCGATCATCACGAGAGACCTCCTGGCGACATCGATTCTCCGCTAACGAAGTCGGCTCAAGATGCACTCGGCCGCACGCCGTACGCCGAGCACGTGGCTGACATGATCGCCGGCTGGCGCGGCGATCACAGCGCGGTGTTTGCGATTTACGGCGAGTGGGGCAGCGGCAAGACCAGTTTCAAAAACTTCATTCTTGAAAAGTTGAAGTCTCGCCCGGAAAGCAATCAGCCGTTGATCGTCGAGTTCAATCCGTGGGAGTGGGAAGGTCCGCGCCAAGTCACTGAAGCGTTCTTCGCACGGCTGGTCGAAGAGATCGGCGCCAAAGCACCCAACGGTGCTGAGATATCGCAACGACTGAGCAGGTACGCCACGTACTTCACTCTCGGCGCGTCAATCGCCGACTCCGCTGCGACGGTCCTTCCCTGGCTCGTGCCAGCCGGGGGGAATCTCGCAACACTTTTGTCTAAGTTCCTCAAAGAAGCTGGTGCACAAGCCAAAACCGCATCAGAAGTAAAGCCAGAACAACTGTCCGTATCTGGTGCGCGAGCCGACGTCGTGGAATCGATTCGAACTATCCAACGCACTGTGCTCGTGACGATCGACGATGTGGACCGCCTCACGACTGCAGAAACGGCAATGCTTTTCCAATTGCTCAAGGCGAACGCCGACTTCCCGAACGTCGTGTATCTGATTCTCTGCGACCGTGAGGTCGTCGCACGTAATCTCGAGAAGGTGGTCGCCGGCCATGGTGACGACTACCTTGAGAAGATCGTGCAGCTCGGGCTGCCGCTGCCCAAAGCGTATCCGGACCAGTTGCGCGCGGCGTTGCTCGATGGCTTACAGACCGCGCTCCGGAATGCTGGTGTGGATCGGCTGCTCGACAAACATCGGCTGTTCAACCTCTATGACGAACATGCGGCTCCGTTCTTCCGCACGATGCGGGACGTGAAACGTTTTCTGGCCGGCATTTCGGCGCTATTGCCGGCGGTGACTCTCGATGGAGGCTCCGCGGTGGATCTCGTCGACTTCATCGGCATCGAGCTGTTGCGCACGTTCGACCACGAGTTCTACGAGGCGATTTATTGCTATCGCACGCGCATCACCGGCCGGGAAGGGGTGCTGTCGAAAGACAAAGAGTTCGTAAAAGAACTGTCGGGCGACCGCGATCCGGCTGGCCCCACTCTCGGCGTATTCGGAGATCTTTTTACTCGCTTCGGTACGGCACGCACATTTGCTCGACGACCACGAATCGGGCACCCGCGTACCTTCGACCGCTATTTTGTCTTTGCTATTCCGCCGGATCAGTACAGCCCTGCCGAGGAGAATGACGTTCTCGCACGCCGGGGGCGGCCACAGTTCGTCAAAGAGTTGGAAGCTGCGCGGGAACGCGGGCGGCTGCAGTATCTGCTTGAGTTACTCAGCAACGCGGAACCGCCGTACGAGCGGGAGTCAGCGATCAACTATCTCTCCGCACTCGCGACATTTGCGGACACACTTCATCTGAACGATGGTGCAGACGAAGAGGACTCATATCGAGCTCAGGTCGACCGACTCGCGTATGCGTGCCTGAAACCTCATGATCCTGCGCAGCGCGCGGATCTTCTTGTGACAGCATGCGAGCGTTCAAACGCGATTGGGTTTACCGCCAGGTTCGAAGAGCATTTCCGTCAAAAGCAGCCCGACGCTCTGACGGATTACGGAAAAAACCGACTGAAGGAACTGGCCATCCAGCGTCTGAGATTTTCCGTCGACGCGCTTCGCGCGCATCCCGCAGCAGGAGATCTGCTTCTATGGTACCTGGAGAATGGAGCCGAAAACGATGCAAAAGCCGTCGCGGAGGAGATGCTCGACACTACTGAGTCGCTCTTCGATTTCATTCATACATTCAGTCACCTCGACCTCGCAAACATCGGGAAAGCGCGCAGACGCGTCAGCGGCTTTCGGACGTTCGCTCGTGAGATCAACCGTCTCGTCCCGATCGAAAAGGTGCTCGCGCGCGTTGATGAGATCGATGAAGACTCTCTGACTTCGACCCAGAGAGCGTTGGTTCGTGCACTTCGAGACGACGCGCAGCGTCTGGCCTTCACTGACACAGAAGCTGCAGCCGAGGCGGACGCCAGCGGCGCGGCACCTGCAGAGACAGGGGGCGCGCCCGATGAGGATGGCGACGATGAAACTTGAGGCGCGGCCCGCTCCTCCCCTCACTGTAAGGGGTCCTTCTGAATCTTCGGCTTGAGCCGCAAGTGGAAGAGCTCTCGATCATGAATAGGTTGGAGTGAACTACAACGTTCCTCCGTCTGACTGCTGCTCGGTTGTGGTGTTCGGGCCGACACTCCGCAGGTAATCCGCAATCTGGTCTTTTCCCCCATACACCGCCCAGTCGAGCGGCGTCCCGCGGTAGATCGTGTCGCGGATGTCCACCCGCGCCCTACGCTCGACGAGGAGGCGGACGACGTCGCTGTGACCGTTCCACGCCGCCTGGTGCAGCGGCGTCGCGTGGGAGTGGTAGCCGTTCGGGTTGTAGCGGTTGGGGACTTCGCCGGCGTCGAGGAGGAGGCGGACGATCTCGGTGCGGCCGAGTTGGGCGGCGAGGGCGAGGGCGACGTGGCGGCTTTGGGCGTCTGCAGGTGGGAGGAACCGCGAAGCATCGGCGATGCGGCCGAGGCCTGCGGCGGAAGGGAGATCGTCGACCGGCGCGCCGCGACGAACGAGCGCCTCGGCGGTCTCCGGATAGCCGAACGTCAGGGCCGACAGCACGGCTGACTGCCAGTTCGTCCCCGGGCCGATGAACGACGCGCCGTAGTCCAGCAGTGTCTCGGCAAGCGCGATCTGGAGGCCGGCTTCGGCGGGGTGGGTGCTGGTGACGAGCATGCTCATGGTCGTGCACTTCGCGTCGTAGAGGTCGGCCATGGCGTCGGGGGCGGCGCCGGCGGCGAGGAGGAGGGTTGCGATCTCGACGGCGTTGGGCGGGGTTTTCTGGCGGCCGCTCTCGACGCCGTTGGCGCCGAGGTAGTGGAGGAGGGTGCAGTGGTGGTGGCGCGAGGAGCGGGCGCGGACGAGGTCGGGATCTTCGCGCAGCAGGTCGCGGAGCGTGGCGTCGTCGCCGGAGACGACGGCTTCGACGGCCTCCTCGAAGCGGGCAACGGTGCGGTCCGTGGAGACGGCGGTCGTGAAGGCGGCGAGGTCTTGCCAAGTTTGGAACGAATACTCCCGCGCGATCACCGTCTGCGCGTCGGGGAGGTCGAGGGTTGCGGCCTGGACGTCGGGCAGGGTCTTGCCCTTGAAGCGCGGGTGTTCCCACTTGAAGCGCCACGCCGCGGGCTCGTCGCCGGATTGCAGGGCGGCGAAGAGCTCATCGGCCTGCCGGCGATAGTCGTCGAGAGGGGCCCGGAAGCCGAGGGAGCCGGCGCTGGTGGTCATCGGAAGCTTCGGCGATCAGAGTATTCGATTCGTCCGTAAAACTCTGATGCCGCTCGCAGGCTCATCGAACCGACATCTGCTCGAACGGGAAAAACGGAAAGAAGCGGCGGACAGCGTATCCTTCGACTTCCGGCCGCGCGAAACACGACATCTGTTCGTGAAAGAGCGGCAGCACCAGCGACTCGCGCATGAGGATGTCGTCGATCTCGCGATAGATGTCGCTGCGCAGGGCCGGATCGGTTTCCGAACGGCCGCGGCCGATGAGGCGGTCGATCTCCGGAGAGCCACAGGTGTGGCCGATGACACCGTTGTCGGTGTTGAGCAGGCCGCTGATGAACCCGTCGCCATCAGGAAAATCGGTCACCCAGAGGCGGAAGATGATGTCGGCATCATCGCGGCTCATCGGATCGCGCACGGGATGCAACTCCAGCTCGTAGCCAGCGCGTGCGAACGCAGCGACCGCTTCGCGCACGACCTCGCGATGTCCCAGTCGAGTCATCGTATACAACGCCCCGCGCAGCTTTGGATGCGGGCCGCGGATCTCCGTCACGTCCGGCATGCTCCACCGGCCGGGGCTATGTCCGAGAAGGCCAGGGGGGATGATACTGGTGGCCACGATCGCCGTCGGTCCAAGCTTCTGTTGCACGATCGCGGAGACACCGACCGCTGCGCGCAGTTGTTGCCGGAGCCGCTTGTTGGCGAGCGGGCCGTTGCGCGCGTTGAAGGCGATGAAGTAAGTGCCGAACGTTGCCGCCGAGGCACTGCGCAGACCGAGCTCCGGATCCTGTCGTACGCGGCGGTAGTTCTCGCCGTGGAGACCGAGCGCCACCGAAAAACTGCCGGCGGTGAATCGCGCCACGATCTCCTCGGTGGAAACGCCGAGCGTGATGATCAACCGCTCTACGCGCGGCAGCCCGGCGCGCCAATAATGCGGATTTGCCTCGAGCTCCAGGCGGCGTTCGGGCTCGAATCGTACGACTCGGAACGGACCTGTGCCGGCCGTGCCATGCCGCCAGTCGCCGCTCATGTCCTCCGTTCCTTCCGGCACGATGGACAGTTTGACGAACGTCAGCACCGCCGGAAATGCGGCATGCGGGCGTTGCAACTCGATCACTCCTTCGGAGTCGGAGATGATGTGGACCTGCGCTCCCTCGATCAACTGCACGACCGCGGGATGCGTGCGCGCGTAGACGCGCTGCAATGAGAATCGGACGTCGCGCGTGGTCAGAGACCGGCCGTCGTGAAAGCGGATTCCATCGCGCAGGCGAAAGCGATACGCACGGCCGTCCTGCTCCCGCACGAGCGACTCGGCGAGCAGCGGCGCGATCCGTCCTTCCTCATCGACGTGCGTCAGTGTTTCGAACACCGGCGCCATGAGCTCGACATGCCATGTCGACGTCGCCAAAACGGGATCGATGGCGTCGACCGGGTGTTCGAACGGAACGTACAGCGTGCCGCTGCGCCGCGATTCAACGACCTCCGCGCGCGGCTTCGGTTGCAGCGCCGCAGCCTCGGCGATGTAGCGACGTGCAAGCTCGTGATCGCCGCGCATGTTCGCCGCAGCCGCGCCGAGGGAGAGAAGTCGCAGTAGATGCGCGGTGTCGTTTGCGGCGCGCGCGAACGACACTCCCCTTTCCGCCCAGCGCCGCGTCTCCTCGCTCTTCTGCCGCTGCCACGCCATTTCGGCGGCGGTCGTCGAAGCCACACACGCGGCGGCGGCGTTGCCTTCGCGCTCGAGCAGGCGCACGGCGGCGTCGATCTCCGCCAGCGCCGCCGAGGTATCGCCCGCCATGTGCAGCGCCTCGCTGAGCAGGAGACGCGCTTCAGCGGTGCGATGCGGTTGCTCATCGATGAACTCCAGCGCCGTGCGCGCGGCATTGATCGCATCGCCGCTGCTGAAGCTGGCCAGCGACGTGCGCGCGAGCTGCAGACCGTATTCGATCGTCTTCTCCGGCAGGTCCGCAGCAGCGTAGTGATGTACGAGCTCGGGATAGACGCGCTCCGGATTCGAAGCGTTGCGGCGCTCGACTTCTTCGGCGTGGCGGCGGTGCAGCGCGCGCCGTCTTCGTCGCGACACCTCGGCATAGATCACGTCGCGGACCACGCCACTCGTGAACGCGAGGCGCTCGCCGCGCCCGCGCCGTTCCTCCGTGAGGAAGCCGCCGCCGATCAGCACCTCGATGTCGTCATCGATCGATTCCGTGTCGTCCAGCAGCCGTTCGACATCGCGAAGGTTGAACGTCCGTCCGATCACCGACGCGGTCGCGAGAAGCGTCCGCTGGCGATCCGGGATCCGCTCCAGCCGCCGTGCCACGGCTTGATGAATCGTCGCGGGCAGCAGGTCGGTAGAGATCGTCGTGTCGATCGCCAGACGCCACATCCCCGAGCTACCGAGGACCAGATCGCCCGACTCGATCAGCGAACGGATCAGCTCCGTGGCGAAGCGCGCGTTTCCCTCGGTCGCGTCGTACGTCCGTTCGATCACCGCCGCGTCGATGCGATTGCTCTCCAACTGCATCTCGACGAGCTGCCGGTGCTCGTCGCGCGTGAGCGGCGCGAGATCGATGCGCGTGAACGGCACGCGGTGATCGGCCATCAGTCGCGCCAGTGGATGACCGCGCGCGATCTCCTCACTGCGATAGACGCCGACCACCAACACACCGGTCGAGGCCAGTCGCTGCACGATGTACTCGAGCGCGTCGATCGACACCGCCGCGAAGTGCAGTTCTTCGACGACGATCACCAGCGGACGATTGGCGGCGATGCGGATCCACGCGCGGGCGAGAAGGTCGAAGATCGCGTGGCGGTCGTTGATCGCCTTCGGGGTCGTGGCCATCGCCTTCAGCTCCGCGATCTCGGAGAGCAGCGGAAACGTTCCGACGAGATCGGAGGCGAGGTCGTCGAAGAGTGCCGGAGCGGAGCCGCGGCTGCGCAGGAACTCCTCGATCACACGGCAGAGTCCCGCGTACGGGAGCGCTTCGTCGACGCTGGCAACGGTGCCGCGCAGAACGGTCGTGTTGCGTGCGTTCGCCAAGCGCTCCAGCTCTTCGACCAATCGCGTTTTCCCGCTCCCCGCCGCGCCGCTGATGAGCACGAAGCGGCAATGCGTCGTGGCCTCGTTGAGCTGCGCCTGCAGCAGCGCGAACTCGCGGCTGCGTCCGACCATCGGCGATGACGGCCGCACCGGTTTGCGGGCGGTCGTGTGATGCACGCTGGAGAAAGCGTCCCCGTCGGGCAGTTTTCTGCGGCAGCGTTCCAGCGCCGCGGCGACGTCGCGGGCGCGATCGGGACGGCGAGCCGGCTCCTTGTCGAGACAGCGCATCAGCAGATCGTCGAGCTCGGGAGGGATGTCGATGCCGAGCGCGCGCGGCGTTCGCGGCCGGTCGTGTGCAATCAGATAGAGCATCGACGGCGTGTCGCCGCCGAACGCGGGGTGTCCGGTGATCAGCTCGTACAGCACCATGCCGAGGGCCCACACATCGGTACGGCTGTCGATCGCTCCCTGCATGACCTGCTCGGGCGCGAGGTACGCGAGCGTGCCGACCAGCACTCCGCTGCCGGTGAGGCGATGATCGCGATCGGCAATGGCGAGGCCGAAGTCGGTGATCCGCGCGCGGATCCCACTCTCGCCATCGCGCGTGATCATCACGTTCTCCGGTTTGATGTCGCGATGGACGATGCCGGCGGCGTGGCTGTAGTCGAGCGCTTCGGCGACCTGCAGTCCGATCGTCATGATATCGCCGAGCGTGAGCTTCCGCTCGTTCATCGCATCACGCAGATTGTGTCCGCGAACGAGCGGCATGACGTAGAAGAGCGATGACTCGTGCGCGCCGAAGTCGTGGATGCCGATGATGCCCGGATGATCGAGCCGCGCCACCACACGCGCCTCGCGGCGGAAACGCTCCGTCGCCGCGTCATCGAGGAATCCCGGCGGAATCATCTTCACCGCGACGTCACGGTCCAGGAGCGGATCGCGCGCGAGATACACGACGCCCATCCCGCCCCGTCCCAACTCGCTGACGATCTGATAGCGGTCGGAGAGCCGCGTCCCGATCATGTTATTGCCGGAATTCGGGAGAGATTATACCGCTCGATCCATTTTGAACATCAGTAATACCTTCCACTCCGGCGCAACTGCAGCGTCTGACCCATCAATTGCGTGTCCGCGATGCGGCGGCGAAGGTGGTCCGGCGCGTCGACCAGGCCATCGATCGCAAGAAGCTGAAGGGTGTCCGTCTCGCGCGCGGTCTGTATCGGATTGCGAAGGCGTATGCCATCAGCACCTCTCGGAGAAGGACGAAGTGACCGTCTCCCTTCCTTCTGCCTTCAGCCTTCTGCCTTCTGCCCTCTGTCTTCCGTTCGATGTATGATCCGCCGCGTTCCTGCATGCTGTAATTCCCTGTAGAACAACAGACTTAGGAGGTCTCCTCTTTGCGATTCACCAGACTGACCATTGCCGTTTCCATGACCTGCCTGCTCGCTGCTTCCGCGTTCGGCTCCGGCTTCCTGATTCCGGAGCAGGGCGCGAAGGCCAGCGCCATGGCCGGTGCGTTTGCTGCGACGGCCGACGACCCGAGCGCGATCTTTTACAACCCGGCCGGCATCGCGCAGCAGCGCCACATGGCCGCATACGCCGGTACCACCCTCATCAATTTCTCCAACGAGTTCACGGGCGACCCGACCAGCCCCGTCACCTCGGGCGTGACCGGTGAGTACAACCGCCACACGTTCAACGTGCCGAACATGTACGCGGTCGTTCCTCTCGGCAACAACTTCACCCTCGGCGTCGGCGTCTTTGCCGCCTTCGGTCTCCGCACCGACTGGGAAGATCCGTGGGCCGGCCGCTATATCTCGAAGGACGCCGACCTGAAGACGACTTCCGTCAACCCGGTCATCGCCTGGCAGAGCAGCGACGGCCGTTTCGCCTTCGGCGGCGGCGTCGAGTATCGCCGCGCGCGGGTCATCCTCAGCGCGAACCGGATGGCGCTGAATCCGTTCACCGGCCGCATCGTCGACGTCGCCAACACGCGCCTGGTGAGCGAGTACGGGGACGACATCGGCTTCAACGCCGGCGTGCTGGTGAAGGTCACGCCGCGCTTCCGCATCGGCGCCTCGTACCGCACGGACATGGACATCGAGCTCGAGGGCGACGCCGAGATCAATCAGATCCCGACCGGCAGCGCGCAGCTCGACGCCATCATCGGCGCGCAGCTTCCGCCCGACCAGCGCATCAACACCGTGTTTCCCTTCCCCTCCATCGCCACGATTGCCGTCGCCTTCAGCCCGAACGACAACTGGGACGTCGAGCTCGACGTGATCAAGACCGGCTGGAGCGCGTTCGAGGCGCTGTCGGTGAACTTCGAGTCCACCCCCGCGGCGAGCTTCGTCCGCGAGCAGAACTGGGAGGACTCGAACTCCTACCGCATCGGCATCAACCACAACGCCACGGAGCACTGGGACGTGCGCGGCGGCTTCGTCTATGACGAGAACCCGCAGCCGGTCGAAGCGGTCAGCCCGCTGTTGCCGGACTCCGACCGCCTCGGCGCGTCGTTCGGCGCCGGCTGGCATGCCGGACCGTTCACCGTCGACGGCTCGCTGCTCGTCCTGCACTTCAAGGATCGCGACACCGACGGAGCCAACGAAGAAGGCTTCAACGGCATGTACGAGACGGACGCCCTGCTCTGGAGCGTCAACCTCGGCTACCGCTTCTAAAGGAGACCCATATGAACAAGCACATCAGAATTGCAGCGGCAGTCCTCATTGCGGCACTCGTCGCGGTGCCGATGTTCGCGGCGCGCGGCGCGGCCGACTTCTCCCATCTGGTCGTCCTCGGCGACAGCTACGGCGCCGGCTTCGAGAGCGGCTCGCTCAACGAGCGCCATCAGCCGTGGAGCTGGGGCGCCGTCCTGGCCCGCCAGGTCGGCTATGACATCTGCCCGGCTACCGCGGTCGCGACCGACGACTGCTTCGCCGTGCCGCTCGTGTCGTATCCCGGCCTCGGCAACGAGCTCACCCTGACGAGCCTCATCCCCGGTCCGGTCATCGCGCCGGCGCCCGGCTCGGCCGCGCCGAGAATGATCAACTTCGCGCGTCCCTACAACAATCTCAGCATCCCCGGCGCCACCGTCGGCGCGCTGCTCACCCTGACCGGCGCCGAGACGCCGACGGCGGGCGAGCCGACGGCCGTGAGCATGGCCCGCTTCATCCTCCGCGGCCTCGGCACGCCGGTGCAGCAGGCCATCGCGCAGCGTCCCTCCTTCATCGCCCTCTGGATCGGCGGCAACGACTACCTGAACGTGATGTTCAGCGGCACCCCCGCCACCATCACTCCGGCCGCCGACTTCAAGGTCCGCTATGAAGCGCTCCTCGATGCTCTGATCGCCGGCGCGCCGAATGCCGGCATGGTCGTCGGCAATCTGCCGAGCGGCATCCCGCCGTACCTGACGCTCGTCCCGCCGGTGCTCGTCGACCCCACGACCCGCCAGCCGATCCTCATCGGCGGCCAGCCGGTCTTCTACATGGTCGACTCGGGGAACGGCACGCAGGCGCCGATCACGGCGACCACGCTGATCCCGCTGCAGACGCGCGACAAGATCGCCCAGGGATACGGCCTCCCGGCGCTGCTCAGGAACATCCCGCCGTTCAGCCTCCTGCCGCACGTGGGCGAGCCGCTCTCCCCGAACGACGTCATCACCGCCGACGAGATCAGTCAGGTGTTCACGCGCATCGCTGAATACAACACCATCATCAACCAGGCTGCCGCGGCCCGGAACATCCCGGTCGCCGACGTCGCCGGCCTGTTCAGCCGCGTCTCCGCCCCGGGCGGGATTTCGCTCGGCCCGATCAGTGTCTCGAGCGCCCCGGTCACGGGCGGTTTCTACAGCTTCGACTTCTTCCACCTGACGGACCTCGGTTACCTGCTCTTCGGGAACGAGTTCATCAAGGCCATCAACGAGGGCTACGACACCGAGATCCCGCTGGCGTCGATCACCCAGCTCTTCGCCAACAACGGCGCGTTCTTCCCCGACGCCAACGCGGCCGCGCAGCTCTCGTTCATCGGCACCAACAACGGCATCACCACCGAGGGGCTGAAGCAGATCCAGTCGTTCTGGCAGAAGCCGACGATCCTGCGCCGCTCCCGCGCCGTCGGACACTGATCATCCTTCACGTGCAAACAGGAAAGGCGGCCGAAAGGCCGCCTTTTTGGTTTTGAACGGAGGACATGCGCCTGTCATCCTGAGCCGCAGGAACTTCGCACGAAGCCGAAAAGCATGGCGGCGAAGGACCTGGGCGTGAGGGGGAGCGCTGCGTGCCCCCGCCCACCCAGGTCCTTCGCCGCCATGCTTCGCGTTCCAGCGGTAATTCCTGTGGCTCAGGATGACAAATTACGTTCCGGCCGGTCTTCCTCGCGGTGAAGGCCGGGAGATGTCGATCATCGCCATCCGCTCCTTCTCGTCGTACCAGCAGTGGAAGCGCTTGATTCCCGGGACCTCGATGTCGTAGAAGCGGAAGAAGCTCGGCACGTGCAGCGAAGTCGACTTTTCGGACTGCCGGATCTTCGCCGCTCCCTCTTCTTTTTTGTCGAGCGGCTTGATGCCGATGACCTTGCGCTTTTTGTCGTAATAGAGGTTCGCGCTGGTCTTGCCGCGGAGGCGGAGGAGGTTGGCTACGGGTGACGGAAGGCGGATGAGGCGCGACTGGACGATGGTCGCCGAAGCGGGAAAACGTTCGAACTCAGGCTGCGGCTCCCACTTCTCAAAAGCCATAAACCGACTCCTCACCCCACACAGACCACTTCGGCGTACAGGACAAGATCATAAAAACTGGGATCTTTTTGTCAACAATTAATCGCACGGGTTTCGCCATGCCGAAAACGTGTCCCGGGCACACCTTATTCTGAATTATTGGTAATCATCGTACAAAAACAGGTGGTTCGGAGGCAGGCAAAGGATGCGCCGAACCGCGGTAAGTCGTTGATTCTGCGGGTCTATCGGCAAGACGGCCGCTGGGCGCCGGTTCGGTCCGGCACTCGCTCCGGCCGATCGGTCCGTGACACGGAAAACTTTCTTTTTTCACGCATCCCCGTACTGGCTCTTGGCGGGATTTTGACGAGGCCCCCGGACCGCCGACGTCTTCGTCGGCCGGTCCGCCCACGTCTTCGTGGGCACGGCGGCGTCTCGCCGCCGGGAGGGGGAATCGGGTAAGTGGGAGAGTGTTGCGCGAGAGCTTGCCCGCGAGGACGCGGGCGGACCGGCCGACGGTGACGTCGGCGGTCCGCGACGGCGCGCCGGAGGCGCGCCAGGCCCTCTCCACTTGCAGACCGCTGTCGAATCCGGCAAGACTGTGCCGATGCCGAAGACGCCGCCGACCACCCTCGAGATTGCCGGACGCGAGGTTACGATCACGAATCCGGACAAGGTCTACTTCCCGCACGCCGGATACACGAAACTCGACCTCGCGAAGTACTACGCCTCTGTCGCCGCGGGAGCGTTGCGCGGGATCGCGAACCGGCCGATCGTGCTCAAGCGCTACGTCAACGGCGCCGAGGGAGAGCCGTTCTTTCAGAAACGCGCGCCCGAACAGCATCCCGACTGGGTTGAGACCGTCGAGCTCAGTTTTCCCTCCGGCCGCACCGCACGCGAGGTCGTGATCCGCAACGCCGCGCAGCTCCTCTGGATCGCGAACCTCGGCTGCATCGACCTGAACCCGCACCCCGTCCGCGCCGACGATCTCGAGCATCCCGACGAGCTACGCGTCGATCTCGATCCCGGTCCCGGCGTCGGCTTCGACGACGTGCGCCAGGTCGCGCTGGTCGTCCGCGACGTGCTCGACGAGCACGCACTGCGCGGCTGGCCGAAGACCTCGGGATCGCGCGGCATCCACGTCAACGTCCGCATCGAGCGCCGCTGGAGCTTCGACCAGGTGCGGCGCGCCGCGCTCGCGATCGCACGAGAGGTCGAGCGGCGCGTCCCCGCAATCGCGACCAGTAAGTGGTGGAAGGAAGAACGACACGGTGTCTTCCTCGATTACAACCAGAACGCGAAAGACCGCACCGTCGCCTCGGCGTGGTCGGTGCGGCCGACCCGCGACGCCCGGGTGTCGATGCCGCTCGAGTGGGACGAGGTCGCGGAGTGCGATCCGGCTGCCTTCACGCTCGTCACCGCACCGGCCCGTTTCGCCGAGCGCGGCGACCCCGCGGCCGGGATCGACGATGCCGCCGGCTCGCTCGACAAGCTCCTGGAGCTCTCCGCTGCGCAGGAAGCCGAAGGTCTCGGCGATGCCCCCTGGCCGCCGAATTACAAGAAGCAGGACGGCGAGCCGCCGCGCGTCGCACCGTCCAAACGAAAGAGCGCGAGCAGCGGCACGAAAGGCACCGGCCGCCGCCGCCCGACGCAACCGCTCATCACCGTGGCCAAGGCGGAGCACAAGGCCGAAGCGCTCGCCGGTCTGGAACGCTGGAAAGCGCGGCACCCCGAGGCGGGGGCACTTCTGGAGGAAGACGACATCCTCGTCGATGCGATGCGCGGCCGGTCCTCCACCTGGACGCGCATCCGCGTCAACCTGCGCCACATCCCCGAGGCCGAACGCCCGGCGGAAGAAGCACCCGATCCCGATTACGACCCGTGGGAATCCGCGCGGTGAGTCCACGGAAAGACGACGGGAGGCCACCGGCGGGCCGGCCCGGCCGGCTGCGTTGGTTGCCATAGGCTGAACGCGCGCTTGTCGGACGGAACACGATTCAGGCGGAAACAAACGCAGCCGGCCGGGCCGGGCCGCCGGTGGCCTCCCACCGTCTTCCGTGGCGCATATTAGCGTCACACATCATTAAGGAGGATAGCGCCCTGTCATCCTGAGCCACAGAAATTACCGCTGGAACGGAAAAGCATGGCGGCGAAGGACCCGGGCGGGCGGGGGCACGCAGCGCTCCCCCACCCGCCCGGGTCCTTCGCCGCCATGCTTCTTGTTCTTGCGGAGTTTTCTGCGGCTGCTACGAAAACATCTTCGCCAAAAGGGTGCTGAAGACAGACCAATCCTGAGCTGACTGCGAGAGTCAGCGGAAGGGTCCAGCTGTGCAGAGTCGGCTCCGATTCACCAAGGTCTGGTCATGCAGAGAGCTCATAGGCTCTCGCGCGGGCCGATTCTGCGCGGCGCTCTTACGAGGGCTTCTTCACGAGCTGCACGTTGTAGCCGAGAGCAGCAAGCTTCCTCGCGTAGTGATCAACGGCACGCTCCTTGTTGCGTTGGTCGTAGAACGTCGCT
>DASPHC010000149.1:0-31199 GCA_035629865.1 Thermoanaerobaculia bacterium | reverse complement strand
AGCAGAGGGTTGCGCGTGACCACTGTTCTATCGCCCGCTTCGCGGACTCGCCTTCGTGGGGCGCACGATACCCGCCCTGAAGGGCGGGCCTACAGATCTTCCGCCGCCTACGGCGGCTGCGGTAGCTCGCTCCTTACAAATGAAGAGGCTCGGATTTCTTCACAACCTCTCACGATGACAGGGATGCGGGATGCGCCTCACTCGACGCTCGGGATGACTGCTCTTTCCGCGTCGAGGCGCAGACAACCGACAACGGACAACCGACAACGCGAAGCTTCAATCTCTCTTGATCGCCTCGGTCCAGTGCTCCACATCCCCTTCGGCCATGGTGCCGTAGGGTTGCAGGCGGGCGTCCAGGAAGCCCCACTCGCGGATATCGATCAAATACTGCGCGCGGGAGGTAAGGGTGCCGTAGCAGACTTTTTCGGGGGCGCTGCGGTCGTTCAGTTCGGCGGCGAAGCGGGCCAGGAGCTCTTCGGTGACTTCGCGGGGGATGCGATGGCGCTCGCTCGGGTAGACGAAGCCGAATTTGACGATCTGCATCAGAAGGAGGCGCCAGTGGTCGCCGAAGCGGCGAATGAGGCGCTGCCAGTCGAGGCGTTTGCCGGTGCGGAGGAGGAGGTGCATGACGTCGCCGCCGTCGTACCGCTCCCGCTCCATGACGTAGGATTTGGACCAGATGATCTCTTCCGGCGCCACCAGCCGGACCGGGATGCCGAAGATCTTTCCTTCCACGGAGTGCTCGAACCATTCGTCCTCGACCGGCGCTTCGCCGTTGCCGCCGGAGAAGATGAGGTCGATGAAGGCGTCGTCTTTGTAGATCTTACCGAGCCAGTGGGGAAACTTGAGCTCTGTTTTGTAGCCGGCGCGCTGGACGGCCTCCTGGAAGCGGGGGTAGTCAGAGCGGCGGACGAAGATGTCGAAGTCTTTGGTCTCGCGGGCGACGCCGGTGTAGCGGTAGTAGGCGTGGGTGCCGCCAACGAGGAAGGGGAGGCCTTCGCGGGTGAAGAGCTCGAGGGTGTCGCGATAGAAGTCGGTCTTTTCGGGGTTGACCTCGGGGACTTCGCCCCGGCGCTCGAGCTTGAATCGGGCATCCGTCGTCATGCCTCAGCCGTAAGGCCAGAGGTGTGCCAACGGGGGGACTGAGGGCCGAGGGCCAAGGGCAGAGGGCCGAGGGCCCACCCCCCCCGGTTTTCCCTCGGCCCTTGGCCCTTGGCCCTCGGCCCTCCGAATGTCACGGGTCGGTGAACGAGTACACAGGTTCGAAGACGGAACAAGCGTTCGGTCCGTACACTGATCTGCTGTGATGTTGCCATCGCCGTCTCTCTTCCACGAGGAGCAGCAGTTCCGTCAGCGGTGGCTTTGGCTGCTCTTTGCCCTGGTCTCGATCCCGCTGGTCCTGCTCCTCGGCTTTTCGGTCTATCAGCAGCTCATCCTGGGCCGGCCGGTCGGCGATCATCCGGCCAGTAACAGCGTGCTGGTGCTGATCTTTCTGAGCGTGCTGGTCCTGCATTCGGCGGTGATCGCGCTGTTCTGGTACGCGCGGCTCAGTGTCACGGTGACGGAGTCGGAGCTTCGGTACCGTTTCTTCCCCTTCCACCTCACTCCGCGGCGCATCCCGCTCCAGGACATCTCGGATGCCCGGAAGCGCCACTACAGCGCCCTCGGCGAGTACGGCGGCTGGGGCATCCGTCTCGGTCTCAGCGGCTGGGCTTACAACGTCTCCGGTGAGGACGGCGTGCAGCTGCAGTTGAAGGATGGGAAGCGGATTTTGATCGGGTCCCAAAGGAGCGACGAGCTGGAGGCGGTGTTGCGGGCGCGGTAACCTACTTCGCCCGATCCAGCTCCTCGATCGTCACCTCGGCCGCCGGCCGTTCCTTCTGCAGCCGGGCGGCGACGTTTTCCGCCACCTTCATCGCCCGCAGCACGTTCAGCCCGGCGATCTTCTTGAGCGCTTCGTCGGAGTGGCCGCGGCGGCGGAGCTCGGAGAAGAGGGCGGGGTAGTCGGCGACGCTTTCGAGGCCGACGGGGGTGGTGGAGATGCCGTCGAGGTCTCCGCCGATGCCGACGTGGTCGATGCCGACGATGCGTACGGCGTGCTCGATGTGGTCGGCCACCTGGGTGAGGGTGGCGCGGGGCCGGGGATGGGTGGTGTCCCAGGCGATCAGCGCTTCTTTGACCGTGCCGGGCTCGCCCTGGTGCAGCTCGCCGAGGCGGGCCTCCTCGGCTTTGCGGGCGGCGTGGTAGTCGCGGAGCTCGTTGGAGACGAAGGACGGGACGAAGGTGACCATGATGACGCCGCCGTTGTCTTTCAGCCGGCGCAGCACGTCGTCGGGGACGTTGCGGGCGTGGCCGGTGACGGCGCGGACGGAGGAGTGGGAGAAGATGACCGGGGCGACGGCGGCGTCGAGGGCGTCGTGCATGGAGGCGGGGGAGACGTGGGAGAGGTCGACGAGCATGCCGAGGCGGTTCATCTCGCCGACGACCGCCTTCCCGAACGGACTCAGGCCGTCGTGCTTCGGGGCGGCGGTGGCGGAGTCGGCCCAGTCCACGTTGTCGGAGTGGGTGAGGGTCATGTAGCGGGCGCCGCCGGCGTAGAGCTGCCGCAGGACGGCGAGGGAGTTGTTGATGGAGTGGCCCCCTTCGACGCCGATCAGCGAGGCGATCTTCCCTGATTTGTGGATGCGGGTGATGTCGCCGGCGGTGAGGGCGAGGGCGAAGGTGTCGGGATAGAGGGCGTCGAGGCGATGGACGACGTCGATCTGTTCGAGCGTCGCCTGGACGGCGTCCGCCCCTTTGAGCGACGCCGGGACGTAGACGGACCAGAACTGGGCGCCCATCCGGCCGCGGCGGAGGCGGGGGATGTCGGTGTGGAGGGCTTTTTCGAGCTTCGACTGGTCCTGGGTGAGGTCGATCTCCGCCAGCTTGTTTTTCGTCCGCTCCCGGTACTGCCACGGCAGGTCGTTGTGCCCGTCGATCAGCGGCACCTCGCGCAGGATGCGCTCGACGTGGGTGTCCTGGGCGGTGAGGGTGGTGGCGAGGAGGATTGTGATCAGGGCGAGACGCATGGGCGGGGATTGTATTGGTTGTCCGTTGCCGGTTGTCGGTTGTCCGAACCTGTTTGGCCTGAGGACGGTTATGGACGAGAGACATCTCTCTATAGGACCCTGGACTGACAACCGGCAACCGACAACCGGTATCATCCGCGCCCGTGCCTCTCGCGTTCACGAAACACGAATCCCACCCGATGGTCGACACTCTTCTGCGCACGCGCGTGCCGCGGTGGGAGGAGCTGAACCGGGCCATCGACGAGCGGGACGACATGCTCGATTTCGGGATCAAGCTGTTCGAGCATGACCGGGACCGGGCGCTGACCAGCTACTTCCAGAACGGGATGGACCAGTTCGCGCTCGTGCGGCACATTGCCGGTTGGCGGGGCTCGATAGGGCCCGTAAACAGCCGGCCCGTCCGCCGCATGCTCGATTTTGCGAGCGGGTATGGGCGGCTGACGCGCTTCCTCGTCCATGAAAAGCTGGCCGGGGAAGTCACGGTCTGCGACATCCTCGAAGGGGGGATGGCGTTTCAGGCGGAGCAGTTCGAGGTCCGGACGATTCTGTCGAAGACCGATCCGGACGATCTCGTCACGCCGAGCCGCTATGACCTGATCTTCGTCGCCTCGCTCTTCACCCACCTGCCGCCGGCGACGTTCACGCGCTGGCTGCGGCGGCTGGCCGAGCTGCTGGAGCCGGAGGGGCTGCTGATCTTCAGCGTCCACGACGAGTCGATCGCCCCGGCGAGGGTGGAGGGAATCCATTTCACTTCCGACAGCGAGAGCCGCGTCCTCGACGGCGAAGAGTATGGCTCGACGTGGGTCACCGAGGGGTACGTGAGGGAACAGGTGGCGGCGCTTACCGAGAGCGACGTCGAGAACTTTGCCTGCGTCCGACTCCCGCGCGCGCTGGCGGACTGGCAGGATGTCTACGTCGTCTCTCCGGCGCCGCTCCCGGATGCCCGGCCGCGGCGGACGCCGAAGGGGTTCGTCGACCAGTTCGCCATTACCGCGGACGGCGTGCAGATCTCCGGCTGGGCGACCGCGGTCGCCCAGCGGGCGGACCGCGTGGAAATCCACCTGGACGACGAGATCGTGGCCACGACCCGCGACTTTGCCCCGCGTCCCGACGTCGCCGCCTGGCTCGGCGTGCCGTCCGCGGCCGATTCCGGGTGGCAGTGCGTCGTCCCGCACGAAAAGATCCGGTCGTACCGCTACCAGGTCGCGACCGTTTCTGCATTCAGCCCCGAGGGGAACGAACGCATTCTGTTCCTCGGCACGCTGGAAGCGCTGAACGGCCAGGTGGCGCGCGACAAGGCGAAAGCGCTCGAACAGCAGCTCGCGCTGCGCGGGAACGAGATCGACGCCCTCTCGGAGGAGCTCTCCGCGGCCCGGCACGCCACGTCCGTCCGCGACCAGCAGATCGCGGCGATGCAGCAGAGCCGGTTCTGGAAGGCGCGGGAGCAGTGGTTTTCGCTCAAACGGGCCGTCGGGTGGACCGACGAGCGCTGAACTAAGAGTTACTGGTTGGTGGTTACTGGTTGCTTGTGAGGCAGCGCCTGGACCTCAGGCGTCGAATCCCAGGCAACCAGCAACCAGTAACTAAGGTAAAAATCTGCCGTATAAAGGCACCAGCATGAAACGCAGAACCAAGATCATCATTGCCATTGTCGTCATTCTCGCGATCGCGGGGATCGTTGCCGCATCCGTCGTCGGCGAGCGAAAAGAAGGCACTCCGGTCACGCTCGCGAAAGTCGAGCGGATGGACATCACCAGCAAGGTCTCGGCGAACGGGCAGATCGACGCCCAGCGCAAGGTCGACCTCAGCGCGCACGTCATGGGACAGATCATCAACCTCGCCGTCCGCGAGGGGGACGTCGTCAAGAAGGGCGACTTTCTCCTGCAGATCGACCAGAAGCAGCTCGCCGCCTCGGCGCAGGGTGCCGAAGCGTCGATGCGGGCGCTCTTCTCCGACCGCGATGCCAGCCGGGCCAGCCTGGCCGAGGCGCAACTGGCGTACGACCGGGCCCGGAAGAACTACGAACAGCAGATCAGCCCCGTCGCGGAGCTCGAGCGCGCCCGCAGCGCTCTCGACACGGCCCGCGCCAACGTCTCCTCCATCGAGCAGCGCATCCAGCAGGCGAGGGCGAACGTCACCGCCGCACGCGACACGCTGTCGAAGACGACCATGGTCGCGCCGATGGGCGGCATCATCACCGCCCTCCCGGTCGAGGAAGGGGAGGTCGCGGTCATCGGCACGATGAACAATCCCGGCACCAAGCTGCTGACCATCGCCGACATGAGCGTGGTCGAGGCGGTGATGGAGGTCGACGAGACCGACGTCCCGAACGTGAAGGTCGGCCAGAACGCCACCGTCACCATCGACGCCTACCCGAACAAGACCTTCAACGGCAGGGTGATCGAGGTCGGCTCGAGCCCGATGACGAGCGGCACGCAGGCGACCGCGGAAGCGGTCAACTTCGAGGTCAAGATCCAGCTCACCGATCCGCCGGCGGGGGTCCGCCCCGGCTTCTCGGCCTCCGCGGACATCATCACCGGCACCCGCTCGAAGTCGCTCGGCATCCCGCTGCAGGCGCTGGTCATCCGCGACAAGCCGGGCGCTACCGCCACAAAGCCGCAGGAAGAGGAAGGGGTCTACGTCTTCGAGAAGGACAAGGCGAAGTTCGTGACCGTCAAGACCGGCCTGGCCGGCGACAGCAACATCGAGATCGTCACCGGCCTCAAAGGGGGCGAGCAGATCGTCACCGGCCCCTTCCGCGCCCTCCGCGAGATCAAGGACGGCACGAAGATCCGCGAGCAGAAGGAAGAGACGAAGAAGGATAAGGACAAGGAGAAAGAGTCCTAAAGAGGTTCCTGGTTACTGGTTCCTTGCGCTTCACTCCCCGAAGCCAGGAGATCCCAGGCAACCAGCAACCAGCAACCAGCGACCAAAATGGAAACGCTCCGTATCGCTGCCTCCGCCCTGCGCTCTCACAAGATGCGCAGCTTTCTCACGCTCCTCGGCGTGATCATCGGGATCATGACCGTGGTGACGGTCGTGGCGATCATCTCGGGGTTGAACAACTACATCCAGGAGAAGGTGTTCGCGCTCAATCCCGATGTTTACGCGGTGACGCAGTTCGGGATCATCACCAGCCGCGAGCAGTGGCTGGAGGCGATCAAGCGGAAGCCGATCGACTGGTCCGATTACGAGAGCGTCAAGGCGCGTTGCGGGCTGTGCGAGATGACGGGCGCCTCGCTCAATGCGGGGACGACGACGAAACGCGGCCCGCAGAAGCTGACCAATGTCCGCTCCTCGGGCGTGACCTCGAACATGGCCGAGTTGAACAACCTCGACCTCGAGGAGGGGCGCTTCTTCACGCCGACCGAGGAAAGGCATTCCGCGCGGGTGGTGGTGATCGGCTCCGACGTCCGCGATGAGCTGTTCGGCGAGCTCGATCCGATCGGCCGCAGCATCCGCGTCGACAGCCAGCCGATGCGCGTGATCGGTCTGCTCCGCAAGCAGGGCTCGGTCCTCGGCCAGAATCAGGACAAGATCCTCTACCTGCCGATCACTTCGTTCCAGAAGCAGTTCGGGACGAAAGACAGCGTCGACATCTGGGTGAAGGCGCACGGAGGGGTCGGCGGCGTCGACGCGTCGATGGACGACGTGCGCAACATCCTGCGCAGCCGCCGCCGCACGGCGTTCCGCGACGACGACCCGTTCGCGACCGTGACCGCCGAGGCGCTGCAGATGCTGTGGAAAGGGATCTCGGCGGGACTGTTCTCGCTGATGATCCTGATCTCCGGCATCTCCCTGGTGGTCGGCGGGATCGTGATCATGAACATCATGTTCGTCTCGGTGGTGGAGCGGACCCGCGAGATCGGCGTCCGCCGGGCCATCGGTGCGACGCGGCAGCACATCCTCCGGCAGTTCCTGACGGAAGCGGTGCTGCTCTCGCTCGGCGGAGGGCTGCTCGGGGTGCTCCTCGGCTGGAGCATCGCCAAGGCCATCTCGACGCTCGGTCCGATGCCGACGCTGGTCCGTCCGATGCTCATCGTGGCCGGCCTGCTGATCTCCATCGTCACCGGCGTGCTGGCGGGAGTGTTCCCGGCGATCCGGGCGTCGAAGCTGCCGCCGGTGGACGCATTGAGGTATGAGTAAGTGACGGACCTTCTCCTCGCTGCACGTGAAAACATCCGCTTCGCCGGCATCGCGCTGACGGCGCACAAGCTCCGCTCGGCGCTGACGGTGCTGGGCATCGTGATCGGCGTCACCACCGTCATCGCGATGGTGTCGATCATCGAAGGCTTCAACAACAACATCATCCAGAATTTCCAGGCCTTCGGGGCGACGCTGGTGCAGTTCCAGAAGTACGACCCGCGGTTCGGTCCGGGGGAGCGCGACGAGTCGCAGCGCCAGCGGAAGAACCTCACTTTCGAGGACGCGATCGCGCTGAAGGCGCAATGCCCGTCGATGCTGGCCGTTTCACCGGAGCGCTACACATACTCGGGCGAGGGGCCGTCGCTCGACGTCATCTTCGGCGGCAAAGAGGCGACCCCCGATACGGTCATCGGCACGATCGACGATTATCCGATCGCCAACAATCACTTCGTCGGCGACGGACGCTTCATCAGCGAAGGCGACGTCACGCGCTCCGCGCCGGTGACGGTGCTGGGCTACGAGGTGTCGCAGGCGCTCTTCGCGAACCGCGATCCGATCGGGAAGATCGTGGCCATCGCCGGACGCAAGTACCAGGTGGTCGGGGTGATGGAGAAGCAGGGGGCGACGATGTTCGAGTCGACCGACCTGCACGTCTATCTGCCGCTGACGACGTTCGACAGCCACTTCCCGCAGGTCAAGCGGAACCGCGGTGTGAACATCGCCACGGTGCCGAAGAAGCCGGAGTGGGTGGAGCGGATCGTCGAGGAAGGGCGGACGGTGCTGCGCGCGCGGCGCAAGGTGCCGTTCAACAAGCCGGACGATTTCGGGATCATGACTCCCGACAAGCTAATCGGAAACTTCAAGGCCATCACCGGCGGCATCACGCTGGCGATGCTGTTCATCTCCTCGATCGCGCTGCTGGTCGGCGGCGTCGGGGTGATGAACATCATGCTGGTCTCGGTGACGGAGCGCACCCGCGAGATCGGGATCCGCAAGGCGATCGGCGCGGTCCGCCGCGACATCGTGCAGCAGTTCCTGGTCGAGGCGATGACGCTCTCCGGCATCGGAGGCCTCATCGGCGTGGCCCTCGGCCTCGCCATCGCCGCGGCCGTACGCATGCTCTCCCCCCTCCCGACGACGACGCCGTTGTGGGCGATCGTGGTGGGGCTGGCGGTGTCGGTGTCGATCGGCTTGTTCTTCGGGATTTACCCGGCGTACAAGGCGGCCAGGCTGGATCCGGTGGATGCGCTGCGATACGAGTGATAGGCGTACCATCAGTGAATGCTCACATTCAAGATCGCCGATGCTCCTCACGAGCATGAGCAGATTCATGCCCTGAGCTACCGCGCCTTCGTCGAAGAGATCCCGCAGCACCAGCCGAACGAGGCCCGCCTCCACGTCGACCGGTTCCACGACGAGAACGTCTACGCGATCTCGAAGGCGGGGGAGAAGCTGGTGGGGATGATCGCGGTGCGCGGCCGGCGGCCGTTCTCCCTCGACGGGAAGCTGGCCGACCTCGACCGCTATCTCCCGCCGGGCCGCAATCCGTGCGAGGTGCGTCTGCTGGCGATCGACAAGGAGCATCGCGCCGGCGCCGTGCTGCCGGGACTGCTCTCGGTGCTCTGGCAGCACGCGGCGGAGGAGCATTTCGATTGCGCCGTGATCTCGGCCACGACCCGGCAGTTGAAGCTCTACGGCCATCTCGGCTTCGTCGCGTTCGGTCCTCTGGTCGGCACGGCCGACGCGCCGTTCCAGCCGATGTTCATCACCCGGGAGATGTTCCAGGAGCGCGCCCGCGCCCTCACCTCGTTCCCGCCGGCAATGCGCGGGGAGGTGGCGAACTTCCTCCCCGGACCGGTGACGGTGCACGAGGATGTCTCGAGCGCCTTCCGCTCGGCGCCGGAGTCGCACCGCGCTCCGGCGTTCCTCGCCGACCTCGACGCACTGCGCGCCGATCTGCGCGCGCTGTTGAGGGCGAATTTCGCCGAGGTCCTGGTCGGCAGCGGCACGCTGGCCAACGACTGCGTCGCCGCGCAACTGGCCCGCCTCGGACGCGGCGTCGTGGTGAGCAACGGTGAGTTCGGGGAGCGGCTGGCCGATCACGCCGCGCGGATGCGGCTCGAGCACGCCCACGTCCGCGTTGGCTGGGGGGAGCCGTTGGACCTCGATGCCGTCCGGAACACGCTCGAAGACGCGCCGGCGTGGCTCTGGGTCGTCGCCTGCGAGACTTCCTGCGGCGTGATGAATGACCTGACCGCGCTCGCCGCGCTCTGCCGCGAGAGCGGGACGAAGTTCTGCGTGGACGCGGTCAGCGCGGTCGGCGCGGTTCCGCTCGATCTGCGCGATGTCTATCTGGCCAGCGGCACGAGCGGGAAGGCACTCGCGGCGTATCCCGGCCTCGCCATCGTCTTCCACCGCGACCCGATCGTCCCCTCCCACGATCTCCCGCGCTACCTCGACCTCGGCATGTACGCCACCGACGGCGTTCCCTTCACCCACTCGTCGAACTTGGTCCGCGCCCTCCGCACCGCGGTCGCCCGGGTGGACTGGCCGAAACGCCATGAGGAAATCGCCGAGCAGGGAGCCACGCTCCGCCGCCGCCTCGCCTCCCTCGGCCTCGACATCGTCGGCACCACCGCCACCCCCGCCCCCCACGTCGTCACCATCGCCGTCCCCGACGCCCCCCAACTCGCCCGCCGCCTCGAACGCAGCGGCTTCCTCGTCGCCCACGCCAGCGACTATCTAAGGAAGAGGAACTGGATTCAGTTCGCGCTGATGGGGGAGACGAGCCGGGACGGGATCGCGGCGCTGTTGCGGGAACTGCGAAGGCAGAAGGACGCGTAGCGGGCGTCGCGAAGCGACGGGGATAAAAACGCGTCGCGCAGCGGCGCCTATAGGAGCGCCGACGTTCCGTCGGCCGGTCCGCCGGCCTTCGGCCGGCAGTCTCTCGCCAGAAGCGCACACTGCCGGCCGAAGGCCGGCGGACCGGCCGGTCGAAGACCGGCGCTCCGACGCTCCGCGCTTCGATCTCCTCCCCTAAATCCCGCTCGTCCGGAACCTCACGAACGCGTAGATCGCCTGCGGCTTGTGGCCGTAGCGGTCTTCTAAATCGTGCGATTGCGTGTGGTAGTCGACGTTCACGCCGATTCCGGTGCGATAGCGGCCTCCGGCGAGGAAGTCGTAGATGTAGCCGACGGCGAAGTGGGTGGTTTGTTCGGTGCCGGTCTGGAAGGGGAGCTCGGGGAAGCCGAGGGGGCGGTCGACCCATTCGGCGCGGCCCATGAACGTGTTGCGGCCTCCGCGGAGGGCGAGCTCGACGCCGTAGGCGGTCTCGGCGTCGAGGGCCTGGGTGAGGAACTCGCGCTGCGTCCAGAGCGCCGTCACGGCGAGGGCCGGGCCGCCGAACGAGAGCGAGGCGGAAGTGATCTCGCGCTCCTCGTCGCCCAGCTCACCGCGGGAGACCTGGACGGCCAGGTTCTGGGTCGGGGTGAACGTCAGGCGCACCGAGCGCGAGTCGATGTCGCCGTCGGCGATCTCGGTGTGGTCGCCGGTGGTGAAGCCGTTGTGGAAGACGCTCCCTTCGATCGTGAAGAGGCGCATCGAGAAGCCGGCGGTGATCACCTTGGTGGAGTCATGCGTCGTTTCCTGGATGTCGTACGAAAACGGCGCCTCGGCCATGTCGACGCCGGAGGAGCGGAGCTCGAACGGCGGCGCGCCGAGGGCCGGATCGCCGACCAGTGCGCCATAGACGCTGACCAGCGTGCCGGAGGTCGGTCTCCACCCCACCTGGACCGCCGCCTCACCGAACAGATCGTGCGGCCGCATCCGGTCGATCACCGGTCCGCCGCCGTGCGCGGGGGAGACGTACTGCAGGATCTGCGGGTAGCCCTCGTCGTCCGGCAGCGTGTACGGTTCGAGCGAGACCCTTCCGCGCACGAGCACGAAGCCGCGCTCGCCGAAGTTGCGGTGCAGCCCCGCCGCGAACCAGTTCGTGGAGAAGACCTCGTTCCGCTGTTCCTCGGGGCCTGTCTCACTGACGTACGTCACGTGCGCGTCGAGACCGTGGAAGAACGTCCACTGCCGGTCGGCGGCCTGTACCCACGGCGAGGTCGAGCCGGGGTTCGACGCGGTCCCGGAAACGTTCCGCAGCGGGTCGAGTCCCTGCCCGGAAGCGGCGGCGGTGACAAGGAGCGAGAGAGCGAGGACGACGCGAGTGATCATGCGCCGCGCATTCTGCAACAGCTCTGCCCGGTCGAGGAAGGCAGAGGGCAGAAGGCAGAAGGCAGAAGGAAGCAAGGCAGCCACTTCTGCCTTTTGCCTTCTGACTTCTGCCTTCCCAGTCACTCCTCCCTACCCACCGGATACAGCCTCGCCCTTTCGTCATAAAACGGGGTCCGCTGGTAGAACCACCAGAGCCTTGCCCGGGAGTTGCCGCGGAAGGCTTCGTCGGCGGCGATCTTCTGGCGGAACTCCTCGGCGAGCTTCGGGTCTTCGGCGAGCATGCGCTCGGCCATCGGCTCCATGATGTAGGCCTCGACGTATTCGGTGGGGCTGAGGATGGAGTGGAAGTAGCCCCACTGGAAGAGGGAGTCGGGGGACGCCGGCTCGAGGAGGAGGGCGGCGAGGGTGCCGAGGCGGGTCATGGCCGGGACGACGGCCGTGCCGGCGGGGAAGCGCTCGCGGCGCTTTTCGGGGGTGATGGTCGCGGTCACGCGGACGTGGCCCTCGAACTGCGGCGTTTCGTATTTCGGGTCCGTGAGGCGGTACATCGTCACGTCGACTTCCTGCGCCTCCGTGGTCCGCTCGTAGCTGATGCCGTGGAGGTCGAGGAGCGCGATCACCTCCTGCCAGGCCGGCGGGACCCAGTATGCCTCGGGGCGCATCACGCTCGTCACCACCTCCGTGGCGCGCTGCACCGGCGCGCGCATCGTCACCGGCTTGCCGAGCCACTCCATGCGGACGTCGCCGGTGACGGGGGAGAGGGTCTTGCGGGAAGTGATGCCGAGGATCTCCCGATCCTCGGCTGCGGCATTCTCCGGAACGCGCCAGACGAGTGGGATCGGTCCCTTCGACTGATGTGCGCGCGAGATGGCCGAATTCTCCGCCAGCCCGCCGGGATGCTTCGCGACGGTCCGCAGGATGTGCTCGAGGAGGACGTACGTGCCGAGGACGCGCTGGTCGTACGGCTTGAGCGAATGGTTCTCGACCAGGATCGAAGCCATGTGCCGCGCGTCGCCGTAGCCGTTCGAGAGCCGCGGGTCGGCCTGGCCGAAGCCGATGCCGGAGAGGGGGTCGTCGGTGAAGATGAGCGGGCCGGGGATGTGTCCCATCTCCTGCAGTCCGCGGTCGACCTCGGGGCGCAGGGTCGTTTCGAGCCATTCGGCGATCTCGGGGGAGTACCCGGCCGGCCCGTTCCAGCCGTATGTGATGTCGTACTGGTAGTCGGCGCCGTCGGTGACGTGGAGGTCGATGTAGAGGTCGGGGTCGTAGGTGTCGAGGGCCCGGATCATGGCCCGCATCTCCGGCGCATCGGCCTTCGTGTAGTCGCGGTTGAGGTTCAGGTTGAGGGCGTTCGTGCGCCAGCCGCCTTCCTCCGGGCCGCGCTGGTTGATGCGGGTGAATTTCGTGAAGCGCTCGTGCCCGTCGGTGTTGAAGATCGGGACGAAGAGGAAGTTGACCTTGTCGAGCAGCTCGCGCTTCGTTCCACGGACGGTCATGTCGCGGAGCAGCATCAGCCCGGCGTCCTTGCCGTCGATCTCGCCTGCGTGAATGCCCGCCTGGGCGAAGACGACCGGCTTGCTGCTCTTGCGCAACGCTTCGGGCGTGAAGGCGCGCTCGGTCGAGGCGATGACCATCCAGACGTCGCGCCCCTCGGCGCTCTTGCCGAGGGAGACCATCTTCAGGTCGCGCGACGCGGCCACGAGGCGGCGGAGATACGCGAACGTCTCGTCGTAGCGCGGCGTCGTCCGGAGCTGGTCGCGCTCGGACGGCGTGATCCACGGATCGCCGGCCGGCGCCATGAGCGAACGGCTGGCGCCGTTCCACGGGATGGCCGGCGGCAGGATCGCCGTCTGGGCGGAGGTGAGAGTCGCGGAGAGAAGAAGCGCCGTCAACATGACGGCGCTTCTTAGCACAAACGCTTCAGCGCCGGACGCTTCGCATGCGGTTCTCGCAGCCGTCCGGGTCGAATGACGACGCGTAGCGGAACGACTCCGTGAGGGTCGACGACCTCGCGTCGAGATTGCGAACCTCGACCGTGGCGGAGCCGGCGGCATTCGCCGGAACGCGGACCGTGATCGTCGCGGCGTCCACGACCTCCACGTCCGTCGCCGGGAGGCCGTCGAACGTCACGACCGCGCCGGCGTCGAAGCCGGTACCGGCGATGGTCACCTGCGCTCCGCCGTCGACGTTGGCGCACGACGGCGCGACGGAAAGCACCCGCAGTCTCTGTTCGGTCACGGTCACGACCGGACCCATGGAGACGACGGCGCCGGCTGTGTCGACGACGTCGACGCGGTGCGCGCCGCCGCGCAGCTCGGCCGGCAGCCGGAGGACCACGCGCGAAGGCACGAGCGAAAGGATCGTCGCCCGCTGCCCGCCGACGGCGAACCCGAAGCCTTCCCGGAACCGCGTTCCCGCGAGAGCGAGCTCGGCTCCCGCGGCATCCGGGACGACACCCGTGATGACGGGAGGCGTCGCCGGGAGGATGGTCAGGATCGGCCCGGTGGTGGAGGCGAGCACGTCGCCGAGGTAGATCGAGACGCCGGCCTCTCCGGGCGCGATGTCGGGCAGTACGATCGTGTACGACTCCGGAGAGGCGTCGAGGATGCGCGCCGGAACGTCGGCGACGCGCACCGTGGCATCGACGCGGAAGCGGATACCGGTGAGCGTCACGACGTCGCCGGGGGCTCCGGCGAGCGGCTCGACGTCGGCGATCTGGGGCAGCGGGTCGTCCAGCGCGACGTAGATGAAGGCGCGCGTGAGCGAGGCGGAGCCGCCGGTGCAGCGGACTTCGACGTCCACCCCTCCGGTGCCGTGAGGCGGTGCGGTTGCGCTGATCGACTGCTGGTCGCGCACGATCGCGAAACGGGCGGGAATGCCGCCGAAGAACGGCCAGCAGTTGGCCGTGAAGTCACGCCCGGTGAGGTGCACGAACGTCCCGCCGGCGGTGGATCCCCAGCCGGGGGCGACGTCCGTGACGGCCGGCGCGATGCCGGCGCGGACCTGTCCGGTCACGGCGAACTTCTCGCGGCGGTAAAGATTCGGGAGCGTGGCCGTGACGACGAACACGCCGGGCGAGACGCCGGTGATCTCGAACGACGCTTCGCCGCCCGGGGGAATGACGATGCGTTCCGGCGTCGAGACTTCTTCAGTCGCCAGGAGGCTCACGGTGACGGGCTCGGACTGCGCGGGGAACAGCGAGGCGCTGACGGTCGCGGTCTGCCGGATGCCGAGGTCGAGCCGCGGCGGCGAGAAACGAAGCTCTGCTTCGATGTACGTCGTCACCTGCACCGCCGCGGTGCCGCCGCCGAAGGCGGAGGGGAGGGTGACGAGGACGGTGGCGTTGCGGCCGGGCGCATGCGCGGCGACGTCGAAGGTGATGCTGCTGTTGCCGGCCGGCAGGGTGACGACCGCCGGCACGGTGACGTCTACGGAGTCGGAGGCGACGGTGAAGACGACGTCGCTCCCGGCGGGGCCGCCGAGGTCGATGCTGACGCTGCGGGTCTGGCCGGCGGGCACCTGCAGGCGGCGCGGGTCGACGCGGATGTCGTCGTCTTCGATGGTGACGACGGCCTCCTCGTCCCCGACCTCGAAGTTGCCCCAGTGCCTGACGACGCGGACGGAGAACGTTTCGTCACCCTCCAGCTCGTCGTCGCCGAAGACTGTCAGGTTGACGGTCTTGCTTTCCTCCTTGTGGAATTCGACGAACACCGAGGAGGCCGAGAAGTCGCGCCCCGCCACGGCAGTGCCGCTTCCCGGTATGAGCCTGATCAAGCCGGTGACCGGACTGGTACTGGAGGCGGTGAGGGTGACGGTCACGGAACCATCGGCTTCCCGCACCGAGGTGTCGGCCACGCTGACGATGGGGACCTCTTCATCGTTGCGGATGGTGGCGGCGGCCATCGCCCCCGGTTGTCCATCGATGCTCGCGAAGAGATGGAAGATGTCGTGACCTTCGTACAGCAGGTCCCCGATGACGTCGACCTGTACGCTCTTCGTCGTTTCGCCGGACGCGAACGTCACCGTCTCGTCGACCGCCACATAGTCCTCTCCGGCTTCAGCGGTGACGTCCGACGTGTGGTAGTGGACGACGACCGGCTCTTCCGACGCGGGAGAGAGCGTGAGAGGGAAGAGCATAGGCGTCAACCCGCTGTCTCCTTCGTCGATCGCCGCGTTGCCGGCGGAGAGCTGCGGCTGAGCCTCATCGTCGGCGATGACGGTGCCGGCCGACGCGGGGGAGCCGATGGAGCCGCCCGTGGCATTCGACAGGGTGACGGTGAAGTTCTGGGGACCTTCGTAGAGCGTGTCGTTGACGATCGGGACGACGATCGTTCCGGATGTATCGCCGTCCGGGAACGTGAGCGTTCCGGAGCTCGGGGTGAAGTCCTGACCGGCCATGGCGCTGCCGCTGACGGCCGCGTACGACACGGTTGCTTCTCCGAACGCGCCGCCGTTGCGCGTGACGGTGTACGTCCCGGAGCCGCCCGCTTCAGCGACGTTCGCCGGGCCGGCGATCGAGAACACTCCGGCCCCTTCGACCGCCGCGCATTGCGAGAATTCGGAGGTGCCTTCGTCGGCCGTCGTCGTCGTTGCGGCCATCACGCTGCCGGCGTCGAGGCCGGTCGCGTACGACTGGGAGAACGTCGCCAGTCCGTCAGGGCCGGTGGTGACGTCGAACGACTCGAAGAACTGCGCGCCTTCACCGAAGCCGGAGGCGTTGCATGCCGCGTTGGTGAACAGCTCGATCGTGTAGGTGACGTTCGGTTTGCTGCGGAGCACTCCCTCGACGAGGGTCGTGCCGTCTACCGACGCGACCCGCTCCAGGACCGGATAGTTCAGCAGCCCGTTGTTGCCGTCGTCGGCGTCGGTGGCGTCGTTCGAGTTCGGCCCGTCCGCTTCGAAGTTGTTGCCGCGGGAGAGATCGATCCCGAAACCGTTGCCGGTGATCTCGTTCCGGGTGATCACCACCCGGCGCGATCGCTCGCCGATGTTCTGCCGTTGCAGAGAGATGGCGGCGCCGGTGTTCGAGATGCGATTGTCCTCGATGAGAAGGTCGATGCCGGCGCGGATCTCGAGACCGTAACGGCCGCGAGGATTCCCGGCTACGTCGCCGATGCGGTTTCCCCGGATCGTCACGTTCGAGGCGCCGGGCAGGATCATCCCTGATGCGTTGGTGGCGATGTCGTTGTTCTCGACCACGACCGTACGAAGATTGCGGACGTTGATGTGCCAGTTTCCACCGCCCAGTGCCTGCGTGCCGGCGGCGTTCATCCCGAATCGGTTCCCGACGATTGAGCCGTGGCCACCCATGAAAAGCGTGATCGGGGCCGGTTCGCCCACCGACGACCGGGTACCGACCAGGACGTTGCCTTCCCCGGGGTTCGGTCCGCCGATGATCGCGTTGATCGCACTGACCGAGATTGCTCTTCTTTTATTGGGCCGTGCGAGCGTTCCGTCCGCGTTCGTACCGATGTAGCAGCCCTGGATTACCGACGTCTGCGTGCCACTGAGGACAACGCCCTCCTCGTACATGCTGTGGATGACGAGGGCGTAAATCTTCATGTCCGTTCCGAAGAACCCCCACGTGTTCGCCCCCTTCAGACCGCCGTCGAGCTCGATGAGCGGCTTCCCTGCGTAGCCCGGCTGCGTGCGGCCGTCGACGGTGATGTTCGGCTGCAGGATCGGCAGCCTGCTCAGCAACGCGATCCGCTGAGGTCCGCTGCCGATCGCGAATTCGATCGTGGCGTTGCCGCCCGAGGCATTCGCATCCAGCACTGCCTGGCGTAACGAGCCGGGACCGGAATCGTTGATGTTCGTGACCGTGAAGGTGCCGGCCGCGAACAGCGGAACCGCGAGGAGCAGGGCAAGAACGAGGGCGATTTTTCTCAAGGATTCTCCATCGGGGACGGCACAGCATCATTTCGCCACCGATCGCGTCCGGCTGGCGGTACAGCCGGCATTCGGGTCGAACGGCGAGGCGTAGCGGAAGACGTCGGTGAGCGTGGCGTAAGTCCCGTCGGTGTTGGTGACGACGATCTGCGCCGGGCCGGCGGCATTCGCCGGGACGCGCGCCTTGATCGTCGAGCTGTCGACGACAGTCACATTTGTGGCGGGGATACCGTCGAACGTCACCGCGGCATTGGCCGCGAAGCCGCTGCCGGTGATGGTGACGTCGATGCCGCCGTCGGTGGCGGAGCAGGTGCCGGCGACGCCGGTGACCACCACGCCGCCGCCGGTCACGACGACGGCCGGCCCGAGGGACGCCGTCTTCTTCGCGGCGTTGAGGACGGCGGTCGGGTAGGAGCCCGGCTCGAGTCCGGCCGGGAGGCGCACGACGGCGCGCGTGGGCAAGAGGAGCACGAGTTGTGCGGACTGGCCGCCGAACGCGAAGGTATACGGCGCGCGGAGCGCCGTTCCTTCGAGCGTCACCTCGGCGCCGGCCGGAGCCTGCGCTGGCGTGACGCGGGAGACGCGCGGCGGGCCGGCCTCGCCGACGGTGAAGATCGGGCCTGTGGCGAAGACCGTGATCGTGCCGGCGTCGCGGACGATGTCCACGCTCACTTCGCCCACCTCGACGTCGGGGATGACGACGACGTGCGTGTCGGGCGTGCTGTCGAGCACGCGCGCCGGAACGCCGCCGAAGGTCACGCCGTCGTCGGCGCGGAAGCCGCTGCCGTGGATCGTGACCACCTCGCCGGGCGAGCCGAAGAGCGGCTCGATGCTGGTGATCTGGGCCGCCGGATCGTCGGAGGCGCGGTAGGTGAAGCCTCCCTCGAGCAGCGCGTCGACGCCGGTGCAGAGGAGCCGCACGTCCGCGGCCCCCGCGCTGTTCGGCGGGGCGACGGCGGTGATGGTCATGTCGTCGCGGACGAGCGCATGCGGCGCGGCGACGTCGTCGAAGAACGGCCAGCAGCTCGGGAGGAAGTCGGTGCCGCTGATGCGGACGTAGGTCCCGCCCGCCGTGGAACCGCTCGACGGCTCGATCTGCGACACGATCGGCCCCGCGCCGCGATAGACGAACGCGCGGGCCAGCGTATCGCTGTCGCTGCCGCAGGTGAGCACCACGTCGACGACCCCCGGCGCGTGGGCCGGCGTGGTGACGGAGAGCAGCTCGGAGCTGACAAAGCGGACGGCGCTCGCCGGAACGCCGCCGAAGGCGACCGAGCAGTCGGTGCGCAGCAGCGCGCCGGTCAGCTCGACGTTCGTGCCGCCCGCGGCGGAGCCGTTGGAAGGCGAGATGGCGTGAATGGCCGGATGTGTCGGTGCGTCCTCGACGCGGCCGGCGAAGGCGGCGGTCTCGTTTCCGTACTCGGACGGCAGCGTCGCGCGAACGAGGAACATCCCGTTCGCGAGCGCCTTGACCTGGAACGAGCCGGTGCCTCCCGGCAGGATGACGAAGTCCTCGGGGAACTCGACCTTGCCGTCTCCCTCGGACAGGTGCACCGTGACCGGCTCGCTGTTGGCCGGTGAGAGGGTCGCCTGGATGGTCACGGTCTGGCCGGGGAACAGCGTGAGCTCGGCCGGCGAAAGGGTGAGCGCCGCCGGCGTGAACACCGAGACGTGGATGTCCGCCGTCCCGCCGCCGTGCGTGCCGGGGAAGGCGACGGTCACCCTCGCGCCGCGGGTGAGTGCGAGGGCCTGGATCGGAATCTCGACACTCGACGCGCCGGCGGGGATCACCACCTGCGCCGGAACCGACACGGCCGACGGGAGGCTGGAGGCGAGGAGGAACGGCGTGTCCGCCGCGACCGGGCCGCCGAGCTGGATCATGCCGTGATGGGTCTGGCCGATTGGGATCGACATCCGGTCCGGACCGACGCCGATGTCGTCGTCGGCGATGGTGACGATCGCCTTCGGGTCGAACCTGAAGGCGCCGAACCAATGGCTGAAGCGGACCTCGAACGCCTCCTGGGCTTCGACGACGTCATCGCCGCGGATCGGGATCGTGATCTCCCACTCCGTTTCGCCGCTGAGATTCAGGGCGGCGAATTGAGCCGTGTAATCGCCGGGGGCGCGGGCAGTGCCGTTGGCGGTCTGATAGAAGATTCCGCCGAACACGGGCTGGTCGGAGGTGAGGGTGAGCACGGCCGTGGAGGTGCCGTCGGTCTCGATGACGGTGATGTCCTGGACCGAGAGGAGCGGTGGACTGTCATCGTTGCGGATTGTCCCGAAGGAGAACGCCGAGCCGATGCTGTTGCCGAAGACGTTCACATAGAACGTCTCGTCGCTCTCGTTCACGGTGTCGCCGACGACCGGCACGGTGATGGTCTTTTGCGTCTCGCCCGGGTTGAACGTCAGCGTGCCGTTCGTGTTCACGAAGTCGCTGTTGACGAACGCCGAGTTACTGCTGGTGGTGTACATCGGCTCGTACGTGAACTCGGAGGCGGAGCTGAGCTGGACGATGAAGTCGAACGGCGTGTGACCCGAATTGCCTTCCGGTTTGGAGACCGGGGTGATGATCATATGCGGGGGCATTTCGTCGTCCACGATCTGCACGGTCACCACTGCCGGCGGTTCCAGGATCGCGCCGCCGGAGGCATTCGAGAGCGTCATGGTGAATGGCTGGAAGCCTTCGTGGACGAGGTCCTGGATGGTCGCGACCGTGACGGTCTTCGACGTTTCGCCGTCCGCGAACTCCAGGGTGCCGGACAGCGGCGTGTAATCCGACGGGGCCCTGGCGACGTCGTCCGCGCTCGCGTACTGCACGGTGGCCGCACCGATCGAGCCGCCGGTGCGCTGCACGGTCAGGTCGACCGACTGCCCCTCCGCCACCTGGACGAAGGACTGGGTGAAGGAGAACGCGCCCGGTCCGTCGATGGACTTGCAGGCGGAAAACTCGGAGGTGCCTTCGAGGAGGCTCGTTGCCGTCGCCGTCACGACGCTCCCGGCCGGAAGGGGAGACATGGTCAGGGCCTGGTCGAAGAAGGCGAAGCCGGCGCCGTCGGTAGTGACGCTGAAAGTCGTCACCCGCCGCGAGCCCTCACCAGACCCGGAGGGGTGGCAGGCGCCGCTCACGTAGAGCTCGATCGTGTAGGCGAGGTTCGCCTGTGCCGAGAGGCTTCCGGTGATCGACAGCGCCCCCTCGTCATAGAAGGCCTGTCCGATCACCGGGAAGTTGGTGATGCCGTTCGTGCCGATGTCTTCGTCGCCCGGGTCGTTCGGAGTCGGTGCGAAGTCTTCGCCGAGGTCGATGGCGATGTTGTTGTCGTGGAAGACGTTGTTGAGGATGCGGTTTCGCATCGAACTGCGGCCGTCGAACATCGCCACGCCCGCGATGCTGCTGTAGGCGATCCGGTTCCGGCTGATGACGTTGTTCGTCCCGGTCGCGCTGATGCCTCCAGCCATGGAGATGCCGAACGAGTTCGGGATCGCGATCCCCGACGGCGTCACGCCGATGTAGTTCTGGAGAATCTCGGCCCTGGCAAATCCCCACGACCGGATCGCCGCATATGCGCCACCCATGACGTTGCCGGTGATCAGGAGATCCTCCGAGGCGAAACTCCAACCCTCGACGTGGTAGCGGGCCGCTCCGACGAGAGTCTGGCCGGTGGGATCGATCCCCATGAGGTTGTCGCGGATGACCGCCCCGGAACCGTTCACCCTCACGCCGATCTCGTTTCCGCTGATGACGTTCTTCTCGATCGTGCCGTTTCCGAGAACACTGTACTCACCGTTGCTCAGCGCCACGGTTCCGGTGGCGTCCGTCCCGAGGTAACAGCCGGTGACGAGCGACCGGTCGGACACGATGCCGGTGCTGGGCGCCCGGTTGACGATGAGCGCGTGGACCTCACCGGTGATGACGTTGAGGAGCGCATGCGCGGTCGCCACCGTGAGCGAACCGTCGATCTCGATCAGCGGGGCGCCGCTGAATCCCGGCTGCGTGCGGCCGTCGATGATCGTGTCCGTAACTGCCGGAAGCCCGGTCAGCGGCCGGATGCGCTGATGCCCGGTGCTGATGGCGAAGGCCACCGTGCCGCCCTGCGCCGCATTCGCGTCGAGGAGCGCCTGCCGCAGCGAGCCCGGCCCCGCGTCGGCGGTGTTGGTGACGGTGAACGTTCCCGCCGCGAGCAGGGGAAAAGCGAGGGCCAGAGTGCAGACGAGGCGCGTCAGGCACCGGGTCACGGTTGAATTGAACATGAAGAACTCTCCGATGATGCGTTTATAGCATAAAGTCATGGCGCTGACGGCGAGGCAGGCGGAGCGCAGGCTCGCCCCGGTAGTGAATCGGACATAACACTCTGACGTGGAAAACCGACGATTATTCGGACCGACGCAGAATACAACGAACCTGGAAGACGATGAGGGCCAGGGCGGGCTGAGCGGTACTTCGTAGCTCCCCCGGAAATAGGTGGCCGCTCGCTGACGAAAGAATCCGACGAGAGCCGCCGAAGGCGGCGAAAGATCTGTAGGCCCGGCCTTCAGGCCGGGTTCCACAACGCGCCCCCAGGCGAGCCCGCGTAGCGGGCGACAGAACAGAAGGTCTGCGCGGGGTCGTGTTCTGTCGCCCGCTACGCGGGCTCGAACATTGCCCACGCGTGCCCCGGCCTAAAGGCCGGGCCTACAGATCTTTCGCCGCTTTCGGCGGCTCCCGGTGTCGCGTTGACGTTGTCCTTTGTCAGTTGTGTGCCATTTCTCACCTGGACGGCACTCGCGAACCTCAACCCGAAGCCGAGGACTGGCAGATCACTGACAACGGCAACTGGACACCAGCTTCCGGAAACCTGTACTCACTCCGCGCCGCGCAGCGTCGTCGCCGGGTCCCCGAACAGCAGGAACGTCCGCCGCACATCCGGCACCGTGGCGGCGCGCTGTGCTTCCAACATCGCCTCGCCGAGGGTCGTCGGGGTGGGGGAGGCGAAGAGGGCGTGGGTGAAGGCGTCGGCCGAGAGCTGTTGCGCGATCGGGTCCGTCAGGGCCGACGACGTCCACACCGCCACCGCCCCCCCATCCGGGGCGCGCAGAAACGCCTCGGCCAGGCTGTCCGTCATCACGTCGTGGAAGTAACCGTTCAGGCAGGTCATCGCCACGACCACCGGCAACCGCGCACCGTTCTTCGCGGCGAGCGCGTCGTCGCGCGTCAGGAGGCGCTGCGCCCCCCACGTCTCGACCGAGCCGTGACCGTTGTAATAGACCAGCAGCGCGCCGGCGTCGAGCCGCTGCAGCAGTTGCTGCCGCGCCGAGGCGATTCCGGCGGTGCCGGCGTCGATGATCGTCGTCGTGAGCGTTCCGGGGATTGCCGCGGCTATCTCGGCAGACTGTGTCCCGAAATTGTGCTCCGCGTCGGTATCCGAGACCAGCAACGCCTGCCGGTTCCAGTCGCCCGTGACCGGAGCGGTGTCGTAGGCGACGATCTTCGCCACGATCGCCGCCAGTTGCTCCGGCGTCCGCGCCGGCAGCCGGCCGATGGCGATCTCGCTCGTCCCGTCGAGGTCGAAGTCGGTGAACCAGGAGTCGCTGGCAGTGCGGCTGATCGACGTGGCCACGAGGCGCGTCGGAACGAGATCGGCGTCGCCGCCGCCGAGGTAATTGCGGCTGTCGAAACTGGCATCGCCGGCGAGGACGACGAAGCGCGGCCGGACGTTCCAGCGCTGCGACGCGGTCAGCAGCGCCCGGATCGCGAACGGATCCTTCGCCCCGAAGCTGAATTCGTCATAGATGTCTTCCGTCGAGGCGACCAGCACCCGCAGCCCGCGCGACTCGCGGTGCGCGCGCAACGGTTCCAATGCCGCGGCGAGGGACGGATGGGTGACGATCACCATGTCGGCGCCGGCCGCTGCGTGGAGCTGTGACGGCTCGTTCCGGTCGACGCGGGCAGGGGAGGCGAACCCGCTCTGGGCCACGAGCACGCGCGTGCCCGAGCCGCGCGGCACGGCCCACAACGCGCCGTCTTCGGTTCGCGTCTCCAGCTCCTGCGGCGAGGCCGGATCGGTCACGTCGAACAGCCGGACCGAGGAGGCGGCGGCGAAGCCGTCGAGCCGCGCCCGGCGGCCTCCTTCGACCGCCATCAGCAGGCGCTCGTCCTCGGCGCGGTACCGGCGCTCGTAGACCAGGCGGACCGACTCGACGGCATTGACGTCCCCCTCGCCGCCGAGGGCGACGAGGCCGACCGCATTCACGCCGTCGCGCAGCGCGCTCGCGGGGACGGTGAACGTGGCGATGCCGCGCTCCTGTCCGGCGTGCTCGACGACGCCGAGCGGCTTGCCGTTGAACGACACCGCCACACGGTGAAGCAGATCCGTGCTGTTGGTGCCGCCCTGGATCGTCACGTCCAATTTTGCGTCGCGGCCGGGGACGACCGCGCTCAGCACGAGCTCCTGCAGCGTCGGCTTCGCCAAATCGGTCGAAATCACCGGGCCGACGAAGTTGTCGCCGTCTTCCCGGCGGAGGGTGGTGTAGAAGAGCGCCTTGTCGCGCCGCTCGATCGTGGCGGCATACGAAGCCTGTTCGGTGGTCGCGCTCCCCGCGCTCACCCGGTTGACGCGGCGGGCGATGCCGTTCCCCGCGGTGAGCCAGTAAGTCCGGGCGAGCGTCCACGCGCTGTCGAGCGGCCGGCCGTAGAAGAGGACGTCGCCATCCTCGACCAGGATCGCCACCTCCACGCCGTCCGCAAAGAGAGCGAGCTTCGTCGGATCGGCGTCCGCCGGCAGCCCGGCCGCCAGCAGCGCACTCCGCGGCACGCGCACCCACCCTTCACGCTCCACCGCGATTTTCACCGCCGGACCGGCGGCGAGCTCGAGTTGCTTCAGGTTCGAGCGATACGGCGTGGCACTGCGGCGCTTGCCAGCCGGGCTTTCTGCCTCGGCCGCGACTGCCGCCGGGCGCGTCGCCGTCCGCATCGCCGTCTGGGCGACGCCGTTGCGGCTGAGCTCCGTGAGCGACGGGGAGAGCGCGAACCGTTCTTCGATCGGACCGGCTCGGCCGGCGATCGGGCCGTGCCACTGCCGCCGCTGCTGCACGTTGATCGCCTCGATCCAGTACGTCGCATCGGCCGGCGCATCCGCGTCGAGCCAGCGATAGTCGTTGCCGGCCGTCAGCACCGTCGTCCCGGCCTGGAATGCAGAGCCGGCGATCGGAGTGGGGGTAAGGCACTCGGTCCGGCCCGCCGCACGGCGGTGGACCCGGAAGCCGAGGTTCTCCACCTCGCGGGAAGTCGACCACTCGATCAGCGCGCGGCCCCGGTCATCGCGGACGACGCTCCCGTCGAAGAACGTCGCCTCGGTCGGGGCGAACGTGGCCGCGTAGAAGTTGTCCCCGCGACTCTGGTTGGCCGCGTTGCGCTCCATGGCCAGACCGACCAGGCCGACCGCCGTCACAGCGTTGTTGGTCGACGAAGCCCGGAGCACGCCGTCGACATAGACCTGCTTGGCGCTGTCGCGAATCGACAGGACGACGGTGTGCGTGACGTTCAGCGTCATCGGAATGACGGTGGAGGAGAGCACCGTCGGGCTGCCGCCGCTGAAGACGGCCAGCGTCACCACGCCGTTGGCCCCGACGTGGGCGAGATAGCCGTTGCCCGAGACGATATTGCCGCGGCCGAAGATCTGGACGTAATTGTCGGCGTTCGCATTCGTGAACAGCACGTTGATCCCCACCACGTATTCGGCGGCAGGCGGCGTCGCACCGTTGGTATAGACGTCCCAGTCGTTGTCGCCATTGGGCCGGATGTCGTCCGAGGTCGCGGCGATCACGATCCCCGGGCCGGTCACCCGCGTCCAGGCCCCGCCTGTGTCCGGCGTGTGCGCCTCGAGGGTCTGGTTCACGCCCGTGGTGAACGTGTCCGAGACGAAGATCGTCTGCGCGGACGCCGTTCCGGCAACCGCAAGGGCGATTGCGATCCACAGCAGAAAGCGTGGACGGGTGTTGGTCATAGGGGTCACCAGGGGTCGGATTGCTAAAGGCGACTTTATGCTTATTTTATGCCTACGGCGGAGGACGGTTCGGTCTCAACATCACCTTTACGGCGGGACCCTGTAAGGGTGAGCCGGGAACAGGCGCTTCGGGAACCCGAACGATGCTCGAAAGGTAGTCTGACGGTGAAGATCAGACCGGAGGGCGTCAATCCGTGGATCTGTCGGACCTGTGGGGAACATCACGCATGGGACGCCGGTATCTGCAGCGTTTGCCTCGAGCCGCGGACAGAATGGCGGCGAATCGGCGCGCTGCCGTGGCACAGGGGGCTTTGGTGGCTGCTCCTGTCGCTGCTCTTCATGAGCAGTTGCACGGCGCTCCTGCCGGTCGGCATGGAGATCGCCGATCCGATGACTCACAAGCGCGTCGAGATCTCTTCCGACCTCCGGTTCCCGGTCGTCGTGATGACCGGCGACGCTCCAAGGATCCACCTCATCGACGACATGCGCCGTCTGCCGGAACTGTCGCCGGGCTCGTCCTATCTCATCCCCGCGGGGAAGGACAAGGCGGTCGAGAGATCTCTCAACGAAAAGCTGCCCCGGCATGCGGACGGCGGATGGGTGCTCCGCGTCGAACGTGTCGCGCCGCACCGCCAGCACATCGAGCTCTTTTGGATGAACGACGGCTATTCCGGCGGTGGATACGAAGCCACTCCTTCCTCGTTCCTGCCCCGCTATCGAATGAGCACCGGTCCCGGCTTTGCTTTCATCTTCGGCGGGATTGCGATCGCCATCAATCTCGGCCTATGGTCGATCGTTGGACTGTCGATCTGGTGGTGGTGGAGGATGGGACGTGAGCCATGACCATCGACGAAAAGGAACAGCTTCGGCGGAGTTGGGTTGCGAATGCGGCGTCGTGGCGGGACGCGGTTCGTGAGGGGCGCATCGCGAGCCGGCGGGTGGCGACGGATGCTGCGATCGTGGACGTAGTCGCCGGTCTTCGGCCCGGGAAAGTTCTCGATCTCGGGTGTGGTGAGGGGTGGCTGGCCCGGGCGCTCGCAGCGGAAGGGATCGAGGTCTGCGGGGTGGATGCGTCCCGGCCGTTGATCGAAGCGGCGACGGAGCTGGGTGGCGGGTCGTTCCACGCGCTGTCGTATGAGGAGTTGAGCTCCGGCGACGTGACTCTGCCCGCTCCGTTCGATCTGGCGGTGGCGAATTTCTCGATGCTGGAGGAAGACGTCCGGGCGATCCTCATTGCCGCTGCGCGCATGGTGCGGCCCGATGGCGCGCTCGTCATCCAGACCGTGCACCCCGCCTTCGTGACCGGCGAATATGCCAGCGGGTGGAGGACGGAGACGTTCGCCTCATTTGCCGGAGAGTGGCCGGAGCCGATGCCGTGGTATTTCCGAACGCTGGCCGGATGGGTCGAAGTCCTGTCACAGCACGGCTATGGGATTACGGACGTACAGGAGCCACTGGATCCGCAGAATCACCGGCCGCTGTCCATCATCTTCGTCTGCCGCCGCATTGCACGGTGACGCAGCGACCAGCGTGGCAGGAGTTCTCACTTCAGTGGCAGAAGTCGCCACCGAAGTGGGTGGAGCATCCCACTCGAGTGCCCCGAGCTGCCACCAAAGTGGGAGAAGCAGCGACTCGAGTGGCGCGGGTCTCCCATTCGAGTGAGTCAGAGTCGCAGAAGTTGTCACAGAAGTGGGTTGGGTATCCCACTCGGAAGAAGTGACCGCGAAACGCCGGTGGCCGCTCGCTGGCGCGGGAATCCGACGGGAGCCGCCGAAGGCGGCGAAAGATCTGTAGGCCCGGCCTTCAGGCCGGGTCAAGCATGGGCAATTTTTCGAGCCCGCGTAGCGGGCGACAGAACACGACCCTGCGCAGACCTTCTTTCTGTCGCCCGCTACGCGGGCTCGCCTGGGGGCGCGTTGTGAAACCCGGCCTAAAGGCCGGGCCTACAGATCTTTCGCCGCCTTCGGCGGCTCCCGTCGGATTCTTGCCCCAGCGAGCGGTGTCCGGTGTTGCGTTGACGTTGTCGGTTGTCAGTTGTCTGCCATTTCCCGCCTGGACGGCACTCGCGAACCTCAACCCGAAGCCGAGGACTGGCAGATCACTGACAACCGACAACGGACAACATCGCCGTCACCCAACCCGGCGCGGCTTCGCCGCTTTATCCCGGTACATCGCTTCGTCCGCTCGTGCAGAGCGGCCTCGGCATCGCCGTGCGGGGGAACGACGGCCTGGCCGACGGAGAAGCGGATGGGAGGGCCGGGGGTGCGGTCGACTTTGAGGCGGTCGCGGAGGGTGTGGAGGCGGGCTTCGATGTCGCGCGGATCGGCGGCGGGGGCGATGACGACGAATTCGTCGCCGGCGTAGCGAATGACGTGATCTTCCGGGCGGAAGACGGCGTGCAGGGCCGCGGCGAAGCGTTTGAGGCAATCGTCGCCGGTGGGGTGGCCGTACGAGTCGTTGATCTGCTTGAAGTCGTTGAGGTCGAAGAAGAGGATGGTGGCGCCGGTGTCGTCGATTTCGCGGTAGAGGATCGGCAGGGCGCGGCGGTTGGCGAGGCCGGTCAGGGGGTCGCGGTCAACGAGTTGCTGGAGGGCTTCCTTCGCTTCGAGCAGCTCGGCGTTGGATTGGGTCAGCTCGAGCTGGATCTTGCGGTAGAGCGTGAGGACGCAGCCGAGGGCGATCACCCACTCGGCTCCGGTGTCGAGTGACGAATAGGCGGCGAGGAAGAGGCCGATGCCGTCGACATTGCTCCAGTCGCCGGGGAAGAGGCGGGTGGCGTGGGCGAGCGCTTCGACGGCCGCCAGCAAGGCCCGGGCGGCGAACCCGGCGGCGAGCCAGCCGGAGGCGGGGAGGTTGCTGGTGAGCAGCAGCACGGCGCCGGTTCCGAGGGCCAGGGCGATGACGACGGATTGGGCGGTGCCGATGCGGTTGATGTCGTCGAACACGAACGAGCCGATGACGGCGTAGAAGGCGACGATGGCGATGACGCCGCGCCGCAGTGCCGGCGGGACCTCGCGCCCGCGGGAGAAGCGCCACGCCCCGGCGGCCAGCAGGACCACGAACATGGTCTTGGTGAACAGGTAGCCGCCTCGGAGGAGGATGAAGGCGAGTTGGGAGTCGGGCTGCGCGAACCAGAAGATGATCGTGACCAGCAGCGCGCCGAGATTGATCAGCCAGGCATGCACCCACGGCCGCAGCTCGACCCGGTGCATGGACCGCCCGAGGACGAAAAAGAACACGGCGATCAGGAGCGCCGACGTGATCTGCGCGGTCGTGCTCCAGCGCCAGAGAAGCAGTTCCATGGGGTGGGGGAATTGTAATGGGATGCGCGCCGGAGGCGGCGATGGGGTGAGAGATCGTAACGGGATGCGCGCCGAAGGGGGCCCATGGATGAGAGGTTGTGGATGGATGCGCGCCGGAGGCGCGTAGGCGAATAGCCGGTGGCGGAGCGGAGCGACTCCACCGGAAGAAGAGATCTCCCCATGTTGCGCCCCGGTAGGGGCGCCGGAATCTACCCGCCGTAGAAGATTTGCATCGATGGCCGAGCCGAGGGAACCTCGGGACGGAGGATGCAATGCCGTCGACACATGTCAGCCTGACCTATCACGTCGTTTTCAGTACGAAGAATCGGGAGCCACTGATCGCGAAGAGCTGGAAGGAGCGGTTCTATGAATATCTCGGTGGCTGCATCAGGACAGCAGGTGGGGTGTCGCTCGAGATTGGCGGTACGAGCGATCACATTCACATTCTGCTCGGGTTGAAGGCGACGCACCGCGTGGCGGACCTTCTACGCGACTTGAAGCGCGCGACCTCCGCATGGGTGCGGGAAACGGTGCTCCCCAATTTCGCGTGGCAGGAGGGATACGGTGCGTTCACGGTCGGCGGGAACGACTACTCCGATTTGATTCGATACATTCGGGGGCAGGAGGAACATCATCGGGTGCGCACGTTCCAAGAGGAGTATCGCGAGTTTTTGACACGATACGGAGTCGAGTTCGACGAACGGTATTTGTGGTGAGCGGCACGTTCGCCGGCGCCCCTCCGGGGCGCAATGGTGGTGGCGTGCGTGATCCGGTGGTGTCGCTTCGCGCCGCCACCGGCTATTTGCCGGCGCGCCTTCGGCGCGACATTGGCTCGCAAGCGTCAGCCAAGTGGTGGCCCGGACTTTTAGTCCGGGCCACCACCCTGGAGTTTGGATATTCTCAGGTCGGTAATGTCACCTGATGATAGACATACGCATTTCTGGCTGGTAACCTTCCATCCGGAGGTTGCCATGCCACCGAAGAACTCTGGGGATGATGTCCGGGAAGCCGTGTTTTCCGCGATTGAGGCCAGTCTAGACGCACAGCTTCGAGCCGTTCGCCGCCTTCGCCTACAGTCCGATGAGCCGAAGACTCAGCGCACTTCGCCTAAAGGTATGTCGCAGGTGACGATGGCTGAAGACATACTACGCCAAGCCGGCAACCCGCTTCATGCCAACGACATCATCGAGCAGATCAAGAAGATCCATGGAGTGGACGTCGATCGTGAGTCCCTGGTCTCGGCCCTGAGCAAGAGGGTGCAGCGGGGAGATCGTTTCGTACGATCGGGCCCGAATCAGTTCGCGTTGGGACCCGCTGCGCGGAGGTCGCGATGAGTCTTTTGGGCCGCGTGCTCTCGCTCGCTCGTGAGGGATGGCAACCTGTGTTTCACCGTGCCTCAACGCTCAACCGGGCCGTCGAGCATCTCGTGGCCGGAGTCTCCACGATGGGCCGCCGGACGATTTCGCGCACGATCACGGCCTTGGGCCGTGGTCAGCAAGACTGGAGCGCCGACTACAAGCTTTTCTCGCGCAGCTCATGGCAACCGAGCGGCCTGTACGATCCGGTCCTGACCTATGGCCTGCCTCTCACAGGCCAGGGGCCGATTCCGATCGCCCTCGATGACACGAAGCTCAAGAAGGCCGGGCGTTCGATTCCTCTGGCCGGATGGCATCGCGATCCACTTTCTCCCCCCTTCCACACGAACTTGCAGTGGGGCCTGCGCTATCTCCAGGCTTCTCTTCTGGTGCCTCACGATCCTGGCGCCCAAGTAGGTTGTCGCTCGCTTCCGATTCGATTTGTGCCAGCCCCGTGGGTCAAGAAGCCGGGCAAGAAGGCCAGCGACGAAGATCGTGCTGCTTATCAATCGCAAAAGAAGGAACAGAACCTGTCCCGTACGGGCCGCGAGCTGCTGACCGAATTGCGAGCCACGCTCGATCAGGCCGGCGCTCGGACCCGGCCCTTGATTGCCGCCGTCGACGGCAGCTTCTGCAACAAAGCTCTCTTCTCCGCGCCACTCGACCGCACTCGCTTGCTGGCCCGTGCCCGCAAGGACGCCCGGTTGTGTTTTCCCGCCCCTGCCGGGAGCCATCGCATCTACAGCCAGGATCGTTTCACCCCTGAGCAAGTCCGTCTGGATGATTCCCTCGCCTGGGCCGAGGCCAACATCTTCTACACCGGGCAGCTTCGAGCCATTCGATACAAAGAGATGGTCGGTGTACTCTGGCAGCGCGGCAGTGGCAGACGTCCTATGCGCCTGATTGTGATCGCTCCTCAGCCTTACAAGGGGCCGAACCGCCGAGCCTATCGGGATCCAGCCTACCTTTTGACCGATGATCTCGAAACGCCCACTCAGTTACTCATCCAGATCTACTTCGACAGGTGGCAGATCGAAGTCAACCATCGGGAAGAGAAAAGCTTCATCGGTGTCGGCGATGCCCAACTCTGGAACGAGCTCGCCGCATCCCGACATCCCACTTTTCAAGTCGCCTGTTACAGCCTCATTCTCCTGGCCGGCATTCTCGAGTCTGGCTCCACCCGCGATGACTCCTACCCCACACTTCCAAAGTGGCGGAAACCCTCCGCTCGTCCTTCGA
>DASPHC010000148.1:0-6094 GCA_035629865.1 Thermoanaerobaculia bacterium | reverse complement strand
GTCCACTCCTCGGCGATCTTGCCGTCCACGAAGCGGAAGATCGCCGTGCCGCTCACCTGCACCTTCCGGCCGGTCGCCGGGATGCCGTTCCCCGATCCGGTATTCGTGCCGCGCGCGGTCCAGCGGACGGCGACGAGATCGTCCTCGGCGACGATGAGATCGACGTTCACGGCAAGGTCGGGAAATGCGGAGCGCCATCCCTTCGCCTCCTTCATACCGTCTTCGTGGGTGAACGTCCTCGAGCCGCCGTGTCCGACGAAGTCGTCCGTGTACGGCACCGTGAAGATCCCGCGGCTCAGCCCTTCTTCGTAGACCCGTTTCGCCACCGTCTTGTTGATCGCGGTCTCGTCCGCGGAGCACGGCAGTGTCATGAGAACCAATAGAACCCACAGCATCGTTGCAAGCAGTTTCATCACTTCTCCTTTCGCCGCGTATCGTGCCCCGCAGCGTCCGGATCGGGCCACGAACTTGTGACGAGCGGAATCATCGGCGTGACGAGCGGGTGGAATTCCGTGCGGATCGCGCGCGTCGGCGCGAGCCGAGCGTTTCACAGGCGCCGGAACGGCGTACTCGCACGAGAGATCCACACCCTCAACCGCGTAGTCGCGTACGAACAGCGAATCACGTGAAGCGCTGAGCGCGACCTGCTGGTGATGGCACAATCGCGTCGTGGATGGAACACTCGCGCATGCCGCTACCGGTGCACCGATGATCCGCGAACACTTCGAGCGCGAAGGGTGGGCGCTGATCGAGCGCTTCCTCACACTACGAGACGTCGAATCCCTTCGCTCGGCGAGCGACGAGCTCGCGTCGAAAGGTGCGCACCTCGTCGCAGATGCGGAGATCGACGGCGCGCGTTATCACGTCCAATCCGCGAGCGGCCACCGAGGTGAGGACGCGATCCATCCCGGGGCGCTGCGAAAGATCACGTTTGCGTCGTCGGCCAGTGTGGAGGTGGCCCTCCTCCGCAACGACCGACGGGTCCTGAAGCTCATCGAGACGGTCGGCGTGAGCTCGCCGCGCTGGATCGTCGATCAAATCAACCTGAAGGCGCCCAGGGTCGGCACCGGCTTTCCGTGGCACCAGGACGTGGCGTTCGTTGCCTGGCAGCAGCGTGACGCGATCGCGAAATACGGCGGGGCTAACCTGGTGATCGCCCTCGATCGCGCGGACGAGGTGAACGGCGGGTTCGAGGTCCTCTCCGGCACCCATGCCGGCGGGGCAGTGAACTTCGATTACGACACCTCCCATACGAATGCAGGCGTCTTCGACGAGAGCCGTCGAACGCTCATACCGCTCGACCCAGGCGACGCGGTGATCTTCCATCCGCACCTGGCGCACGGGTCGGGACCGAACGCCTCACCGCTCCAACGCCGCCTCGTCGCACTGTGGTTCATCGGCGGGCCGACCAGCAATCCGCGTCGCCGGCCTCAGGATCTAGCGGCGGAGTGAAGTCGACCGCAGCTCCTCATCCGGCGCCACGTGAATCCCCGGCGGTGCCGTCTCGGAACCGAAGAACGAAGGTCTGACCCCACACGCAGGCCCGAGACTCTGGGCGAAAGCGTTCCGATCGCGCCGGATACCGCCGAGGAGCGGCATCGGAACCGACGCGTGGAGTGCGACGCGTCCAGAAGGCCTTCCGTCCACAAAATCCTGTTATTCTGTGGTCCATCCCAGACTGGAGGCATCCATGAACGTTCGCCGTGTACTGACCATCGTCGCTCTGGCCGTGATCTGCGCGCTGGCCACGCCTACCTCTGAGTCCGAAGCCAAGGCGGCGTGCTATTACGATCCCGTCACAATCACGCAGCACTACTGGCCCAACTCGTGTGGGCCGGGCGCGCCCCCCGGCTCCATCTGCAACCACGTCATCACGCTGGTCGGCGAGACCGGAGTCGACTGCGACGGCAACGACGTGTCGTGGGGTTATGCGACCAACTACATGGTGACGTACCGTTATGAATGGTGCTGGATCTGCATCGAGTGATTCCATCCAACGGATGAGAGGACAGGCAGCATCTGCCTGTCCTCCACCGGCCGTCTCGATGAGCCTCGGGAGGGTCAGAGCGGGGTCAGAGCTTTTCTTTTCGTTGCGGCCCGGCGGCTCTACAGCAGGTAGACGACGCCGGTTTCACGACAAAGCAAAGCTCTGACCCCGCTGTTCTGGTCCAGCGTATCAGAAAGCTGCCCGCGGAACTGATGGTCTACTGGACCGTCGCCTGCGGACTCTTTTGTGAGCGCCGGCGGACGCGAAGTACTCCGTCGGGTGCTCAAGCGCAACTCGGGAGGATGGGTCGACGAGCTGGAGGATCTAGCCACCGAGTCGGCTCTGAGCCAAGCGCGAACACGGCTCGGAAGCGCGGCGATTCAGCGGATTTAGGAAGCCATCGTGCGGCCTCTGGCGACACGGGTGACCGTCGGCGCATGGTATCGCCGCTGGCGAATCGTCACGTGTCAGCCACATCGAGGATCGTGCGTCAATCGTCCGGATTCTGATCCGCATCGGAGCGGGAGCTTCCTTGTGGATCGGCAGCTTCGAGTGCGGTTCAAGACGGTCAGTACGATCTTCATGATGCCGGACGGCAAGCACCTGTTCGTCTCGGCCAACGGCGCCGGATACATCCTCGATGAGAGATCGCGAACGCTCGTGGAGCGCACCGGCACCGAGATCGTCGGAGTGAGCCGCGACGAGGGGATGACCCTGTTCATCGTGAACCATAACGACGTGAGCTTCGAAGCATTCGGACCCGGCGGCCGCCTCTGGAAGCGGTAACCGGCGGAGGGTGGCTGTCTCAACCCTGTCATCCTCGCGCGACGGCGCGAGCCTGGAGGAGGCATGCGGAGGAAGACACTCTTGTCTCTCCCGCGAGAATGACGCGATGACGACGCTCCTCCGCACACCCGGCTTGGTCCTCGTGCGTCGCTGGACGATGCAGCGCTCTCCGTAGGAGTCCTGCGCTCCGCTTCCCCTTGCATGCCGTCCATCCGCACGCTATATTGAACCATATGGTTCAGTTTAGCGGAGCCCGTCTCGATGCCTCATTCGCCGCGCTCTCGGACGCCACCCGGCGCGGCATTCTGGAGCGACTCGGGATTGCAGACGCATCGATCACGGACCTGGCCGAGAAGTTCCACATGACGCTCACGGGCATGAAGAAGCATGTCGGCGTCCTGGAGCAGGCGGGGCTCGTCACGACGGAGAAAGTCGGGCGCGTGCGGACCTGCAAGCTCGGTCTGCGCCGGCTGGAGGAAGAGGCGGCATGGATCGAGAGGTACCGCCAGCTTTGGGACGCACGTTTCGACGAGTTGGACAAGGTCGTCGAGGAATTGAAACAGAAGGAGAATGTCGATGGACGTAAGAAAAGACAGTGAGCGCACCTCCATCAAGAACCGCACGACGGTGGAACGGAAGTCCGATCGGGAGGTAGTCGTTACGCGAACCTTCCACGCCCCGGCGCACATCGTGTTCGAGGCGTGGACCACACCCGAGCTGTTCAAGCAGTGGTGGGTGCCGAAGTCGATGGGCATGATTCTACGTTCCTGCGAGATGGATGTTCGTGTCGGGGGCAGGTACCGTCTCGAGTTCGAGCCCGATGCTATGGCGTTCTTCGGCACGTACCTCGAAGTGACACCGCACTCGCGCCTCGTCTGGACCAATGACGAAGGTGGTGAGGGTGGGTCGGTCACCACGGTGACCTTCGAGGAAAAAGACGGCAAGACGCTGCTGGTCCTGCACGAGCTCCATCCCTCGAAAGAAGCTCTCGACGCTGCCGGCACCGGGGCGGCGGACGCGCTGGTGGAGACGTTCGAGCAACTGGACGAGCTACTCGTCACCCTGGACGCGAGCGTGGGACGACCATGAAGTCGTCGATCTCGAAGTCGGGCGCCCGGCTCATTCGTCCCGACCTCGATCCCTCGTGGCACACCATCAGCGAGTGAGCGGCGTGGAGGGTCGGAGCTTTACTGCTCGCTGCGGGCCGGCCGCTCTACAGAACGTAGACGACGTCGACTTCCCAACAAAGCAAAGCTCTGACCCCGCTGCTCCCGGCTCTATTTCCTCACCGCCCGACGACGCGGCCGGTCGTCGTCATCGTCATAGATCGTCAACACGGTCAGGATGTTGGTGCCGAGGACGGAGCCGCCGGTCGGACTCGCCAGCATGATGATGACGGTCTTCGGGTCGCCGATGACTGCGTTGTTGAAGACCGGAACCGTAAACGTCTTGTTGGCGGCATCACCATCAATCCAGCTCAAGACACCGCTCACACTCTGATAGTCGGTCCCATCTACAGCGGTGCCGCCCGTGACGGCATACGCCACGCTCACCGCGCCGTCGGAGCCGTCGGTTCGCTGCACCTCGATGGTGGCGCTGCCGGCGCTCTCTAAGACGCTGAACGCCGGTGATGAAAAGGACAGCGTTCCAGGTACGGGATCCGCCAATCCGACCGCTGGCCGGTACACCTGGTTCAGAGTGCTGCCGGAGCTGCCCCCGAGATCGGTGCCGCCACCGGTCGCCCAGATCAGACCGTCCACGAAGGCTGAGCCGACGATGCCATGAACCGGGATCGGCATGTCGGGGAGCTCTGTCCATGTGTCGGTCTGAGGGTTGTAGTAGTCGTGGTCGGGGAACATGCCGCCCGGCCCCTCGCCGCCCCAGACGTGGAACAAACCGCGGGCCATGATCCCGTTCATGCCGCTGCGGGGGCGCAGCATGGGAGCGGCGGTCGTCCAGGTCCGCGTTTGAGGGTCAAAAACTTCGTGCACGGTCGTCATGAGGGGCGACAATCCATTGCCTTGCCGCCCGCCGGCGTAGTGGATGCGGCCGTCGATCGCCGCGCCGGTGAAGTGGTTGCGCTGCGTGGGCAGGTTCGGCAGCACCTCCCAGGTATTGGCCGCCGGGTCGTAGACGGCGAAGTCGGATCCGCGCGGCAATCGTCCACCGGCGACGTAGATCTTGCCGTCGTGCACAACGGCAACGCCGGAGCTGCGCGCCGTGGGCATCGGCGCCTTCGTGACCCATACACCGGCCGCGGGATCCAGCTCGTAGACTGTGTTCACGTAACTGTTCGTGCCGGGGGGGTCATCGGCGTTCAACTGGCCGCCGATGAGGTAGATCTTCCCGTTCACGCTGGCTGCCATCCCGTGGTTGTTACGCAGCGGGAGCTGTGGACCGTAGGCCCAGGTGTCGGTGGCGATGTCGTAGACCTGGACCGTACGGGCGGTCACCCGATTCTGCGGATAGCCGCCCATGAGGTAGAGCTTGCCGTTCGATTCCGCGAGCGCCAACTCGGAGAGGGGTTCGAGCGTCGTGGCCCGCATCCCCCATTCGCCGGGGGCCGGCTGCTGCGCGGCCGCCGCCGAGGCGAGGCCGAGCAGTGCGAGGAACGGAGCGATGCGGACGAGAAGCTTCGCAGCGCGAGATGTACGAGAACCCAGTTCAACGACGCGCCGGCGATGAGCAGCAACGGCGCTGCTGGCGTCCATCGAGACAGCAGCAAACATGTTGGTGAAACTGGCCATTGTGAGCATGGAAGGTCCGCCTCGTGAGCGGTCGTTGTTGAATCTTCGACCGCATCATAAATAAAATGAGATGACCGGACGTCACAATGTAGTCACCAGTCAAAGCAGCAGACACGGAGCATCAAGCGGCAGGTCGCGTACGCGTTTGCCGGTGGCGTGGAGGAGAAAGAGGCCAATGGCTTCAGACCCTGTCAGACCCCGGCCTGGTGATCGTGGGGTGAGTGGCGACTGCAGTCGTCGAAGAGGTTTTCCCCGCCGCCGAAGGCGGCGAAAGACCTGTAGCCCCCGGCTTCAGCCGGGGGATGGGCGCGCCCCATTGGAGCCCGCGAAGGGGGCGGCAGAACAGAGAAGTTGCCCACGCACAGCGAAGCCAGTTCTGTCGCCCGCTTCGCGGGCTCGATCAGGGGTCGTCCGTACCCCCGGCTGAAGCCGGGGGCTAGTGCGCCCGAGAGCGCATCTGAAAAGGAGGTGAGATCCCTCTCAACCAAACGCTCGACTGGTTGAAAGCCAAAGGTAACTGCGTCACCGAAGGGAATGAGGAGTCGTGGCCCCCGAAGGTGGGGTGGAGAGCAAC
>DASPHC010000147.1:0-4390 GCA_035629865.1 Thermoanaerobaculia bacterium | reverse complement strand
CTGGTACATCACTTCCACGTTTTCACGGGCGAGGATGACGAAGCCGAGGCGGTCACCGTGCGGGACCTCGGCGGTGCGGGCGAAACCGAGCGCCTCCCACAGCGGCAGCACCGGCTCGATGGCGGGAACGACGAGAACAGGCGTGATCTTCATGTGCACAACGTAGCGCCCCGCGGCCGCTCAGCGATTGGAAAAATGGAACGCGCCCGGGGTCGTACCCGCCAGCTCGCGAAACTCGGCGATCAGGTGGGATTGATCGTAATAGCCGTGCGCCGCCGCCGCATCAGCCCAGTCCGGATCGTCGCCGAGCGACTCGATCACTCCTCGGAATCGCATGACCCGGGCGAACGACTTCGGCGAAACGCCGACGTGGTGCAGGAACTGCCGCGCCAGGTGCTGCCGTGAGATCCCGATCTCGCGCGCCAGTTCCTCAACGCGCGCCGCGCCGCGGCTGTCGATCAGCCGTTCCACGGCCGCGTCGACGCGGCGGTCGCGATCGGGATCGAGCCGGCCGAGCAGCTCCGACTCCATCGCCGCCACGATCCGGCCGACCGGCTGCTCCAGCAGCGAGCCGCTCCACCCTTTCCACAGATCGCCGAGGGAAACCTGCGCATCCGTGATCTCGACGAGCGGAATGCGCAGAAACGTCGCGGCCCGGCCGGGACGGAAGCGGACGCCCAGAAAGTCCGAGCCATCGCCCGGCGGGAGGACGAGCGGCCTGGTCATGGTCCCGACCACGTCCGACTCCCCCGACCGCAGGTCGAAGACCAGGTCGGCGCAGCCGTCCGGCAGCACCCGCTGCTCCCCCCGCGGCGCATCATCGCGCCGCGTCCAGAAACACTCGACCCACGGCCGCAACGCAGCCGTAGGCGCCAGCTCCGCGTACCCCATGCGAAATTCTAAGCAGAACGCTCGCAGGCCGCTAACGGATGGAGATGACCAGGAGGCCTCCGGCGGGCCGCCACGGGCGGCAGCGCTGGTTGGCCCAGCCTCAACGCACGCCTGTCGCATCAATCGCCCGTCTCGCGACTGCACGTCCTTCGACAAGCGGCGGCTACGGTCCGGATCGCGGCGCGCTCGTTAGAAGGCCAAGTGCCGGACGGGGTAAGCGGCCAGTGGCCTTCCCTTAGGGCAGACTTGCCCCATTTTGTCATCCTGAGCCGCAGGAACTTCCCCAACGGCAGAGAGCATGGCGGCGAAGGACCTGGGGGGTGGGGGTGGGATGAACGTGTATCGCTTCCCCTCCCACCCAGGTCCTTCGCCGCCATGCTCTCGCCTTCGTGGGACCTTCCCTGCGGCTCAGGATGACAAAAAGGCAAGCCTCCTTAAGTGAAGGCCATCGGGATGAGGAGCTGTTGCCTCAGACCGTGAGTCACGGCCATTGCGCCTGTCCGCCCACAATCGTCACCCATCTCCGCGACACAGAGGCACCCGGCCTCCCTTCCTCCTGTGACCTGGGAGGGGTAACGAGCACACCGTATCTTTACCAGTTCGACTACGGAAGCCTCACTGATCGGACGGAAAACGAGTGGCGGCCAGCGACTCGACAGCACAAATGACGCGAGCGCCGACCACCTGACAACGCTTTCATCGCGACATCGTCGTCCTGACTTCTTGTCGGCATGAAGTGGCTTCAGCTAACCTGTCGAGTGTCGATGTCGAACGTTTCAGTCAAGGTTGCTCTTGCGGTCCTGGTCGCAACCGGTTTCGCGTGCGGTCGGGCCGGCACATGGGAAGACGATCCGCGGAACTTCGAGCGCGCGTGGGGGCGGAAGGCACCGCCCGGACTGGTCGTGAAGCATTCGCGGTATTGGCGCTCGACCCACTTCACGCGCGAAGAGGCTTATTACTTTCAGTTTGGCGCGAACCGCGATCTGACGGACGGCTTCATCGACGAAAACTCCATGCAGCCGATGTCGGACGCTGGAACCAGGACGCTGGATGACGAAACCTGCTTCGATCGTCCGGCCTGGTTCGCTCCCCGGCCGCTCCACGAGTATGAAATTTGGATCTGTCCGGATGATCGTGCGTGTGTCCTTCTTCGGCACCGCCAGACTGGTGACACATTCTTCGGTGCATGCCAACTCTGATCCTTCCGACAGATACAGCCGGTTAGAAATCACGGCCTACAGATCTTTCGCCGCCTTCGGCGGCTCCCCTCGGATTCTTTGCGCCAGCAAGTGGCCACCTTTTTTCGGGAGCTGTACTTCGGTATCTCACTCAAGTCCCGCGAGGAATTACCGAAGTGGATTAGGTATCCGTCTGCGTTTCGCGCCGGAGGCCCCGAGAGAAGGTAGCCGATGGCCGCGCGCTCGGCGCTTGCCTCCGGCTTCCTTCTCGCTGTCCCTCCGGGACGCAGAGTTACGAAGAGGTGTCCGGATGATCGGGGGCGTTGGTCTTCTCAGTGCTTTCAACGTTCATTGTTATGATGAGCACGTTCGGCCAACGTCGCTCGTGAGAACGCCGGTATTATGAAAACAATCGCCCTTTGGCTTAACATCGCTTTGTTCGCGGCGCTGTCCGCTGTGTCGTGGCTGGACCCGGAGATGGACGTCACGCCGGCCGAACTCGTTCTCGATATCGCTCTATCGGTATTTACCGTTCTCGGCATGGTGTTCTATGCGACACGCATCGCAGTGCCACAACTGGTCGCGGCCTGGAAAGCGATCGCTCCGTTACTATTGGCCGGCTACATCGTCCGGTTGGCACTTGGCTGGCCGGAGCTCATGGTTCAGGATTCCGACTCAACCGTAACAGAGCATAGAATTGTTGTGTGTATCGCGCTCGCAGCGGCGGCCGTAGCCCTTGTCCCCGCGATCGTGATCAACTTTCGATTCGCCCGGGCTAGACATCTGCGCAACCATCAGGCCACAGCCGCCTGACCCTGACTCACGCCACGACGGCTTCCGCTGTCGCGTCCGGGCGGGGTGATGCAACTCCCTTGCGATCTTCGGTGACGATCAGGAAAAGCCACCCGAGCAGGCCGAAGAGAGCCAGTAGCCCTAACGCGCTGCTTCTACCTTTGTCTCGTGCGTACCACATCGCGAAATGCACTCGTATCCCCAGCGCAGCGAGGATGGCCAGGACAAAAGCACCTACAGTGACCACCGTCGGCGGTTCGTTGTCGAACGACGCGAGGAAAAGCAAAAGCAGGATGCCGGGAACGATCGGCCCAAAGAACGACAGAAGGATGGCGGCGATCCGGGTCATGCTCCAAATGATACATCGCCGTGCCCGCGACGCCTGAATCCCACTTTTGGTCGCACAGATCTTTTCGCTCCCTCTCCCCCCGCCCGTCGCTCAGGATGACGGGGAAGGTACTTACGGATCGTTAGTATTGGTCTTGTGAATGCGTTCTGCTGCGGCGCCCACAGCGCCGACGCCACCCCTACCTCGCCAGTACGATGCGCAGTACACGTTCCTCGACCGCTACGGCGCGATCACCTGGAACCACATCGCCGGCGCGCGCGGTGATGGGGAACTACAACGAGCCGCGCAATTTCGCGACGTTCCTCAACGACTTCCCGGCGCAGAACCGCCTGACCGTCCGCGACGGCGACGGGAACCTGATGCGCAATGCCGACATCTGGTTCTACTACTCGGTCGCCAACGGCGCGCAGTGGTATTCGACACATTACGACAACGTGCCCGACCTGAAGCTGCGCACGGATGAGAACGGGCAGGTGCTGGTCGGCCGCGCGCCGTTTGCGGCGGACGGCCAGGTGGTGCATACGGTCGGCCTCACCAACGGTGTGGCGATCGTCCGCGTGGCGACGCCGGAGAACGTGGCCTACGGCTACCTCGAGTCGCGCCTCTTCAACATCGCCTACTGGGGCGGCAGGACCGACTTCGCCGACCACGACCTCGTCGTCGGCCGCGCCTGCAACAGCGACGGCCCCGATCTCACCGGCCCGGCATGGGACGCGCGGCCAGGCGGACCCGCACTGAACCTGACGTGGAGAAGCGTTCCCGGCGCGACGGCCTACCGCGTCTACGCGGCTGCGAACCTCGGCAAGCCGCGCCTGATCGGTACGACGGCGGAGACGTCGCTCGCGGTGAACCTGAGCGGTTCTATCCACTGGTGGGTCGAAGCCGACCTCGGCGTGTGCGGCACGCGCAGGTCGGACATGCGGCGGTTCTTTGTGGAAGCGCCTCGGCGACGGGCGGTGCGGTAGGAGTTTCAATCAGCCAACGGAAGAGACGACGGGGGGCCTCCGGCGGGCCGGCGCGGCCGGCAGCGCAGGTTGGCCTAGCCTGAACGCACGCCTGTCGCCTCAATCACCCGCCTCGCGTCAGCACGTGCTTCGACAAGCGCTGCCGGCCGTGCCGGCCCGCCGGAGGCCTCCTCGTCGTCTCTTGTGGGCCGACTCGTCCCCACTCACTTCGCGAA
>DASPHC010000146.1:0-222179 GCA_035629865.1 Thermoanaerobaculia bacterium | reverse complement strand
GCGGGCCGGGCCCGCCCGCCGGAGGCCCCCCGGTCGTTCCCGGGTGGGGGGCGCGTATCATTCGGCCTGAATGACCTCGATCGAGTCGGGCACGTCTCTCGGGCACTACCGGATCGTCGACTCTCTGGGACAGGGCGGAATGGGCGAGGTCTACCGGGCGAACGATCCGCGCCTCGGGCGCGACGTCGCGGTGAAAGTGCTGTCGCGCGAGCTCATCGCCGATGCCGATGCGGCCGCGCGGTTCCTGCGCGAGGCGCGGGCCGTCGCGTCGCTGAGCCACGCCAACATCCTCTCCATCTTCGACTTCGGCACCGAGAACGGCGTCACCTACGCGGTCATGGAGCTGCTGGAAGGAGAGACGCTGCGCGATCGCGTCCGCCGCGGAGCGCTGCCGTGGCGCGAGGCGGCGGAGCTGGCCGCCGGTGTCGCCGACGGCCTCGCCGCGGCGCACGCCAAAGGCATCATCCATCGCGACCTCAAACCCGAGAATCTCTTCATCACACTCGACGGGCGGGTGAAGATCCTCGACTTCGGCCTCGCTCACACCGCCGCCGACGGCGGGCGTTCCGGCAGCATCGCCACCGATTCCACCTCCGGGATGATCGTCGGCACCATCGGCTACATGGCCCCCGAGCAATTACGCGCACAGAAGGTCGAGCCGGCGAGCGATCTTTTCGCCCTCGGCTGCGTGCTCTATGAGGTCCTCACCGGCGACCGGCCGTTCGCGCGCGAGAGCACGATCGAGACTTCGATGGCCATCCTCCGCGAGCCCGCGCCGACGCTGTCGAAACGCTCGTTCCCGGCCGACCTGAGCGCGATCGTCAGCACCTGTCTCGAGAAAGAGATCTCCGCGCGCTATGCCTCCGCGAGCGACCTGGCTCTCGCCCTGCGGGACGCCCTGAGCGGCTCCGGCAGGACCAGGAAAGAGCCCGCGCGCAGGGCGAAGCCGCTGACCGCCGTGGCCGTGCTGCCGTTCGTCAACCAGAGCACCGACGCCTCGCTCGAGTACCTCGGCGACGGGATCGCCGAGGCGGTCATCAACAGCCTCTCCAGCCTCCCGAAACTGCGCGTCGTGCCGCGGGCCACCGCGTTCCGGTACAAGTCGAAAGAGATGGCGCCGCGTGAGATCGCCGCGGAGCTGGACGTACGCTCGGTCGTGACCGGCCGGGTGGTCCTGCGCGGCGACACGCTCGTCGTCAGTTGCGAGCTCGTCGACGCAGGCACCGACCGGCAGGTGTGGGGACAAACGTACAACCGCAAGCTCGCCGACATCTTCGAGGTGCAGGAACAGATCGCCCTGCAGATCTCCGAGAACCTCCGCATCGCCCTCACCGGCGAGCAGAAGAAGACGCTGAAGAAACGCTTCACCCACGATCCGCAGGCCTACCAGTCGTACATGAAAGGCCGCTTCTTCTGGAACAAACGGACCGAGGGAGGATTCAAGAAAGCCATCGACCACTTCGAGGCGGCCATCGAACAGGACCCGGTGTACGCGCTGCCATACGCCGGACTCGCCGATTCGTTCGCCCTGATGGGAGCGGCAGCCTTCGAGATGCTGCCGCCGCGCGAAGCGATGCCGCGCGCGAAAGCGGCGGCGATGCGCGCGCTCGACATCGACGCATCGCTGGTGGAGGCGCGGACGACGCTCGCGTTCGTGCGCCGCCTCTATGACTGGGACTGGGCCGAGGCGGAGCGCGATTTCCGGCAGGCCTGCGCGCTCAACGGCGCCTATCCGACCGCGCGCCACTGGCTGTCGCTCCTCTTATGTGAAGCGGCGCGTTTCGACGATGCCGCCGAGGAGATGGCGCACGCGCACGAGCTCGACCCGTTGTCACTCGCGATCAGCACGGACCTCGGCTGGGTGAAATACTTCGCCCGCGACTACGACGCTGCCATCCAGCGCTACCGCGCCACGCTGGAGCTCGACCCTGATTTTCCATGGGCCCGTTTCCTCCTCGGCCTGGCCCTCAGCCAGACCGGCCAGTTTGCCTCCGCCATCGGCGAGCTCGAAGCCGCCTATCTCGCCTCCGGCCGCTCGACCAAGATGCTCGCCGCCATCGGCCACACCGCCGGCCTCTCCGGCGATCTCGAACGGGCGCGCACCGTGCTCGCCGAATTGGAGGAGATCGCCCGCCAGCGCTACGTCTCCTCCTACTGCCTCGGCCTCGTCCACATCGGCCTCGCCGACCACGACCGCGCCTTCGCCTCCCTCGACCGCGCCTGTGAAGAGCGCGCCGGGTATCTCGTCTATCTCAACGTCGATCCCGCCGTCGACCCGATTCGCAAGGATCCGCGTTTCGGGGAGCTGCTCGTCAAGACGAAGCGGCCGGTCGTGCCGGCGTAATCGGCAACCACATCGCGAGAGCCTGCCCGCGAGGACGCGGGCGGACCGGCCCACGGCGACGTGGGCGGTCCGCAGGGCCTTACGGCGAGACGCCGTACCGGCGGCCGCACCCCCCGGACCGCCGACGTCGCGTCGGCCGGTCCGCCCGCGTCCTCGCGGGCCGGCTCTCGCGCGACCTGTCCCCACTCGCCCGTGACCCTCAGCGCCGCCGGAACCTCATCCGCGCCGCCATCACCCCTCCGCACAACCCGAAAAAGTGCGCGGTCCAGGAAATCCCTGCGTCCGGGACGAGCGAGTACAGCATGGCCGTACCGTAGCCCAGCGCCACGCCGATGGCGATGAGGAGCGAGGACCAGCGGTGGTCGTAGAGCGAGCGCGCGACGAGATAGCCGAACAGGCCAAAAATCACCCCGCTCGCCCCGATGTGGTGCGCGTTCCCCGCGCCGAACATCCAGATTCCGGCACCGCCGACGAGGGCCGAAACCGCGACGACGAACAAAAACTCACCCACGCTGCCGATCAACACCAGCGCGCCGAGGATCAGGAACGGGATCGTATTCGCCGCCAGATGCCCGAGATCGGCATGAAGAAACGGCGCGATCGGGATCGCCCGGATACCCTCCCACGTGCGGGGAATGATCCCGTGGGCAAGGGCGAACTCGCCCGGAACAAGCATCTCGATCGCATGCACCACCCACATCGCCACCGTAGTCGTCCCCAGCGCCGCCGCGCGTGTGCCCAGGGTGCCGGATGCGTTCGCCATCCGGCGGATTGTAGACGGGTCCCCTTCTTGTCATCCTGAGCCCGCAGGACCTTCCCACGAAGCCGAAAGCATGGCGGCGAAGGACCTGGTGGGAGGGGGAGCGATGCACGCTCATCCCACCCCCACCCGCCCAGGTCCTTCGCCGCCATGCTTTCCCTTCGTGGGGAGAATCCTGTGGCTCAGGATGACAAGAAGGGGACACGGGCCCTCCCCGTATCATGCACACCCCCATGCACATCCTCGCCATCTCCGGCAGCCTGCGCACCGAATCGACGAACGCGAAACTGCTCCGCGCCGCCGCCGCGATGGCATCGGACGACGCCGTGACCCTCTCCACCGCCCTCGCCGCCCTCCCCCACTTCAATCCCGACCACGACACCGAGAACTCCGTCCCATCGCCGGCAGTGGCGGAATGGCGAGCGTCCGTCGCAGACGCGGACGCGCTGCTGATCTCCACCCCTGAATACGCGCACGGCGTGCCGGGCAGCCTGAAGAACGCACTCGACTGGCTCGTCAGCTCCCCCGCCATCATCGACAAACCGGCCGGCATCCTGAACGCCTCGGCCCGCGCCACCTACGCCGACACGTCGCTCCGCGAGACCCTCCGCGTCATGTCCGCCCGCATCATCCCGGCCGCCTCCGTCACGATCCCGCTCGACGGCCGCCGCCTGTCGACCGATGAAATGCTCGCCGACCCGGAGATCGTCCACGCCCTGAGGGGAGCGCTCGACGCGTTGCGGGACGCGATGCGAGCTCCTTGACGGGTCATCAAGGTCAGAAATCGAGACTCCGGACGTCGATTTGAGATTCCCGGTGTCAATTTTGAGATTGTCGATCTCAAAATTGAGATCATTCATCTCAAAATCGAGATCATCCATCTCAAAATTGAGATTGTCGATCTCGGCGCTGAGATCCCGCATCTCGACGTTGAGATCCCGCATCTCAGCGTTGAGATCCTGCATCTCGACGTTGAGATCCCGCATCTCGGCGTTGAGATCCCACATCTCGGCGTTGAGATTTTTGATCTCGACATCGAGATTCCGGATCTCGCAGGCCGGTCAGGCGTCCTCTGCCTCTGCCTCGTCTTTCTGTCTGGGATAAAGAATCCTGCCGCTGCGATACCAGACGCCAGAGGCTTCGACCGGCACGATCCGCTTCCGGATGATGCGATCAGGGGAGGACGGTACAGATGAGTCGTTTTGAGATGGCGTGAAACGGAGAGTCTCCGTTAGAGTGGCCGGGGTGAACACGAAGCTGCTCCTTGCAGTGAGTGCAGTCGTCCTCGGGGCCGCCGGCATCGCAGGCTCGTTCGCGCCGGCAGAGATCGCCGAGGCGGCCGGCCTCCCGCCGACCGGCGGCCTGCCCGTCGTCATTCAACTCCTGGCGGCACTCTGGTTCGCGTTTGCAATGGTGAACTGGACCGCCCGAGGAAGCCTGATCGGAGGCATCTACAACCGCCCGATCGCGATCGGGAATCTCACCCACTGGACGATCGGTGCACTGGCGCTCGCGAAGTTCATCGCCGCCGGAGAGCGGCGCCCCCTCTTCCTGATCGCCACCGCCCTCTACCTCCTCTTCGCCCTCGCGTTCGCGGCGGTGCTGTTTCGGAGTCCGGTGCAGGGAAACGAGAACGGATAGGGGGCCTGGATCAAGCGTCAAATCGGGGTGCCCCACCCGTCGAATGCAACGAGATGTTTTGCGGCAAGGCTGACTACACGTTCGACAAAAGCTTCCTCGGTGATGGCCGCAACGGAATCCATTCGCACGGCCTGAACGCACCACTGGTCGTTCCGCGGCTCGTCCGACACCTGGACCGACACGAAACCCGAAACCTCGAGGTCGCGAGCCAGTGCGGAAGCGGCGTCCTGATCGCCGGTATAAAAGAAGAAGTCGATCGGCCGTGTCGCGTCCTGGTCCGCGCCGTGCCGCTCGATGAGCTCGAGCAACTTCTCGTTTCGGGCGCGATGCGCGGCAATCTCCTGCTCGATGAAGGACTCTCCCATCAGGGAGAATTTTACCTGCTCGACGTGCATCCCGGCATCAGTCGCCGAGAAGCTCGAGCCATCCGTGTCAGTTCTTCGCAGTGTCCGCGGTCTCCCCGCAGCAGTTCGGAGCCGAGGGAATCACACTCCGCAGGATCGCCCACAGCCTCTCCTCGCCCGCGGAGGAACCGAGGCCGTGCTGCCACGAATGACGCTTCCCTCCGATCGTTCCCGCCATCTCCACGTCGCCGCATTCGTGCACGACCACCTCCAGCACATCGGCGCCGCGCCGGGCGCGAATCAGATAAAAGGGCTGGGGCAGACACGTCCACGCCTCGTTCGCGGGCAGGTAATTCGCGCCGCTGCTGAGGATCTCCGCAACCTCCCGCGCAGCCTTCGGGGGAAGCGATTTCTCGGCGATCGCGGGATGCCCGCCGACCTTCGGCTTCGTCTTGTACTGCTCGAAGTCGTCGCTGAATTCACCCGTGACCCGAAACAGCGTTGTTTCCTCGCTCTCGCGAAGCACCGCGACCAACACGCCCGGCACCGTCACGCGCTCCCCCGGCGACCATTCCGGGAGGCTCGCAGTTTCCCGCGAGCAGCCGAGGAGCAGGCTTCCCGCGATCAGGAGCGCCACCAGGTTTCGCCAATGCGAGGTTCGTGCGATGGAGCAGATTCTATCCGCGTCGCCACCTAAGGTCGTGATTCAGCGACTTACGGCGAGACGCCGTCCGCCGACGGGACGTCGCCGGGCCAGCCGACGCGACGTCGGCGCTCCCGGCACGGACGTTCGGTTCCGCGATGACGCGCCGATCTCTCGCTCGAACACGCAGAGGCGCAGTTTTACGATGAGCGTCGTCATGCGCCGGAGCGCCGACGTCGCGTCGGCTGGCCCGGCGGCGTCCCGCCGGCGGACGGCGTCCCGCCGTAAGGGTGGTGCGATCCGCGCCGTCAGGCCGAGTTCTCAGATCATCGGGCCCACCGAGGGCGGCCGGACTAAAAGTCCGGCCCACATCTGGCCCGGACTTTTAGTCTGGGCCGGCACTCGGGAGGAGCGCGATTGGGTTCCGGCTGCAGCCGGCCTCGGTCACCATTGCACCCGCAGTACAATCGAGACTGGCGCGAAGCGCCTGACGGAATGTGGTAATGATTCGGCTGAGGGCGCAGAGGCTCTAAAGGACCCCGTGCCGACGATGGATGAAGGAGGCATCGTGACGCTCGAACGAATTTCCATCGACCCGGCCGTCATGAATGGACAGCCGTGCGTCCGTGGCACACGCCTCACCGTAAAGCGCGTGCTGCACATTCTCGCGCAGTACAAGGACCGCGACGAATTACAAAAGGACTACCCGCGACTCGACGATGAAGCCATCCGGCAGGCTCTCCTCTACGCCGCCGCCTCGGTCGAAGACCGCATCGACGACCTCTCGTACTGATCGTCGATGAAGATTCTTCTCGATGAAGGACTGCCGCGGCGCGCCGCGGCGCTGCTCCGCGAGCAAGGCATGGATGCTTGTTCACGTGACCGAGATCCGCGATGCTGCCACCGCCGATGAGGCCATCCTCGAGGAGGCCAGAGCCGGCGGACGGATCGTCGTGACGCTGGACGCCGACTTTCACGCGCTCCCGGCCCTGTACGGCTGGTCCTCTCCCTCGGTCATCCGCATCCGCAGGCAGGGACTCTCTGCGTCCGACGTGCGCGATCTCGTGATTCGTCTCCTACCCGATCACGAGACCGCTCTCCTGGACGGCGTGGCCCTTTCGGTGCGTGGCCATCTGGTGGGGATGCGAAAACTTCCTCTGAGCGAATGGCAGCCGGAGGAATCCGATCCGGGTGACGATGGGGACGAGTCCGCGTGACGGCTTGAGAAGAACGAAGGTCGACCGCGAGACGTGATCTGTTTCGCAATCTACGACCCGTGGAACTAACCGAGGTCTGACCCCGCTGCTCCTACGGAGCGCGGGTGCGATCCTCACAAAGAGCCAAGTTATTAGGCGGCTAACAACGGCGCTGAGATAGAATTACTCTTGGACGGACGTGTAATGAGAATAAGACAGTCTCTCGATCCGACGAACTGGGTCTATCTGTTGCTTCACGCGCTCATGGTGGCGTTGGGTACCGTCGCCGTCCAGACCACGCATGCTGTTTGGCTCGGTATCGGCACATCGCTGATAGCCACGGGCATAACTGGCTGGACCGTGTTCATCTACATCTTTCTGACTCGTGACGTTGCGAAAAGGCTTGAGGTATTGGCGCAATTCGGTGTTGTACGAATATTTGACGCGCGTTCCGTACGAATTCGCGCTGAATACGATTCGCGCTTGGCGACAGCACGTGAGCATATCGACATTATGGGCTTCGGACTGAGCGCACTACGTGAAGATTACCTCGACGCATTTGAGCAATGGCGCCAACGTGCTCACGTTCGGATACTCTTGTTGGATCCCGACTTCCCCACCGTTTCGCAATCTTATGCTTCACAACGGGATGTCGAAGAACGGCAGAACGTAGGAACGATAGCGCAAGACGTGCGGGATTTCATTGCGAGTGTCCGACCAATCATTGCGGCCGGTGGAAAATACCCTTTTGAGGTTAAGCTATATCGTACTTTGCCGACCATAAATATCTTTCGGGTCGATGACGAAGTCTTTTGGGGGCCCTATCTACTGAAGCAACCGAGCAGAAACTCTCCAACCATACTTTTGCAGAGAGGTGGCCTGCTGTTTGATCGAATGACCTCCCAGTTCGAGACGATTTGGTCCGATCCAGCGCTGAGCGTCACTCTTGATTGACGCTACGCGATGAAAATCATCTCTTATCCTCGGTTGCACATCACGCTCGTAGACTTGGCGGGCGTGACGCATCGAAGGTTCGGCGGCGCTGGCATCGCGATTGACGGATTGCCGACCGTCGTCCATGTGGAACGCAGTCGACGACCATACGTGCATTCCGACATAGCACTCGATGACGGAACCCTTGCCGTCGTACGCTCAATTCTCGAACGTGTCCGTCCCATCTGTGGCGGCGTCGCTATAACTGTCACTGCAGCGCCGCCACAACATATCGGACTTGGCTCTAAGACCGCCCTGGCGATGGCGATCGCAGCCGGTGCGTTTCGTGTCTGGAAGTACACCGCGAACCGCGACGCTATCCAGACCTTAAGCGGACGTGGTGGAGCTTCGGGTGTTGGTATCCATACGTTTTTTGACGGTGGCTTTATAGCCGATGGCGGACATATACGGCAACCTGCCGGCGCACCTTTCCGTCCATCGTCGGCCACTTCCGGACACTCGCCACCGCCGGCACTCGTCCGGGTAAGCGTGCCCCGATCTTGGCGTTTCACGTTACTACTGCCTAAGGGTCGATGCTATTCAGGCACGGACGAACGGCTCTTTTTTGACACGTACACACCGATTAGCTCCGCGGCAGCACTACGTACGTTAGCTCTCGTCTATCACGGAATCGCTCCGGCGGTAGCATCCGACGACCTCCCTCTTATGAGGAGGGCACTGCAGGAGATTCAGCAGACTGGCTTCAAGCGGTTGGAATTGCGAGGTCAACCTACCTCGGTTCGACGAGTACTTCGGTCACTTCAAGCGAAATCTGTCCCTGCTGGGATGAGCAGCATGGGACCGCTGATCTACGCCATCACCTCGGACGTTGACGGTGTCGACCGCATCAGAGAAGTGGCGAAAGAGTATGACACTTCGGTCTTAGGAACGTTTCAAGCACGCCGTAAGGGGTACGAAATTAGTCATGGCTGATCGCGTACGTCCCTTCCTGCGAGAGGCGTTTCTCCTTGGTGAGCGGGCTCTCGAAGTGTTTTTTCACACTTCGAACGTCGCCAAATATTTGCAGGCGCGTGCCGTCTTTGATCGGGTAGGTTTAAGACTTCAGCACTTCCGCTCAACGACGGAGCCGTATACTGAGGATTACTCCCTCGGTAAGGAAAGGCTACTCACCCGCGCTGTTGACGAGATCAAGTCACGAGTCGGGCGCGGAACCATATTTTTCGTAGAGGACACATCGCTTCGTATAGAAGGAATCAGTGGCGATGACGATTTCCCAGGATTAGCAGTCAAGGAGTGGTTCGAGAGGACGCCATTCGCCGACCTAGATGCGCAGTTAACTCTTCGCGCTCGCGATCGCCGGGCTACCGTGAAGGCTGATATCGCCCTTCACCTCCCGGGTCTTCGCCGACCGCTAATCTTTCATGGCGAGACGCAGGGAATGGTTGCCGCAACGCCGCCCACATTTGCGCCGTCGGCTCAATACCCGTGGCTAACACCACATACCTTTAATGGGTGGTTCATACCAGACGGTGCCGTAAAACGGCTCGGCGAAATGTCATTCGAGGAGTCTTGGAAGCACGACTTTCGTGTTCGCGCAATGCTCGAATTGATAAACCGGCTGGAGGAGTACGCGGTTATATTAAATATCTCACCGCCCGCCTACAGCCGTCGTAATAAAGTCACTATCGAAGGCCAAGGCACATTATGGAAGACGGATCGTCAAGTATTGATTGTCGTTGGCCGTACGTGCGCTGGCAAGACCACCTTCGGCGAGCGCGCCGCCGAGCGTCACAACTTCCGCTTTCTGGAGGCCAGCGCAGTCCTGCGTATGCTCGCGGAAGGTGCAGTCGATCCAGGGCTTACGGCATTCGAAATCGCCGACACTTTTCTACGCAGCCATGGTGCCGACATTGTTGCTCGTAAAGTTGTAGAAATCCTCGATATTGAAACAGACCGGGATGTTGTTATCACCGGCTTTCGAGCCGTCGAGGAAGTTGACCTGTTGAAACGCGTGATGCCCGACGCGAGGGTAGTCTTGATAGAGGCCAGCGAACGATCGCGCTTTGAGCGACACTTAGCACGGGGTCGTCTTGACGGGATCACGACAATGACCGCTTTTCGAGCGCTCGATTCTGAACAAGGAATGTTTGGATTACTTCGAGTTGCTGAGGATTTTGCAGACATTCGAATTTTAAACGAGGGAAGTCTCGAGGTGTTTTGGGCGCAAGTGGATGCAGTCATCACGCATGACGTGCAGGCCGCGCTAAGTGGGATAAGTTGGGATGTGCACCCACGACTGACTCGCGACCGAAATCAAACGTATCATGCTTTACGCGCATTGGATCAAACCGGCCGACCACTTGATTGCAATGAGATAGAGGAACTGACCGCTGCCGCAGGTCACCGAATTCGCTACAACAATGCCAACAAGGTGTTAAAGAGAATCCCTGGCTTGGCACGTCGAATCGAATCACCGAACATGTTAGTTCGATACGAAATCTTGAGCGCGGGCCGCGCATATCTCAGATATATGGACCGCGTCCATCGCGAATGATGATGCTACTGGGGAGGATAAACGAACACGCATTCTATTACTTCGCGGCGATGACAAGGCTGCTTCGCAAGTAGACTTCGGCGCGTGACTAGATGACAAGTAGCGCCACGATGCAGCGCGATGAGGTCTGCATGATGTGCGTTACTGATCACCACCGTTGCACCGACTTTCGCGACGTCTCGTGCGGTCTCCGCAAGCCGGCGCTGATCCTGCCATGAAAAGTTGCGTTCGTTATACCTAATAAACCCATTATTATTGTGCGCGACGGTGTAAGTCGGGTCGCAGTATATTACGTCACCGTCGCCGGCGCGCCGCATTGAGGCTTCGAAATCGCAGACATCAAGCGTCGCGGGCTGAAGCGCGGCGGCTGCACGAAAGAGGAGATCTGTTTCGTGCAGTAACCGTGGCGTCCGCTCTCCCCCCCCATACGGCACATTGAACATCCCACTCCTGTTGACGCGATAAACGCCTCCATACGCCGTTCGGTTGAGATAGAGGAAATCTACGGCTCGTAAAATCGGTGACCGTCGGCGACGCGCACGGATTTTATAGAAGTCCTCTGCCGTCACTGGGAGGGTTCGTAGAACCGCAGCCACTCTTTCGTGATTGTCCCGAACTTGGACGTATGCGTTAATGAGTTCCGCATTGATGTCAGAAAGGTACGCGCGGTCCGGACGAAGGGCAAAGAACAGCGCCGCACCCCCGAGGAATGGCTCGAAATAGCTCCGGATCGGTCGCTTCTGTAAGAGGTGGAGCAAGAATGGTGTCAGCCAACGTTTCCCACCCGGCCACTTAACGAATGGTGTTCCCGGAAGGGTTAGAGTGGAGGTTGCGGTTCGTGGATGCACGACGCCTCATGATACCGACAGTTCGGCTGGAAGAGCGACTATGAGGGCGGTGCCGGGACGACTACGAGTGGCCGTGCAGCGGTTGTCGCGACGGTGCGATAGCAGCATCGGGCTCAACAACCGTCCCGGTCCGGCTTGTCGCATTTTGCCGGGCGCTTCCCACCTGGGGCCGTCATCTGGCAATGCGACTGAAGCGGCCAGTGAGGTCGGGGTGACATCGTCTAGCGAGCTGCTTGTCCTTACGTGAGTGTGACTCCGACGGTCTGTCACCGCTCGGCATCGCAGCGTCGACGACCACCACCAATAAGTGCCCTCACGGCCTCACCCCCGTCAAAACCGCCGGCCGATCCGCATCCGCATCGTAGTTCGACAGCACCGCCTTCTGCTCCTCCCCTCCTCCCACGATGATGTCCACCAGCGGTGGTAAGAAGGTGTCGTTTTCTATGGCTCCGCCGAAGCGGTCGGTGGGGCGGCCGGTGCCGACGGGGAGGATCATGAGCGCCTCCGAGGGGTCGCCGAGGCGCATGACTCGGTTGGACTGGTCGTGGCGTTGGATCAGGTCGGCGCCGCTGACGGCGACGACGTAGCTCCAGTCTTTTTTGGGCTCGCCGCCGAGGAAGGTGTCGGGGACGTGGAAGGTGATGCGGTTGCCGGCGACGCGGACCTGTGTGGGGAAGTAGACGTATTCGTCGACGCCGGTCTGGAGCTCGGTTTTGGTTTCGTCGGTGACGATTCCTTTGCGGCCTTCGGCTTTTTCGCGGCGGCGTTCGTCGCGGACGACGATGCGGCGGAGCTCTCCCCGTGCGGTCTGGGGGTCGGGGGTGAGGGCGATGGCTTTTTCCCAGGCGGTGGTGCCGGCGATGGTGACGCCGCGGCCGGGCAAGGTGGTGATGGAGCCGGAGCCGGGGACGCCGTCGGTGTCGATGTAGATGTCGAGGTTGAGGTTGTAGAAGCCGAGCCGCGCGACCTGGTCGAGCTGGGTGCCGATGCCGTCGATGGTGCGGCGCTGGGGGATGCGCACGGGCCGGGCGAAGGAGGCTTCGAAGTCGGTGCCGCCGGGGACTTTCGAGGCGGTGAGGCTGAGGAGGTCGAGCTCTCCCCTTTCGAAGTCGGGGTTCATGGGGTAGACGAGCTTGCCGTTGCCGTAGTCGTCGCCCTGGGGGTCGGTGAGGGTGAAGAGAGATCCACCGCTCGGCGCTGTGGCGCAGGCGGTGAGGGTGAGGAGGGTTGCGATCAGTAGTTTGCGCATGTTCTTCATGGATGTTTGTCGGTTGTCGGTTGTTTCCGGCACCCCTGCCGGGGTGCACTTTAAAACTGTTTGCGGTTCCGGGGGTATCGCGCTGTCGCGCTCAACCCCCGGCTAATTTCCGGAACGCCTCCGGCGTTCGTTGCAACCCTGGCTCATTACAGGAACGCCTCCGGCGTTCGTCTGATGGAGCGCCGGCGTTCCGCCGGCCGGTCCGCTGGCCTTCGGCCAGCCGGGTGGGTGGGGCGAGCAGCGCGGGAGCGGGCCGACGGAACGTCGGCGGACCGGCCGGTCGAAGACCGGCGCTCCATAGACGGCGCTTCGCGCCGGGGGAGAACGTTGAACAATCAACGATGAAACGGGGATCCCACCGTTTCATCGCTCATGGTTCCGCATTCAACGCTGCCGGTTCGGACAACCGACAACTGACAACAGGGGTTGGGGCGGCGAAGCCGCCCCAACCCCGGGACAACAAAACCTAGAACCGCACCTTGAAGTACGCCTTCAAATGTTGGTGATCGAACTCGCGGGTGGCGAGGCTGTTCCAGCCGCCGAAGCGGCCGGAGAAGCCGGGGGAGCCGACCGGGACGCCGACGTTGGCGGCGGTGTCGGTGCTGGCGAACTGGGTGACGAAGCCGCTGCCGAAGTCGGGCTCGAATTCGCCGGTGGTGTATTCGTAGTTGAAGCCGGCTTCAGCGCCGCCGATCGGGAAGCGGAGCTGGATGATGGCTTTCTGCTTCTCGTGCTCGCCCGAGGCCATCTCGTGGAGGCGGTAGGCCTGGAAGGCGGTGTTGCCGTCCTGGAGGTCGGCGTCGTAGTGCTCGAGGGTCAGGGAGCCGTAGATGACGTCGGTGAGCTGGTAGCCGGCGCCGACCTGGATCATCTTGTAGTCGAGGTCGCGGTCGTCGTCGCTGACGTCGTCGAACGGCGCCCACTGGTAGCCGGTGACGCCGTTGACGGTGATGACGCCGGGGTTGCCGTAGATCGCCGAGGTGCTGTTGCCCGGCGAGTAGAAGCGCTGGTTATTCGCGCAGGCCACGCCACCGCCCGGGCAGTCCCCCGCGGCGTATGGCAGGAAGGCCGCGTCGTTGAGGCGCAGGTCTTCTTCCTTGATCATCTTGATCTTGCCGAAGAGGTCGACGCCTTTGCCGACGTTGAGGGTGTAGCGCGCGCGGACGAGGGCGATGTCGGTGGTCTTCTCCTGGAAGGGAGCGTAGGCGGAGCGGTACGGGTTGCCGACGCCGATGCCGGCGATCTCGGCGGCCGGGTAGATCGTGTTCTCGATCCCGCGGCTCTCGTCGCCCCAGGCCTGCCAGTTGGTGTTGTAGTCGATGTGCGAGTACTCGCCCGAGATCTCGAGGGTGTCGCGCTGCCAGCGCGGGGTGATGGTGAACCCTTTCCAGCCGATGGCGGTCTCGGCGGCCGGCTCGTCGAAGTCGGTGAACTCGTTGTCGACGTTGATGGTGGCCACCTGCTGCATGTTGCCCTGCCAGCCGGAGTAGCCGATGCGGGTGGGGTTGCCGCCGAAGATGCCGTAGGCGGCGTTGGCGGGGCCGGGATAGGCCCACGTGGCGTCACGCCCTTCGGTGAGGAGGACGTCGGTCTCTCGGCGTGCGGCGAGGATGGAGGTGTAGTCGGAGCCGATGTTGAAGACTTCGGCGTTGACGGAGAAGCCGACGCCGAACGGGTCGGTGACGTCGGCGTTCAGCTTCCAGGCGGTGTCGCTGACGTCGGCGGCGATGACCGGCGAGTAGCCGTTGAGGCCGAAGTTCGGCGAGGTCAGCGCGAGGTTCGGGTCGGACGACGAGTGGTAGACGGCGGCGCGGAAGGCGTACGGGCCGGCCGGGTGGATGTCGGCCTTGATGCCGATGACGTTGTTCTTGTAGCGGTTGGTGAGCTCGCGGCCGTCGTCGCGAATGATGTCGCCGGCGTCGACTTCGACGTCGTTGACGAACTCGCCGATGCCGGTGACGTCGACGAGCGGGCCGGTCCAGCGGAGCTGGAGGCCGTAGGCGCTGTCGTCGGAGGTGAACTCGCCGGTGTTGAAGCCGGGACCGGCCCAGAGGCGCGGCAGGGAGATGCGGATGCCGTCGTAACGGAGGTTCGGGGTGATGGTGCCCTGGGCCAGCAGCACGCCGAGATTGTCACGGTCGATGTAGCGGATCTTGCCCATCGTGAACGCGTCGAACATGCCGAGGTCCGACGAGCCGAAGGTGACGGCGTCGAGGTACTTGTAGCCGGGGGTGACGCGGACGGTCATGCCGCGCAGCTTCACGTACTGGTTGGAACGGGGATCGTTCTCGCCGCAGTCGCCGCCGCCCTGAGGGTCGCTGCAGCCGCCGCTCTCCGTGCCGCCGAAGCCGCCGAAGTTGGTCCAGAAGTTCTGGCTGAAGCGGGAGTGGATGCGGCCGCTGACTTCGAGGAAGCGGTTCGGCTTGGCGCCGACCAGGAGCTCGATCTCCGTGCCCTGGCCGTTGTCGCCCCATCCTTCACCCGGGACGTTGGTGAAGTTATAGAGGCTGCCGTCGAAGCGCTGGTTGCCCCAGAGCCACTTGGTGTACGTCACGCCCGAGATGTTGATGGTGGACGGTGCCGGTTGCTGTGCGTAGCTCGGGACGACTACGGCCAGCAGTGCCAGCAGGATGGCGGTACTGCGGATGATTCTCATTGCTTCTCCTCACTCTTCTCGGATGACGCTCGTGCGTCACTTCTTGGCTGCGTGCACGGCCGACACGACCGCGAGTTTTTTCACTGAACCGTCGTCGCCGCACTCGTGGGCGAGCATCTTGTGCTGCAGGTCGGCCTCTTCCTTGGCGCCGGTGGCGTCGCCGGCCAGGAGGTCGATCACGTGCGGATCGCAGTCGCCGTCGTTGCCGCCGCCGAAGCGATGCTGTCCCTCGTACTCGTTGACCTTGCGGGTGAGCAGGTCGCTGCCGGAGGGAAAGCCTTCGTTGGACTGCATGACCACCTGGTAGGCCCACGTCGCCGGATCGCCGCCGCCGAGGGCCTCGGTGTCGATGCTGCCGGTGATGGTGCGGCCGGCGCCGCGGGTCCGGGCCGGGATGATGACGTCGCCTTTCACGGCGGCGGCCTTCTGTTCGACCTCGGTCTTGACGCGCGCGGCCTGCTGCGGGGAGAGGATGATCACCTTCTCCCACGCGCTTTCCGGCGCGAACTCGATGTTCAGGCCCGACAGGCTGCCGGTCTGGCCCTTGCCGGCCTCGTGGTCTTTGTCGATGAAGATGAAGACCATCTGGGTGGCGAAGCCGTTGCCCATCGACCAGGGATCGGCGAGATTGCCGTTGACGGTGACGCTGACGTCGGTCTTCGCGCCGTTCTGCTTGAGCGTGAAGCCGGTGAGGTCGAACGAGCCGCGCGAGTAGACGGCGTCGGTCGGGTACGAGTAGGTGCCCGGACCGTCGTCGTCCCCGGCCGGGTCTTTGAACGACACGGTCTGGGCGAGGGCGGAACCGGCCAGCAGCAGGGTGAGAGCGATTGCGACTTTTTTCATTTGAGCTCCTCCTTGGACAAGAGATGAACGATGAGAGATGAGCGATGAGCAGGTTTCGATGAACGTTCATCGCTCATCTCTCATCGCTCATCTCTCGGACTATCGAGAGCAACATTTTGAACCGAGACCTGGACCTACCCTTTGACTGCTCCTGCCGTCAGACCGGAAACGAGATATTTCTGCAGAAACATGAACAGCACGACGACCGGGATGGCGACGATGATCGACCCGGCCGCGAAGTAGCCCCATTGCTGGGAGAAGCCGCCGACGAAGAAGCGGAGGCCGACCGGCGCGGTGTACATCGACTCCCTGTCCATGAAGGTGGCGGCGAGGATGAACTCGTTCCAGCTGGTCATGAAGGAGAAGAGCGCGGTGACGGCGACCGCCGGCTTGGCCAGCGGGAGGACGATCGACCAGAAGATCCGTCCGGTCGTGGCGCCGTCCATCAGGGCCGACTCCTCGAGCTCTTTCGGGATCGTGTCGAAGTAGCCCTTGAGCATCCAGACGCAGAACGGGATGGCGGTGGTGGCGTAGATCAGGATCAGTCCCATCCACGACGAGCCGAGGCCGAGCCATTGCACGAGGATGATGTAGAGCGGGATGAGGGTCATCGTGCCGGGGAACATCTGCGACACCAGGAACGACATCAGCCCGGCCCGCCGGCCGGGGAAGCGGAAGCGGGAGAAGGCGTAGCCGGCGCCGCAGGCCATGAAGACGCCGACCACGGTGGTGGCGCCGGCGATGATGGCGCTGTTGAGGATCCAGCGCAAGAACGGCTGCTCGGTCACGACCGAGACGAAGTTCGAGACCGAGACGGTCTCCGGCCACGGCGTCACGGCGCGGAGGCGGTCCATGTTGGACGGGTTCTGCGGCAGGTTGACGATGGCCAGGCTCTGCTTGCCGGAGAAGGCGATGGTGAAGACCCAGAGGATCGGGTAGCACGCCAGCAGGGTGAAGATCAGCAGGAAGGCGTGCAGCGGGGCGTGCGAGAGCTCCCCTTTCATGCGCTGTTCGCCGGTCATGCGATCGACTCCGTGGCGCGGGTCATCCGGTTCTGGAAGACGCCGTAGATCAGCAGGATGCCGAAGATGATGACGGAGTAAGCGGAGGCGTAGCCGTAGCGGTACTGCTCGAAGGCCAGCTTGTAGGCCTGGGTGATCAGAATCTCGGTCGAGTGCGCGGGCTCCCCCGCCGACACGAGATAGATGATGTTGAACATGTTGAAGGTCCAGACCACCGACAGGATGATGGCCGGGATGAGGGCCGGCTTGAGCGACGGGAGGGTGATGGAGGTGAACTGCTGCCAGCGCGAGGCACCGTCGACGCGGGCGGCCTCGTAGAGATCGGCGGAGATCGACTGCAATGCGCCGAGGGAGACCACCATCATGAACGGGAAGCTCAGCCAGCCGTTGGTGGCGACGACGGCGGCGAATGACGTCAGCGGATGCTCGAACCAGGAGACCGGCGTGCCGCCGAAGATGGCGAGGACGTGGTTGATGACGCCGAACTGGCGGTGGAACATCCCTTTCCAGATCAGGGCGGTGATGAAGTTGGGCATGGCCCACGGGAGGATGAGCAGGACGCGGTAGGCGGTCTTGCCGCGCAGTCCTTTGGTGTTGAGGATCAGGGCGAGCAGGAGCCCGAGGGTGACGCCGATGGCGACGTTGACCACCGTCCAGGCGATGGTGAAGAAGAGCGTGTAGTAGAAGTTCTCGTAGTTCGCGGCCCGGCCGCCGCCCGCGGTCTGTTTGATGACGGTGAAGTCGCCGAGGATCTCTTTGTAGTTCTGCAGGCCGGTCCAGATCTCCGGCAGCGGCTGGTTGACGTTGTAGATGGTCTGGCCGGTGAAGGAGAGGGTGAAGCCGTAGATGAAGGGGAAGAAGACCAGGAACAGCATGCCGAGCAGCGCCGGCGCGATGTAGGAGTAGGCCTGCCGGTGCTGCGCGAGGGCGCGTCCGGTGCGGTGCGCGGCGCCGAGTCCGATGAAGAGCAGCAGCGCCAGCGAGAGGACGGAGATGCCGTAGGCGGCGCCGGCGATCGCGTCTTTCTGCCCTTCGACGGCCTGCACCGGGTCGACTTTCAGCGGGGTGCGATGGATGTCGGCATCCCACGTCTTCGCGTTCGCCTCGGCGCCGGGAGCGACGCGGGCGACGATCTCCGCTTCGCGCTGCACACGCTCGGCGAAGCGTTGCTCGGCCTCCTGCGCGCCGTCGACGAGCGATTTGACCGCCCACTGGCGGTAGGCGAAGAGCGCGACGAGCAGGAGCAGGGCGGCGATGGCGACGAGGAGCAAGTTGCTCCCCCGCCAGACGAACGACAGGGCGAAGATGACGACGAACGGGCCGAGGGCGAAGGCGAGGGCGAAGAGTGGACTCGGCGGCGAGACCGAGACGATCTCCGGCGCGGAGAGGACCTGGGCGAAGCCGGCGACCGCTCCTTCTTTCTCGATCGGCGCGGCGATCAGCAGGGTACCGCCCGGCTTCCGTTCGACGGAGACTTCGGCCTCGCGCTTGTTCCCCTCGGAGACGTTGGCCTCGATGTTCGCGCGAAGCTCCTGGCCGAGGTCGTAGAGCGGCTTCTCGGGCCGCTGCATCCGCCGCGGGACCTCGCCTTCCTTCAGGTCCTCGGGGAACGAGCTCGCTTCGATGGTGCGGTTGTCGATGTTGGCCACGCGTACGGCGCGGACGGTCTTGTGCTCTTTCTGCCACGCGGTCATCGCGGCGGCGAGCGGCTCCCCTTCTCCGCCGTGCGCGGTGGCGACGTCGGCGGCGGCACGGGCGACGATCATCGCCGCACGCGACGCGCGCTCCTCGGTGGCCCCCTTGAAGCTGCGGACCAGGATCCAGTGCAGCAGTCCGGCGCCGAGGAGCGCCGCGAGCAGCACCGCAACCGAGACACGGTGGAGGAGCGGCGGGCCTGGCTGTCCCGCATCCGGCGGCGGGGTTGCCGGGTGCTCTCCGGAGAGGCGCGCGCGCTTCTCCTCGACCGTGAGTTGCGGTTGTGCGGTCACGTCTTACTTTTTCAGTTTCTTGATTTGCGCGACCATGTCGGCCTGGGCCTTGTCGAGCGCCGCTTTCGGCGTCGACGCTTTCTGGACGATGGCGTTCATGGCCGTCGTCACCGGTCCCCACATCAGGGTCATCTCCGGGACGTTCGGCATCGGGACGGCGCGGTCGACCTGGGCGCGGAACGCTTTGAGGACGCCGTTGGCCGCGACCTGCGGGTCGTTGTAGACGGCCTTGTTGGCGGGGCTCTGGCTCCCTTCGAGCGCCAGGATCTTCGTGGCACCGGTGTCGGTAAGGTACTTGGCGAACTCGAAGGCCTGGTCTTTCTTCTTCGAAGGCGCGGCGATGTAGACGCCCTCGACGGTCATCCAAGGACGCATCGGCTTTTTGCCCGCTTCGTCGATGGTGGGCAGGAGCGCAAGGCCGTACTGGATCTTCGGCGAGACTTCCTCGAGGAACCAGGGGCCGCTGAAGACGATGGCCGCCTTCCCTTCGTTGAAGAGGGAGGTGATGAGGGCGGTGGAGGGCTCGGCCGGGAGGATCTTGTCTTTGGTGGCCCACTTCATCAGCAGTTCGACCGACTTGACGTTGCCGGGGTTATTGGCGATCGGCTTGCCGGCCGCGTCGAAGACGCCGCCGCCGAAGCCGTTGAAGAGCGGCGCGTGGTAGTACCAGTTCGAATACCAGTAGACCAGGCCGAAGCGTCCCGAGGCCTCGTTCGTGTTCGCCTTGGCGACCTTCACCAGCTCGGCGGTGGTGGTGGGCGGCGTCTTTACCAGGGCCTTGTTGTAGATCATGGTCATGACCTTGTAGTTGAGCGGCAGACCGTAGATGGTCTTCCGGTAGGTCATGGCCTGGAGGGTCGAGGGGATGAAGCGGTCGGTGAGCTTCTTGTCGAGATAGAAGTCGATCGGCTCGATGGTGTTGCCGGCCGTGACCCAGCCGCCGAGGCGGTCCTGGGCGTAGATGAAGATGTCCGGCCCCTTGCCGCGCGGAACGGCGGCGGTGATCTTGTCGGCAAAGGCGTCGTACGGCACGGCCAGCGACGAGACTTTGATCGCCTTCTGGCCGGCGTTGTACTGGGCCACGACTTTCTCGAACGCGGTCTTTTCACCGCCGCGGTAGGCGTGCCAGACGACGATCTCGGTTTGGGCGAAGGCCATCACCGGGAAGAGGGTCAGAGCGAGAGTGAGGAGGAGCTTTTTCATGGGGTTCCTTTCGGGGAGGAGGGGGAGGGAGAGATGAAATGCAGAATGCAAAATGCAAAATGCAAAATGCAAAATGGAAAATGGGAGGCCGGCATCTCCTCTTTTTCCATTTTGCATTTTGCATTTTGCATTCTGCATTTCGTCTCTCCTCATCACAGCCGCTGCTCGGTGGTTGCGTCGAACAAATGCATCTGGTCGATCTCGATCACCAGGTCGATGGTGTCGCCGACCTTCGGCATCTGGTGCGAGTCGAGGGCGGCGACGAGGATGTCGGGGCCGAGGCGGGAGTGGACGATGGCCTGGTGGCCGATCGGCTCGACGATGTCGACGAGGCCCTGCACCCGGCCGGTGGCTCCCCTCCCCGTCTCGTGTCCGGCGAGGATGTTCTCGGGGCGGACGCCGACGAGGACTTTCTGGCCGTTCGTGACGCGGCGCCCCGTAGGGAGCGGCAGCGAGAACTCGGCGGCGTCGAGGCGGCCGTCGTTCACGGTGGCGTTGAAGAAGTTCATCGGCGGGGTGCCGATGAACTGGGCGACGAAGATGTTGGCCGGGTTGTCGTAGACCTCGAGCGGCGTCCCGACCTGCTGGATCTTCCCTTCCTTCATCACCGCCATGCGGTGGCCCATGGTCATGGCCTCGATCTGGTCGTGGGTGACGTAGACGCAGGTGGTGTTGAGGCGCTGCTGGAGCTTGGTGATCTCGGCGCGCATCTGCACGCGCAGCTTGGCGTCGAGGTTGGAGAGCGGCTCGTCGAAGAGGAAGACCTTGGGGTCGCGGACGATGGCCCGGGCGACGGCGACGCGCTGGCGCTGGCCGCCGGAGAGCTGCTTCGGCTTGCGGTCGAGGAGCTGGGTGATGCCGAGGGTCTCGGCTGCGCCGGCGACCTTGCGGTCCATCTCCGGCTTCGGCATCTTCCGGATCTTGAGGCCGAACTCGATGTTCTCGCGCACGGTCATGTGCGGGTAGAGGGCGTAGCTCTGGAAGACCATGGCCACGTCGCGGTCTTTCGGCTGGAGGTCGTTGACCACCCGCTCGCCGATCGAGACCTTGCCGTCGGAGATCTCCTCGAGGCCGGCGATCATCCGGAGCGCGGTCGACTTGCCGCAGCCGGACGGGCCGACCAGGACCATGAACTCGTGGTCCTGGATGTCGAGGTTCAGTCCCTCGATGACGGAGACCGGGCCGTAGCGTTTCGCAACATTCTCGAATCTCACTCCCGCCATTCGATGATCCTCGCCCCTTTCGCCTTGACGGCGGTCTTGATGATCCCGCCGCTCACGGTTAGTGGTTCGTTGTTCCAGACGTCGGTGACGGTGCCGGCCACCCAGTTCGCGGGGGCCGGGATGCTGAGGTCCGCCGGCTCGCTGCCGCGGTTGACGACCACGAGCACTTCGTCGGATTCGTGCTTCTGCGAAAAGACCAGCACGTCGCCGGCCGTCAGGAGTGCGGTGTGGACGCCGCGCGAGAGGGCCGGGTGGGCTTTGCGGATGGCGATCAGTCTCGCGTAGTCGGCGCGCAGCGACTCGTCGCGCGGCTTGCCGGCGCCGGGGTTGACCGCACGCGCGCCCCACGGCATGTCGTCGCGGTTGTCGGGCCAGTCGCCGCCCGGCCGCGCCACTTCTTCGCCGTAATAGATCATCGGCAGGCCGGCGCTGGTGAACTGGAGGAGGGCGGCGAGGCGGAACAGCTCTTTGTCTCCTTCGAGCTGGTCGAGCGCGCCGCGGACGTCGTGGGAGGAGAGGAAGTGGGAGAGGAGATAGCCGCCGCGCACTTTCTCCCGCAGCTTCAGGTAGCGGTCGAATGCGACCGTGCGCCCGCGCCCCTGCAGCCAGCCGAGCGTGCTCCCCTGGAAGGAGAAGTCGAAGCCGGCGTCCATCTCGTCGCCGGCGAACCAGGGGTCGAGCGACTGCGCGTCGCCGCCCCACACCTCGCCGAGGAGGAAGAAGTCCTGGCCGAGCTGCGCGTCGGCGCGGCGGCGATGCTCCTGCCAGAACTCGTGGGTGACGTGCTTGACGGTGTCGAGGCGGAAGCCGTCGAGGCCGACGCGCTCCGCCAGGTCGAGGTGCGCCTTGAACAGGTAATCCTGCACTTCCGGCAATTCTGTCTTGAAGTCGGGAAGTCCGGCAACACAACTGGTGATGTCGTCGCTGCCGCAGGTGCCGTTCTCGTTCGAGCGCAGCCACCCTTTGGTCTTCGGGTCGAGCATGTAGCGGGAGTTGTAGCCGGCGTGGTTGTAGACGACGTCGAGCAGGACCCGGATCCCTCGGCGATGCGATTCGTCGACGAGCTGCTTGAGCTCCGCCTCGGTGCCGAAGCGGGGGTCGAGCTTGTAGAAGTCGTCGGCCCAGTAGCCGTGATAGCCCCAGTCGGGAAAGCCGGCGCCGGTGACGAAGCCGTCGATGTTGTCGACGACGGGAGTGATCCAGAGGGCGGTGACGCCGATGGAGGCGATCTCGGCGAGCTGCTGCGTCAGGCCGGCCAGGTCGCCGCCGTGGAAGGTCCCCTTCGCGGTGACGTCGACGTTGGCGTTGTTTGCGGTGCTGCCGTCGGCGAAGCGGTCGAGGACGACGAAGTAGACGACGGTATCCGGCCAGTCGGTCAGTTTCGGGGGTGCCGGAGCGGCAGCTTGGGCCGGTGCGGTCGCGGGAACAGTTGTTGGAAGCGGTGTCGAGACACACGCGGTAAGGAGGGTTACGGCCGCAAAAACTGCGACGTGTGGTTTCATCGGACCGTCGCGGGATGTTAGCAGAGGAGTTGCCGAATTCAGCCAGAAAAACCGTTTACAGCGGCAGGTGGGCGAGCGCCGACAACCACCCCCCCAGGACCTCCCCGATGACCACCGCGACGACGTCGACGTAGAGGATCCCGGTGGCGGCCATTGTTGAGCGGAGCTTTACGGTTCCCCACACCATCGGATAGAGCGCGAGCGGCCCGAGCAGCCCCCACCCGGCGCGCATCCAGAAGAAGATGTCCTTCACCTGCGGCGGCGTGACCGCGACGATGACGATCAGGACCAGCACGACTTTGACGATGGCCGCGACGAGGGTGGCGATGGTCAGACGCTTCAAGGGGTCGATCGACATCCCCCGCACGACGAGGTACCAGTGCCCGAGGAGCATCGCCAGGTTGACGCTGCCGAGCAGGGCGATCGAGGCCAGCGCGCCGGAGATGCTCCAGGCGAGGTGGGAGGGGCGGACGGCGGCGTGGTAGGCCAGGATTGCCGCTCCGAGGTAGGCCGCTCCTGTCAGTACTGCTGTTGCGCGGAAGATGAGGCGCTTGGGGTAACGGAGGAGGATCAGCGTTAGCGCGGTGAGGGCCACGGCGATTGCGTCGGCGATGGCGAGGTCGCGTCTTCCGGCCATGGCATGGGCGATGGCCGCGCAGGCGGCGAGGACGCCGGCGATGAGCAGGATGAGGCGGTAGAACTTCACGCCCGCGTTGCGACGCCCGACCAGCGGAAGGAAGAGGGTGAGGCCGGCGGCGGTGTCGATGAGGAAAAGGGCGAGAAGCACGTCGGGCGGGGATTATAGGGGCGCGCAAGTGCCGACCTGTGGAGCGCCGACGTTCCGTCGGCCGGTCCGCCGACCTTCGGTCGGCAGTGTGCGTAAGGCACCCTCCCCCGCCCACCCGGCTCGTGGGGGCGCTTTACGCGAGATCGGCCCGCGCGACGCGGGCGGACCGGCCGGCGGGAACGCCGGCGGTCCGGGGGCCGGCGCCTTCGGCGCCGCAGGAAGCTTGCTCCGGTCTCCCGGACCGCCCACGTCGTCGTGGGCCGGTCCGCCCACGTCCTCGTGGGCCGCTCTCGCGCGAAACTCCCCCACCCACCGTGCCGGTCGAAGACCGGCGGACCGGCCGACCGAAGGTCGGCGCTCCGTCAGGCCATCACGCGTTCCCGGATCATCAGATCGAGTTTGAGCTCGGCCAGTTCGGCGAGGAGGTCGGAGGCGGTTTGGGTGCGTTCGTAGATGCTCTTGCGCATCGCTCGCTCGACGATACCGTGCAGGGCCAGCGGGACGTGGCTGGGCAGCGGCGGGGCTTGTTGCTCGACGATGGCGGCGAGCACGTCGAGGGGATCGTGGCCTTCGAACGGTGGCCGTCCGGCAAGCATCTCGTACAGCACCACGCCGAGGCTGTAGACGTCCGAACGGCTGTCGATGATCGGCTCACCGCGGACCTGCTCTGGAGAGAGGTAATGCAGGGTGCCGACGAGCGGGCGGCGCAAGGGGTCGGTGTCTTCGCCGCCGCCGGCCAGGGTGGCGACGCCGAAGTCGAGGACTTTGATGCCGCGGTCGCGGCGCAGCATGATGTTCTCCGGCTTGACGTCGCGGTGGACGATCCATGCTTCGTGCGCGGCGACGAGGGCGTTGGCGACGCCGATGCCGATGTCGAGGATTTCGGGGACGGGCAGCAGGCCGCGGGTCATCCGCTGGCGGAGGGTCTCCCCTTCCACGTATTCGCTGGCGATGAACTGGACGCCGGCCTCGGTGCCGACGTCGAAGATGGTGACGATGTTGGGGTGGTTGAGGATCGACGCGCACTGGAGCTCGCGCTCGAACTGGCGGACTTCACGCTCGCTGGCGTCGGTCTGCCGGAGGACTTTCAGCGCCACTTTGCGCCGCAGGACGGAGTCCTCGGCCAGGTAGACGTCGGACGAGCCTCCCCCGCCGAGGTGATGAAGGACCCGGTAGCGGCCGACACGCAGCACATTCATGAATGCGCCGGAGGAGATCACGGGTTTGGGGATAAAAGTGTGATCTACGTCCCATTCCGCGAAAAAAACTCACCGCACGATCTGGCTGGCCCGCACGAACCGGAAACCCTGGGCCCGCAGTTGCGGCATTTCGTCCGCGAGGACGCGCATGGTCACCGGGTACGGGTGTCCGATGCCGATGGCGACGCCTTTCTTTTCGGCGGCGGCGGCGAGGTCGGCGAGCTGCTTGCGGACCGCTTTTTCGCTGGCGACGTCGTCGAGGAAGATGTTGCGGGTGGCGGTGCGGACGTTCATCTCGCGGGCGACGGTGCCGGCGATGGAGGTGCCGGCGGTGCGGGAGTCGACGAAGTACATCCCCTCGGGCAAGGCGCCGATGACGCTGGTCATGACCCGGCGGTCGGTCGTGGCGAGGGAGCCCATGTGGTTGTTGACGCCGCGGGCGTGGGGGATGGCGAGGATGTTTTCGCGGGTGGTGCGGGCGATCTCGTCGTCGGTCATGGAAGTGAGGATCGCGTTCCTCCCCGGGACTTCGCGGCCGCGCGGCTGCATGGGGAGGTGGCAGAGGACTTCGAAGCCGCGGGCGTTGAGGCGGTTCGCGAATTCGGCGGCGCGGGTGCCGTTCGGGAGGATGGCGACGTTGACGTTCGGGTCGAGCGCCATGAGGCGGTCGAGCGGCTGGCCGTCGAAGCCGAGGTCGTCGATGATCAGGACGATGTCGCCGCGGTGCTTCCTCCGGGTCACCTTCGGCAGCGCCTCGGCATGCGTCGAAGCGGGAGCGACACGGCCGTCATCACGCTCCGACCGCTCGGCCCGTACCGGCGCCGGCGCCGCGGATGCGGGCGCGCCGACGGCACGTACTTCATCCATGACCTCCTGCGGCGTGATCCCGCCATGGAACCACTGCCACAAAAAGAAAACGGCCATCCCGGCTAAAGGGATGGCCATCAGCATGGTGACTGTCTGAAAGGATGTCCGCGCCCCACTCTCTCGCCCGTTCATAGCGCAAGAGAAGTTTACGCCTTTTACGCCGCCTTCTTCTCCGCTTCCTTGACCGGCGGTTCGGCGCCGAAGAGTTGGAGGGCTTTGTTGAGGATCAGGTCCTGGTCCTTTTTGCGCTTTTTGTCGCCCGGGTCGCCGAGGGCCTGGGAGGAGAGGTCGACGACGACGTCCGGGCGGACGCCGCTGTCGGTGATGGCTTTGAGGTCGGGGGTGGTGTAGTGGCCGATGGTCATGTGGACGCCGCCGCCGCTGGGGAGGGGGATGAAGCGCTGGACGATGGCTTTGCCGTAGGTGGTGCCGCCGATGACTTTGCCGCGGTTGTTGCCGCGGATGGCGGCGGCGAAGACTTCGCCGCCTGCAGCGGTGGAGAGGTCGGTCAGGACTTCGAGCTCGCCGTCGTAGGCGGTGTCGCGGTCGGCCTGCCACTTCTTCGGCTCGACTTTCCGTCCTTCGAGGGCGGTGATCAGGCCGCTGGTGAGGAGGTCGTCGGCCGCGGTGATCGCTTCTTCGACGTTGCCGCCGGCGTTGCCGCGGAGGTCGACGATGAGCTTGCGCGCGCCGCGCTGGCGGACGGCGCCGAGGGCGGTGCGGAACTGCGCCGCGGATCCTTCTTCAAAGTACGGCACTTTGATGTAGGCGATGCCGGAGATGGTGTCGTCCGCAACCGCCACCGGGTGGAAGGTGCCGGGGGCGACGGTGATCTCTTCGCGGGTGGTCTCGCCGCCGCGGAGGACGTGGAGCTTGACCGGGCGCTTCTGGTTGAGCGCGCCGCGGATCTGCCAGGCGGCCATGGCGGCGGTCGGCTGGCCGTCGATCTTCTCGATGAAGTCGCCGGGGCCGATTCCCGCCTTCTCCGCCGGTCCGCCTTCGACCGGGGAGATGACGTAGGCGTAGCCGAAACGCTTGGTGACGATCAGGCCGAGGCCGTTGTCCTCGACGTCGGTGAAGTTCTTGTAGGCCGCCATCTGGTGCGGCGGGACGTAGTAGCTGAACTCGTCGACGGCGTCGGTGACGCCGGAGAACGCACCGTCCATCAGCTTGTCGCTGGCGACCTGGTCGACGTAGTTGCTGCGGACGAGGTCGAAGACTTCCGAGAAGATGCTGAGGTAGCGGTAGACGTTGCTCTTCTGCGTGGCCTGGCCGAAGACGGCGCCGGCGAGCAGCGTAGCCATCAGGGCCACGGACAGGGTAAGAAACACGATTTTCTTTTTGGTCATCAGTCTTCTCTAGCGCAACCACTTCTGCGGGTCTTCGGGGCGATTGTCGTGGCGCATCTCGAAGTAGAGATAGCCGCCTGCGGCGTCCTCGCTCTCACCGGCCCCTGCAATCGGCTGGCCGGTGGCGATGCGGTCGCCGACCGCCACCCCCGACTGCTTGAGGTTTCCATAGAGCGAGAAGATGCGATTGCCGTGATCCAGAATGATCAAGTTTCCGTATCCTTTGAACCACTGCGAAAATAGAACTGTTCCCTGGAAGACGGCGCGTACCGGCGTTCCCGGAACTGCTTCGATTTTCAGGCCGTTATTGACCGTATAGGTTGCAAACTTCGGGTTACGTTGCCGCCCGAAGTGCTCGATGACCTTGCCGGCGACCGGCCAGTCGAGCGCTCCCTGGACGGTCCGGATGTCGGTCGTGGCCGGCGGGATGCCGCGCTTCTGCTGGGCCAGGGTGTCGACCAGCCGCTGCAGCCTGCGCGCCTTTTCTTCGAGCGCGGCGAGCTGCTGGGAGGCGCCGCTCTCTTCGCTCTTCAGCTTCGCCAGGACGCGCTCTTTCTCCTGATGCGCGAGGATGACGGCGCGGCGGCGCTGTTCGACGACGACGCGGGTCTGGCGCAGGTCGGCGGCGCGCTGGACGAGCTGGGCCTGGCGGGTGGCGAGCTGGGTCCGCGTCGACTGGAAGCGCGAGACGAGGCGCGCGTCGCGGGAGACGAGGTAGCTGAGCATCGACATCGCCTCGACGGGATGGCGGTCGTCTTCGAGGGCCAGGAGCATGCGCACGTAACTGAGCCCGCCGAGGCGGTAGAGGGCGACCAAGCGCTGGCGGAGGTCTTGTTTCTGGCGGGCGATGCGCGGGATCAGCGCGGCGATCTGTCCTTCGATGACGCGCTGGTCGTTGGCAAGCTTCGTCTCGGCGGCGGCGGCCAGCTCGAGCTCGCGGGTGCGGATGCCGAGCTCGAGGTCGACTTCCTCCAGCTCGCGCGCTGCCGACTGCGCCTGCCGCCGCACTTCGTCGAGCCGGACCTTGAGGCGGGTGATGTCGGTGCGGATGCGATCGAGGTCGGTGCGCTGGGCGTGCGCGGGAAGGAGCAGGAGCGCGAGGAGTGCCGCGGCGAGAACGCGCCGCCGGAGCGATCCCTCTGGCAACTCAGGTCGCATCTCGCGCCGTGTAATCGCGCAGGGCGTGCTTGGCGGCTTGCTGCTGCGCTTCTTTTTTCGAGGAGCCTTCGCCGCGCGCGCTGAGGGGACCGACGCGCACTTCGACGACGAAGGTCTTGTCGTGGTCGGGGCCGACTTCTTCGACGACGCTGTAGTCGGGGAGCTGCAGTCCTCTCCCCTGGGCGAGCTCCTGGAGGGCGGTCTTGTAGTCCTGGAAGAGGAGGTCTTCCTGGTCGATGCGGCCAATGTCGCCGAGGAACGATCGCTCGATGAGCTGCCGGGCCGGCTCGACGCCGCCGTCGAGGTAGATGCCGGCGATGACGGCCTCGAAGAGGTTGGCGAGCAGGGAGTCTTTCTTCCGCCCGCCGGTCTTTTCCTCGCCGACGCCGAGCAGGATGACCTCTCCCATGCCGTACTGCCGTGCCTTGGCGGCGAGGCTCGGCGCGCTGACGAGGAAGGCTTTCATCTTGGAGAGCGCCCCTTCGTCGAGGTGTGGAAAATGGCGAAAGAGGAGGTCGCCGATGACGAAGCCGAGGACGGAGTCGCCGAGGAACTCGAAGGTCTCGTTGTGCCGGACGTCGTCGTCCTTCGACTCATGAGAGTACGACTTGTGCGTCAGCGCCCGGCGCAGCAGCTCCTGCTGCTGAAAGGTGTAACCGAGGCGCTGCTCGAACTCGGAGAAGCCGTTGCTCAATCGGGAGGCAGTATAGCGGGTGCGGCCATGGGACCTATGGGACGAATGGGACCTATGGGACAAATGAGACGGTCAAACGTCCCATAGGTCATGAGTCCCATCCGTCCCATCTACCGGATCACCACCGGCAATCCCACCACCATCGGCAGCCCGCCCAGGGGCACAACCGTGAACTTGAGGTCGTACTCCCCCTTGGCGATCGTCTCGGGTTTCAGCTTGAAGAGGAGCTTGACGACGCCGTGGCCGTCGGGTGATGTGCGGCCGGCCAGGGTCACCGGGGCGGTCTGGGCGCTGCCGTCTTTGGCGACGAGCATGGGGGTGATGGCGAGGTTTTCGACGGCGATGCCGCGGAGCATCAGGGCGATGTTCTGCTCCGTGCCGCTGGCGATGTCGGCGCTGGTGCCGGGGACGAACGGCTGTTCGCCGAGGGAGAGGATGTCGGTGGCTTCGGCACCGCGTGTGGTGCTGACCAGCGTCACCCACTGTCCGGGCGCGACGGCGACGACGGGCGGCATGACGGCGGCCGCGCCGTACTCCGGCACTTTCACGCGCGTGGAGCTGAAGCCGATGCGGCCGGTGTTGTCGACGCGCACGAGGGCCTTCACGTCATACGTGCCCGGCGGGAGGTTGAGCGAGCCGACGTAGCGGATGCCGGTCGCGCGGACGGCGTCGCCGGTCTTCGGGAGGTCGAGCACGACCCGCTGCTGGTTGAAGTCTTTGACCTGCTTCTTTTCGTCGAACGCGTAGACGAAGACGTGCGCGGAGGCGCTGGTGCCGGTGATGCCCTGGAGGAGCCCGGTCCCGGCGGCATCGACGATGACCGGCACGCGGGCCTTGCCGTCGCCGCCCGGGACCGGCGTGGCGGTGACGTGCAGCGGCACGTCGTGCACGTCGTCGCCGGTCATGAGGATCTCGGAGAGCTTGAGGGTCGTCTCCAGGGTGCTGGCCTTGTCGGACGGCTCGTAGTAGCCGGCGCGATGGGTGACCTCCCCTTTCGCGTTGACGAGCTTGACCTTGAGGTTGTGGAACTGTCCCGGCTTGCCGCCGCTCTTGGCGTTGAAGCCGAGGAGGTAGATCACTTCCTGCTGGCGAAGGAGCTGTCCGAACTGGCCGGCGAGGTCGTTGGTGTTGCGGAAGACCGTGCCGCCGGTCGGCTGGGTGATGATGAAGAGGGAGTCGTTGTTGTTCTTCTTCGACCCGTCGCGCGCGTCGACCTGGGAGCGGAGTCCCTTGATGTCGATGGCATGCATCCGGACGTCGCTGCGGCGGAAGAGCGAGACCATTTCGCTCATCTCGCTGGCCTCGCTGCTGCTGCCGAAACGGGTGTCGCTGTCGACTCTCCAGATCTCGCCCGACAGGGAAGCGTCGTTCTCTTCCTGGGTGGCCTTGAACGAGAGGTCGTCGCGGCCGGTGAGCAGCCGCGCGTCGAAGCCCTCGGAGAGGAGGATGATCTGCTTCTGCCCGCGCAGGCTGTCGAGCGAGCGGGCCACGCCGCCGAAGTTCTTCATCTGGGTCCGGATGCGGCCGCGCATCTCGTTGTTGAAGCCCTTCTGGGTCTCGGCGTTGAAGTCCCGCTTTTCTTCCTCGAGAGCCTCGTTCCGCGCGGCGCGGTCTTCCGCCCGCTTGCCTCCCCCGCCGGTGAGCGGGGTCAGGTTGGGCTCGCGGGTCAGCATCAGCGGATCGGCGACCTTGAAGTAGTTGGCCTGTCCGAGGGTGGCGATCGCGCCGAGGAGGAACTCGCGGTCCTGGGTGAAGCTCGTGACCATGCGCGCCCCCTGCTCGGCGGTGAACGTCGCCACGGCGGCGATGTCGCGCTCGTTGAGCTGGGTCTTGACGAACTCGGTGGCCGCATCCTGGGCGTGGGCGATCGACGTCGGCGCGGAGTTGGCGAGGTCGAACAGAAGCAGGAAGTTGCGGTACGCCGGCGGCGGAAGGACCTGCTGTCCGGTGGCCGAGACTTTGGTCAGGTCGACGACTTCGAAGTATTCGATCGGCACGCGCTTGCCGTCGGCCAGGACTTCGAAGTTCTCCGCGGTCAGTCCTCGGACGGAGTTGCCGCCGCGATCGGCGACGGTGACCGGGACCTCGATGACCGTGACTTCGATCCGCTCCGCGACCCGCTGCGCGTGGGCGGACGGAATGAGGGCAAGGAGGAGAGAAGCACCGAGCAGGCGTCTGCGCATGACTGAATTCTATGGCACCGGGACGATGCGGAACCGTTACTGAAGTGCTACGAGGGCCTGACGCGCGGCGGCGATCTCGGCGGCGTAGCGCTGGCGCGGGGCGGTCCGGGCGAACTGATCCAGGGCCGCGCGCGCATCCTCTTTCTGTCCGGCCCGGGCCTGCACGAGGCCGATGTTGAAGAGGGCGTCGTACTGTTTCGGGTCGATGGAGACGGCACGCTTCCACGCCTCGACGGCGCCGGGGAGGTCGTTCTGCCGCGCGCGGACGACGCCCATCGTGTTCCACGCCAGCGGCAGGCGCGGGTTCATGGCCAGGGCGCGCTGAAGGAAGTCCTGCGCGGTGCGGACGTCGTTCGACTTCAGGGCGACGATGCCGATGTTCTGCAGCGCGGGGGCGCTGTTGGGGTCGAGCTGGAGGGCGCGCTGGAACTGCGCGAGCGCCTCGCGCGGCTTTCCCTGGTCCGCGAGGGCGATGCCGTAGGCGTTGAGGTTGTCGGCGTTCGGGGCGCGGGAGACGATCGGGGCGAGGATCGTCGCCGCCTGCGCCGCCTTGCCGGTCTCGGAGAGCAGCAGCGCGAGCTGGAGCTTCGAAGAGTCGCCCGCCTGCCCTGACGCGGCGAGACGGCCGAGGACGTCGATCGCCTCGCTCACCTGCTCCGATTCCTGGAGCACGAACGCGAGCAGCTCCTGCCCCGCCGGCATGCGCGGCTGCTCGGCCACGATCTCGCGCGCCAGGCGGACGGCTTCTTTCATCTGGCGATGCTGGAACGACTCGACGACGCGATGGAGCTTGGCGTCGATGTGGACGAGGTTCTTCGGGTCGTCGGCGACGGTGATGTCGCGCGCCGGGGCGTCGCCGCCGACGTAGCCGAGGCTGCGCAACTGCGCGATCTCCTCGGCTTGGACCTGGCGGTTCGGTTTGGCGTCGACTTTCATCCCTTCGAGCAGTTTGCGCGAGGCGACGACGTCGCGGCGGCGTTCGTCGACGAGGTTTTTCTCCTCGGCGGGATCGGCCGCAAGGTCGTAGAGCTCCGGCAGCGGCAGGTCGATGTACTTCGCAATGCCTCGTTCGGCAGGGCGGATGATGCCGGTCAGCGGCGCCCAGCCGCGGTTGAGCGAGGCGGAGAGGGACTCGAAGTAGGTGTCGGCCGGCTGGATGGCGCCGAGGAGCGACTGGCCGGGAAGGCGGTTCGTGTCGCTGATGCCGGCGCGCTGGAGGATAGTCGGGGCGATGTCGATGTGCCGCACCGGCGCCGCTTCGGAGCGCGCCTTCACGCCCGGCGCGACGACGAGCAGCGGCACTTTCAGCGTCGACTCGTAGGCGAAGAGGCCGTGGGTCAGCTCGCCGTGATCGCCGAGCGCTTCGCCATGGTCGGAGGTGATGATGACGGTGGTGTCGTCGCCAATGAGCGGCGCGAGCTGCCGCGCGAGCGCGGCGTCGACCGAGGCGACCTCGCCGAGGTAACGGCTGGTCTGGTACTCCGTCGCGAACGGCTCCGGCGGCGCGTACGGCGCGTGCGGGTCGTAGACGTGCACCCACATGAAGCGCTTGCGTCCCGCCGCGGAGCTCCACCAGCGGCTCGCCGCGTCGAGCACCGCGCTCGCCGGACGCTCGAGGACGGAGAAGTCGACGGACGCGCGGCCCTTGCCGTAGTTGTCGTCGTAGACCTCGAAGCCGCGGTTGAGGCCGAACCGCGCGTCGAGCGGGAACGCGGCGACGAAGGCGCCGGTGGCGTAGCCGTTCGCGCGCAGCGTCTCGGCGACGGCCGGATGCTTCGCGTCGAGCACGAAGCCGGCGTTTTCGTGCACGCCGTGCTGCCAGGGGTTGAGCCCCGTGAGGATGTTGGTGTGCGACGGGAGGGTGATGACGTTGTGGGCGTGGGCGTTGGTGAAAACGACGCCGCGCGCGGCAAGGGAGTCGAGGAAGGGGGTCTTGACGCTGGCGTTGCCGGCAAAGCCGGCAGCATCGGCACGCCAGGTGTCGATGGTGACGAGGATGATGTCGCCGGGAGGGGCGGCGGGGGTGGCCTCGGGGACCGTGGTTTCGCCGCCGCAGGCGGCGAGGAGAAGGAGGGCAAAGGCGAGAAAGAACCCCCGCTGTCTACCCGAGCTGCGTTCAACTGAAGGGGGTCCTTCGCCGTCATGCTTTCGGCTTTGTGGGACATCCCTGCGGCTCAGGATGACAGGAATGAAAAGGGGTCGGGAGTTCCCCCTCTTGTCATCCTGAGCCGCAGGGTTTTTCCCACGTGCACGAAGCATGGCGGCGAAGGACCTGGGTGGGTGGGGGAGCGAAGCACGCTCATCCCTCCCCCGCCCGCCCAGGTCCTTCGCCGTCATGCTTTCTGCCGATGGATCATCCCTGCGGCTCAGGATGACAGGAAGCGCTCTGCACGAAATGCAAAATGCAGAATGCAAAATGCAAAATGGAAAAAGGGAACGTCCCCGGCTTTTTCCATTTTGCATTTTGCATTTTGCATTTTGCATTTCGTTTTCCATCAGCTTCCCGTAACCGCTCCACCGCCGGCCATGGCCCGCAGGTCCCGGTTATCCGGAAACCGCTGCAATCCCTGGCGTGCCCAGTAAACCGCGCCGCGATCATCGCCCATCACCTTCAGCGTCTCCGAGATCGCGACGTAGGACCGCGGATTCGGTGCTGCGCGGATCAATTCGTACACCACCCGCGTCCCCTCCTCGATCCGTCCCGCCGAGGTGAGGAGCAGCATCAGCGAGACATACGCATCCGCCTCCGTCGGGTAGGTCGCGATCTCCAGGCGGAACTCCTTCTCCGCCTCCGCCACGCGGCCGAGGCGCGCCAGGATGTCGCCGCGGTAGAAGTGGAGATTCGGCACGCGCCGGTTGCGCTTGTGCGCGATCGACTGCGCGGCGGCGTCGATGTGTTGCAACGCGGTCTGCAGATCGCCCCTTTGCTTCGAGATGAGCGCCAGCGTCATGAGCGCGGTCGTCGGCTCGCGGCCGGTCTTCATCGCCAGGCGGGCTTCCGTCTCGGCCTTGTCGTAGTCCTTCCGGTCGGCCCAGATACGGGCGCGCAGCTCGTGTGCCTGGCCGGGGTCGGACTTCTCCAGCAGGGCGGCGTGCTGCTCCGCGCCGGCGAGATCGCCGGTGAGGATCATCTGGTTGGCGATGCCGGCGATCAACTGGAAGGCCTGCGGCTGCTGCTTGAGCCCTTCCTGCGCCGCGACGATGGCCTCGCGGCTGCGGCCGAGCTTCGCCAGGGTCTTGCTCTTCAGATCCCAGAGATCGAGGATGCGGTGGTTGTCGTCCAGGAGCTTCGACGTCAGCGCGAGGCATTCCTCGAAGCGCTCGTCCTTGTAGTGCGTGAAGGCGATGCGGATCTGGCGGAAGACGTCGACCGTGGTCTTCGGGTCGGGCAGATCCTCCTCGTCCGCGTTTACGACCGTGGAACCGATATAGCCGAGGGCGGCCAGCTTCGCCGCCTCGTCGGGGTCGATCGGCGACGGCGCCGCCGCCTCGCGCACATACGGCTCGATCGCCGCGCGCAGCGCCGTGTAGATGCGGCGCTGCTCGTTCATCACGTTCTTCTTCTCGCCCGGGTCGTTGCGCAGGTCGTACAGCTCGGGGATCGGCGCGCGGATGAGGTGATGCTCGCCGTTGGTCATAGAGTGGAGATCGCTCCAGCCGAAATGCATGCGCGGGTAGTACGTCTCGCTGTAGATGTTGCGCCTGGCGGCGCCACTGTCGAGGAGCGAGACGAGCGACACGGACTCGCGCCTGCCGGCGGGGACGGGCGTGGCGGTCTGCTCGAGGATGGTCGGGAAGACGTCGGCGAGCGCGGCGGGGGCGGAGACGCTCGATCCGGCGTGGCGGCCGCGCGGCAGCTTGACGATCAGCGGCACCTGGATCGCCTCGCGGTAGAGGAAGACGCCGTGCTCTTCCTCGCCGTGGTCGTTCAGGCCTTCGCCGTGGTCGGCGAGGACGATGATCAGCGCCTTGTCGTAGATCCCCCGTGCCTTCAGGTCATCGAGGTACTCGCCGATGACCTGGTCGGTGTAGGCGATCTCGCCGTCATACGGGCGGTCCTTGTACTGCGTGCGGAACGGCTCGGGCGGCTCGTACGGCGTGTGCGGGTCGTAGAGGTGGAGGAAGTAGAAGAACGGCTTGCCGGCGTTCGCGTCGAGCCACTTCCGCGCGACGGCGACGGTCTCCCCTCCCGGCCGCTGCACGCGGCCAATGACCTGGAAGGTGCTGATCGGCTCGACCTCGTCGTCGAAGGCGTCGAAGCCGCGGTCGAAGCCGGTCTGCTTGCGCAGGACGAACGCGGAGATGGCGGCGCCGGTCGCATAGCCATTGCGTTTGAGGAGCTCGGGGAGGAAGGGGATGTCCTTCGCGAGGGTGAAGCCGATGTTGTCGCGGATGCCGTGGTCGGCCGGCAGGAGGCCGGTGAGCATCGACGTGTGCGACGGCAGCGTCAGCGGGCAGTGCGAGTAGGCGTGCTCGTAGAGGATGGCGTCGGCGCGGAAGGCGTCGAGGTGCGGCGTGGAGACGCCGCTGTAGCCGTAGGCCGGGAGGTGGTCGGAGCGGAGGGTGTCGATGGAGATGAGGATGACCGGTGTCTGCGACGACGGTCCGCCGCCGAGGATCCGGCCGCCCATCACCACGGCGAGGCCGGCCACGACGGCGACGATCGCCGCGATGACGGCGATGCGTTTCCTGTTCGTCGAAGGGGGTGCAGGCGGAAGGGCGGACGCCGGCGGGCTGCCGGCGCTGCCGTTATTGCTCCGAGCCGCCGAGGCGGCGTTGCGCTGCTTCGCCACTCCCTTACTTCAGGCTGGCGAGCATCTGCTTCGAGTCGCGGCCTTCGGGTGAGTCGGGCGCGAGCTCGAGCACCTTCTGAAAGTCCGCTTTCGCCTTCGCCTCATGCTTCAACTGCAGGTTGGCAAGGCCGCGGTAGTAGTAGCCCTCGGGTTTGGCGGCGTCGAGGGCGACGGCCTTGTCGAAGTACGACACGGCGTCGGCGGCGCTGTTCTTGTTCATGAAGAGGATGCCGACGTTGAGGAAAACGTTGGGGTCGCTGACTGCTCCTGCCGGCAGGGTCTCGAGGAGGGCCTTCCCTTCGGCGAGCTGGTTGCTCTCGAGGTAGAGGTTCGTCAGCAGGAGGGCGTTGGTGGTGCTGGCCGGATCGGATTCCAGCAGCGACTTCAACACGCCGATCGCCTTCGTGACGTCGCCGGCGCGGTAGTAGGCCTGGGCGAGCACCGGCTGGAGGTCGGCGCGGATCTGGAGGCGCTCCGGGGTGTCGGTCGGGATCTGCGGCAGCGCCCCTTCGATCAGCTCGGCCGCCCTCTTGTTGTTCGCCTTGACCGTGTCGGCCGTGGCGGGAGCGCCGTTCACGTCGTCACCGGCGGCGACTTTCATCAGGTTCTGGGCTTCGTTGACCGCGTCGACCACTTCCTGCGGAACGTTGCCGACGGTCGGTCCGGCAACCGGCTCTTCGACCACCGGGGCGGCCGGCGCAAGCTGGCTCTTGATCGGCGGCAGGAGCTGCATCTCGGAGACGTTGATCGTGCCTTTGGCGGTCTCGTAGCCGGCCATCTCAATGTCGATGTTCCAGGTGCCGCCGGTCAGGCCGATGGCGGTCCAGGAACCTTTCGCATTGGTCTTCACCACGATGGGCTGGGTGTTGGCACCCGAGACCGTGACGGTCGCGCCGCCGACCGGCTTGCCGGTGGCCTTGTCGGTGACCTGCCCCTGCAGGCGGCCCTTGCCGCGGACTTGGGCGATGACCGCGGACGTCATGAACAGCGCCAGGATGACTGCCAGAGCTCGAACGTGTCTGTGCAAAGGAATGCCTCCGAGTGGATTATCTGCCGTGGGAACGCGAGGGGTGGGGGTTGTCTTCCCCTTCCGTGAGGACCAGGCACGAGGTACGAGGCATGAGGTATGAGTCCCACCCACCCCGCAGCTCGCCGAGTCCTCCGCGGGGGCGGGTGGGGACTCATACCTCATGCCTCGTACCTCGTGCCCTCCCCCGCAAACAAAAAACGCCCGCCGTTCCCGGCGGGCGCTTTCTTACTGCGTGAAACGGGCGAACTAGAAGGTCAAACGCGCGCCGAGACGGAAGACGCGGGGCGAGACCAGCTCGGTGATGCGGTTGCCGCTGGCGATCCCCATACGCGTGTTGCGCTGGAGGATCGTCTGCTCGTTCATGACGTTGAACATATCGACCGAGACCGTCAGGCCGGCGGGACCGAAACGGAAGTCCTTGGCGAGGCGGAGGTCGAGGTTCGTGATGTCGTCATGGCGGCTGTCGGCCGGGTCTCCATCGAGGAGGAGGTACTTGAAGCCCTCGCTCGTGTTCTGGCGATGAACGTACGGGATGGCGTAGCCCTGGCGGCCCTGGAGGTTGAAGCCGAGCGACGTCTCGATGACCGGAATCTGATAGGCGCCGGTCAGGTTGAACGCCCACTTGGAGTTGATGTAGATGCCGCCCTTGGCGCCGCTGCCGGCACCGGAGCCCTGCACCACGTTCGAACCGTCGCAGATGTTGCAGCCGCTGGCCGGCGCGCCGACCGGGCGGAGACGGGTCGGGTCGACGATCGCACCCTCGCCGACTTCCTGGGTCCAGTCGGTCAGCGAGATGTTGCCGCGGAGCATCCAGCGGTCGGCCATCCGCTTGGTGGCGTTCAGCTCGAGGCCCTTGTACGTCTGCGTGTAGTCGGGGCGGTTGGTGATGACGCCCAGGCCGGAGAAGTCTTCGTCGAGGACGTAGTACGGCAGCGAGTACGTCGAACCATCAGGACCGGTACCGGTGGCCGGCGTGCCGGAGAGGACGTAGTCCGCGCGGGTGTAGAAGTTGTTCGAGCCGCGGGTGCGTTCGTAAAGCGTGGTGACGAAGTCGTCCATCCGGCGATAGGTGCCGTTGACACCGACCGACAGGTTGGGCATGACTTCGGTCTCGAAGCCGAGGATCAGCTCATCGGTGTGCGGGGCGTTGATGTCCGGATCCCAGCGGGTGTTCGGGAGCGCCGAACCGAGGTCGTTCGGGTCGAACGAGCCGCCGGTGAACTGGAGGCCGCTGCCGAGGGAGGCGCAGCCGGCAGGATCGGTGGCGTTGCCGAGGCAGATCTCGTTGCCCTGGGCGATCCGGTCGTTGTTCAGATCGACCATGTACCAGTAGCCGTACCCGTAGGTCAGCGGCGACGCGGCGTAGACGGTGACGCCGCCGAGCTGGTCGACGTAACGGTTGGCCGCGGCGCGGAGCAGCGTACGGCGCTCGGTGCCAAGGGCGTAGGTGAGGCCGATGCGGGGGGAGATGCTCGACCACTCGATGTCCTTGGTGCTGCCGCCGTAAGTGATGGCGGGAAGGACGCCCGGGATGACCGGGTTGGCCGGAACCGTGCCGCCCTCGATCGAGCCGGCCTGGTTATCCCAGCGCAGGCCCGCGGTGACCGTCAGGTTGCCGAACAGCATCGTGTCGCCGACGTAGAAGTCGGTCGTGTTCACGGCATACGTGAAGTCGGTGTTGCGGTAGAGGCCGACGAAGTACGCGCCGGCAGCGGCGTTATAGTTGACGAACTGGCCGCCCGGGAAGGCGGTCAGCGAGCTGACTTTGGCGTCGCGATAGCCGAAGCCGAACTTCAGCTCGTGGCTGAGGGAGCCGGTGTTGAAGAACGCCGAGCCGTCGCCGCGGTACTGCGTCTGCGGGCGCTCGGTGTAGTAGCTGTAGAAGTTGCGGAAATACGAGCCGAGGTCCTCATCGAACAGCGGCGGAGGGGCGCCCTGATTGCAGTCGACCGTGTTGCAGCCCTCGCCGGCGTCGGCGATGAGCTGGAAGCCGCCCTGCACCTTCGAGAAGAGGCCGGTCAGGTAGAAGTTCGGTCCGAAGACATGCGTGTCTTCGACCTTCCACATCGTCGGACCCTCGTACGACGAGTCCTGGTTCCACGCCGTTTCCGGCGCGCGGGTCGGACCGACGTTGCGGCCGATCTTGATCTTGTTGCCGAGCATGGCCGCGGCGCTGAAGCTGTTCGAGCTGCCGAACTGCGCGTTCAGCTTGCCGTTGAACGTCTCCAGCTCCGTGGCGTCGATGAAGCGCGCGCCGCTGTTGAGCAGCGTGGCCGACAGCAGGTCGATCTGCTGGCTGCTGTACGCGCCCCAGGCCCACAGACGGTCGCGGATGACCGGACCGCCGGCTTCGACGCCGTAGTCCGAGATGTCCTCGATCTCGTTCACGCGGGCCAGGTAGCCCGTCGCTTCGGTCGGGATCTCGGGATCCGACTGCCAGGCGTTCTTCGTGGCGAAGTAGCGCGCCGACCCTTTCAGGTCGTTCGTGCCGCGCTTGGTGACCATGTTGAGCTGCACGCCGGGGGTCTGGATGCGGACGTCCGTGCCGCCGGTCGTGACCTGCATCTCTTCGAACGAGTCGAAGTCGTAGTAGGTCGGCGAAGAGCCGAGCGCGCCGACGTCGGTGATGTTGACGCCGTCGACGTTCCAGGTGGACTGGTCGCCCGTCGAGCCCTTGCCGATGTAGCTGGACTGCTGGCCCGACTCGTTGCCACCGACGTTGATGCGGTCCATCAGGACGCCGGGGGTCTGCTGCAGGATGACCCACGGGTCGCGGCCCGTCGGAACCTGCTCGAGCTCGACCTTGGTCAGCGTCGTGCCGGTGCCCGTCTTGCGGACGTCGAGCAGCGGCGCTTCGGCGGTGACGGTGATGGTCTGCGATACCGACGGATTCAGCGTGATGGTGATCGACGCGTTCTGGCCGATGCTCACGCCGATACCCGCACGGGTAGCGGCCCCCATTCCGGCCAGCTCACCTTTGACGGTGTACGTGCCGGGGGAGAGATTGAGGAAGCGGAAGTTGCCCGCTTCGTCGGTGACGGTGACCTGCGGTGCACTGACGCCGGTCAGAGTGACCGTAACGCCGGGAAGCGCGGCTCCGTCGTTGGAAACTACCCTGCCGAAGATGTTGCCTGACTGAACCTGAGCGAACGCGCTGAAAGCAAACAGCGTGACGAGCAGTGCGGCCCATGCCGCCCGGACCAATGGATTGGGACGTCGTTCCATATCGGCTCCTTTCCCTGATTTGAGCTTGGGACTAAATTCCTCTGCACGTCGGCGGCCGATTGGTGCCAGGGCGCTAACCTGCCACCCATGAGCCACTTACGAGCAAAACCGTGTTTCGCGGCACCCTTACGACTTCAATGGATCGTTCGCAGCGCTTCGGTCCGTTGAATACTCGGCATTCCCGAGCCCTGTTTCCAAATGGTGAATTGATGGGCGGATGTTAGCACTATCCGCGCAGGGCGCAACAGGAGCGGGAGGCCAGTGGAGCGCCGGCTTTCAGCCGGCAGTTGTGCGGAACGTCCCGAGAGCCGGCCGGCTGAAAGTCGGCGCTCCGTTACGTACCTGGCAAAAAGGACAAACGCCGCGAAGTGTCTTCGCGGCGTTTGCTTGGCCGAGCCTTCCGGCTGCCTACGAGGTTAGCTGTCGGATTCGGGCTGGAAGCCCTACCAGCTTCTGGCCGGATTCACCCCGGACGGTGGCAAGCCGTCGCTAAGTTGGTTCCCCCGTTCCTCGGCGCCGAGGATTAGGCGGCAAGGCCGCCACCATAATGGCGACCGGGGGAGTGTACGCCCCGGAGGGGGGATGTCAAAGGGAAAGTGCGGCTGAGGCAGCGTTCCCCTATCCGCATGTCCCGCGCTCATGGGTCCACCCGTCGCATCCGCGACGACGAGATTCACTTCACTCCCGCCCGCAGCGTCGATACCGGCCATGCACCGATCACGGAGCCGGTTCCCACTCCGGTGGCCGGCAGGGCGGTGACACCGAGCGCGGCACGTGCGGCACTGAGACCGTCGTGTACCTCCGTGAGGTGAATGGCTTGGATTGGCACGCCGGTCAGCGTGGAATCGGTGAAGGCGACCGGAGCCAATCCCGCAGCCGCGCGTACCGCATTGACGGCGGTCCGCAGCTCGAGGATGTGCGCGGCCTTGATCCTGGTCGAGTAGACGGCGATCGGGTCGTCGGTGAACGAGGTCGTCGTCGCCAGCTCGGGGGGGCTCAGCGGGCCGGCCACGCCGTTATGGACCGCGCGGATCTTGTAAACATAGGTGGTGTCCGGAGTGCGTCCGTTGTCGAGGAAGGCCGGCGAGATCGTGTTTCCGATGACCGCAAAGCTGCTGTTGTTCGAGCTGCGCAGAACTTCGTACGTCGTCGCGCTGGGGATTGCGAGCCAGCCGACGCTCACCAGCGTCGTGGACACCGCCGTGGCCACGACGTTCGCCGGGGCGGCGACGATCTGCGTAGGGTCATGGACGCTGTTGTTGAAGAAGGTGTCGACCTCCCCGCCGCCGGAGACCGTGGCGACGTTCGTGACGGTCCCCGAGAAAGCGCTGGCAACCGTCACGGTCAGCGTGATCGGCGGATACGTGGAAGTGGCAGCGAGGACGTCGTTCCTCGTGCACGTGCCGGAGGCGGCGTCGCAGTTCCATCCCGTCCCGCTCATAGCGAGCGGGGACATGTTGGAAGGGAGAGAATCGACGACCGTGACGGTTCCGGCCGTAGGGCCGGTGCCGACGTTCCCCACGGTGATGGTGTAGGACCCTGTCTGGCCCGAAATGAACGCTCCGGCGTGCGTCTTCTTGATGGTGAGATCGGGCGAGTGAACGATCGTGGTGGGATCGCTGGCCGTGTTGTTCGAGGTGTTGACGTCGCCGCCTCCGGCAACGGTGGCCGTGTTCGTCACGCTTACCGGGGCGGCGCTGGAGACATTCACGGTCAGGTTGATGGGATACGTCTCACCTGTGATCAGCGCGCTGCTGCGCGTGCAGGTGAGTGCTGGGAGATCACAGTTCCATCCCGACCCGTACATCGACGTCGCCGTGAGGCCTGCCGGGAGAACATCCCTCACCGTCACGAGCCCGCGCGTGGACGCTCCTGAAGTCGTCACGGTCAATGAATAGACGGCACCGGTCTGTCCGCCGCGGAAGTTGCCGGAGTGGGTCTTGGTAATCGTGAGGTCGGGACAGCCGCCGAGCATGATGCCGATACTGCCGGCGTAATATTGGACGATCGCCAGATCGGCTCGACCGTCGGCGTTGAAGTCGCTCACCGCCAGGTCGAGGGGGTAGTAGCCTGCGGGGTAGCTGTTCGCGGCCTGGAACGTCCCGTCGCCGTCGCCCAGGAGGGTGACCACCGTGTAGGAGGACGAATTCGTCAGGATCAGATCCAGCTTGCCGTCCCCGCTGATGTCCTCGGCGGTGACGGACGACGTGCCGTAGCCGCCAACCGCGTCTTCGCCGGTCTCGAACGTACCGTCTCCATCCCCCAGGAGCACGGAGACACCGTAGTAGGAATTGCTGACAGCCAGATCGGGCCGGCGGTCTCCATTGAAGTCGCCGACGGCGATCGAATTTGGCGTGTCGTCCGCCGGGTGCAGGACAGCGGCGTTGAACGTGCCGTTGCCGTTGCCGAGGAGAATCGCTACGCCGTAGTAGATCGTGACGGCAAGGTCGGCCGTCCCGTTTCCGTCGAAATCGGCGATCGCCACGCTGGTCCCGTCGGTGATGGTGCTGAAAGAAACGGCCGGTTGCAAAGTTCCGTTTCCGTTGCCGAAGAGAACAAACACCTGAGATGTGTACGAACCAATCGCAGCCACGTCCTGGTTGCCGTCGCTGTTCAAGTCGCCGACGGCCATCGAGGTGAGATAGTACGACCCGGCAGCGGAGGGTAGGGCGGCGGCGAACGTGCCATCGCCCTGTCCCAGCAGGATGAAGATCTTGGCCGGGTCAGACGCGCCTGCGACCACGAGGTCGACATCTCCGTCGCCATTCATATCGGACGTGGCAACCTGGCGTGCATCGGCTACGCTGTAGTGCGCGGGCGTTGCGAACGTACCGTTTCCTAAACCCAGATAGACCGTGACCTCGCCGCTGTAATAATCGGTTCCGGCAAAATCCTGTTTTCCGTCCCCGTTGAAATCACCGACCGCGACCGACTGGGCGTAGCCGTACCCTTCCCCAATGGGGTAAGAAACGGGAGAACCGAACGCGGCGCAGGTCTGACTGCTCCAGACCACGGTCGTGTCGGAGGCGGTGTTGTTGCCCGGAAATGCGTCCCCCCCACCCGCCACCGTTGCGACGTTGACCACGGGCGAGGGAGCGTTGCCGGCCACGGTCACAGTGAGGGCGATCGGAGGATATTGACTTCCGCCGGCCAGCGCGTTGCTGCGCGTGCACGTCAGTGAGCCGAGACTGCAGGTCCAGCCCGTGCCGCTCAGGCCCGTGGCCGTGAGGCCGGACGGCAGGGTGTCCGTGACTGTGACCGTTCCGGACGTCGGCAAGCCTCCCAGGTTTCGGACCGCGAGCGTGTAGACCCGTCCGGTGGCGCCTTGCGAGAAGCTGCCGTCGTGCGTTTTGGTGATGGCCAGATCGGTGGCGGGCGCGATCGCCGCCGGATCGCTGGCGCCGTTGTTGCCCGTGTTCAGCTCTCCGCCGCCCGAGACGGTCACCGTGTTCGTGACCGTGGCCGGGGCATTGGTCGCCACTTTGACGGTCAGGGTGATCGCGGGGTAGCTCGCGCCTCCCGCCAGCACGCCGCTTCGCGTACAGGAGAGGGGCGAAAGCGTGCACGTCCAGCCGGTGCCGCCGATCGCGGTGGCGGTGAGGCCGGCCGGTATCGCATCCGTCACCGTGACCGGTGCGGTGGTCGCTCCGCCTCCGGCGTTCCTGACGGTGATGGTGTAGGTCTTTCCCGTCTGGCCCTGAGTGAAGGTTCCTGCGTGGATCTTGGTGACGGCCAGATCGGGGGCGGGGCAGGCGGCGAGCAGGATCGAGACGAGGGCCGAGCCGCTGTTGGCGACGGCGAGGTCCGGCTTGCCGTCGCGATTGAAATCGGCGCCGGCGACGGCCATCGGTGCCGTTCCCACGCTGCTGTAGGCCGGTGCGCCGAAAGCTCCTGCGCCGGCCGCGAAAAGGAAGGACACGCTGCCACCGCCCTTGTTGGCCGTGGCCAGGTCGAGAAGACCGTCGTCGTTGAAATCGCCGGCCGTCAAGGCGATCGGAGCATTGGCCACGGCGTAATGCACCGCCGGCTTGAAGGCGCCGTCCCCGTTTCCGAGGAGGAGGGAGATGTTGTTCGAGCCCGCATTGGCCACTGCCAGGTCGGGTTTGCCGTCGCCGTCGAGATCCGCGGCGATCACCGAAAACGGCGTCGTGCCTGCGCCGATACTCGTGGCGGTCTGGAATGTGCCGTCCGCGTTGCCGAGGAGAACCGACACGCTGGCGGAGGCGGAATTGGCCAGGGCCAGGTCGGATACTCCATCCCTGTCGAAGTCACCGATCGCCACGGACTCGGGGGCGTCGCCGACGGAGTAGCTGACCGGCGCCTGGAACGTGCCGTCGCCGGAGCCGCGGAGGATGGCCACGCTGTCCGCGCCGCGCGCCGCCACTGCGAGGTCGATCCTGCCGTCACGGTCGAAATCACCGGCCGCCACCGCCCGGGGAGTATTGCCGGCCGGATACTCGACGGCCGTCTGGAATGTGCCGTCGCCATTGCCCGAAAGAACCGCCACTTCACCGGATCCGGTGCTGGCGATCGCCAGATCGAGCCGGCCGTCGCGATTGAAGTCTCCCGCGGCCACGCCATGGGGAGCAGTACCGGCAGCGACGGTCACTCCGGAAACGAAGGTGCCGTCACCGGCGCCGAGTGCGATGGAGACGTTGTTCGAGCCCTTGTTCACAGCGCCGAGATCTGTTTTGCCGTCGCCGTTGAAGTCTCCGGTGGCCAGGGACTCGGGAATGGTTCCGACGCCATGAGGGACGGCGCTCACGATCGTGCCGCAGTTGACCGTGCAGGTCCCGATGTTGCGAAGGATGGAGAGTCCGTAGCTGTCGTCCTGGTGGACGGTGGCGACGTCGGGCTTGCCGTCGCCGTTCAGGTCGCCGACGACGGACTGAGCGGGCTGGTAAGACGTGGCGAACTGCCTGGCGGGCTGGAACGTCGCGTCTCCGTTCGACAACAGGAGAGACACGTTCCCCGACCCGGAGTTGGCGGTGACCAGATCCGCCCGGCCGTCGCCGTTGAGGTCACCTGCCGCAACCGAGTACGGAGCGGAGCCCACCGTGAGATGAACGGCGGCGGCGAATGTGCCGTCGCCGTTTCCCTTCAGGAACGAGACATTGTTCGAGTTGTGGTTCGCCACGGCCAGGTCGAGCGTGCCGTCTCCGTCGAGATCGCCCGCCGCTACCGATGACGGCCCGTCCCCGGCCGCCGTGCCGAGCGGCGCCTGGAAGGTCCCGTCGCCGTTGCCGCGCAGCAGCGAGATCGTGTCGGCATTGAAGTTGGCGACGGCCAGGTCGAGCGTGCCGTCCCGGTCGACGTCGGCAACCGTCACCCAGAACGGGCCGGAGCCGGCAGCGTAACCGGCGGCCGCCGCAAACGTGCCGTCCCCCTGTCCCAGCAGAAGGGAGACGTCGCTCGAGCCGTTGTTCGCGACCGCCACATCGACGGCACCGTCGCCGTCGAAGTCGCCTGCCGCCAGCGAGAACGGGCTCGTTCCCACGGCGTAATGGACCGCCGGCTGGAACGAGCCGTCGCCGTTTCCGGTCAGGATGGAGACGTTGTTCGAGCCGGAATTGGCCGTGGCGAGATCCGGCTTGCCGTCGGCGTTGAAATCAGCGGCGATCACGGCCAGGGGAGTATTTCCCACCGCAGAGTGTGCCCCGGCGCCAAAGCCGGTGCCGAGCCGCACGGAGACCCTGTTCGCGCCCGTTTCGGCGAGCGCGAGGTCGGATTTTCCGTCGCGGTTGAAATCTCCGAGGGCCAATGCATTGGCCGGTGAGGCCGTAAAGAACGACTGCGGCGACAGAGTGGGGCACGAGGCCGGCGGCGCAGTCGCCACGACCGACAGCGTGGCGGTCGTCGCTCGCTGGAACGCTCCGCTGGACCCGGTGACGATGACGCTGTAGGCACCGGTCGGCGTCGTGCCGGCGGTCGTCACCAGGAGGCTCGAGCTGCTCGTCGTCGACGGCGGGGTGAACGTCGCCGATGCTCCCGACGGCAGACCGGTCGCCGCCAGTGTGACCGTTCCGGCAAAACCGTTGGACGGCGCGATCGTGACCGTGTAGCTGACCGAGCCGCCGCGCGCGACCGTGCGCGAGGACGGACTGACCGACACGGTGAAGTCAGGACTGGCCGGCGCGCCGACCGCCTTGGCCGCATTCAGGCGGCCGCCGGTGATGGATCTCCCGGTAAGACCGGCGATCGGATCGGTGTTGTCCAGGATGGCACTCTTGACCTGGGCGGTGGTGAGTCCCGGTGTTTTCGCAAGCACGAGCGCGGCCACGCCGGCGACGTGCGGAGTGGCCATCGACGTACCGCTCTTGTACCCGTAATACGAACCGGGAACGGTAGACAGCACCGACACGCCGGGAGCGGCGAGGTGCACCTTCGTGGCGCCGTAGTTCGAGAAGTACGCCAGCCCGTCGCGGTTGTCCGTGGCCGCGACGGCGATCATGTTCTGGGCCGGGTAGTTCGACGGATAGAACGAATACAGATCGTTGTCGGCACCGTGGTTCCCGGCCGCGGCGACGAACAGGATGTCGTGCTCGTTGGCCTTGTTGATCTCATCGAAGAGCGCCTTGGAGAACGGTCCGCCTCCCCAACTGTTCGACAGAACGCGCACGTTTACACCGTCGATCTTCGCCTGCACGGCGAAGTCGATTGCCGCGATCGCGTCCGCGATCGTTCCGGATCCGTACTCGTCGAGGAATTTCAACCCCATGATCGACGCGGTCCAGTTCACGCCGGCCACGCCGAGATTGTTGTCGCCCACCGCGCCGATGGTGCCGGCGACGTGCGTGCCGTGGCTGTGGTCGTCGTCCGGATCGCAACTGCCGGTGATGGCATTGAAGCCGTGTGTGCCGGCGGAACAGGCTACATTCCCCTTGCCGCCCGGGTTGGTCCAGATGTTGGCCTGGAGGTCGGGGTGGTCGTAATCGATGCCGGTATCGACCACACCGACCACGACCGACGCCGATCCGGTGGTGACATTCCACGCCGACTGGGCGTCGATATCCGCCCCTGCCGCCCCGGCAGCCCCTCCGACGGTCTGGCCGGTGTTGTTGAGGCCCCAGAGCTGCCCGTATGAAGGGTCGATCGGCGTGGCCACCAGCCGCACTTCGTAATTGGGCTCGACGTACTCGACGTTCGGATTGCGTTCCAGAGCGGCGGCCATGGCTTCCGCGCCTTTGGAGCGCGAGTGCATGTGCCAGATCGTTCCTGAGTTTACTTTCGAGAGCCGTTTCGCCTTGTCGGCGTCGGCCAACTGCTCCAGATGGGCGATGTCGTTGGCGGACGCCCTGTCGCGGATCTTGACCAGGACTTCGCGGTCCCTGGATTTACCGGTGGGCCGGATCGCGCCGGCAAAGCTCGAACCGGCAATCAGAGTGAGGACCGAAAATATAATTGCGTGACGAAGACGCATGGGCAGTTCTCCGGACACCAACCAATGAACTGGCGCTCCGAATCGAAGCGCGCGCAGGCACTCAGCGCGCGCCGAAGACGCCCTTATGCAGTGGATTGTCGAAAAGCTATTGGACCGAGTGAATTCTACACGTCTTTCCGAATTGCGGCTCCAAACCTCGCCCCGCGAAGCTCGGCAAGCGGGTAGGCATCCCTCTCGCAACGGCTGAGTCCGAAGGAGTGAACGATGCCAGCAAGAAAAGCTGCCCGGAAGCGAGAACTGATCGAGCCGACCCCCGGAGACAAGCGCTACGTCCGCCGCGACAAGGAAGGAAAGTTCAAGGACGTCGTCGACGTCGGGAGGTCCCTCGCCGCCGACCGCCGGTCGAAGTCGAAGACGGTCGTGAAGCCGGGCCAGGGAGACAAGGGCGACGTGAAGCGGTCGCCGTCGAAGAAGACGTCCGCGTCGAGTAAGACGTCGAGTAAGAAGGCGACGTCGAGTAAGAAGACGTCGTCGAAGAAGGCCAGCGCGAAAAAGAAGTAGCGGCGCCGCACGGGCGCGCCTCCGGCGCGCCGCCACGGACCGCCGGCCGTCCCCGCCGGCCGGTCCGCCCACGTCACGTGGGCCGGCTCTCGGCAGGAACTGGCCAGCGGTGCGATCCCCCGCCCGGCCGTCGAATGACGCCCACGCAACGCGAGAGCCTGCCGACGCGACGTCGGCGGACCGGCCGGCGGGGACGGCCGGCGGTCCGGCGCTCCGCGTAGTGGTTGGCTGGCCCAGTCCAATCAATGGCAGACAACCGGCCACCGACAACATTGAAGCCAGCGGACACGAATTTGCGAGGAGCTGTTACGAAGGAACATCCCTCCGGCGGCCCAACTGTGGCCCGGACTTTTAATCTGGGCCGGCACTCGGGAGAACGCAGTTTGTGCCAGTGAGCGGCCTCCGGGTTCTTTTCAGACCTTTCGCCACATCGCATTTTTCCCGCGCCTGGCCAGCTCGATTTTCCCCTCTTGCCGAAGCTCGTCGAGAACACGCTTCAACGTTCGGCTGCTGATCTCGGGGCAGAACCCGGACAGTTCTGCTTTCGAGAAAACAACCGGCATCGCCTGCACGGCAGTCTCACGCGATCTGCCATCGACAATATCTTACGAGATCAGTTGAATCAGACCATTCCGGAGGAGGGCTCTTGGGGTCAGTTTGCTCTCTGGGGTCACAGCTTTCTTCTTCCCAGGGTCACTACTCTCTGGGGTCAGAGCTTTCTTCTTCCCAGGAAAGAACGAAGGTGTGACCCACTCCTTCTGCCTCAAGCCGCCGGCTGCAGCGGCGTGGCAGCCCGGCGCACATGGGTGCGACCCGCAACCTACCGGTGCGGGAGCTCCTCGCACGCGCGTGTGAATTCGTTGCAGCGCGAAGCTTCTCCCTCGCATCGCGTTGGCGGGCGACGCACGTGTGTGGTGGCTCGATGCACAGCGATGCTTCGACCCTGGCTCGTGGTACGCCGGTCGTGCGACACCGGAGCATTTCGAACGGATCGCGCTGGTCATAAGAGCCATCGCGATGCGATTCAGAGCCACCGCGATGCGTCAGGTCACCCACCGCGGTGGGTGGGGTAACGGACCGCGGTGGCAGGATCACGCATCACGGTGGGTGGGGGAGCCCATCGCGGTGGCCTGGGAAGCCACTGAAGTGAGGTTGGAAAGGCATCGCGGTGGGACAGGTGACCCACCGGAGTGGCGCCGGGCACGCACGGAAGTGGGATCAGAGACGTACCGCGGTGGGTTAAGAACGCACCGCGGTGCGTTCAGAACGTTCGCAGTGTGGGTGCAGGAAGATCGCGGTGTGATGGGTGATGCACCGGCGTGGGGCTCGGACCCACCGTGGTGGGAGAAGGAACGCATCGGCGCGGGTTGGGAAAGCCACTGAAGCGGGACAGGTACGTCACCGCGGCCGCATCGGGAACCCGCCGCGGTGGGTCAGGTACGCCACCGGCGTGGGATGAGTCAGCGGCGTCTCCTCAGATATGCTCGGTCAGCCCTGGCGCTGCCCTGGAGTGGTCAACCATCACGCAATCGAAGATCAGCGCTTCCCACATGCTCATGATTTTTTCGGCGCCAAACCGCTCGGCTACCTCCGGCGCTTTTGCGGCGAGTCGCTTGCGCTCGGCTTCATCTCCCATGAGACCGTCCAGAGCCGCTGCCATCGCTTGCGCGTCGCGCGGCGGCACGAGGATTCCGTCAACGCCGTGGCGAATGATGTGGCGTGGCCCGCTCGGACAATCGAAGCTCACGACCGCAATCCCACAGGCCATCGCTTCGAGAAGCACATTGCCAAAGCCTTCGTCCAGCGACGACAGTACAAACAGATCGGCGCGGCGCATGGCGTCGAAGGGACGGCGTGTGAACCCCGGCAGGCGCACTCGCCCTGCAAGTCCATGCCTCTGAACGGATGATTCAAGGTAAGAGCGAACCGGGCCCTCTCCCACAATCTCCAGCGTCCAGTCCGGATGCTTTTCCGCAACCAGAGCGAACGCACGCAGAAGCAGGTCGAAGCCTTTTTGATGGTCCAGCCGGCCCATGGCCAGCAGCAGCCTGCCATTCTTCTGCCGCGGCATTTCATCAGAGCTCGAGAAGACAGGCGGCGTCAGGGCATTCGGAATGACTCGACCTCGAATGCCCGCAACCGATGAAAAGTAGTCGAGCGATTCTTCAGTGAGCACTGTGACATAACTCGCTCGAGGATAAAGGCGGCGGCGAAGGAGCTCCCATTCCGCGCCGATGAAATTCTCGTTCGGGTCACATTGCTCATTGACGATCACCGGCAAGCCCAGGCCACGAGTGGCCGCGAGCACGCGGATATTCGTCAGGTCCATATACGAGATCACCACTTCCGGTGCCGTGCTCGAGATCACCTCTCGCAGCTTCAGGATTGCAGTCGTCCGCGGGATCAAAACAGCGCGCTCAGATTCAGAGCAGCCGTCGATCAAGCCGGCGATCGGCGCCGGTCCCTGCAAGTCGATCGGCAGATGATTGAACCGCGGACTTCCCAGATCGAGATGCGTGACACGCGGATGCAGGCTGTAACAAGAGGACCTACCGCCAAAGTCTGTGGTCAGGATGGTCACTTCCCAGCCTTTCGCAGCCCAGTAATTGGCCATGTTTGCAGCGACGCGCTCCGCGCCACCGCCGTCAAGCGTGGAGATGACCAGAGTGATTCTCATGTCTTATCTTACTGTCCGGTAACGTCCGCCATCCACATTGAGTTCCGGCCCGCGATCTGACGAGCGCTGGTGGGCCAGTCGGACCACGATTCCGGAACGACATCTGAGCTGCTGATCTCACCATGGACCTTTTTTCTTCAGGACTTCAACATCCCTGGAGACGAAGCCGAAACCCTGGTAGACGAAGTCCTCATAGCCTCGATCCGGCACGTCCCGGCCATGACCGACGTAGAGGAATGGCTCACCGCCGCCGTGACCTCTGCAGCCAAGCGCCGCATGGAGAAGCCGTAATGCCCCCGGCGAGTCCCTTCCTCGAAGCACGCTTCAAAGCCTTCTCTCTTTCACTTCGCGCCGAGCGCGAGGCTGCCGCCCTGATCGTCGAGCCCCTTCTCAAGAACACCCCGAGGTCCGATTGGTGCCGCCTTACCGAACGCCCCGAACTTCATAACTTCGGCGTCATCGAGAGGATAGGAAAGCTCTTTACGGATGCCCTTGGCCGCGATCCGCAGTACGCCCTAGCGCTTGCCGAGTTGGCTGCGTCTCTCGCCGAAGCTATCCCGGACACGGCTTACCCTCTTCCGATTCCCGCGCAGATCCGCGCCTACGCGCTGAAGGATCTCGGGAAGGTTTTGAGCGCCCTTTGCCGGCACTCAGAATCAGTTGAGGCTCTCGAGAAAGCCGCATTCCTCATCTCCGAGTACTTCACCCTCACGTACGATGTCGCCATCGTCCGATTCAACCTGGCCGTGTCCTACCAAGAGGTAGAGCGCTACTCCGAAGCCTTCAAGCTCCTGACTGAATGCAAGGAAGTCTTCCGGCTGTACAAAAACACCCACCTTCTTGTCATCTGCGGGATAGCCGAAGGAGTCCTCCGCCAGAGACTCCGGCGATATCGAGAAGCTAGAGAGACGTACCTCCTTCTTCTGGCTTCGAACCCAGGCATGGAGAAGGAGAGTCTTGCGGCACTCCACCAAGCCATCGGCTTCTGCTCAATCGAGCTGTCTGACTTTGACGACGCGGAAGCCAACCTCAGACACGCTATCTTGTTGAACGAAGAGCTCGGTCAACCGATAGAAGTCCTCAAGTCTCAAGCTGGAATCGGCCGGCTCCTCATTCGGAAAGGGCTCATCGACGCCGGCATCTCCCACTTTCGCCCCGTCCGCCGCGGATTCCTCAAAGCCTCGATACCCGAGGAAGCCGGACTCTCCGCGCTCGAGATCATCGAAGGCATGCTCCGACAAGGCAAAGCGGCCCAGGCCGAGACGCTTGCCCGGATGGTCATCGCGGAGTTCACCTCGGCCGGACTGAACACCCGAGCCATCACCGCCTTGGGCTACCTCACGGAGGCCATCGCCACGAAGCAAGCAACCACCAAGCTCGTGACCGACGTACGCGAGTACATCCTCTCGCTCCGAACCACGCCGGAGCGAGAGTTCCACCCTACCGCATGACCTACGGCCGAGGGATCGTCAGAAAGTCCCCGAATGAACGGATCACCTTCTTCACGACCTTCACGATCGGAGACCGCTCCTTCTCCCGAACGTCGCGATCCCTTTCCTGCGGCGCGGCGGACAGACTCCCCGCCAGCACCAGGACCAACCCCATCGCGGACACACCTCGACCCACCGAATAGAGCACTCGACGCATACAGCTCCTCCTCATCCGGCCTAGGAGCCGGTCTCATGAATTTTGAGGAGGGCGCCCTCTTCACCAAGGGAGTGACGGAACTTGCCGATCAGTCACCTTTAGGCGTCGAGTATCGCCGATTCGCGCTGGGACTGCGCGATCACGAGCCGTCGAGCTTCCAGGTAGAAAGCCCGCGCTTCACGCGGCTAAAGACTTTCCCGATACCGGCTCGGTCTGGGGTCAACGGTTTGGGGTCAAAGCTTTCTTCTTCTCCCAAGAAAAACGAAGGTGTGACCCCCACTCTTCCCAGAAAAACGAAGGTGTGCCCCCCACTCTTCCCGGCCCACCACGACTCGTGGCCGCGATGGTCGAGCAGACGCACGAAGGTGTGACCCCACCCCAGCCTTACGGCGAGACGCCGTCCGCCGACGGGACGTCGCCGGGCCAGCCGACGCGACGTCGGCGCTCCCGGCACGAACGTTGGGTTCGCGATGCCGCGCCTCCGTCTACGCGAACACGCAGAAGCTCGAGTTACGATGAGCGTCGTCATGCACCGGAGCGCCGACGTCGCGTCGGCTGGGCCGGCGGCGTCTCGCCGGCGGACGGCGTCTCGCCGTAAGGAGCATGGGCGGAGGGTGTGGTGCCGTCTACGGCACCGTTGGCAGTGCATAGTTCACGGATTCGTTCAACGCCGCGGCCCCGGCAGGCCTATATTTCCGGCATGAGGCGAAGCTGGGCAACGATCTGTTTCCTGGCTTTCGTCGCCCTCGACGTCCATCCTTGCACCACGTTCTGCATGAGCGTGGGTGACCGCGTGGTTTTCGGCGCGAATTACGACTGGCACACGCGCATCGGAACGATCATGGTCAACAAACGATGGGTGACGCGGGAATCGCTCACCCAGCGGCCTGCGCGCTGGAAGTCGCGGTACGCGTCGATCACCTTCAACCAGTACGGGCGCGATTTTCCCAGCGGCGGGATGAACGAAGTGGGACTGGTCGTGGCATTGATGGAGCTCGGTGAGACGGAGTATCCCGCCGTCGACAGCCGGCCCTCGGCGGGAGTGCTGGACTGGATTCAGTACCAACTCGACCTCTCCGCCGACGTCGACCAGGCCGTCGCGAACGCGTCGGCGATTCGCGTCGCAACCGGCAGCACGGGGATCCACTACCTGATCGCAGACCGCACCGGGCGCGCGGTGACCATCGAACATCTGAACGGGGCGTTGGTGACGCACAGCGGCTCGACGGTTCCCGTTTCCGTGTTGGCGAATGACCGGTACGACCGGTCGATGGCGTACCTGAGCACCATCACCGGCTTCGGCGGCTCGCAGCCGGTGCCTGGCGGATCGGAGTCGTTACAGCGTTTCGCGCGCGCCGCGTCGATGATCCGCACGACGTCCTCCAGTGCGGACGCCGTGGAGCGCGCGTTCGCGATTCTCGACTCGGTGCGTCAGACGAACACGCGTTGGAACATCGTGTACGACCCCGCCCTGGGCCGTATCCACTACCGCACGGATCAGAACCGCGCGCCGCGCTGGCTCGAGTTCTCCTCGTTCGAGACGAGCTGCGTCTCGCCTGTGAAAATTCTCGACATGAACGCCGGGTACGAGGGCGATCTCGCCCCGTATTTCACGGACTACACCGCTGCCGCGAACATTGCGCTCGTCAACGCGGCCTACGACGACACGCCGATCTATCAGGTCTCGCCAGAGACCCGCCTCCTGCGGGCGCTGCATCCGGAGAAGGACTCGTGCGCCGTTCCAACGCGCAGGCGCGCGGTCGGGCACTGATCTGGCGGGAGCGGGAGGTTTGGGGGCGGAGGTTTCTTCTATCGAGAAGAACGAAGGTGTGCCCCCACCCTGCTCCACCCCCGATCAGCGTGACCGGCAGGCCACCTGCCGAATGATCTCCTCGATGCGGCGCGCGGTGTCACGCCATCCACTGCGCCCCGCCTTGGCCGCGATCAGGCGCCGCGGCGCGACTCCGCCCACATGAGCCTCAATCGCCTCCCGTAGAACGTCTGCGATCGTGCTCCCGCGACGGGCGGCCTCGTCGCGCAATTTCGCGTCGAGATCGTTCGGGAGCTTCACCGTGGTACGCCTCACGACATGCAGCATACCTATGCCCAATCGCACGTCAATTGCGATGCCGTTCTGTTGTCTGGCCGAAGGCGTCCCCAGAAAGCAGGAAGTAGTAGTGCTCAGGAACGCATCAGGGCTCTTAGGGTCAGAGCTTCCCTCTTCTCTCGGAAAGAACGAAGGTGTGACCCCGGTGTGACCCACTCGGTCATCGGTGGTCCTTCATGGCCTCCGACATCTCCTGCAGCAGCTCCGCGGCTCCATTCACGTCTGGCCGTCCGACGTTCGGGGCCTCCGGGATCTCGTGCAGCACCTCCGACACTCCATGAACGTCTGGCAGTCAGACGTTCACCACCTCCGTGACATCGTCAACATCTGAGCGCCAGACATGAATGACCTCCGCGATCACATGAATGACCTCGGCGATCACGTGAATCCCCTCCGAGACTCCATGAACGTCTGAGCGTCAGACGTGAACGGCCTCCGCGACTTCCTGCAGCAGCTCCGCGACTCCATGAACGTCTGGCCGTCAGATGTTGAGCACCTCCGAGACTCCATGAAGATCTGAGCGTCAGATGTTGATGGACTCCGCGAGCGAGTGAATCCGCTCCGCGAGGCCGTTCAGGGCTCTTGGGGGTCAGAGCTTTCCTCTTCTCCAGGAAAAACGAAGGTGTGACCCCACCCCTCAGACCCCCCGCACGGAGGGCTCTTGGGGATCAGAGTTTTCCTCTTCTCCAGGAAAGAACGAAGGTGTGACCCCACTCCCTCCTGCCCCCCACTCCTTCCTCCTGTCAGAGTCTCTATACTGGCGTCGTGAGCCGGCGCGAGATCACGGCGACAGCCGAGGCGGAGTTTTTCGAGGGCGTGCGGCACGCAGCGGAGTTCTTCATGGGCAAAGCCGACGTGCAGCGCGCTCTCGAGATTCTCGCCCAGCGCCTCGAAGAGCTCGACATCCCCTACGCCATCGTCGGCGCGATGGCGATGAACGAATACGGCTATCGGCGGGTCACCGAGGATGTCGACGTGCTGCTCACGCGGGAGGGACTCGATCGATTCAGGCAGCGCTGGCTCGGCAGGGGATACGTGGAGAAGTTTCCCGGCAGCCGCGGTCTCCGGGATACCGAGAATGGCGTGCCGATTGATATCGTCGTCACCGGCGATTACCCGGGGGATGGTCGTCCGAAGCCTGTTGCATTCCCGAATCCGGCGGACGATGCACGCCGTGGCTCCCGCGTACGCCTGTTGCCGCTCCACAAGCTCATCGAGCTCAAATTGGCATCGGGGATGAGCGCGCCGCACCGGCTCCGCGATCTCGCGGATGTTCTCGAGCTCATTCGCGTCACCGGCCTGCCGGCGGAGCTGGCCGCGGATCTCGACGAAAGCGTGCGAGAGAAATATCGCGAGCTGTGGCAGGCCGCCCGCGAAAGTCACGACGACGAGTAGCGCGCGACCGGCGGCGCAGCGCCTCTGCGCACAGTTTACGGATCTGTTCAGCGCTGCCCGGAACCATGGTAAAGGATCTCTCATGTGCCGAGGCAAGCTTGACCGAGCGCACGCCCGCTGACTCCGGGCAGGATTGGACAAGATGGCGATCGTGTTGCAACAATCAACGCATGCAGTCACCAAAGAGACAGCATGAGATTGACACGTTGCTCGATCCAACACCACCGAGCAAGAGGCAGCAACGGATCGAGACGCTGATCGTCGCTTTCGCGCGTCCGATCATGGACCGGATCATCGCCCGTTTTCTGTACAGCGAATCACTGCAGCGAGAGGATGCAGATGACATCGTGGCCACGGTCACACTTCGCCTCTTCACCAAACTGACGGATTCCGGCGACGCTGAGCCGATCCGCAAGTTTGATGAGTACGTGGCTACGTTGACGTATAACGCGATCCACGACTACAGACGCCGCCGCTACCCGGAGCGGACACGCCTGAAGAACCGCCTTCGTTACATCGCCAGCACCGACGATCGTCTGGCGATGTGGAACACTCCGGCCGGAACTGCGGTCGGGCTTGCGGAGTCGGTCGGCCAGCCCGGTTTGGAAAAGATCGATTTCGGCATTAGTGCCGCATCACCCGCGATGCTGGACCAGGGAAATCCTGCCTCTGCAATCGTGGAGGTCGTTCGCGCCGTGGGCGCACCGATCACCCTCGACACGCTTGCGGGTGTCCTGGAGTTGCTGTGGGGCACGACTGAGCAGAACATGCTCCCGGAAGCGTCACTGATCGACGAGACGCCGAACCCGCTGGAGCGGCTGGAGTTGCGTGAATCCATTGGTACGCCGTGGCAAGAGGTTTTTGACCTTCGTCGGACGCATCGCAATGCGTCCAGATCCGAGCCGCTGGGCAACGTCGCCGAAGAGCGGGATGATCCGCTGGCGGCACTTCGCGCAGATTTCGAGCGTGAGCTCGCCGTGCTTGGCAAGCGCGGTGCACCGATGAAGCTCCGGCGAGTATTCTCCTCGCGTCCGGCCAAAATTGCCCGTGCGGCAAACGATGGCTCCCGCAAACGCTGATGGCCTCGAAGGCTGTCGCTCCGGTCATCTTTGTACTTGCTGGCGTCAATGGCGCGGGGAAGAGCTCTCTCGGTGGCGTCCTGCTCCGTGGCTCCGGACTCGCGTATTTCAATCCCGATGAAGCCGCACGGCGGATTAAAGAGAAGACCCGCTGCACGGCCGACGAGGCGAATTCCCTGGCCTGGCAAGAGGGAGTGAAGATGCTGCAAGTGGCAATCGATCGCCGCCGCAGTTACGCCTTCGAGACCACTCTCGGGGGGCGAACGATTCCCGGACTGCTCGTCGAAGCGTCGACCGCCGGAATCGAAGTGCTCGTCTGGTACGTAGGTCTTTCGAGTCCGGAGCAGCACATTGCGCGCGTGCGCTCTCGTGTTGCCTCAGGTGGACACGACATACCAGAGGCGATGATTCGCAGCCGATGGGATCTGTCGCGACGCAACCTCATTGCTTTGCTTCCTCACCTCGCCGAACTGCAAGTCTTCGACAACTCGGAAACAGGCGACCCGGCAGCCGGGACGATCCCGGAACCACGTCTGGTCATGCGTTGGCGGCGTGGTCGTGTCGTTGCGCCGAGCGCAAAGAGGTTGCGGCAAACACCAGATTGGGCGAAGCCGATCGTCGTCGCCGCGTTGAGGCTCGAGCGAACGACCGGAGAAAGCTGAGCTCTGCCGCCACTTCCGCAAGCGTAGTCAGTGCGCGAAAAGGCGGTTGGTGGTGCCCAGGGACGGAATTGAACCGCCGACACGAGGATTTTCAGTCCTCTGCTCTACCAACTGAGCTACCTGGGCAAGAGGTAAGCCGCTCGGAGCGGCGCGCAAGATACCACAGCGGGCGCCGCCGGCAAGTGGTGGAGTTAATCGCTCCGGCGGGCGAATCATTCCCACGCGGGCCGGCGGACATCCTCCGGCAGCAACAGGACTTCCGGCCGCCCTCTGAGCCAACGACACGCGGCCCGCAGGGAGTGCGGTCACGTCGAAAGGGGTACATTTCGGACCCACCCCGCCTGGACCTCCGACGAAAACGTATCTTCCGACGATGAAAACGTTTCGTCCGACGATGAAAACGTTTCGTCCACCGATGAAAGCGTTTCGTCCGATGATGAAAACGTTTCGTTCGACGATGAAAGCGTTTCGTCCGACAACGGAAACGTTTCGTCCGGCAACGAAAACGTTTCGTCCGACGATGAAAGCGTTCCGTCTACCGATGAAAGCGTTTCGTCGAGCTTCATCCCGAATGGTGTCCACTGAACACCTGAGGCACAGCCCCTCACCCCGTCCGGCACCTGGTCTTCTGCCCAGCGTGCAATACACTCCCCCGATGCAACCGCGCCGCGCCCTCCTGCTGGGCGCCACGGGGCTCGTCGGCAGCGAGCTTCTTCGCCTTCTTCTGGATGACCCGGGTTTCGGGCCGATCCGCGTCCTGGCGAGGCGCTCGACCGGGGTCGCGCACCCGAAGCTGGAGGAGCATCTTCTCGACCTCGACCGGATGAACGAGCATCCGGAGCTGTTCGCGGTCGACACGATCTTCTGCGCCCTCGGCACGACCATCAAGATCGCGGGGTCGCAGGACGCGTTCCGGCGGGTCGATCATGATTACCCGATCGCCGCGGCGAAGCTGGGGCTGGCGCAGGGAGCGCGACACTATCTTCTGGTCAGTTCCCTCGGCGCGAATGCGAATTCGCGCATCTTCTATAACCGGGTCAAGGGGGAGGTCGAGCGCGATCTCTCCGCTCTCCCCTACCCGTCCATCACCATTGCCCGCCCTTCGCTTCTTCTCGGCCCGCGCACCGAGTTTCGCCTCGGCGAGCGGGTCGCGGCGCGCTTCGGCTGGCTGATGCCTCCGGGCCTCCGGCCGATCGAGGCGCGCGACGTTGCCCGCGCCCTCGTCGCTGCCGCTATGGTTGCTGGCGGACGGCAGCAGGCGAGCGGTGTGCACATTCTCGAATCACGCGCGATGCGCACATGGAGGTAGTTGTGTCAGAGACCCCGGCAACTTTTCAGGACCTCGGCCTGCGCGCCGAGATCGTCGAGACCCTCACCACCCTCGGCTATGAGGCACCGACGCCGATCCAGGCGCGGACGATCCCTCGCATGCTGGCCGGCGGCGATCTGATCGGCCAGGCGCAGACCGGCACCGGCAAGACGGCCGCGTTTGCGCTGCCGATCCTGCAGAAGATCGACCCGAAGCGCAAGGAGACGCAGGCGCTCGTCCTCACGCCGACGCGGGAGCTGGCGATGCAGGTGGCGGATGCCATCCATTCGTATGCCGCGAAGCTCGGGCCGGTTAGCATCCTCCCGGTCTACGGCGGCGCGCCGATCGTGCCGCAGCTCAAGCGGCTGGAGCGCGGGGTCCACGTGGTGGTGGGGACGCCGGGGCGGCTGATCGACCATCTCGACCGCGGCAGTCTGAAGCTGGACAAGATCCGCGTGGTGGTGCTCGACGAGGCCGACGAGATGCTGAAGATGGGCTTCGTCGAGGAGGTCGAGAAGATCCTCGCCGCCGCACCGGCGGAGCGCCAGATCACGCTGTTCAGCGCGACGATGCCGGATGAAGTGATGCGCATCGCCAGGCGGCATCTGCGCGACCCGGAGCGGATCGAGATCGAGCATCCGGCACTCTCCGCGCCGTTGATCGAGCAGCGCTTCCTGAATGTCTCCGAGGGGCAGAAGCTGGAGGTGCTGACCCAGATCCTCGAGCTCGACCCCGCCGAGGCGACGCTGATCTTCCGGCGGACCAAGACCGGGTCGGCGGAGCTGGCGGAGAAGCTGGAAGGGCGCGGGTTCGCGGCGGTGGCGATGCACGGCGACATGTCGCAGCCGCTGCGCGAGAGCGTGATCCGCCGCCTGCGCGCGGGGCAGGTGGAGATCGTGGTGGCTACGGACGTGGCCGCGCGCGGGCTGGACGTCGAGCAGATCGAGCACGTCATCAATTACGACGTGCCGTACGACGTCGAGGCGTACGTGCACCGCATCGGGCGTACCGGCCGCGCCGGCCGCAGCGGCGTGGCCACGCTGTTCATCACGCCGCGCGAGCGCGGGATGATGCGCGCCATCGAGCGCTTCACCGGCATGCAGATCAAGCCGATGAAGATGCCGACCCGCGCCGACATCGCCGCGAAGCGCGTGGGGGTGTTCAAGGACACGATTCGCAAGACGATCCAGGAAGGCGACCTGGAGATGTACCTGGAACTGGTCGAGCAGCTTGTCGAGGAAGGGCCGTTCGACATCGCCGACATCGCCGCCGCCGCGGCGCGCATCGCCAATGGTTCGCGCGCGCTGGTGAAGGCGAAGGAAGAGGAGACGACGGCGCGGCCGGAACCTTCGGTGCCGGTGGACCGGTACGTGGACCGCGACGAGCGTCCGCCGTCCGTCGCCGGTACGGACAAGACCATTCGCATCGCCATGGCGGTCGGCCGCAATGACGGCATCCGTCCGGCGGACGTGGTCGGGTCGATCGCGAACGAGGCCGACATCCCCGGCCGCGACATCGGCCCGATCGACATCCAGGACGACATCACGTACGTCGGGATCCCGGAGCGTTTCGTGGAGACGGTGCTGGAGAAGGTCGGGAAGAAGAAATTCCGCGGCCGCTCGCTGAACATGCGCATCGCCACCGCGTCCGAGGGAGCAGAGCGGAAGCCGCGGGCGGCGCGGCCGGCGGAGCGTGCACCGCGTCCGTACGACCGGGAGCGTCCGGCGAAGCCGTACGATCGCGATGCGCGCCCGGCAAAGACGTACGACCGGGACGCGCGCCCGGCGAAGCCATACGATCGGGACGCGCGTCCGCCGAGGACACAGGTGCGCAGCGATTACCGTCCCCCGCGCCGCGATCACGACGACACCGCACGGCCGCCAAGGCCGCCGCGCTTCGAGAGCTCGAAACCGGGACCGAAGCCGCGCGGCGCGAAATTCGACGGACCGCCGAAGCGGACGGCAGGACCGCGGAGCAGCGCCGCCGGACCGCGCGATTCGAAGCGGAGCGAGGCGCCGTTTTACGGGGGGTTCAAGCCGAAGAAGAAGCGGTAGGGGGGACACTCTTGTCATCCTGAGCCCGCTGAACGTCCCACGAAGCTGAAAGCATGGCGGCGAAGGACCTGGGTGTGTGGGGGTGGGATGAACGTGCTTCCCTCCCCCTCCCCCCAGGTCCTTCGCCGCCATGCTTTCAGCCTTGTGGGACGTTCCGCGGGCTCAGGATGACAGGGGTGGTGAGGCCCCTTCCGCCACACTCGCCAGCATCCCGCACGCGGCGTGCTTCGCCGCTCCCCCGGAGTAGCGGCGGACGACCGGGATGCCGAGGGTTCGGAGCTGGTCGCGGAAGGTGTTGAGCTCTTCTTCGGTGGCGCGGCGGTAGCCGTCTTCGCGGGCGTCGTTGACGTCGATGAGGTTGAGGCGGAGGGGGATGCCGTGGAAGTGCTCGCGGAGGGCTTCCACTTCGTCGCGGCCGGTGTTGATGCCGCCGAGGACCACCCAGGCGACGGTCACGCGTCCGCCGTGGGCGCGCTGGTAGACGCGGACGGCTTCGGCCAGCTCGCTCACCGGCCAGGCCGAGGCGGCGGAGACGAGGGAGCGGCGGCGGGCGTCGATGGCGGACGTCAGCGAAACGATCAGGCGGTACGGGTGCCCTTCGCGCGCGTAGCGATGAATCGCGGGCACGAGGCCGACCGTGGAGATGGTGATCGCCTTCGACGAGATCCGCCCGCCGCATGGGTGGCCGAGGATCTCCGCGGCGCGGACGACGTTCGCGTAGTTGTGCAGCGGCTCCCCCTGCCCCTGGAACACCGCGCCGGTCACCTCCCCCGGCGCCTCTCCACGGACGGCGAGAAACTGGGCGACGATCTCCCACGGCTCGAGACTGCGGATCAGGCCGAGGCGGCCGGTCGCGCAGAAATCGCAGGCCATGGCGCAGCCGGCCTGGCTGGAGAGACATACCGTGAAGCGGCCCGGCACCTCCAGCGGAATCCGCACCGCCTCCGCGAGCGCGCCGTCGTGCAGGCGGAAGAGGTACTTCACGAAGCCGTCCGACGGGTCGGTGGCCCGTTCGACGATCTCCAGGTCGCGGCGATCGACGAGCGCGTCGATTGCCTGCTCGACCGCGCGCGGCACGGGACGAGAGACCGGATAGCCGCCGCGGCCATTCGCTACGGCATGCGCGACCACGCGCCGCGCCTCGGCGTCCCGGACGGCGATGCCCTGCTTGCGCAGATGCGCGGCCAGCTCTTCCGGCAACATGCCGTAGAGGTGCTTCAGCGGGCGCTCCGGCCGGCTTCTTCGATTGCCTTCACGAGTGCGTCAACATCGGCCTCGGTCGTCCGGAATCCCGTGACCAGCCGGACCACCCCCTCGCCGAAGAGCGACCAGTCGTAAAAGCGGAAGCCCTGTTCTTCCAGCGCCCGCGCCACCTGCGGCTCGAAACGGGTGAAGACGATGTTCGCCTCGACCGGCCGCACCAGGTCGACGGCTTCGGCCAGCCGCAACGCCATCGCGTTGGCATGCCGCGCATTGCGCAGCCAGAGGTCGTCGGTGAGATAGGCGTCAAATTGCGCCGAGAGGAAGCGCATCTTCGACAGGCGATGGCCTCCGCGGTGGGCGCGCATGGTCAGCTCCTCGGCCAGCGAGGCGTCGAAGACGACGATCAGCTCCGTCGACAGCAGCCCGTTCTTGGTCCCGCCGAATACGAGGATGTCCACGCCCGCGCGCCACGTCAGATCGGCCGGCGCCGCGCCGGTGCTCGCCACCGCGTTGGCGAAACGGGCGCCGTCGAGGTGAACGCGGCACTGGTAGTGCCGGGCCACTTCGCAGAGCGCACGCATCTCGTCCACCGAATAGACGTTGCCGGCCTCGGTGGCCTGGGTCAGGCTGACGCACGCCGGTTTGGCCGCCCTCCCCTCGCGGACGAACGCACCGATCACGTCGTCCACCGCCTCCGCGCGCAGCTTGCCGCCGGCGCCGGCGATCGGGACGACCTTCGCGCCGTGCGAGTAGAACTCCGGCGCCCCCATCTCCTCGCGATGAATGTGCGCGTCTTCGTGACAGAAGACGGCTCCCCACGGCGGCGTGAGCGTGGCGACGGAGAGCGCGTTGCCGGCGGTGCCGGTCAGCACCGGAAAGACCTGGACGTCCGTTTCGAAGAGCTCGCGGCAGCGCTCCCGCACCCGCGCGGTGAGCGCGTCGCCGCCGTACGACGTGTCGTTGCCGGCGGCGGCGCGCGTCACTGCTTCGAGAACCTCGGGGGAAGCGCCGTGGGTGTTGTCAGAGCGAAAGTCGGTCACTCCCTTGTCTTATCACGATCAGAACGCAGCCACCGTGATTCCGGCCGTGGCGCGGCGCAACGCCGGGTCGTTGGCGTCGTCGACGGCGACGTCGAGGCGTGCCCGCGGCATTCGGTAGTTTCGGCGGGACCCGCATTTGTCACACGTTACGATGTGCCGATGCGTGGATCGGTCCTCGCCCATCGTCTCGAGCGCGCGCAGCCGTGGCGCGCCCAGGCCGGCTGTGCGCTCGCCATCGGCCTCTTCCTGTCGCTCTTCGGCGGCGGGATCTGCTGGCTCAGCATCCGGAACGACGACTACGGCCTCCCTCTCATCGTCGGCGGCGGCTTCGCCCTGGTGGGAGTGGTGCTGATCTTTTCCGGCATCCACCAGCGGATCGCATCGACGGTGGCGGAGACGATTTTCGAGCTCGACACGCAGCCGCTCGGGCGCGGCAGGAGCCACACGGCGCTGGTCCTCCAGGACGGACCGCTCGACCTGCAGTCGCTGCGCGCGAACCTGGTCTGCCTCGTCTACATCACCCAGCGCGTGCGGCGGGAAGGACGCGAGGAGAAGAGCGTGCTGACCAAACAGCTCTGGGACACGAACCTGCTCGACGTCGGCGCGATCGACCTCCGCGCCGGCGAGCGGCAGCAGTGGGACGTGGTCATCGACGTGCCGCGCGACGCGAAGCCGACCGGCGAGGACGGCGAGGACCGCCGGATCGAGTGGCGGATCGAGATCTGGGGCCGCGTCCGCCGCCGGCCGGACTTCATGCACCCGTTCATCGTGCACGTGGAGTGAGTACGGGATTGAGGATTGAGGATTGAGGATTGCGATTGACGCAGTCATTGCGCTGCTGCTCTTCGGCTGCATTCCGGTGACCGTGAAGCTCATCGCGGCGAACGCGTACACGATCGGGGTCTTCCGTCTCGCCGTCGCGTCCATTGTGCTGGCGGCGGCGATGGCGTGGCGTCGGGAGCTGCGCCGCGTGCCGGCGCGCGACCTGGCCCGTCTCGCCGCGATCGGCTTTCTCTTCGCCGCGCACTGGCTGACCCTCTTCATCGCCGTCAAGGCCTCCAGCGCGTCGATCGGCGCGATCGGTCTCTCCACGTACGGCATTCACCTGCTGATCCTCGGCACGCTCTTCGGCGGCGAGCGGCCGCGCGTCACCGACATGCTGGCGGTACTGATCGCCGCGGCTGGCGCGGTGCTGGTCGTGCCGGCGCTCGACCTGCGCAACGAGGTCGCCTTCGGGATGCTGCTGGCGACGTGCAGCGCGCTGCTCTACGCCAGCCTGCCGCTCCTGCATCAGCGCTGGTCGCATCTCCCGACCGGCACGCGGGCCCTGGGTCAGTTCGCCTTCGCGCTCGTCTTCTTCCTCGGTTTCGCCGGAAAGACGAACTGGAACCTCGCCCCGCGCGACTGGGCCGGCCTGCTCTTCCTCGCCGTCGGCGTGACCCTGATCGGCCACAGCCTCTGGGTCCGCGTCACCACCCGCCTTCCCTCCCCGGTGACCAGCATCATCTACTACGGCAACATCCCGATCGCCGTGCTCCTCGGCGTGACGGTGCTCGGCGAGCCGCTGACGCTACGAACGGCGGTGGGGGCGGGGTTGATCGTGGCGGGGAGTGTGTTCGGTCTGGCGATGAAGGCGCGGGGGTAGCTGGCAGCTCGCAGCTCGGGCTGGTAGCTCTCAGCTGGCAGCTCGCAGCTCTCAGCTCCACCCTGCAAGCTGCAACTCTGCTGCCGTAGGCAGCAAAAGATCTGTAGGCCCGGCCTTTAGGCCGGGTTAAGGCGTGTGGACGTTCTTCGAGCCCGCGTAGCGGGCGACAGACTAGAAACGCACGGCAGTCTTTTCTGTCGCCCGCTACGCGGGCTCACCTGGCGGGTGCTCGTTGTTACCCGGCCTGAAGGCCGGGCCTACAGATCTTTTGCTGCCTACGGCAGCAGAGAAGACGACGACGGGGATCTCCTGCGTGCTCGCAGGCCCGCCCTCCCTGAGAGCTGCGAACTGCGAGCTGCGAGCTTCACCCCGCGTACACATCATCCTGTTCGATCCGCGACAACACCCAGTCAAACTCCCCCGTCGACAGCTTGCCGCCGCAGAACTCGCAGATGCCGGTCGCGCCGAGGGCCACCTTGGCGCCGCAGTTCGGGCACGAGCGCTGCTGCGTCCCTTCGGCGGCGGTGCGGCTGCGGATGAACGTCCAGTACTCCGTCCACCGGCGCAGCTCCGTCTTCGAGCCGGCGACCACGCGTCCGGTTTCGTCGACCGTATGGTCGCGTCCCTCGGCCCAGATGCGCACGGTGATCGATTCGTAGAACGCGTCGCTGTCGATCTTCACCGGCACGACCCGGGTGATCCGGTAGTCGGCGACGATGTTGCGCAGGCGCTGGCGCGTGTAGGCGTCGATCCAGTAGCGATGCGATTGAAAAAGCGTTTCGCTCTCCAGCGGGCGGATCCGCTCCCATTCGCGTGCCGTCCAGGCATCCTGCAACCCGCGGGCGATCTCGCGGACGCGGAGCTCGAACGCTTCCCAGCGGAACGACGGATGCACGGCCTCGAATGCCGCCTGACGCTCGCCGAAATGCGGCTGGAAGATCGTCGGACGCTCCGTCCCCTGCTCCGGCACGTTGGACGTCAGCAGCGGACCGCGGGCTTCGCGGCTGAGGAGGTTGATGGAGCGGACGTACCACTGGAATGCGCCGCTCTCGATCTTCACGCCGCAGTACTCGCACGCGCCGTCGGTGCGGGTCTGCAGCGCGGCGCCGCAGCGGGGGCAGTGATCCGCCTTTGCCTTCTCCGGCGGCGGCGAGAGGATGTCGCGCCGGCGCTCCAGCGTCCACTGCTCGCGGACGTACCAGGAGGACTCCCCTGTCGGCCCGACCTCGGTGTAGTTGCTCTCGTAGACGACCGCCACTGTCACGGCCGGCGTGTCGAGACCGCGCACCGAGGCGAGACGCATCGAGCCGACGACGATCCCGCGCACCTCCTGCAGGCGCGCCGTACCGCGCGACCGGAGGGAGTTGCGTGCAGCGACGCTGAGATACGGCGCGTAGCGATCGAGGCCGCCCTTGCCGCGCGCGTGGTGGGCGTGCGCGTAGAGGGAGTAGCAGAAGTCGTTGAAGGTGATGACCGAGAAGTTCGGGTCGAAGCGGCGCAGCTCGTCGAGCTTCGCCGGAGCGGACGTTGATGCGGCAAGGGGTGCGGACGAGCTGATGGTGACGACCGACGCCGCCTGCTTCGCCTTGAGCCACCGGATGACGAGGAAGATCACCACGATGTCGACCGGGATGCCGATCGCCGGGTACTCCATCGTCAGCCAGAAGAGGAAGCGGATCAGGTAGAAGATCAGTTCCGCCGAGCCGTCGTCGCCGCCTCCTCCGCCGCTGCCGCCGCCCGAGCTGCCGCCGCCGGAGAAGGACTCGCCGCCGCCGACCCGCGCCAGCGCGTCGGATGCACTCAGCAACAGCGCGACGAGCAGCAGGAGAAGACGCGCCATCACTCTTCGTCACTCAGGAATCGCGGCACGTTGCACAGCTCGTCCACGTCGCCGTCGCGTACCGGCAGGTGTTTCTCCAGCAGCGGAGTGAGCGCGCGGACGAGCTCCAGCAGCGTCTCCGGCGTCACGTGATGCCGGCGCGCCTTCTCGGCGAGCTGGTTCCACTCCAGCGACGGCACGGCCTGCAGGACGCCGCGGTCGGCCAGGAGCTCGATGTGACCTTCGAGCGTGGAGAGGTAGACCAGCACCCCCGTCTCGTCTTTCGTATTGGCCACGCCGCGGTCGTGGAAGACCGAGGACGCCACCATGCGGGCCCGGTTCACCCGCTCCCGCTCCGTCGTCATCAGCCGCCGGGCGGAGTCGAATTTGCGCGCGCTGTACAGGCCGACCACCCACACCAGTGCGACGTCGAGCGCCACCCAGCCGGCCGCGAACGGCCACGGCGAGAAGAGCAGGACCAGCAGCGCCACGAATGCGAGCAGCGACGCGAAGCGCGCGTCGGCGTGGCCGTACGAGCCGGAGCGCGACCGGATCTCGACCACGATCTCCGCGCACGAGCAGCGCTCGACCTCGCGGACGGCTTCGGTCAGCGCCTCGATGATCTTCGGATCGATCTGCTTCGCCATCACGCTGACACGGCCCGCGTACCGCAGGCGCGGCAACGCCATGTTTCGAAGAGCGGCAGGAGGATCGGATAGAGCGCCCACAGAAGCACCAGCGGAATGAGCCGCGGCACGAAGAGCGCGGCCGGCAGGACGAAGGAGAGCATGTACCAGATGATGATGTGTTTGCGGCGGTTGACGCCGCGATAGATCTCCTCGGAGCCGCACGCCGGGCACTTCAGTTCCATGACTCCCCGCATTCCGAGCAACGCCACCGGCCGGCGATCAAGGCCATGACGCCGATGGCGAACACGCCAAAGAACGCGACCTCGGTCATCCCGACCGCGACCGTGATCGCCACCAGCGCGGCCGCCATCCCTGCGAAGATCAGCGACCGCGGCGTCTGCCGGATCTCCGGCGACCCGCACGTCGCGCAGACCTCCGGTTCGACGATCTCCTCGTGTGCCTCCCCGATCTCCTCGATCGACTGGCACTCCGAGTTCAGCACCTCCCCCGCCCGCAAGGCATCGACGTTCCGGACGCGCAGCTTCACCCCGCGTACGGCGTTGGCGTTGAACCAGTTCATCCGGACGATGTTCGCGTCGTCGACGTAGGCCTCGATCCCGGCGGCATCGAGCGCATTCTTCGCGGTATCGGCATCGCTGAGATACCAGTACGTGCCGATGGTGACCAGGGAGTCGGACAAGGTGGGGATAGTTTAACGCGCCGAGGGCCCCCCGGCGGCGAGACGCCGCAGGCGCCGGCGGGACGCCGCCGGTCCAGCCGGCGCGACGCCGGCGCTCCGTTGCTCGGACCATGCACTTCGAAACCTGAGCGCGCGGCGTCCTGCGCGCGCGGTCCGTGCGTGGAGCGCCCGCGTCGCGCGGGCTGGCCCGGCGGCGTCCCGCGCCGGCGTTCTGGTGCAGCCGCGTCAAGCATTCACAAGAAGGAGACGCGTACGAACTCCCCCTCGAACCGCCCACCCCACCCACCCCGCCGGTCGAGGGCGGTCGGCTTCACGTCGCCGAGTTTCGCACCATCGCTGGTGAGATAGGTGGCAACTCCGTCGCGGCGGATGCGGAAGAGCGTCAGCGCGTCGAGCTGGCCGAGGCGGCGGCAGTAGTCGTAGTGGATGTTTTCTCGCAGCGATGCTTCCAGCGTGTCGACGGCGCCGATGAGCGAAGCATCCGGAGCATCACTTTCGATGAACAACGCGTACGCACGCTCCTCGCACGCGAGCATGGCGAAACGTGAGGCGATGCCGTGCTCGCGCAAGGCACGCTCCAGCCTTTCCCGTACAAACAGCTCGTTGAGCTTCTCGCCATAATGATCGGAGACATGGTTCGCCCGCCCGACGAAGCGCAGCGTCGGGCACTTCCCGCGGAACCCGGTCACCTCGACCAGGTCCTCGGTGTCGTAGCGGTACAAGCCGCCGCCGGTGGTGAGGATGACCTGGTACTGCTGCCCGGCCTGCACCTCCGAGGCGAGCAGCACCTCGTCGCCGGAACGGAATTCGAAGAAATGCGAGCGGTACGCGAGCAACGGGAAGGAGATGAAGCCTTCGGTCGACAGCAGCCCCTTCGGCACCACGGTCGCCTGCGGAAACAGCCGCCCCAGCTCCGCCGCCCCGCGCTCGGCGTTCGCGTCGGCCCAGCAACTGATCACCCGCAGGTGCGGCCAGAGCTCGCGGTGCATTTCGGCGTCGTCTTGATGCCGTGCGGCGTGTTGCACGCGCGGGTCGTCGAGCGTCCATAACGGCGCGAGCAGGAGCGAGAGAAAGCTGGGATGCCAGACGGAGATCAGCGAGAGCGTCCGGCACCGCACCAGATGCCGCAGGGTCTCTTGCCGAAAGGTATCCACGTCCGCGGCTAGACGAACGGAACGCGGCACCGCCTGCACCGCCCGCACGAGCCGCGCGCGAACAGGACCGAGGTACTCCTCGTCCGTGACGAAGCCCTCGCGATCTTCCAGTACCGGCGAGACCGACCAATACGCCTCCCCTGCAAACGCTGTCGGATGCTTCACGAACAGGTCGATCACCCACGGCGCGATGGCGCGGTTGAATTCGGCGAGCAGCTCGCGCGTGTACGGAATCCGCTTCGACGCGCCGGACGAGCCGCTGGTGCGCTCCCAGTGCGTCACGCCCGGCACGTCCGACAGGTCCATCTCGTCAAACGTCCGGATCGGCACCTGTTGCTGGTACTCCCGCACCGACCGGATCGAGGCATACCGCGGATCGCGGCTCAGGATGCGCAGCAGCACGTCCTCCTGCACCTCGGCCACCCGGTGCAGGTTCGCCCGGAAGGCGATCGCGGACGGCAGCGACGACAGCAGCCAGAGGCCGTTCGCGGCAATGCAGAGCGGTCTCACCGGAGCATCCGTCGCCCGGCGGGGGTGAGGTTGTCGCGGTCGATGCGCACCAGGCAGGCCAGCTCGTCGCCCATGCCGTGGCCGGAATTGGCCTCGAGGAAGAAGGCCACGTGCGGGTCGCGTGCGGCGCGCGCGTCGGGATCGGAGACGCCGGCGCGCAACGGCGCCGGTGTGGCCAGCCGCACCACGCCCGTCTCCGCGTCGTACGAGTCGCCGAACTTCGCCCGCGCGATCCGGTCGAGCAGCGCCTTCATCGCCGGCGGCGTGGCGCGTCCGGCGGCCGGGTAGAAGTCGCGGAAGAAGAGCGGCAGGTAGCGATAGGTACGGAAGCCGGAGCTGATCAGGAACCAGTAGGCCTCGCGCGTCCGCAGCTCCTCGGCGAGGGTGAAGACGTGCCGGCTCCAGGTGCGCGGCAGGTCGGCACTCCCCCAGCGGCCGCGGTCGACGATGGTGTCTCCGGAGAAAAAGACCGTGGCTCCGCCGGCATTCATGGTCATCAGCGTCGAGAAACCGTCGACGCGGCCGCCGTCGTCGCGGAGAAGGATCACCCACTCCTTCTCGCCGAGGTCGCGGTCGAAGACGTCGCGGCGGACGTTGGCGAAATAGGTGCCGAGCAACGCGAACATCTCGTCGCGGTCGCGCGGCGTCAGCGCCTCCCGGCGCAGCACGTCACAGCGTGGCGATGTCGAGGTAGCGAGGCCGGTCATCGAGCTGGTCATGAAACTGTTCTTCGCCGTCCCACGCGACGGTGTAGACGCCGGCCGGATATTCGACGTGCGGAAACGTCCGCGCCACCGCGAGCAGCGGATCGCTTTCGGTGAAGCCGAGGAGCAGATGCTCGAGCTGCCGCGCATGGGCCTCGTTCAGCAGTCCGGCGATGAGCCGGCGGGCGAGCTCCGCGTCGTCGTTCGCAACGCAGAAGAAACTGCCGTACGCGGAACGAAGCCGCGTCCCCGCCTTCGGCAACGAGGGACGCCGCAGGAAAAGAGCCGCGGCGTTGTAGAACGGGCGGGCGGCGCGGGTGAGCGCGTCGTAGTTGTCGATCACGGTCTGCTTGTAGGCAGACTGGTCCCAGAGCGCAGCGGCGGCGACGATCTCGTTGTTTTCTTCGACGACCGTGAAGTCCGAGGGGGTGCCGTCGTAGACGGGAAAGAGGTTCTTGCGGGCACCTTCGCGGGCAAGGAAGGCCGCCAACCTGGCCTCATCAGTCGCACGGGATATCTGCCCCCCGCCCCTTCTTGGCCGCAACGCCAGCGTCACCAGCCGGTCGATCTTCCGGTATCGCGGCATCGACCCGCGCGAGTTGTGGATCAGCACCCCTTCGGCCTCGTCATTCCCCTCGATGATCGTCGTCACGTAGCCGAGCGGCGGTGCGGCGAGGTGGAGCTGGTGGAACAGCTTGAAGCCGCGGAGCACGAGCCAGCGGCCGCGGAAGGTGTGGTCGACGCGGAGCTGGCCGAGGTAGCCGACGTCGCGCGGCTCACCATTGATATAGAGCGAACGGATCGCGCGGCAGGCCACGCCGACCACGGTCTCGTCGACGCGTGCCACCAGCACCTGCGTCTTCCCCATCGTCGACAGCCCGTCGAAATAGCTCGGCTCGCGCTCGTAACGGACGCGGACGCGGCCCGGCATCGGGTTGTGCGCGAGCAGGCGGCGGATGCCCGCATCGTCCGCGGCCGTGGCCAGGCCGAACGCCACCTCGCTCGTCACGCGTTCCCTCCTGTGCGCAGCAGCGAGCCGCGGAACGCCTCGTCGCCGAGCGGGTAATCGCGGCGCTGCGTCACCTCCCGGCGGATCAGCCAGTTGATGGTGAAGAACTTCGCCCCCATGTAGGCCGAGCCGCTGTTCACCCGGTCGAGGCTTCGCCGCCAGATCGAGCCGAAGCGGTAGAACTCCTTGCGCGCCGAGATGCACCCTTCCTTCACCTCGTCCGCGGTCATCCCCCACGGCGTGTACGGCACCATGCCGTAGCGATAGGCGGGATCGAGCCACCACTTGTCATACAGCAGCCGCCCTTCCTTCTCCAGCCGGTCGTACAGCGGCGTGCCGGGGAACGGCGTGAGGTGGTTGAAGGCGACGATGTAGAACTTGTGCTCCTCGGCGAAGCGGGTCACTTCGAGCAGCGACTCGTGCGAGTCGCCGTCGTAGCCGACGATGAACGTGACGTAGAGGCGCATGCCGTGGCGGCGGAGGTTCGCCAGCGCCACGTGATAGCCGCCTTTCATGGTGTTGAAGGACTTGTGCATCTTCCGGAGGTTCTCCGGATTGAGCGACTCGAAGCCGATCAGCAGCCCCTGGCAGCCGCTGGCCCGGAGGAGCTGCAGCAGTTCCTCGTCGTGAGCGACGTTGATGCTGGCCTGGCTCACCCAGCGGATCTTCAGCGGGATGAGCTGGCGATAGAGCTCCTTCGCCTCGTCGAGGTTGGAGGTGATGTTGTCGTCGACGAAGAAGTAGAGCGGCTTCGGGTTGCGGCGGATCTCCGCGACGACCTCCTCGGCCGGGCGCCGCGTCTGCGTGCTGCCGAAGTACGACTGGATCGCGCAGAACTCGCACTTGAAGTGGCAGCCGCGCCCCGCCTCGACGAGGCCGAGCGGCAGGTAGCGCTTGCCGATGAAGATCGAGCGGTCGGGAGCGCAGCCGGCGAGCGACGGGCGCCCATGGCCGCGATAGACCGCTTGCAGCTTGCCGTGCCGGAAGTCGTCGATGAGCCGCGGCCAGAGCCCTTCGGCCTCGCCGATCACCACCGCCTCCGCGTACTCCGCGACCTCGTCGGGGACGAGCGTGGCGTGGAACCCGCCCATCACCACCGGCACGCCGCGCTTGCGGTACTCCGTGGCGATCTCGTAGGCGCGGCGGGCGGTGTAGGTCTCGACGCTGATGGCCACCAGGTCGGTCGGCTCGTCGTAGCGGATCTCCTCCATCCGGTCGTCGTAGAACTTCACCTCCACGTCGCGCGGCGTCAGCCCCGCCAGCACCGCCGGCGCGAGCGGCTCCATCTGCCACGTGCGGATGTACTTTTCGCCGACACGGCGGCCGATGCAGGGATGGATGAGGGTCAGGCGCATGGGAGGGAGGGGCAGCGTGGGTCAGAGGTGAAATGCAGAATGCAAAATGCAAAATGCAAAATGGAAAAGAGGTTCCTGCCCTTTTTCCATTTTGCATTTTGCATTTTGCATTCTGCATTTCGATTTTCGTATCTCATGCGGCCCTCGCCGACGGCAATGCCCAGTCACACGTGTAGTACTGGTTGAGGTGCCACGCGTAGAAGCGGTAGCCGAGGTTCGCGGGGATGGCGACCGGCAACTGCACGCGCGCGCCGGCCAAACGCCGGAACATGCCGCGGTAGCTGTAGGTCATTTTCCAAGCCCGCTCCGTCCCCTGCTGGAGCTGCTCCGGCGTCATCTTCGCCGGGCGATAGACAACATGTTGACCGTCGTAGTAGCTCCAGTCGGTGGTCAAGAGGCGCCCCTCGGAGGCGAGCCGCGCGTGCAGCGGGGTGCCGGGGAACGGGGTCATGATCGCGTAGCGCGGGAGGTCGATGTGCGTGTCGATCGCGAATTGCGCCGTGCGCTCGAAGACCGACGGGTCGTCGTCGTCGAAGCCGAAGACGAAGCAGCCCTGGATGGCGATCTTGCGCGCGTGCAGCTTCTCGATCACGGTCTGATACTCGACCCGCGAATTGAACTGCTTGCGCGACTCCGCGAGGGCGCCGTCGCTCAGCGACTCGAAGCCGAGGAGCAGCCCGCCGCAGCCGCTGGCGGCGGCGAGATCGAGCAGTTCGTCGTCCCAGGCGATCATCGTCGTCGCCAGCCCGCCCCAGCGCACCTTCAGCGGTGCGAGGGCGCGGAACAGCTCCTTCGCGTAGTCGGTGTCGGAGATCAGGTTCAGGTCGAGGAAGATCAGCTTCTTCGGCCGCATCTGCCGCACGTCGGCGATCACCTCGCCGATCGGCTTCTGCAGCGGCCGCCCCCACGCCGACGGCACCACGCAGAACTCGCATTTGTGGATGCAGCCGCGCGTCGCCTCGATGGTGTGCAGGGTCAGGTAGTCGCGCGCCGGAAGGAGGTCGCGCCGCGGGATCGGGAGATTCTCGAGCTTCAGATGCGGCGACTGCGTATAGCGCCGCTGCAGCCGTCCCGCCGCAAAGTCGCGCAGCAGTTGCGGCCACGTCTCCTCGGCGTATCCGACCACGAGGGCATCGCAATGCTCCTGCACCTCGTCCGGCACCAGCGTGGCGTGGACGCCGCCGATGACGACCGGGATGCCGCGTGCGCGGAACTTCGCCGAGAGCTCATAGGCCCGAGGGGCCGTGCCGGTGATGACGCTGATCGCCACGAGGTCGACGTCGATGCCCGGATCGAGGTCGGTGATCCCCTCGTCCATGAGGATCACCTCGGCGTGCAGCTCGGGCGGGATCAGCGACGCCAGGGTAGTCAGCGTCAGCGGCGCATAGCGCAGCGACTTCTTCCAGATGCCCGATCTGTGGCGATACAGCGGACCGCGAGGGGAGATGAGCGCGATGCGCATTGGTAGGGGGTCATTGTACGCGCCCGTCCAGCATCCGCACGATCCGGTCCGCATGCGGCGCAATCCGGCTGTCGTGGCTGACGATGATCACTCCCCTCCCCTCCTCCCGCGCCGCCTCGGCGAGGAGGGCGATGGCGGCCTCGCCGGCCTCGGAATCGAGGCTCCCGGTCGGCTCGTCGGCCAGGATCACGGCCGGCTCGTTCGCCAGCGCCCGGGCGATGGCCACGCGCTGCTTCTCCCCGCCGCTGAGCAGCCGCGGCGCACGCTCTGCAAGATGGAGCGCCCCGGTCCGCGCCAGGATCGCCTCGGCGCGCTCGCGCGGACGGGTCGCTCCGGCCAGCTCCAGGACGAGCTGCACGTTCTCGCGCACGCTCATCGCCTCCAGCAGCCGGAAGCTTTGGAAGACGAAGCCGACGTGCCGCAGGCGGAAGTCGGTCAGCGCGGCGTCGGACAGCTCGTGCAGCGCGCGCCCGTTCACGCGGATGCTGCCGCGCGTCGGACGCAGCAGCCCGCCGAGCATCGACAGCAGCGTCGTCTTGCCGCTCCCGTTCGGCCCCATGATCAGCACGATCTCCCCGCGGCGCAGCTCCAGCGAGACCTCGCATACCGCCCGGACGACGACCCCCGCCGCGTACTCCTTCGTCAGCGACTCCGCCTCCAGCAGCAGCTCGCTCACGCGCGGAAGACCTCCGCCGGATAGATCCGCCGCAGCATCCGCACCGGCACCGCCGCGGAGACGGCGCCGACCAGCAGCGCCGCCGGCAGAACGAGGAAGAGCAGCGGATTCCAGCTGATCGCCAGCGACGGCACGAAGCGCAGCAGCAGCGGCGTGACGATCCCGGCCAGCGCCGCGCCGGCAGCGCAGCCGAGCGTCGTCACCAGCAGCGCCTGCCCGGCGACGAGCCGCAGCAGATAGCGCTGGCTCGCGCCGAGGGCCTTCAGCGTCGCGTACTCCTCGCGGCGCTGGAGGATCGAGTTGTAGAGCATCAGCGCCACGATGAACCCGCACACCACCGCCCCGAAGACCGCCGCCGAGGCGAAGACCGGGAGAATGCCGCTCTCCATCTCCTCCACGTGATGGCGAAGGAACTCGTCCGCCTCGTAGACCGACAGCTCCGGCAATTCCTGCCGCAGCCGCGCCGCCACCGCCGCGCGGTTGCCGGAGACGCGGACCACGATGAAGCTCGCCGTCCCTTCCAGCCCGAGGAGTGCCGAGGCGTCGTCGAGCCGGAGAAAGGCGAACTGCGACACCAGCGGATTCGTGTTCTTGCTGATCCCGGCGACGCGGAAGCGCCTTCCCTGGATGTCGAGACGATCGCCGAGAGCGAGCTTGTACGTGAGGGCGAACGAGCGGTCGAGGATGAGATCCCCCGGCCGGAGGATCGTCGTCCCCTGCACCACCGTCTTCGGCTCGCCGAGGCGGGTCACCGGATCGAACCCGAGAATGAACAGCGTCGACGAACGGCGCCCGTCGATGTCCGCCTTCGAGAACACCCGCACCAGCGGCGCCGCGTCCCGCACCCCCTCCACCCGCCGCACCCGCTCCGCCACCGCCGCCGGCAGGTACGAAGAACTCTTGAGGATGTTGTCCGAATTCTTCTGCCCGATCCAGAGATCGACGTCCGCGGTCCGCACATACCCGGTCGACCCGTCGCGCACCCCGTCGTGGACCATGAACAGAAACAGCAGCAACGCCACCGTCGCCCCGACCCCGGCAACCGTCACCAGCAACCCGCCGCGGTTGGCGAAGAGGAGACGGCGGGCGACGGGGATCATGCGGATCTACTCTACGGCATCGTGCTGGTGATCCCGGATGCTCTCCACCGTCCAGTACGCGATCAACCGGTCGCGCAACTCCGCCCCGACCGCGCGATAGAACCGCTGCGCGCCCTGATTCTCGTGCTCGACATGCCAGCGAACGCCGAGGCCCCGCTCCAGCGCAATCGCCCCGACCTGCCGCATGAGAAGCGACCCGATCCCATGGCCGCGCGCCGATTCGGAGACGTAGAGGTCATCCAGAAAGAGATACTCGGTCGCCCCCCACGGCGAAAACTGCGTCAGAAGCGTCGCATACCCGACGATCGCCCCCTCCCCTTCGGCCACGAGCAGCTCCATCCGCCGGGGGAGCTCGAAGCAACAGCGGCGCAGGGTTTCGGCGTCGAGCACGAAGTAGTGCGCGTGGCCTTCATGCTCGGCGAGCTCGCGCATGAGAGTGAGAACGGCGGTGACGTCCGCGGGGTGGGCGGGGCGGATGGTTGTTTGCACGGGGAGAACCCTATCATCCGGAACTGCCCGTTTCCGGCATAGTGCGGCCTGGCTGGAGATCTCGGTTTCGGCACGCACCCTTGCGGCGAGACGCCGCCGGCGCCGGGACGGCGCCGGACCAGCCGGCGCAGACGCCGGCGCTCCCATTGCGCGAACAGAGTTCCGCTCGAGGTGACCCGTCTTTCATTAACTCGAACTTGCACGCCCGTCTCGCTCGAAGCGTCGTTCGGGCCATTGGAGCGCTGGCGTCCGCGATCGGGATAGGGGGGAGCCTCACGGCCCTCCCCCTCCCACACCACCGTGCATGCGGGTCCGCACACGGCGGTTCAGCAGTTATGCCCATCCGAGGATGGGCCGAGCGTTCGCTGTCGTAGTCGCCGTGAGCGATTCGGTCCCTTCAAACACGCGCGGTTCGGCTTCACCGTTCCGCTCGTCCTGAAGGCCAGCACTAGCTGGAGTTCTGCCGCGTGTGCCCACGAGATCTACGCCTCCTACTTGCTCCCCAACTGTTTAGGCCTTCGGACTTGCGTCCTACTATGCCCGCTGCTGACTTCTGCGTGGCGTTCGAGTCGCCTTTCGACTTCTCCAGTCCCGTCTCCGGGACAGCCATCGCAGATCTCCCGAGGTAAGTTCGATCGCCTTCCCTGCACGGTCGCCGGATCTACGCTTTGCGTTCTTGATGGATATGGACTTTGACGGTCCGGGCCCGCTCGTCCAACGCTCACGCCTCTTATCCGGTTCTTGTCCATCGACCCGCAGCTTTGCTCCACGCTTCTTTCAGGCCGTCCTCGCGGACCGTCACCCTTGCGCTTCGCTAGTTCTTCACCTCCATCAGGTTGAACAGAAGACTTTCACTTCCTAGCTATCGAACATGCTCGGCACACCCGGCTGGTCGGGCGCCGTCCCGGCGCCCGCGGCGTCTCGCCGCAGGGGTGCTCTCACTTCGATCGCCCCCGTAACCTGGCGAATACCTCTTCCGCAGGGACGGCTTCGATCTCACCCGCCCTGTCGGCGGCATACCGTCGCTCCGCTTCTTCCGCCCAGAGTGCATCGTTCTCTTCCTGAGTGACGTCCTCGAGCGGGCCGGGCACGGCCGAGCCGGGAACCTTTGCGCCGAAAACCTATTCACCCCAAGTCACCGCAATCCAGAGGTCGGCCATCGCGTTGGTGTCAAAAAAGAGCTTCACCTTCCCCAGGGGCTCAGAGGGCCTGACGTTGGCGAGCGTTCCGACGAGGAGGTTGCCGAGGGAGGAATCCTTCGCAAGAGGATCGGTCTTTGCGGTGGCGTCATTTCCGTCGGCGACCTGGATCGTGTTCGGCATGGGGTTCTGGGCGCTTCGGACGAGAACGTCCACGCGCGTCAAGCGCTTCAGTCCGTTCGCTGCCCAGAACGGGTAGTGCTCCCTGCGCAGGTCGAGCGTCAGCTCGAAGCGCTCGTCTGACGGCGGTGTATGACCCCGGAACTTTGCCCACTCGGTCGGAAACTCGTGACGCACGGACAAGAGTCGGACCGTTCCGGCCGCACGGACCGCGGCGGTATTCGCGATCGCACCGCTGCGCAAGAGACCGCCGCCCTCGCGGGCGGTGTACCGGACGTGCAGCACGACGTCGCTGATGGTGTCGTAGTCGAACTGGGCCGGCTCGCCCCTCCCCGGATTGGCGGGCAATGTCAATTGCCATTCGCTGATGGCGCCGGAGTTCTCGAAGGGCAGATAGCGCTCGTCCCGCAGATTCGTTTCGAATAGTCCGCTGTCGTACTGTCCCGAGCTGGTGACGATGGACTGCACGCTGCCGAAGTAGTCGCTGAAGCGATCGTCCTCCGCGCCCTCGCGAGCGTACTCCCGGTCCTGCACGACGGGACTCTTGCGGATGCTGCTCTTGAGCAGTGTCAGCGTGCAGTTCACGCCGGTGAAGGGACCGGTCACACAGGGGATGCTCACGGCGACGGTCTTGATGCGGCGGAAGTAGTGCCCCGGGCCGTCGGCGTCGAACAGCTCCTCGGGGAGGCGCACGGTACAGCGGCCGGTAGTCCGCAGCCGGATCAGCGCCAGCGGATCTACCTGCAGCAGGCTCACGTGCCTTGTGAGCTCGTACTCGCGCTGGTTGAGGTCGTGGTACGCCATCTCCATCCGCTTGACGTCGAGATGGAGCTTCTCGCCGGCAAGGAGCCCCTCCTTACCGGTCAGGTAACCGAACTGGAGATAGCTCAGGCCGGGATTGCCCAGCTCGTGCTGAAGGGCACGCTCGGCCTTTCTGGCGATGTCGAAAGCGAACTGGAAGCACTGTGAGTACAGTCCTCGTACCTCACGCTTCATCCAGGCATAGAGCGCCTTATTGGTCTTCTTCCCCTTCTTCTCCGTTCCCTCTTCATTGAGAAACTGCTCCATCTCCGCGGCCTGCTTCATCTGCTGGCGGTGACTCTTCAACTCCCAATCCGCAACGGCCTCGCGGATCTCGGCGGCGCGGAGCTGTTTGATGATCTGATTGATCTCGCCGGCGGCGAGGTTGCTCTGGAAGGCCCAGTCTTGTTCGCGCCGGGCGTAAGAGCCGATCTTGGCTGCTTGGCCAGCTTCATAACTGAGATGATCGGCATATGCCAAAACCACGTCCGCCGCGTATCCAGCCACAGCAGCGAGTTTCTTTCCGCCGGGTGTGCTGATGGTTCCGCCAACCCCCCAAAAATGAGCGTCGACAAACGAGTCAGGGATTAACGCGAGCCCCTGAGCAGTCAATTGCAGCGCTCTCACAGTCTCTTGGATATCTCTTGCCGTTCCCGACTTCCGCAACTCCTCGCTTTCGTAGCTGCTGACCATCCGGCCACCGGATTCACCCAAGTCTTGCGAAATATCCACCTCGATCTCCCGCAGCGCCACCTCACCCTCTTTCATGGCCAGCTTCATCTTGTCGAAGGTGTCCCGATCGAGCTCGACGAGCTCGGGAATCGCCTTCTCGATCTCGTCGGCTTTTTTCCCCAGTTGCCGTTCGTAGTAGGTATAGCGCTGTACGGCCAGCGCCAATGTCTGCAGTAACCCCTCTTTCGACTTGATCGCCTCCTGCAACTGGCCATAGCGCACGTGCTCGACCATGGCCATCACCGCGCGCTCGTGCTTGCTGCGCAGGATCGCCATCGCTTCACCGTCTTCTTTCTCCATCGCTGAGAGCAGGCTGTTGCCGAGGGATTTGACCTCCTGGACGATCTCGGTGGCCTTCTGCACCAGAAACTGAAAGCGGACCAGCGGCAGCGGCTGATTGAGACCATTGATGATCGCGCTCACATCCAGGCCGGCTGCCGTTGCCCTCGCCAGCGCGCCCGGATCGATCGGCGGATCGAAAAGGGCCAGCTGACGGAAGACCCCCTGGAGATTGAGACTGTTGCGGATCTTGAAGAGGCGATCGGCCACGGTGTCCCAATAGCTCAGGAGCTTGTCATTGCGCGGCACGCAGAAGTAGAGCGCCTTGCCCAGGCTGCGCACAGTCGCCAGCCGGTCGTGGTCCGCCGTCTCGCTCGCGGGAAACGGCATGAGGTCGAAGGGAAGGTCCGATTCGACATCGCGCAGGACGGTCCCGAACTCGTGCAGGTCTTTCCGCAGATTGGCGTAGGTCTGCGGCCGCACCGTGCCCTTCTTCGGCACCGGCTGCGGGCGCGGACCAAGGATGTTCGCGGCCAGGACGTACACCATCATGGCCTCGTCGATGGCTTCGCCCGTGTCCTGGCGGAACAGCGAGTCGCCCCAGGCGATGAGGTTGTCCAGGTAGGCCATGATCGTCTTGTACATGTAGGCCTGCTGCCGGTAGCGGGCGATGACATGCGGGCGGAAGGGAGCGCTCTCCCACGCCTGGATGCTGCGGACGGTCTCGTCGCGCAGCGTTTCGTCCGCGCCGGTGACGAGGTTGACCAGCACCTCCTCGATCTTCTTCACGTCGGTCGACTGAAACGGCCGCACCTTCCAGAAACGCTCCGGAGTGGGCCCATCGCTGTCGTCCGTGGGATCGAACAGATAGTGGAACCAGCGCTGGGCTTCGGCGAATCGCTGATTCCTGCTCAAGTGGATGGCGATGGTGAGCGGGACGTGGAAGAACAGCTCCCAGTTGTAGACCGCGTATGCGCCGCCGGACGAGAAATCGAGGTCTTTCACCGGGTGCGGCTGCCGGACCAACGTCGTGCTCGGCCGATACGCGGCGCCGAAGAAATCGTCGAAGAGGACCGGGCGCCGCTTGCCGCCGCGGAGCGTGACCGGAGTGCCGGCCGCCATGGTGAACGGCGTTCCGCCAGTGAATAGCACCTCGGTTCCCGCGAGGACGGTTGCCGCCGTCCCGTCGTGCAGAATGAGCGCGGTGTCCGAGATCAGAGCGATCTTCGTGTCAGCACGAAACACGGCGGCGCTACTTTCCTGCACCGGAAACACCGCGCCGACGGCAGGCGTCTCGGCCATTCCGGCCGCCAGCGTGGCGCTCTCTCTGGCGGTCAATCGGACCGCAGCGGCGCCGAGGGTCTGCAATTTCATATCCGATGCGAGCGCAATCGGCACGGCTCCGGAGAATGCCTGCACGCTCCCGAGCAGAGCGATCTTCGAAGCCGCGCCAATCGTGACGCCCGTGCCGGCCTCCAAGGTCACCTCGACGCTTCCCGGAAGCGCCGCGTGTGGCTCGTAATGCGTGTCCGCCGCCTGCAATCCGGACGTGCCCTCGCGGAGCAGGCGCCGCATCAATTGCTGCACATAGGGGTGCTGATGAAGGGAGAAGTCATAGCTGAGCGTTCTCTGTTGAATGACGAAGTACTTCGTCTCCTTCGTCTCGACATAACGCCTCGATACGCGAGCGAGCTCGGTGTCGAGAACGCCGTGAAAGCGTGCGGCCTTGGCTTTGAGCATCATGTCGTTGCCTCCTGTTCAGCGTCCGAATCGAACGCCGCCCGAGGTGGGTACGCGGCCCAGGCGGTTGAGATCACGGAAGTTTTTGTCCAGTGCAGGATTGAATCCGGCGCTGCCGATCACGTTCAAACCACCCTGCGCATCCGTCAGTCCCGACTCTTCGAGAGTTGCGCCCCCGATGAGAACGACGGTGTTTCCCGGTGGAAGGCCACCGGCCGGGTTCATCTGCACGACGGCGCCGTCTTCCTCGGCGCCGGCAGTGGTCCTGATCCTGACTCGGGGCCGGCCGGTGGGACCGACGGGAACGCCGTCGAACAGCAGCGCCGTTGCCGGGTTGACCAGCCAATCGACAGCGGGCGCCGGTTGAATCAGCGAGTCCGTATCGATGGAGAGCGGGCTGGGATCCGTGGGACTCGTCAGGAACGCTTTGTTGGGCAATCCCGGGCTGACCGCGATGTGATCGTTTGGCGGCCAGTCGGAATCGGGGAGCGGCGTGCGCGTGATCCAGTCCTGCCATTCCTCGATGGTCTGCTCGGTCACGCTCGGCTCGACGAAGAAGGTATTTGCGTTGTCCTGGTAGAAGACCGGCTTCATCAGCGACGCGATCTCGCCAATCCCCGCCGCGTGCGCTGCCTGAACCGCGGCCTGGTTCTCTGCGCCCTCGAATGCCTCCTCGGCCACACCGAGCGACGTGAGTTCGTTATTACAGGGTACGACGGTGTAGCCTTCGCTCCGTATCGTGATCGCCAATTCCTTCTCGAGGATGCTCGGATTCGCCTTCGGCATTGTCGCGCCGGGCCCAGTAGAGATTCGTTTCTGAAAGCTTACTTTTAGCGCGCCATTGCCGCGATAGCGAGTGGCAACATCATCGGCTGCACTGCTGTAAGGGTTGGTCGGTGTTGGAGTACCGGACCTGCGCTCCGGAGCGCTGTTGCGACCGGCCAGATAGAAGGCTTCGTAGATCGAGCCTGTCAAATTGACATACACGCCCCGCTCTTCTTTATCTTCATAGTCCTTCGAAACATGAATGAAAACCTCTGATGGAGTGAAGTACTTGGATACGATCCGCGGGATAGCAGTGGAACTGCCGCCGGACTCTCGCGTGGACCATTCCCCTTGCACATATTCACTCCAATGGAGATGTACCTCGACGAGCTTGGCCGAGACCGCCGATTGCAGTTCCGCCATGACTTTCGCGAGCGATAGGTTTGCCAGGTTCTCCGAGGCCGAGGGTGGCGGCGGGCTGGGATCTGGCTTGTCCATGAACGTGAGCCAGAACAGATACAGCCGGTCGCGCCAGACCACCGGCGCCAGATGATCGCCCTCGATCTCCGCGCTCACCGGCTCCCAGGGAGTCCACATCCCGAGAGTACGGCGCCGGTAGAAGTACTTGTGCGGCTGGGTGTAGGTCCGGCCGATGACGTGCAGCGTGCGCTTCGTGGCTTCCGCATGATCCTCGATGTGCATGGCCACGATGTCCAGTCGCGCCAGTTCGTCCAGCTTCTTCAGATAGTTGAAAAACGCGTCCTCGACCAGGTCGCTTGAGACGTCGCCTTGCAGCAGAGCTCCTTCCAGCTCGGCAAAGAGGTGCGTCTTGTCGTCGCGGAACTCCGGCTCCAGCCAGTTCTCCGGAAAGAGGAAGATCTTGCGGTTCGCTTCCCATACGCGATATCGCTTCTTCCATTCCCACTCTCCGGCGTTGATGGCCGAGGGGCGCACGTGGAGCTCCATGTTCAGCAGACAACGTTGGATGAACAACTGCACCGAGGCGATGGCAAGGCGAATACGCGAGGTCTGATTCATGGGCTCCATGCCGGGATCGACCAGGAAATACTCATAGAGCTGCTCGATACTGGCGAAGCCCTGCTGGTGCGTGACATGAGACACGAGCGCGTCGCGCTGGCGCTTGCGGAGGCGGTCGAAGATCGGCTTGGCCACACGCTGCCAGGCCTCCGGCTCGAAGCGCGCCTTGATCGCTTCGCGCACGTCGCGGGTGATTGCGGAGCGTTCCTCCGGGCCTGTGGATGGACTGACGATCCGCGTCCACGCCTTCAGCGTTCTCACAGGGACGCCGAAGCGCTCGACGATCTGCAGGACCTCCCAGAGACGCTGTAATGGTTGCTCGCTGTCGAACGACGGCGCGGCGAACAGCCCTTCCGCGGAGGCCTGAATCACGATCGGCTCGCGGCGGGTGAGCCTGGCGATGAGCGGATAGACGCTCTCCTGCAAGCGGCCCGCGGCCGTGGTTCCGTTGGCCTCGAAGATGGCGATCAGGTCGTCCGTCCCGCCGGCCAAGTCGCGTTTCAGGCGCGCATACGCCGCAAGACGCAGGAACGGGTCGAACAGCGCCCTGGTACGAGCCGGGGTGTCGTCCGTGGAGCGAGTCGGCAACCGGCTCAGACTCGCGTCGCCGAAGGCCGCGGGATGCGTGAAGAGATAGCGCGTCTCGCGCTCGCTCAGGCCGAGGCCCTGGACGAGTTGTACCGCCTTGGTGAGGAGGAGCACCCCATCCTTCGCCGAATCGAGGTTCGCCGTCGGATGGACGGCCAGCTGCGAGAGCGGCCCCCTCGGCAGCGTCTCGCCCTGGACGAAGAGACGCGCGTGCCCGCCGCTCAGCTGCTTCAGGTCGAGGCTGAAGCGATAGGAGATCCCCGGCTTCAGCTCCAGGAACTGTTCCGGTCTGGTTCCCAGCACGGCGTCACCCGTTTGCGCCGTCTCCTTGAAGAAGAGCGGTTGTGCGAGGTGATCGAACCGTAGTTCCGCCTCCGCTCCCTGCCGCTCGAGCTCGACGGAGAACCGGTACGCCCCGGCCGCGGGCACTTCGAACGTGCCGGCGAAGCGGGCGCTGTTGGCGCGGCTCAGGACGAGCCCCCCGCTGTCCTTCGATTGCTTGAGCGCCGTGTCCGCGGACGCGATGGCGTTGCTGGTGGCCTGGCGCGTTCCGCTCCCGTCCGTCGAATCGAAGAAGTGGGCTTCCACTCCCCGCTCCCCCGTGCTGCTGAACGTGTTCAACAATTTGTCTAACAATGGGCCAGGACCGGAAAGGAGGCGCTCGTCGGTGAGCAGACTCTCCACCAGCGCCGGCTCGGCACCCGTATGCGCGGTGAGCGTCTGGACGACGAACTGGCGAATGAGAAACCGCTGCAGGAATGGCAGGAACGCCTCCGCGATCCGCGCACGGCGCCGTTGAAGCTCCTTCAGATTCTCCTTCTGGATCTCATCGTTCTCTCTCAGCGTTGCGGCGATCACCGTCTGGGGGTCGGTGGCGAGAATGTTCTTCAACGGCTGCAGGGGGAGGAAGAGCGTCGCCCGGGCGGCATCGTCCAGGAATCCCGCGTCGCCCTCCAATCGCAGCGTCTGCTTCTTGAGCTGATTGTCGAAGAGCTCGCGCGCGTTCCTTTCCACGTCGCCGAGCAGGTTCGCGAAGAGAGCGCTCTGCGGTTCGGTCAGGGCCGCGGCGAATCGCGTGGCGATCTCCGTCTTTTCCGGATCGGACAGCACGCCGAGAACCGTCAGCTGCTGTTCGCTGCGCACCGCGTTGTAGTGGACGCGGATGCGCGGCTCGTCCGCGAAGACTTTCGCCGCCAGCTGGTCGTTCGTCTCCACCCCGGGCCGCATCGCGGTGAGCTCCACGGTGCCGTTCACCATCCCCAGGAGCGTCGACACCACCTCGGGCTTCAAGGCCAGGCCGAGCTTTTCCCGCAAGACCTCTTCGGTCAATGCGGCCGGATCGTCCGGCAACACGTTCGCGGTGCGAATGGCGCCGATGCCTTCCGCGAGCGTCTTCAGGAGCGCCATCGTGCCGTCGACGTCCTCGCGATACTTGCCGGCCCGGTCGAAGCGGTGCCGCAGCAGGTAGTCGAGGTCCTCGATCGTCAAGCCGCTCTCCCTGACCTCATTGACCACCTCGACGAAGCGCAGGGTCTGCGTGAACGGATGGGCCTCCTCGATCCGCGTCAGCGGGTCGGGGTGCAACGCCTGGAACGGGTCAAGACCGGAGAGTTGCCTGAGCGCAATCAGGTCGCGCACGGGCAGCCTGAGGGCCTTCGCCAGCAATCCATACCGGTAGAGCAGCGACACATTCGGCAGCGTCAGGTCCGTGGTGTCCAACGCCATCCCCGCGTCATCGAGGATGCGGCCGATCTCCTCGGCGGTGAGTCCCAATGCGCCCTGGAGCGCGAGCAGGTGAACCTTGAGCTTCACCCCGTCGGCGGTGAGGTATTTCCCGAGCGGATGATCGAACACCGGCGAAGTCGCAAGGACGCTTTTCGTGAGAAAGAGCTGCGCGTAGAGCGATCGCGGTCCCGTGGTGGGGAGATCCGACCAGAGCGTCGGAATCGTGATCCGGCTCTGCTTTCCGGCGCGCACCATCCCGGTGAGAGCCCGGAGGTGCGCGATGGAGATCAGCGCCGTTTTCAGCGGTTGCTGTTCGAGGTTGGCCGTCTCGAACGGCGTAGTGCGGGGCATGAAGGCTACGAGCGCGCGGTCCGTCTCATCGATCGTCCAGCCGAGCTTGCGCCACAACCGCACAAAAAGATTGATGCGCAGGAAGACGATCGGATCCGCCGCCGTTCCATCGGCGTTCTGCACCAGGGTGCGATCGAAATTGCAGCCGGCGTCGTCATCGGCCAAGACCAGAATCTCGCCGAAGGGAATGGCCCGCAGTTCGGCTTCCAATGTGTCGGTTGTGGTCGGAAACGTCGTGGCGAACGTCGCTGCAAGTTGCTCCAACCGCTCCCGAAACGCGGCCACTTCCAATTGCCGCTTCTTCTCCTCGGCGGAGAGGCCATCCGGATCCTGCGCCAGCAACTCCTCGTGTTCGAGATAGAAGCGCACGTCGTGGATGCTCACTCCGAGCTTGTCGAGCACGGTCAGCTCCGACAGCTTCGGATTGACGAATCCGCTCTCGACGATCGCGGAAATCTCTTTGTAGGCCACGCCAAGCCGAAGCGACAACGTCTTCGCCGATTGCAGCATCGCCACCGCATTGCAAACGAGGAGATCGTCCGCTTCCGGCGGCACATTCCAGGCCCCCTCGAACGTGATGGCGGTCCGGCCCGGTCCGCCGGAGTCCGCGCCGCCAATGGACGAGATGGTCTTCGCCTCGGCGCTCAACGCATTCGCGCTCACGTCGAAGTACGTGCAGACCATCCCCTCCCGGAACGGCTGCGGGCCGGCATTGGGAATGGTCAGCGTTGCGTGCACGACGTTCGCCGGATTCCCGATGGCTGGTCTGTCCGCCGGGAATCCGTAGAGCTCGACCCATTTGCCGTCCTTCAAAGGCTCGGGATCGGCGAAGATCGCCAGCTCCGCGGACGAAAGACCCAGCGACTCGAAGAAGATGCTGGAGCGATCGAAAGGCTGCGCCGGAGCGAAAAGGTCGTCGCCAGGGCGGAGGACCTCCAGCACGCGGGCCAGTGGTGTCTCGAAGAAATCACAGAACTGGCGGACGGTCTCGATCCACAGATCGTAGGGGAGACTCAATGGATAGTGCGCATCGCGCAGCTTGTCGTATGCGCGACCGATCACGTTCTGCGGCTCGGCCAGCAGTTCCGCCGTGGTGGCCCCGCCGGTGTCGCGGGCTGCGGCCTCGTCCAGCTTCCCGTTCGCCACGTAGTACTCCAGGATCTCGTTGACGACATCGATGTAGGGAAGCGCGGTATGCGTGTTCTCGCAGGTGAGCGGGATGTGCGGCAGGTCGGGACGGCGTGCGATCAGCGCCTCATAGGGCGGGACTGCATTCGCGTCCGTTTTTACTTCCGGCTCCAGAAATTGCAGCAGATCGACGAGATAAGCGGCAGGACTGAGCACGGTACGACAGTGCTCACACTCGCAGAAGTCCATTGAGCCGAACAACGACTCCATCGTCGGGAACTGCCGGATCAGCTCATTGCGCACACTGTCGCGCACTTCCACCGGCGCGGACAACCCCGCGACCTGCGGCTCGCTGTCGAGCTTTCTGGCGATGGTGAACAGGTTGTAGGTCACGGCGCTGACCTGACCGGCCCTGCGGTAGACGAGATGGGACTCCGACTTGGGAGGCTTCCGGCCATAGAGCTCGAAGTACTTCCGCTCATAGAGAGAGCGGAACTGATCTTCGGAATGGACCATGACGTCGTACGCGGACTTCGTCCCGAGGCTCATGAGGACCGCCATCGCCTCGTTGCTGGGTGTGACCTGATAGACGCGGTGCAGCGTGCGCATCTGCTGTTCGGCCACGGCGCGAGGGCCGGGCTCGAGATCTGCCGCGACACCGGGGTGGGTCTTCAGGAAAGCGCTGACGGGCGTCTGCCCCAGCCGGAATCCCTGGGCGGCGGCGCTCCGGAGGAGCTTGACCGTGGAATCGCGCCCGGCCGGAACGCTCATCTCGCCCTGCGCGATCATCCGCGCAACCGCGTGCGTCGGGTAGCTCACCTTCACCATCCCGGCCATGTCGTCTGCATACGCAGCGAGCCGGTTCTCGATCGTTCCACCGGCATACGCCGTCGGAATCAATCGCTCCAGGCTCGCCATGTCGGCCTTGGATAAAGCATTCTGCCGCTCCTCGGGAATTCCCGCCTCATGGAGAATCTCCCGGGCCCACGTAGCTGCTTTGTGGAGATCCTGTTCGACCAGTTGCGCCGGATCGTCGACGCCTTTCCGCAGGAGGCGCTCGGTCATGGCCGCGCTGTTGCCGGCCAGGAAGGCCAGCTTTCCCTGTTGTTGCAGCTTGCGAATGTCCGCGTCGCCGACGCCGGCCTTGCGTGCCTCATCCCACAGTTCGGCAGGAGGCCCGCGATGGCGGAGGTAGACGGGTGCGAATTTGTCTCGCGCGTCCTGGCTCACGTCCGCTCCGGCGAGCAACTGCCCATAGGTCGCAGGCGAACCGGGCGCGCGGACATTCAGCCGCACTCTTATGGCGAATGCGGCGAACTGCCGTGTGAAATCGGCGATCTGCGAATCGTCGAGCCCGACGACGCCGGCATCGCGGACGGTCTTCAATGCCTGCCCGGCGACCTCCGGATCGATCTGCGCCAGCATCAGCTTGTCCGAGGGAAGGCCCGCGCGCAGCAGACCGTACACGGCCTCCTTCGGAAGCTGCACTTCCGCGTCCGCACCGAGCCGTTCGGAGGTAGCTGCCAGGGCGATGAGCCGCGCGTCCCAGCCGGTTTCGCCGTTCAGGATCGTGAGGTCCTGGCGCTGGTCGTCCTCTTTCGCCTCGGCGAGCTTCGCCATGGAACCGAGATGCGTCGTGAGATCGTCCGCCAGGCGCTTGTACTCCGCGGCCAGCGGCTGCAAGTTGGCGGGCGCGACCAGATTCAATCCGGCGCGGGACTCGCCGCTCCGATCGTTCACCGGTCTTGAAAGAGGGATCTCTTCGTTTGCACTCCTGACGGCACGCACCTCGAGACTCGCCGCCTGGTCGCCTGCATCGTACGTAAAGGCATACTGGCCGCCGGCCAGCGTCCTCGTTTCGTCCAACAGCGTCGCTTTGCCACCGAAGTCGCGGCGATAGAGACGCAACGTCACGCCGTCCGCGGGCCGCCTGTCCTCCAGAAGGATCTGTCCCTCAATGCTGCGCCGCGTCGCGGGCTTGCGACCGATCGGCACGGTCAGGTCGACGACCTCCAGCGCCTTCGCACCGCGGATCACCTCGGAGGATTGCAGCAGCTTGCCGCTCTCGTCGACCACCGAGACGCGCAGGTTGATACTGTCGACGCCCGGCAGCACCTCATAACGAATGGTGTATTGCCCCTCGGCGTCGGTCGTATCTTCGCCCAGCCGGATGGCCCCCCGTTCCGGCTCGTGAAACGCGCGCACCTTCACTCCACGCAGAGGCAACCGGTCGTCGCGCAACACCCGCCCGCTGACGACATGCACTCTCGGCGTCTCTCCGCGGTCGAACAATCCCCATCCGTCCAGGAGAGCGTTGAGCGCCTTGGCGGTCAGTTCATCCACTGCACCATTGACCGGAATCTGCCGCGCTTCCTGAAAGAGCTCGACTAACCTGCCGGTAGCGCTCTTGTAGGTCTCTTCGAGGCGCTCTCGGCGCAAAGCGATGGATAGTTCCCGTCGGGTGGCCTCATCCTCGTGCAGAATGAGGCCGCGAGCGACGATCTGTTGCAGGGCGTCCTGAAGGTCGGTCACAGCAGAACCTTGTAGACTCGGACTCAGCGGGTAAGTGATCTTCTTCATGGTCGTTTTGCCCCTTCGAATGGAAGGGATGCCCACAGAACTGCATCGTGAGAGATCCAACTGCTTCAATCGAGGTCGTCACATTGGCTCTCGTATGACGCATGTAAATAAGACGTCACATTCTAATGACGATTCAGCGTTCCATCCGAACCACCAGCATCACTAATTGTCGCCTGCTATCCCGGCAAACTCACGTCGCTATAGACGATCCGCCTTGCGAACGCGCTATTCATCACACTAGCGGCGCCGCCTTTCCAGCGCCTGCCGATCCAACTCTCGATACATTGCGTCCAGGTCATCCATGCCTACGAAACTCTCAAATGCATCGTCGACGTACTCACGTAATTCCGGGCTGCTATTCCAAGCTTCTATACCCTTCTCAGTCCTTTCTCTTGTAGAAGAGGCAAGACCGAACAAAAAGAAATCGAAAATTCCTACCGCTCCTTCGACGACGGCGCCCGTGTAGTCGCCTTCAAACAGCTGTTCTCCGACTTTATAGCCGGTCGATACGACATGCACCGCAGCAAAGACTCTACCCGCAATTTTCGCCCCCTTCACGGCCGCGCCGCCGTACCTCGCCAGCCTACTTTCAGCGACAACAGCTCCTCCGGCGCTCACCCTGCCAAGTGCCGAACTTCGGCGGCCTCCGCCTCCGCTTATGCCTCCGCCACCCGTTCGCGGCGGAGTTCCCACACTCGTACGAATTGGTTGGAGCGCCTCCAGACCCGCGTCGATCTTCTTGCCGAAGACCAGTTTCCAGTTGTCAGCACGAGGCAGCGGGTTGTATTCCAAACCAGAGTACGCGAGCCTGTGCTCCAACGCCGCACCTCTCTGGATATAGTCTTGGCGTCTTGTCAAGATAGCCGCCAGCTGCTCGACCTCCTTCCGTAACCCTTTGACTGAATCCGAATTTTGCACCCACCTAGACGTTGGCCGTAGGTTCTTCTCTTTCGCTACCCACTCGGCCCGCTCCTCGAGGCGCTGATCTGCGGCGACGTGACGTGTCCTCACTTCTGTAAAGTCGTTCTGTGCCGCGAATGTCTCGACTTCCAAGCCCCAAACTTCGATTTCGCGGATGAGCTCATTTTGAGCCGCGGTGATCTCCGGCTGCCGCCCGGTCGGATCTGCGTAACGAATGGGATTGGCGCTCGCATAAAGGTAAGAGCTGACTTGAGGAGTGTCGGCAACCAATGGGTCAACGGAAACCCAACGAGTCAGCCAGGGAATGTAGTACCGAGCGCCGTGGTAATACAAACTCGTCTCTGCGTCACGTTCTTTGCCCGTGTATCGATTCCGTTTGCACGTCTCGACCTGGTTGCGAACCGCTTGATAGGACGTACTGCCATACGGCGTGTACTCCTCATAGGAAATGAGTTGCGCCTCATCATCCAATTCCAGGCTGGCCGAGCCGAGGTGGTTTCCGAACTGATAGCGGATGAGTTGCTCCGGCACGAGATCGTCACCTGCCGTGTCGATCGTGCGCGTCTCGACTAGAGCCACACGCTGTTTGTCGTCCATGACGTGCAGCGTCTCTCGCTCCAGACGCTGCGCGCCTTGTCGCCGCCGGAAGATCTCGAAGCCGCCGAGGTAGATACGCTCTTCGGTGAGGTTGGCCGGTTTCTCCCAGACCTTGCGGACGCGCTGGCCGGATGCGTCATAGACGTAATAGGCCGTGCCTCCGCCGCCCAGGTCGGCCTGGTGCAGTTGGTCGTGGTGGTCCCAATGCATGTTGGGGTCGGGATGCGCGACGCCGAGGTGGGGCATGCGGGTCATGCTGCCGTGCGCGTCGTGGACGTAGCGCTCCACCTCGAGTTCGTCGCCGCCGATGGTGGTGCTGCTCAGGCGGTTGCTGGTCTTGAGCAGGGCGCCATTGAGGCCGTCCTCGATCAGGCTGGGCTCGTCGTAGGCGTAGGTGCGGGTCCAGCCTGGATTTTCAGGAGCGCTGCCGATGTGCCGCATCGACTGGAAATTGCCCACGGCGTCGTACAGATAGCGCTCGATGTACGTGCCCATGGCTCGGCCATCGTCAGGCTGCCGGCCAGTGCGACGCGCGTCGTCATGCGAGTGAGGGATCGGCGTGCCGCCGATCTGTCCGAGGTGCTCGCGGCCGGTGGCGTCGATCAGCCGGTAAAGGGCGTCGTAGGTGTAGGCGTTGCTCGGTTCGACGCGCTGGTTCTTGAAGAAGATGGTCTGCTGGGCGTCGTCCTGGATGCGGGTGATGTTGCCGGCCGGATCGTAGGTGTAATGAAGGTTCTGCACCTGGCAGCCGGGCGAGCCCGTGGGAGGCGGTCGCGGACAGTCGTCGGGAAACGCGACCTCATCGCGCCGCGTGAGCAGATGCACCAGACGGAACGTCAGCGGGTCGTACTCGTAGAACGTGCTGGCACCGTTCCCGTAGTCGATCCTCGTGCGCTGCCCCTTGGCGTCATAATCGATGTTGTTGACGAACGGCGTGGCCACGGCCGCACCGCGCAGACTGGCCTTGACCTTTTCCAGCAGATTCGCTTCGTTGTAGCCGGGACGGATGACGCTCGGCGGCATGCCTGGCGTATGCGGCGTAGTCAGTGTGACCGGGCGATTGAGGGCGTCATAGGTGGTGCTGCTGGTGTAGGCGTCCGCTTCGAGTCGGGGGGCGAGCGCGGCCTCCAATGCGGCGGCGTCGAGCGGCGCCGTGGCGGCCGCGGGCAGGGCCACGGGATCGGCATCGATCGCCCGCCAGTCGACCGCTGCCCTGTATTGCGTGCCGTTCGTCAGACGGCGTGAGGCGCGTAGCGGATTGCCTTTGAAGTCGTGCGCTTCGGCGGTGGCCGCGCCGGCCTGATCGAGGTGGAGGTGGAGGGTTCCGCGCAGATTGCGCGACTCCGCGTCGGGATGCTGCTCGCCGTAGACCAGACGCTCGGTGAGGATCTCGCGATCCGGGCTCTCGGGATCGGCGCCAGTGACAAAGATGCGCAACGGGCGCCGCAACGGGTCGTATTGCGTGCGGAAGCGGTGACCGCGGCTGTCCCACGCGAGGATGGGCTTCCCCGCGACGTCATTGAGCAGCCAGCGTGCGCCGGCCTCCATGCTGAGTTGATGGATGCGGTTGCCGAGCAGGTCGTAGGTGTAGCGCATGACGATGCGCCCACGCTCGTCGCCGGCCTGCTCGATGGCGTCGCGCACGGCGCGCTGGTTTCCCTCGATGTCCAGCTCGACGCGAGTGGCGAAGAGCAGATGCCGGTCCGGTTGGGCCGGATCGGGACCGTTGTCCGCGAAGGTCAGGAACGGACGCCCGAGGGTGTCGAGATGGGCCGCGGCGGGCGTGCCGGCGTGGGCGGCAGCCTTCGTTGCGGCGAGTTCCTCATGCACGCCGAGTGCGGCGTGTTGCCGCTGCGCGTGCCATGTCTGCCATGCCGGCGTGGCAGGGCTCGCGGACAGACTCGCGAAATAGCACGCGGTGAAGCCGCGGATGTCGTCGTCGGTGCGCGGGTCCCCCAGCACGGTGTCGTTCACGTCCCACGTGTCCTGCCGCCACGGGTCGAACAGCACCTTCTCGTAAGTGTCGTTGGGATGCAGCGTGGCCACCACGCGCTCGACCGGGTCGTAGAACAGGATCGGACTGACGCCGGACTGCGCGCCGAATTCGAACCGGTGCGTAGGGCTGAAAAACGGCTCGTATTGCCGGACCGGTTTTCCCTTGTTGTTGAAGATCGTCCAGCCGCTCCCCTCCCAACGGGGGCGGACCACCAGCCCATCTTTGACGAGCGGCCCGGGCTCGGCCTGAATCTTCTTCTGGATCTCGCGGCCGAAGCCGTCGGAGTAGGAGAAGCTGTGCTGCACTTTCGTCGATTGGTTGTCCTCAAGATCGGCGGGGTGCGTTTCCCTCGCGAGCGTGTAAACGACGGAAGGCTGCGGCTCGGGCAGAGCTCGGGTCCGGTGATAGGCGAAGAGGTCGTAGACCATCCTCGCGGTGGCATTCCCGAGGATGAGGTGAGGATCGGTCAGCGGAACGGCCAGGTGCTCGAGAGCGACGGTTTCCTCGAGGTCGGCGTTGAAGCCGTCGAGCGAGTCGCCCTCTCCGGCGCCCGCCTTGCCGAGGACCGCGGTGCCCACCACCATGCCGAGGATGTCGAAGGCGACCTGCGTGCGATTGCGGTTGGGATCCGTGACCATCACCGGCTGCAGCACGCGGTAGTCGTTGCGGGGCTTGGCCGGATCGACCGCTCCGGCGGCAAGGCGTTCCCCAACCGTGACGCGGTTGTCCAGCGCGTCGCGGGTCTCGACCATCAACAGGTCGTAGGCATCGTAGGTGACGAAGCTCTCGGTGCTGACCGCGGCGGTGTGAAACGGGTCGCGTGTGCGCTGGGGAAGGAAGAAGTGCCGTCGCGCGAACTCGAGCTCCTCCTCGGCCGTATCGGCGCTGCCGGGCGAGAGGAAGACTCGGCCCGACGGAATCCACCAGTGCGCATCGCCTTCGCTGTGCACGTACCGGCCCACGCCGGAGAGGACGTCATCCAGCTCGGTCGCGGTCAGCTTCCCGGGATCGACGTAGACCTCGCGAGCGAGACCGGCCGTGAAGGACTTTTTGTAACTCTCTCCCGGCAAGGCCAGCGGCTCGATTCCGGCCAGCAGCAGGAGCGCGGTCAGGTCATCCCTGCGATAGAGCGTGCGCACGTGCTCGATGACGCGCCGCTGCCTGCCGCTGGTGGCCGCCGTCTCGTATTCGATCTCCGCGTCTCCCGCGCCGACCGCAAAGTCACCGCTCTGAAACCGGCCCGCCGTGCCGGTGGGCACATAGCCGGTCAACTCGAAGGTGCGCGTCTCGCAGGGCAGCGGAGTGCGGTAGTCATCGGGAAACAGCGCAATGTTCTCGATGGCCTCGGTGACGCGATTCTCCGTGTACGTGATGAGCGTCGTGGTCTGCCGGTCGCGATCGGCCGGCAGCGCAAGGCCGGACCGCTTCCGGCCATAACCGACGGACGCTTCCTTTCGCACGTTGCCGAAGCGATCGACCTCCAGCGTGAGAGCGTGCGTGACGCGCGGATCGAACAGCTTCCGCTTCCTGTCCGGATCGGGCTCGGGGTCCGCCGGATCGACGATGAAGCTGCGCTCGTAGTGGCAGGTGATCGCTTCGCGCGCATGCGTGAAGAACACCGAATGGCGATTCCCGCCGCGCGCCTGCTCACGCCGCACGGTGAAGTTCTGTTCGGCGATGGTGTAGGGATGCCGCTCCTTCGGTGAGCCGTCGAGGGCATAGACCTCTTGCCGCAACATCGACCCCTTCAGGGCACGACACGCTTCGCGCTCTTCGTCCAGCGTCAGATCCGACGGCAGAACGGTATCGGGCAGCAGCAGGGCCTCGGGGTCGCGGTAGTACTCATCCCTGGCGAAGAAATCGGAGACGTGTTCCCGGCCGAGGTAGATGCCCGTGTGAAACCAACTCTTCGTCTGCACCGGCGGCACGTGCGAAGCAGGATCGATGTTCGTCGCCGCCAACGTACCGTCGCCGGTGAGCGCCCCCAACTCCTCGGTATCGAACTGTTCCACCATGCCGAAGCCGCGGAACTCGCGCTCCTCGCCGTCGAAGAAGCCGTGGTGATACGCGTAGCGCGTGACGAAGCGGTTGCGGCTGATCCGATCGAAGGTCACCACCCGCTCGACGACGTGCACCGGAAAGGGCAGCCTGGTGATCCACGGCCTGCCGTCGTACTTGTCGCGCAGATAGAACTTCGTCGATGGGGCGTAGTGGACGACGGTCTCGGCGCCGAGGTTGTTGACGGTCCTGACGAGGAGATGCGGCTTGTGCGCGCCCATCAGGTTCACGTAGCGCATCGGCCTGCGCGCATCGTCCGGCAGGGGCGAGGACCAGACCAGGCAGGCCGTGCCGTTGCCGAGCAGGTCGGCCGTGGTGATGGAGACCAGGTCGTCCACGCGCGGGAAGACGTTCAGGACCCGCGGCTCGCTCCAGCCGTTGCCCGACTGATTGAAGTACAGGCGCACGCCGTCGCGGTGGAGGTAGAGGATGTCGGTGGTACCGGAGCCGTCGATGTCCGCCAGGCGGATACGACTCTGGTCGAACTGGTCGAAGTGGTCGAAGAGGGGCGCGTGGTCCATGGAGACCTTCGCGCCGAAGCGGCCATAGCCGAGGTTGGGCCAGTAGCAGACCTCGCCGTTGCGGATGCGCACCAGGTCGGTGAGGCCGTCGCCGCAGAGGTCGGCCAGGTAGACGGACTGCTCGCCATCCGCGAAGACGAGGCGAGGCCCTTTCTCTTCGTCGATTGCCTGGCTCACGCGGCGCGCCGGACCGAAGCCCTTCTCCGCCACGGATGGGTGCCAGACGAACGCATCGTCCTCGGTGATCAGCACGTCGGCATGGCCGTCGCCGTCCAGATCGATGAGCTTCAGGTTGGCGTCGCGAGTGTCGCGCTCGAGCCGGGAGGTGAAGGGACGCCAGGGCTGCCAGCCTTCGCCGCCGTCATGTTCGTAGAGGCCCGGCATCGGACCGTCGAACACGACCAGGTCGGGCTGACCGTCGCCGGCCAGGTCCATGAACTGCGCCTGCCCGCCGGCCAGCGCGAGATTGGGGGTGAGTGCCACGCGCTCCACCGGCGCCAGTTCGACGGACCTTTTGCTGATCGGACTGACGTTGCGCTTGTAATACCAGGTGCCGGCCTGCTCGGTGAGGATGCCGGGGATCCCTTCGCCATGCAGGTCGGTCCATTGCCAGGAGGCGCCGCCTGCGCCGGCCGGCAGATTCTCCAGGCTCGCGGGATCGACGTCTTCGACCTGGTCCTGGACGACCGGCTCCGTGTACTCGAATTCGACGGGAGGCAGACTGCGCTTCTCATAGCCGCTGGCGGTGCGGCGGTAGCCGTTCTGCGTGACGGCGCGAAGAAACGTATAGACGGGATTGCGAGTGCTGAGAGGCTCCTGTTCGTGGGAGTACGTGAAGTCGGTGGAGCGGACCAGGCCTTCGTAGCCCTTCTCGCCGCTCGCGAGATCGGGGATGTGATGAAACATCAGCACCCGTTGACACAGGCGGGTCGTGCGGACTTCAAAACCGGAACGATAGGAAGAGAACGGATCGTCGCGGTAGGACCAGGGCGCGGCATCGCCCGGCTCTGGTGTGTTCGCGTCGTGCTCGCCGTAATCGAAAACCACTTCGAGCATCCAGCCGGCGTTCTGCAATTGCTCCGCGGGAAGATCGGCCAGAAAGCGTGGCCGGCGGCCGGCACTGTTCAGGAGCGGCTGGCGGTTGCCGTAACGAATGCTCTTGAGATAGCGATTGGCCGTGCGCCGCCGGTCGACGGGGTCGCCACGGTTCCGCTCGCAGGCTCGGGCGAAGTCGGCACCGGCGCCGTCCTCCCGTTTGTAGTGATACACAACGGCGTTCCCTTTGTCGTCGCGCGTCTCGCAGAGCAACCAGCTGAAGATGCGCTCGGGAGCTTCTGGATCGGCGAAGCGCGAATCGAGATCCTTGCCGTAGAGCGTGAGTACATTGTCCCTTGAGATCGATCGCCAATGGACATCGCCGTCGCTTTGACGGGTCCAGCGCTCGATGCGGGCGAACAGTCCTTCGATGCGCGGGCGATAGCGCTCAATTGTGTAACCAGGCACGGTCGTGTCGTCACGGTGCCGCGTCAGGTCCGCCCCGAGCAACGGAACGAGATCCTCCGACCCGGAGAGGATGAAGACGTCCGATTCACCGGCATCGTCGTACTGCGGCAGTCCTTTGTCGGTCTTGCGAGTGATGGAGGGGAGAGAAAGGCTCCAGCCGAATCCGAAGGGACCGTTGCCGGCCCCTGAGTCATACGAGAGCGAGAGTTGCGGCCCGAAACCAGAGCGGCCCGGGCTCGTCGCAATCGGCACGCTCATCGAGCCTGTACCGGTGACCGGATTGGCGGCGAACTTCTCGCCCATGCCGCGGATCGCGCCACCACCCTTCGGCAGAGATATGGACGGCGCCGCAGGTCTCTGCTCGCCGTCTTTCGGGGCCGCTGCCTGATCCCGCGATGACATCGTTCGTGAACCTCGATCGGCTCACCGACTTCACTGTATGCGAAGTCGTTCGCTCAATGCGTTCGAGGGCCCTTCGTCTTTGCGGCGTGTTGCGTGGTGGGCGCCCGGCCAATTGGCAGCGACCCCCGCTTTTGCCTGTAAGGATTGGTTCTAACTGAAGGAGTGACGGATCTCGGCATTTCCCTACCCGGGATCGTCCCCTCACGCCGCAATCGCGCCGAGCTGCCGCAGCAATCCCAGCTTGTCGACGACAACCCGGTGCTCGCAGATCCTGCGGTCGCGGACCGTGAGGATGTCGATGACCTCGAAACGGACGCTGGCGCCGGTCGCGGGGACGCCGAGGAACGGGCCGCCGTGGGTGCCGCGGAAGGTCTTGCGCGTGACCACCTTGTCGGACTCCGCGATCTGCTCGCTGATCTCGACCTCGAGATCGGGGAACGCCTCGCGCAGCGCGGCGAACAGCATGCGCACCCCTTCCCGCGTCCCGGGCAGACCCTCGAGCGGCGTGTGATCGACGAAATCGGGCGCGAGCATCTCGTCGACGACTTCCAGCCGCCCATTCGACTGCCCTTCGTTGATTAACTTCCGGACGATGGCCTTGTTCTCTTCCAGTGGCGTCATGACCTCTTCTCCCGGCTGACATTACGAGAGAGAGAGAGTGGATTGGTCGTCTCCCCGAGCCCCACAGGAACCGACGGGAGGCCTCCGGCGGGCCGGCCCGGCTGGCCAGAGATCGACGTCCGCGGCGAGCAGCCCGCCGCGGTTGGCGAAGAGGAGACGGCGGGCGACGGGGATCATGCCGATCTACTCTACGGCATCGTGCTGGTGATCCCGGATGCTCTCCACCGTCCAGTACGCGATCAGGCGGTCGCGCAGCTCCGCCCCGACCGCGCGATAGAACCTCTGTGCCCCCTGATTCTCATGCTCGACATGCCAGCGAACGCCGAGGCCCCGCTCCAGCGCCATCGCCCCGACCTCCCGCATGAGGAGAGAGCCGATCCTGTGGCCGCGCGCCGATTCGGAGACGTAGAGGTCATCCAGAAAGAGATACTCGGTCGCTCCCCAGGGGGAGAACTGCGTCAGGAGCGTCGCATACCCGACGATCGCCCCCTCCCCTTCGGCCACGAGGAGCTCCATCCGCCGGGGGAGATCGAAACAACAGCGGCGCAGGGTTTCGGCGTCGAGCACGAAGTAGTGTGCGTGGCCTTCATGTTCGGCGAGCTCGCGCATGAGGGTCAGGACGGCGGTGACGTCCGCGGGTTGGGCGGTGCGGATGGTGATTTGCAACGGGGATCCTCCTGAACACCCGCTAAGCAGAATGTTCGACCAGCCTACCTGAGCGAGAGTACGTCGTCGGTGACGATGATGATGATTGGAGATGACACCGATCGCGCTTCTGCGCCGGAGGCGATACAGACGGTAGCAGGTGCAAGCCGAAGACGCAGCCATTGCTGGCGGAGCCGCGAAGGCGGCGAAAGATCTGTAGGCCCGGCCTTCAGGCCGGGTTCCACAACGCGCCCACAGGCGAGCCCGCGTAGCGGGCGACAGAACACCAACCTCGCGCAGACGCGCTTTTCTGTCGCCCGCTACGCGGGCTCACCTGAGGGGCGCTTGTGAAACCCGGCCTGAAGGCCGGGCCTACAGATCTTTCTCCGCCTTCGGCGGCTCTTGTCGGATTCTTCGCACCAGCGAGCGGCCACCGATTTCCGGGGAGCGGTAATGAGTAGCGGGATGGTGGGTGGAGCCGGCTTACTTCGAGCGCGCACGTAACCAGGCAAAAACCTCTTCCGCAGGAACGGCTTCGATCTCACCAGCCTTGTACGCCGCGTACCTTCGCTCCGCCTCTTCCGCCCACAGCGCGTCGCTCTCTTCCTGGGAGATCCGTTCCGAAGGATCGACGATGTCTTTCGGGTCTTCAGGCATGGCAGCTCTTGAACACTCTCACGACGACGATCGCCGTTCGTCGCGGATCATCTCGAGCTCGGCGACTGCTTCGACATCCTTTTTGCGGCCGGCAGCTTTTTTCGACACGATCAGCGCGTCCAGATCGAGAAAGCGATACGTCTCTCCGAACATGTCAGTGGCCACGGCAGATTGCTGGACGGCGGGGAAAGAGCCGATCCCGCTCAACTCGCCGAGGAGGTCGATTGGTCCCGCCGTCGTATCGAACGTGAAGTTCAGGCCATGTTTCAAGGTCAGGAAGTCGAAAGTAAACGGCAGACCCGCTGGCGCGCCACGAGGATAGGGGTTGAACGGACCGAGCGCCGCGACGAGGCGTTGCAGGTTTTCAGGAGAGCGGTTGTATACGATGTCGAGGTCATACGTGACCCGCGCCGAACCATGCAGGATGGCGGCAATGCCACCGACGATTACGAATTGGACACTCTCCGCGCTCAGCGCGGCCAGCAGCGGCCGGAAGCGAATCATTGCTTCTTCCGGCGCATGGCCTCACCTGCGGCACGCACCTCAGCAACGAACGCCAGCATGCTTTCGAGCTGCAGCAGCCGCTCCTCGTGCGTTTTTTTGAGATTTTCCCGGATCAGGGTGACGTCGATGCCATCCTTGTAGGCCGCGATTGCCATATCCGAGAAGCGATCCGTATCCGGGTCATTCGACAGCGTCACGCCATCATTCTACGTGTCAACGCGTGAAAGCCGAGCACCGCCTCACGCCGCAATCGCGCCGAGCTGCCGCAGCAACCCGAGCTTGTCGACGACGACCCGGTGCTCGCAGATCCTGCGGTCGCGGACCGTGAGGATGTCGATGACCTCGAAACGGACGCTGGCGCCGGTCGCGGGGACGCCGAGGAACGGACCGCCGTGGGTGCCGCGGAAGGTCTTGCGCGTGACCACCTTGTCGGACTCCGCGATCTGCTCGCTGATCTCGACCTCGAGATCGGGGAACGCCTCGCGCAGCGCGGCGAACAGCATCCGCACCCCTTCCCGCGTCCCGGGCAGACCTTCGAGCGGCGTGTGATCGACGAAATCGGGCGCGAGCAGCTCGTCGACGACCTCCAGCCGCCCATTCGACTGTCCCTCGTGCACCAGCTTCCGGACGATGGCCTTGTTCTCTTCGAGTGGCGTCATGACCTCTTCTCCCGGCTGACATTACGGGAGAGAGGCGGGAGTGGATTGGTCGTCCGGTTGGTATCCCTGACCGAATCCGGGATACTGATGCTGATGAAGAGCCGCGTCGTCACCTCTTCGCCCGATGTCATGGGCGGCACTCCCGTGTTCGCCGGGACGCGTGTTCCCGTCGAAACGCTCCTCGACTACATCGAAGGCGGTGAGTCGATTGATGATTTTCTCGAAGGCTTTCCGTCCGTGGACCGCGAGCAAGTCATCACATTTCTCGAGGAAACGAAGGCTCACCTGCTGGCCGAAGTGGGATGAGAGTTCTCATCGACGAATGCGTTGATTGGCGCCTGCTTCGCGATCTACCGACTTACGACGACGTCAAGACCGTCCGACAGATGGGTTGTCATCCTGAGCCCCAGAAGTTCCCCACGAAGCGGGAAGCATGGCGGCGAAGGACCTGGGGGGGAGGGGGAGCGAGGCACGCTCTTCCTACCCCCACCCGCCCAGGTCCTTCGCCGTCATGCTTTGCGCTCGTGAACCGATCCCTGCGGCTCAGGATGACAACCAACCCATTCCGTCACCACCCCGCAACCACACCCCGTTGTAGCATGCGCGGCCATGAGACGCCTTGCGCTCCTTTTCGCCATCGTTCTCGCCTTCTCCCTCTACGCCGCGACGCCGAAAGCCACGTCGAAGTCTGATGCGAAGTCCGACTCGAAGTACGACGAGAAGACGTTCACCGGGCTGGCCTTGCGGAGCATCGGGCCGGGGCTCGTTTCGGGGCGGGTCATCGACCTGGCCGTCGATCCGCGCGATCACAAGACGTGGTTCGTCGCCGTCGCCTCGGGGGGGTTGTGGAAGACCACCAACGCCGGGACGACGTTCACGCCGATCTTCGACGGCGAGGGGTCGTACTCGATCGGCTGCGTGACCATCGACCCGAACGACTCGCTGACGGTCTGGCTGGGGACCGGCGAGAACAACAGCCAGCGCTCCGTGGCGTGGGGCGACGGGGTGTACAAGTCGACCGACGGCGGCAAGTCGTGGAAGAACGTGGGGCTGCCGAAGTCGGAGCACATCGGGAAGATCCTGGTCGACCCGCGCAACTCCGACGTGGTCTACGTCGCGGCGCAGGGGCCTCTCTGGGGTCCGGGCGGCGACCGCGGGCTGTACAAGACCACCGACGGCGGGAAGTCGTGGAAGGCCGTGCTGTCGATCAGCGAGAATACCGGCGTCAGCGACATCGTCCTCGATCCCACCAACCCCGACACCATCTACGCCTCGGCGTACCAGCGCCGCCGGCACGTCTACACCCTCATCAACGGCGGGCCCGAGTCGGGCATCCACAAGTCGACCGACGGCGGCGCCACCTGGACGAAGCTGACGACCGGACTGCCGAAAGAGCACATGGGACGCATCGGCCTGGCCATCTCGTCGAAAGAGCCGAAGACGGTCTACGCGATCGTCGAGGCGGCCCGCAAGACGGGCGGCTTCTTCCGCTCCAAGGACGGCGGCGGGAACTGGGAGAAGATGAGCTCCTACGTCTCCGGCAGCCCGCAGTACTACCAGGAGATCTTCACCGATCCGAACGTCGCCGGCCGGATCTACTCGATGGACGTCTACTCGCGCGTCAGCGACGACGGCGGGAAGACGTTCCGGAAGATCGGCGAGCGGTTCAAGCACGTCGACAGCCACGCCATGTGGATCGACCCGAACGACAGCGATCACTTCCTGATCGGCTGCGACGGCGGCCTGTACGAGACGTTCGACGCGTCGGAGACCTGGGATTTCAAGGAGAACCTGCCGATCACGCAGTTCTACCGGATCAGCGCCGACGACGCCCAGCCGTTCTACCACGTGTACGGCGGCACGCAGGACAACTTCAGCCTCGGCGGCCCCTCGCGTACGACCACGAACCACGGCATCGCCAACTCCGACTGGTACATCACTCTCGGCGGCGACGGCTTCCGCACCATCCCCGACCCGAAGGACCCGAACATCCTCTACGCGGAGGCGCAGCACGGCGCGCTGGCGCGCTACGACAAGCGCACCGGCGAGGCGCTCGACATCCAGCCGCAGGCCACCGGGAACATGGACCCGCTGCGCCTGAACTGGGACTCGGCGCTGATCGTCAGCCCGCATCAGAGCAACCGCCTCTACTTCGGCGCGCAGTACCTCTTCCGCAGCGAAGACCGCGGCAACTCCTGGACGCCGGTGAGCGGCGACCTGACCCGCCACCTCAACCGCAACGTCCTCCCGGTGATGGGGCGCGTGTGGGGCATCGAGGCGGTGGCGAAGAACACCTCCACCTCCTACTACGGCAACATCGTGTCGCTCGCCGAATCGCCGCTCGCCGAGGGGCTGCTGTATGTGGGGACGGACGACGGACTGATCCAGGTCTCCGAGGATGCGGGGAAGAACTGGAGGAAGATCGAGAAGTTCCCGGGCGTGCCGGAGCTGTCGTACGTCTCCAACCTCTACGCCTCGTCGCACGACGCCAACACGGTCTACGCCGCCTTCGACAACCACAAGACCGGCGACTTCAAGCCGTACGTGCTGGTGAGCAACGACCGCGGGAAGACGTGGAAGTCGATCAACAGCAACCTCCCGTCGCACCACACGACCTACTCGATCGTGGAAGACCACACCGACCCGAACCTGCTGTTCGCCGGGACGGAGTTCGGGCTCTTCTTCTCGCAGGACCGCGGCGGCAGCTGGATCGCGCTCAAGGGCGGCATCCCGACCATCGCCGTGCGCGATCTCTGGATCCAGAAGCGGCGCAATGACCTCGTGGTCGGCACGTTCGGCCGCGGGATCTACATCCTCGACGACTACAGCCCGCTGCGGACCATGTCGGCAACCGTGGCCAAGAACGACGCCACGCTCTTTCCGACGCGCGACGCCGATCTGTACGTCGAGCGCTCCCCCCTCGGCCTGCCGGGCAAGAGCTTCCAGGGCGACACCTATTTCACCGCGCCGAACCCGCCGTTCGGGGCGGTCTTCACCTATTTCCTGAAGGACGAGCTGAAGTCGCGCCGCAAGCAGCGCCAGGTGGCCGAGAACCAGCTCGAGAAGGACGGCGGCAACGAGCCGTCGAGGCAGACTCCCCCCTATCCGACCGCGGAACAGCTCCGCGCGGAAGCGCGCGAGCTCGACCCGGCGGTGGTGCTGGTCGTCAGCGACGACGAGGGGAACGTCATCCGCCGCGTCACCGGCCCGGTCACGGCCGGCTTCAGCCGCGTGGCGTGGGATCTCCGCTATCCGGCGCCGTCGCCGATCGAGCTGACGCCGGCCGAAGTGAACGTCTTCTCGCCACCGCCGCAGGGACCGCTGGTGGCTCCCGGCAGGTACACGGTGCGGCTGGCGAAGCGGATCGACGGCGTCGAGACGTCCCTCGGCGAGGCGCAGACCTTCAACGTCGTGCCGCTTTACCTCTCGATCATGAACGAGAGCGACCGCAAGGCCGTGCTGGCATTCCAGCGGAAAGCCTCCCGCCTGCAGAAAGCGATCATGGGCGCCTCCGGCGCGAACGACGCCGCCCTGGAGCGCATCCGGTACATCCGCCGCGCGCTCGACGAGACCGAGAACGCCGACGCCGCGCTGATGGCGAAGGTGAATGCGGTCGACGCGACACTGCGCGACATCGACGAAAATCTCAACGGCGACGTCGCCATCGACGCGCTGGTCGAACCGGTCCCGCCGGCCCTGGTCGACCGGATCACCGTCGCGGTGAACGGCCTGACCACGACCGCACCGCCGACAAAGACGCACGAGGAAGCGCTGGCTCTCGCCGAACGCGATTTCGTGCCTCTGCTTGCCCGCCTGCGGCAGGCAGTCGAGGTGGACCTGGCCGCGATCGAGCGGCAGTTGAATGCCGCGGGGGCGCCGTGGACTCCGGGGAGAATTCCGGAGTGGCGGGGGCAATAGGACTGATGGGACTGATAGGACTGATAGGACCTATGGGACTGATAGGACGAATAGGAACGGGAGACACATCGGCGGCCTTTGTCCTATAGGTCCTATAGGTCCTATGGGTCCCATTAGTCCTATGAAGAGAGCACTCCTTGCCCTGGCCTTGTGCCTGACGGCTCAGGCCCAGGTCGATCCCGCGATCTTCCGGCCGGTGGGGTATCACCCGAGCCACGTCGCCTACTACAACACTCCGTACTTTGCGAACGCGCTCGCGCACGGCGGCGAGTGGTTCGAGTTCACGGGGGCGGAGTTCGGGACGGCGGTGGCCTTCAACTCGAAGCCGGCGCAGTTCGTCAACGGCTATCCGCAGTTCCTCGACCCCGGCCAGAAACTGCGGGGGTTCCTGTTCGGGCTGAACATCAACAGTACCCTCCGCCCCGCCGCCTGGCCGGCGCGCGACACGCTGGCGAAGGGGCACATCGTCATGACCTGGGCCGGCAACGCCGACGTGCGGCTGGTCAACTGCACGTTCCAGGCAGGCGAGTCGAACGGGGCGGCGACCGGCTCGATCAGCAACGGCCGGCGCGTCTATCTCTGCTCTGCCGCGCTGCAGACCATCGAGATCCACGCCATCCAGACGCCGATCACCGACCTGAAGGTGTGGCTCGCGCCGCCGGACGATCCCGCCACGCCGGCGGTGAACGAGAACCAGACCGGCACGCTCGAAGGAGAGCTCTTCCACCCGCTGCTGCTCGACCGCATCGCCGACGCCGACTGGGGCTTCATCCGCTTCATGGACTGGGGGAACACGAACGCCAGCCCGCAGCAGGAGTGGAGCGACCGCCGCAGGCCGGGACACATCTTCCAGAACGGCATCATCACCGCGCGCGCACCGTCCAGCGGCTCGGACCCGAACCGCGAGACCGGCGTGGCGTTCGAGCACATGGTTGCGCTTTGCAACGCCACCGGCCGGAACATGTGGATCACCATCCCTCACCTGGCGACGCCCGAGTACATCACGAAGCTCGCCCGGCTGATCCGCTTCGGCAGCAACGGCAGCGAGCCGTACACGACCACTACGCCGAGCGCCGAGTTCCCGCCGCTCGATGCGGGGCTGAAGGTCTATGTCGAGTTCTCGAACGAGATCTGGTCGAGCGGCTTCGCCTTCGCGCAGGGGAACTGGGCGCAGGAGCAGGCGGTAATCGCCGGGCTGGCGACGAACGCGAACGATCTCGCCGGCCGGGCGCGCTTCACCGGACGCAGGTTCTGCGACACCTGGAGGATCTTCCAGGACGTCTTCGGCGGCACGTCGCGCCTGGTACGCGTAGCGGCGATCTTCACCGCCAACAACACCTACTCCGAGGCCTTCCTCGAAGAGATCGGGACCTACGGGATCACCCTCTCGCCGCAGGTCCGGCCGGACGTGCTCGCGGTCACGACCTACTTCGGCAACGGCATCCAGGACTTCGTGAACGACGAGGGCTTCACGGCCGGAAAGCTGTTCAACGATCCGTACTGGACCAGCCCCGCCTTCGCCTCTCACCTCACGATTGCCTTTGACGAATGGAAGCGGCGCATGCTCGCCGGCGACGCGTCGACCGGCGCGGGGCCGGATGCGACCGGCATCGGCGGCGGGTTCTCGGAGTCTCTCCGCACGCTTCCGAACGAGACCCTCGGCTATTCGCTGCCGATCGTCGCTTACGAAGGCGGCCCGTCGCTCTTCACGAACACGATCGACCTCGGCGCGCAGTCGGGCGGCGTCCCCACCGACGACCACGTCACGACGTTCGTCGAGGCGATGAACCGCGACCCGCGCATCGCCGATGTCTACCGCATCCACCTCGACCTCGCGAAGAGCAAAGGCCTTTGGACGCACACGCCGTACGTCGACTCCAGCCAGTGGGGGCGCTTCGGGCAGTGGGGCCATCTGGAGAACCTCGAGCAGCCTCCCGCCGGCGCACCAAAGTACGCGCTGATGCTCGAGCACTTCTCGACCTTTTCGACGCTCAAGCACATCGACACGCCGGCCGGCCTCGTGCCCTCCTTCACCACGAACGCCGGCATGACGCCGGGGATCGTCGGCCAGGCCTACTCGCAGGACATCGTCACGAGCGGCGGCAACGGCGCGCGGACCATCACCGTCATCGGCGCGTTCCTCGAGCCGGGACTCTCCATCGCCGCCGCTCCGGCGGCGGGCAACCTCCGGATCAGCGGCACGCCGACCACCAGCCGGAAGAACTACATCCTGGCGCGGGTGCAAGACGCCGACGGCGACCCCGCCTGGCGCATCTTCACCCTGCAGACGTTCGGCGGTCCGGGGACGCTCGTGCAGAGCGATTTCCGCGGTGACGACCCTGCGCTGCACCGGCCATGGACACTGACGTTCGTCCTCTCGCCGAAGGTGACGTGGAGCGGCTGGAACATCGGCGCCGGGTTGATCCCGCGGGCGGGCGACGACGCGTTCTTCTTCAGCATCAGCGGCCCGGCGGCCGAGCCGGGATCGACGCTGGCGCAGGCGCTCGCGGAGCAGGAGTACCTGACCGCCACCATCACCCCGGCCTCCGGTCCGCTCGACCTGCGCGGCGCGACCTTCGCGTTTGCCATCCGCCGGACCGGCGACCACTCGCCGCGGCGCTACGCGCTCTTCTCCAGCATCGGCGGCTTCGCCGAAGCGAACGCGCTCTACACGAGCGAGGCCGTCCAGTCCTTCGACCACGACGAGCACGAACACCTCGTCACCCTCCCGAACACCGCCCCCTTCTCCGCCGTCAACGCTGCGGTCGAGTTCCGCATCTACACGTTCAGCGGCAAGTTCGACGGACACCTCGCCAGCCTCACCGGCTTCAAGCTCACTGAGGAGGTTCCGGACGGCCCGCCGGCCGCGGCGACGAATCTCGTGGCCACCGCCACGGGGGCGACGCAGGTCGCGCTGACCTGGACCGCGTCGCCGTTCGCGGCGAGCTACCAGATCTTCCGCCGCTCCGGCAGCGGGAGTGAGTCTCCGATCGGGACCTCGGTCGTCGCCGCATTCACCGACACCACCGCTGCCGCCTCGACCGCGCACCTCTACCGCGTCAAAGCCGTCGCCGACGGCGGGACGTCCGGCTTCAGCAACGGCAGCCTCGCCACGACGGTCGTCTTCACCGACGAGCCGCTGGGGTTGCAGTCGACCCGCGTCAAGCGCACCCACCTAATCGAGTTGCGGACGGCGGTCAACGCCGTGCGCGTACTGGCGGGCCTGACCGCGGCGGCGTTTACCGACAGCGTCGTCACGGCCGGCTCGACGAAAGTGCGGACCGTGCACCTGACCGAATTGCGCAATGCCCTCTCCTCCGCCCTGACGAGCCTCGGCCTTCCCGCCCCGGCCTTCAGCAGCGGCACGACGACCGGCAGCAAGGTGCTCCTGGCGCACGTTCAGGAGCTGAGAGCGCTCGTGAAATGACACTTACCGCGCGAAACACGTAATCACCACGTGCTTGCCCGATTCCTCACCATCCTCCTGTTCCTCGTTTCCACCGCCTCGGCGCAGGCGCCGGTCCCTTCCCATGCGCGGCAGCCGGTCGCCGAGCCGGTGACCCGGCCGGTGCGCGTCGCATACGAGCCTTACGTCGTCACCAACGGCGACGGGTTCCTCGCCCTCTGGGAAGACGACCGCTACGGCAACACCGACGTCTTCGGCGCGCGGTTCGGCGCCGAGGGGGAGTTGCTGGACCGGAGCGGCTTCACCGTGCGCGCCACCTGGCGTCCCGACTATCAGCCCCGCGCCGTCTGGGACGGGCAGCGCTACCTCACGCTCGCGGTCTCGGAGCACATGGGGACGTTCCCGGTCGCCGTCGGCGAAGACGGGGCCGTGGAGCCGGCTGGCCAGCTTCTCCCCGTGCATCTCGCGTTCTTCCAGCGCACGCTGGCGTGGAACGGCGAGCGTTACGCAACCGTCATGAGCGACACCAGCGACGGAACGGTCTCGTTCGTCCTGCTGAATCGCGAGCTGCAGGTCACGACACGCACGCCGATCCCCTCGTCGGGCAACGTCCGCACGTCGCGGGTCGCCACGGACGGGCGGGAGTTCCTGCTGGTGTGGGAGAGCATCCGCGGCCATGACAATCTGGTGTCCGCGCAGCGCTTCAGCGCTGGCGGCGAGGCGATCGGCACGACCCAGCTCCTCGCCTCGATCCCGGTCCCGGAGTGGTTCTGGGATCTCGAAACCTACGAGGGCCGGATGGAGCCGGCGGTGTCGTGGAACGGCAATGCGTTCGTCGCCGTCTGGACCACCCCGGACGGTGTGTATGGAGCGCGAATCGCGGCGGGCAGGGACACCGAGCCGTTCCGCATCACGGCCGAGGCCGAACCGGCGAACGCCGCGATCGCGTGGGACGGCATCGCGCACCTCGTGGTCTGGAACCGCCGCCTCGAATTCTCCTACGTGCAACCGTCCGCGGCGTTGCTCAGCGGCACCGGCATCGTGGGAGAGATCTTCCCCGTCGGGCCGCAGACGTATGGCGGACGTCCCTCGCTGGCGTCGAACGGCAAGATCTTTCTCCTCTTCGTGGACGGCGAACGGTTCGTGATCCGCCCGTGGTCGACGCCGCGGATCGTGAAGGAGGAGCGCTTCACCTCCGACATCTACGCGCACCAGTTCCTGCCCGCGATCGCCTCCGGGACGGCGAACACGCTCACTGCATGGCAGGAAGATGGCGCGATCTACGCCGGGCGGCTTTCGCGCGGCGGACAGCCGCTCGACGGCAGCGGAATCCGCATCGCCGGCATTTCGACGCATGTGAGGACGATCCGCATTGCCTCCGCGGGAGACACGTATCTGGTGGTGTGGGAAGACTCCGGCGTGCACGGCGCGCGCGTGACGGCGGATGGAGAGCTGCTCGACGCCGGCGGCTTCGACATCGCGCCCGGCGGCTTCATGCCGCTCGCCGCCGCGCGCGGCGATTCGTTCCTGGTGGCGTGGCAGGAGCCGGGCAGCCAGGTCTACGGCCTGACGATCGCCACGGCCGCGATTCCGGCCACGGGAGCTGTCGAAATCCAGGAGCGGAGCCCGGCCGTCGATATCGGATTCTTACAGACTCCGATCGCGCTGCTTCCCTCCGCCGCCGGTTATCAGCTCGTTTGGCAGCAGGATCTCGGCCGGTCGTGTCCCAGGCCTTTCTGCACCGACGTCGCGCACGAGCAGCGCCTGATGTCCCTCACGGCGGACGGCAACCAGGCCGCCACGTATCCGCTCCTCCGCGATCAGCAGATCCAGGACGCGATCCTGGAGGACGGCTCGCTGTTTGCCGTCGTGCAGGGCGGCGATCGCTTCAGCCCTCGCTTCTTCGTCTACCGCTTCAATCTCGCAGGAGAGACGCTCGGTGAACCGGCCGAGCTCCCGCAAGACGTTTTGCGTGCGCGGATGGCGAGGAGTGCGGGCGGACCGGTCGTGCTTTATTCGGTGGCGACGACGCCCGCCCCGCTTCCGGATGTCGAGATCCGCGCGATCTTCCTCGATCGCGGCGGCCAGCCGAAAGCGCCGCCGGTGACGGTGCTGAGCGGCGCCGACGCCCCGACCCTGAGCGACGTATCGTCCGACGGGACGCACGTCTGGCTCGCATATACCGCACGCTGGTATCCGTTGCCGCAGTCGCACACCGGAGTCGTGAACCGCGCCTATGTGGCGAGGCTGGCAGGACGCGTGCGGGCGGCGGGGCGCTGAGCAACCGACAGGAAACCGACGGGAGGCCTCCGGCGGGCCGGCACGGCCGGCAGCGTTGGTTGCCCAAGGCTGAACGCGCGCTCTCTCACGGAACACGGTCCGGGCGAAAACAAACGCTGCCGGCCGTGCCGGCCCGCCGGAGGCTTCTCGTCGGTTTCCTGTGGGCGAATCGCAGACGAATACAGCGCGATCGACGTATCAACCTCGTGCTCACCCGATTCCTCGCCCTCCTCCTCCTGGTCTTCACCGCATCCGCACAGACGCCGAGCGTTTCCCATGCAAGGCAACCGATCGCGGAGCCGGTGAAGCGGCCGGGCGTGGTGGCGTTCGAGCCGTACATCACCACCAACGGCGACGAGTTCCTCGCCGTGTGGAATGACGACCGGTACGGCAACACCGATATCTATGGCGCGCGCCTCGACGCCGAGGGCGAGCTGATCGACCGGAGCGGATTCCCGGTCCACGCAACATGGCGTCCTGACTACGCATCGCCGGCCGTGTGGGACGGCCAGAGATACCTCACGCTCGCGCCGTCGGAGCACATGGGGACGTTTCCGCTCGCGGTGGAGGAGGACGGGCACACCGAGCGCGCGGGCGAGCTCTTCCCGGCGCACCTCGGTTTCCACCGGTCGCTGGCGTGGAACGGCCAGCGCTATGCGGCGGTGATGGGCGACGGCACTGCCAATACCATCTCGTTCGTCCTCCTGAGCCATCAACTGCGGGTCGAGACGAGCACGCCATTGCCGGCGGGCGATCACATCCGCCTCGCGCGGGTGGCGGCGGGCGGCGGCGGCTTCCTGCTGGTGTGGGAAAGCATCCGCGGAGACAGCGAGGATCTGCTCTACGCGTGGCGTTTCAGCGCGTCGGGAGAGAGCCTCGGCGCGCCGCAGCTCCTCGCGTCGCTTCCGATTCCGGAGCAGTTCGACGGTTTTCCGGAACGCTATCTGGAGGCGATGAAGCCCGCCGTCTCGTGGAATGGCAACGCCTTCGTCGTAGTCTGGACCACCCCCGGCGGCGTCCACGGCGCCCGAATCGCCGAGGGCGCTCCCGAAACCTTTCGCCTCACCACCGAGAGCAACCCGACGGACGCCGCCATCGCCTGGGACGGCGTCTCGCACCTCGTGCTCTGGAACCGGGATATGCGCCTCGACACCGATCCCGTGCAGCCGTACGCCGCGGTCGTGAGCGGGACCGGCCAGGTGCTGGACACGTTCGCGGTCGGGCCGGAGCAGGATTGGCACAGGCCAATGGCGGTGGCCTCGAACGGACGGATCTTTCTCCTCCTGGCCTACGGTGAGAAGTTCGTCATCCGGCCGTCGTCGACACCGCGGGTGAAAGAGGAGCTCTTCTCCTCCGAGATCTACCTGCCGCAGCGCAACGTGGCCATCGCGGTGGGAACGTCGAACGTGCTCGCGGCCTGGCACGAGACGGGAGCCGTCTATGCAGGACGCCTCTCCCGCGGCGGCAGCCCGCTCGACGGCGGCGGGATCCGCGTGGCCGGCGTGGGGTCGTGGCTGGACAGCATGCGCATCGCGTCGAACGGCGATACGTACCTCCTGGTGTGGGAAGAAGCCGACCGCGGCGTGCGCGGCGCCCGGGTCACGGAGGCCGGGGAGCTGCTCGACGCCCACGGCTTCGACATCGCACCCGGCGGCCGCACTCCGATCGTGGCGGCGCGCGGAGACTCGTTCCTCGTCGCGTGGCGCCAGCAGGCGAGCCATCCGCTGGTGACCAGGATCTTCACCTCCGTCATTCCGGCAGCCATTCCGGCAGGCGGCGCGGTGGAGATCGACCCGAAGGGCCTGACCGCCGACATCGGTCTCTCGCAGCAGCCGATCGCGCTCCTCGCCGACAGCGGCGGGTTCCGCCTGGTGTGGCATCAGCAGCTCAGTCCCCCCTGCTATGGCCGTTTCTGCACGTACCTTCCGTTCGAGGAGCGGCTGACGACGCTCGGCGCCGATGGTGCGGTGGCCGAGGAAAAGACGCTGGTCCGCAATCAGGCCGTCGACGACGCGGTCCTCCTGGACGACACGCTGGTCGCCGTCGTCCGCAACGGCCCGTCCTTCTTCTCCCATCGTTTCAACCTCGCAGGCGAGGCCCTCGGCACGCCGTCCGAGCTGGCCATCCCCGGGAACGCGATCGAGGTCCGGATCGTGAAGAGCGCCGGCGGCGCGACCGTGCTGTACACGCCGCAGGCGACGCCGTCCCCCACCGGGAGTGGCAGGCTGGAGGGCGAGACGCGGGCGATCTTCCTCGACGGCGAAGGGACGCCGAAGGCCTCGCCAGCCCTCGTCCTCAGCGGCTCTGATACCCCGAGGATCAGCGACGTCGCATTCGACGGAGCGCACGTCTGGCTCGCCTACAGTACGCGCTGGTATCCGTCGCCGCAGACGCATACCGGCACGGTGGAACGCGCGTACGTGGCGAAGCTGGCAGGACGCGTGAGAGCGGCGCGACGGTAGCCGCTCCACCCACCCGGGACGACGAGGGGGCCTCCGGCGGGCGGGCACGGCCCGCAGCGTTTGTTTTCGCCCGGACCGCGTTCAGCGCGAGAAGCGTGCGTTCAGCCTATGGCAACCAACGCTGCGGGCCGTGCCCGCCCGCCGGAGGCCCTTCGTCGTCCCCGGGTGGGTGGAGCGCCGGCAATATCCACCGGCGCTCCACGCCGCAGACTACTCCCCGATCGGGAACCAACCCGCCGGCGCCATGCCCGTGGCCTGGCATTGCGCGGCAGCGGCGGAGGCCTGTGCGTTCACCGAATTGACGTTCGCGGGGCTCATGCTCTTTGGGACGACCGCGGTCAGGCAGCTCGTGCTCGTATTCGACGAACCGTCGGAAGCGGTGACGATGACCAGATAGACGCGGCCGTCGCTGGTGGCGTCGCGCTCCGAGCGGAGGCGGAGCGTCGCCGGGGCGATGTCGACAGCGTCGGGAGACGGACCGCCATTGTTCGGCGCCACGTCATCCTCGTCGCTGAAAACCGCGTATCCCAGCGTCACCGCGCCGCCGCCGTTGTCGGTGGCGCTCACGGAGAAGCCGACGTTGATCAGCGCGTGATTCGGCGGCCAGAGCAACGCCGTCCCGAGGGAGGCCGTGATGTCCGGGCCTTGCGTGTCGTTGACCGTGATGTTCACCGTCGCCGGCACGCATGGCGCGATGCCGTCGAAGACACAGTAAGTGAACGAGTCCGTCCCGGCGAAACCAGGATTCGGCGTGTAGGTGAACGAACCGTTGGTATTGCCGGCGAGCGTCCCGTTCGCAGGGGCGGTGTAGTTGATCGCCGTCAGCACGTCGCCGTCGGCGTCCGTGTCATTGGCCAGCACATCCGGAGCGGCGACGTTCAGCACCGTATCCTGGTTGATGACGTAGTTCTCGCCGGTCGCGACCGGCGGGTCGTTCACCGGCGTGACCGTGACGTAGACGACGGCGGTCGAGAACTCGCCGTTGCCGTCCGTGACCGTGTAGGTGAAGAAATCGTTGCCGGCGAAGTCGGGATCTGGCGTGTAGCTCAGGTCCGTCCCGTTGTTGACCGTCGTCCCGTTCGCCCCCTGCGCGACCGCGGTGATCGTCAGCGTGTCGCCGTTGGCGTCGCTGTCGTTGGCCAGCACGTCGATGATGTTCCCGGCACTGTCCTCCGCGACGCTGGCCAAGTCGTCGACCGCTTCCGGCGCCACGTTGGCCGCGCTGCAGGTGCCCTGCACCTCGAACGCGCCGATGTCCGCGCCGTCGCCGCCGGCGGCGTTGGCGATCGCCGGCTGGTCGCACGGACGCGCGTCACCGCGCGCGTCGGTGGTCACGCCGTCGCTGTTCCCCTTGTCGACCGCGACGCTGCCGGCATTCAGCGCGTGTGTCCGGACCGGGCCGCCGTTGTTCGCCAGCGGAGCGAGATTCACCTGCGCCGTCGTCACGCCGAATTGATCGCCAGTCGCCGGCGTGATGGTCGTGATGAGGTCGATGTTGCCGATGATGTTGTGGCCGAGGCTCGTGAAGAAGCCTTCCGTGTCGGGCTGGCCCGGCGCGCTGCCGTTCCCGGCGACGAGCGTGTTCTGCATCGTCGTGTTGGCATATGAGCCAATCCCCTGGCCGCGCGTCGGCGTCCCGCCGAATGTGTGGTTGTTGGTGATCGTGCAACTCTTCATCGTGATCGGACTGTCGGTCCGGATGCCGGCGGCCAGCCACGGACAGGCGTTGCCCGTCACCGTCACGTTGATCAGTGTCGCCGCGGCATCGCTGGTGATCGACAACCCGCCGGCGTCGTTGTTCGTGCGGCAGTCGGCGATGGTGGTGTCGGTGATCGTCACCGTGGCAAAACGGTAGACGCTCACACCGCCGCCGTCGCCGACCGTCGTCCCGTTGACGATGTTCAGCCCGTGGAGGCCGACCGTGATCGGCAGCCCCGGCGGGATGAGGGAGAAGAGCGTTGAGTTGATGTCGAAGATGCGGTCGAGGTCATTGCCGTCGATCGTCGTCCCCGACGGATGGCCGTTGATGGTGACCGAGTCGTAGAGATCGAGGTCGCCCGTCGCCGCGACGTCTTCGACGATTCCGGCGATGGCCATGGTGATCGTGCCGGCCGGCAGGTTGATCACGTCCGCCCCCGAGCCGGCGGCGCAGTCGGGATACGTGGAGGTGTTGCTGTTGGCGTTGATCACCGCCTCGCGGAGCGTGCAGACGCCGTTCGTGGCCAGCGAGTCGCCGAGACCGTTGACGTGATGGTGTTACCGAGAACCGTGGGAGCGAGAGCAATCGCGAGAACGGGAACGATCGCGGACAGACGCATGCGAGCCTCCAGGTGGTTGTCGAGAGAGGAGGCGAATCTAGCATGACGATTCCGCGGCCGATGATGACGGGCGTCACGTTTGAAGCGCCTTATGGGAACACGAGAAACCGACCGGGCCGGCCCGCCGGAGGCCTCCCGGTCGGTTCTCTTGCGCCGCTACCCGCCGCTCAAAGCCGGCAGAATCACAATCTCCGAGCCCTCGCGCACGGCCGTCTGCAGCCCGCTCCCGTCGCGGATACTCTCCCCATCCACGAACACATTCACGTGCTGCCGCACCTCGCCGAGCTCCGTGATCACACGATCGCGCACGCCCGGACATTCCGCCCAGAGCAGCGCCAGCGCCTCCGACACGGAGCCCGCCGTACCCTCCAGCCGCACCTCGCCGCGGTTACCGGCGAGCTCGCGCAGCGGTCCGGGGATCACGAACAGAAACGCCATCACAACCTCACGCGGACCGCTTCCACCGAGACCACCGCCGGCAGCCCGTCGACGATCATCGACCAGCTGCTTCCCTCGTCTGCCGAACCGAAGAGCTTCCCGCTGCGCGTCCCGAAATAAACCCCTGCCGGACCGAACGGATCCACCGCCATCGCATCGCGCAGCACCGTCTCGAACGCCCCCTCCTGCGGCAGCCCGTCCGTCATCCCCTCCCAGCTCTTCCCCCCGTCGCGCGTCCGGTACACGCGCAGCTTCCCCTCGGGGGTACAGCGGAACTCATCCGACTCCAGCGGCACGATCCAAGCGCAGTCCGCGTCCTCCGGATGCACCGCCATCGGGAAGCCGAAATCCGACGGCACCCCGTTCGCGATGTCCGTCCAGCTCTCGCCGCGGTCGTCGCTGCGGTAGAGCCCCCAGTGATTCTGCAGAAACATCCGCTCCGGCTGCTTCTCCGCCTGCACCACCTTGTGCACGCACTGGCCGAACTCCGGATACGGATCGGGGAGAAACTGCGCGCGGACGCCCTGGTTCGAAGGACGCCAGCTCGCGCCGCCGTCCTCCGTCACGTACATGCCGCCCGTCGAGACCGCGATGCGGATCCGCTCCGGCGCCGCCGGATCGAGCAGGATCGTATGCAGGCAAAGCCCGCCGCCGCCCGGCTGCCACTTCGGCCGCTGCGGGTGATTCCACAACCCCTCGACCAGGCTCCACGACCCGCCGGCATCGCTCGACCGGAACAGCGCCGCCGGCTCGACTCCGCAATACAGCGTGTCCGCCTCCCCGTCGCGTCCCGGCTCGATCTGCCAGATATTCGCGAGCGCCGCCCCCGCGCTCTCCGGGAACTTCACGTTCGCTTCCTCGGGGTTCGTCCAGCTCTGTCCGAAATCATCGCTCGACCGCAGCACCGCGCCCCAGTGCATGCTCTGCGGACCGGCCCAGATCCGATTCCGCCCCTGCCGGCCGTCATACGCCATCGCGTAAACGGCGCTCCCGGCAAAGTACGGCCCGCCGACCTCCCACGACTTGCGCCCCGCATCGGCGCGCAGGACAAAGGCACCCTTCATCGTGCCGACCAGCAAAAGGACATCGCCATCCTGAGGAGTGATGTGACTGGGAACGGGCATCGTGAATTCTCCTGTCGCTCGAAGTGCTGCCGGCGCGGACCGCGATTGTAACTGCTCCAGCGAATGCCGCCGCAAGGCCGCGCGTCCCGGCCGTCAGCGAGCTCCCAGCGGCGTTACCAGCAGGACGTTCGAGTAATCCTCAATCATCGAGAACGCCTCGTCCTGCAGATCCTCGAGCCAGAGCCGGCTGCCGTAGAAGGCCGCCTTCCGGCGGTCGCGCTCCACGAGATCGGGGAAGCCGCGGAACCAGGTGAAGGTGGTGCCGTCGTCGAGCGACTCGAACGGGCCGTACACCGCCATCCCGTGCTCCCCCTGCGACGGGAGCGTCTTCTCGTGAAAGAACGTCGCGAACCGGCTGCGCATCCCCGGCGCGATGCGGTACTGCCGCAGCTCGAGCAGCTTCGACTCGGCGATGCGTCCGAAATCCTCCGGCGACGCGATCGTCGACGCCGCCGCCGGGACGTAATTGTGGACCGTCGTCGACCGGAGCGGAGGCGCCGTGGCGAGGAGCGCCTGAACTTCCGCGTCGTTCCACAGCCGCTCCCGCGACGCCAGCCGCTCCTCGGAACCGCCAAAGGCCTGCAGCCAGATGAACGTCGCGTCGTCGCGATACGCCAGAAACTGCCCCACGACCTTCCCGGCGCCGATGCGCGCGTGCAGCGGGAGGAACTTCTCCTGAAAGAACTGCACCCACTCCCACCGCCGGAACAGCTCGATCTCGCAGATCCGAATCTCGATTTCCATCACCGTCACATTAACCACTACGGTGGTCCCGGTAAATGACCACATCCCCGCCGTTTGGTATAACCACCCCATGCTGCTGCGACTGAGAGCCGCGGGACCGCTGTACCGGCGCGTCTACGAGGCGCTGCGCGACAAGATCCTCAGCGGCGAGCTCGCCGCGGGCGTGCCGCTCCCCGGCACCCGCACCCTGGCCCGCGACCTCGGCGTCTCCCGCATCGTGGCGCTGGCGGCCTTCGAACAACTCGCCGCCGAGGGGTACATCGAGTCGGCGGTCGGCTCCGGATCGCGCGTGGCCGTGCAGGTGCCCGCGCTCGCGGAACCGCCGAAACGGACGCGCAGGAGCGCGGCGGCGCGCGAGGGAACGATCTCCGGTTATGCGAGAAGAGCGCGCCAGCTCGCGCCGCACGAGACGCCGAAAGAAAAGCCGCGCCGCGGGAAGCCGCTCATCGACTTCCGCTACACCACGACCGTTCCGGACGCGCGCACGGTCGCGCTCTGGCGGCAGGCCGTCGCGCGTGCCGCTGCCGATCCGCAGGTCGACTATCCCGATCCCGCCGGCCTCCCCGCACTGCGCCGCCTCCTGGCGACACACCTCCTCGAACAGCGCGGCGTCACCGCCGATCCGGACGACATCCTCATCGTCAACGGCGCCCAGCAGGCCATCGACCTCGCCGCGCGCGTCCTCTGCGACGAAGGGACGGCGGTCGGACTCGAAGACCCGCACTACCAGGGGACGCGGCAGGTGCTCGTCGCCGCGGGAGCGCGCGTCATCCCCTGCGCCGTCGACGAGGAAGGCCTCGACATCGAGCGCCACGCCGCGCGTCTCGAGGGAGCCCGCGCGGTCTGCGTCACCCCGTCGCACCAATTCCCGACCGGCGCCATCATGAGCGTGGCCCGCCGCCTGGCGCTGCTCCGCTGGGCCGAGACCAACCGCGCCTGGATCGTCGAAGACGATTATGACTGCGAGTTCCGCTACGGCGTCGGCGCCATCCCGGCGCTGCAGGGCCTCGACGGCCGCGGGAGGGTCATCTACATCGGCACCTTCGCCCGCATGCTCTTCCCCTCCCTCCGCCTCGGCTACATCGTCGCCCCGCCCTCCCTCCGCGACGCCTTCCGCGCCGTCAAATGGCTCGCCGACCGCGGCAGCCCCACCCTCGAACAACAGGCCATCGCCACCCTCCTCGAATCGGGCGCCTACGAAAGCCTCCGCCGCCGCAGCGTCCGCGCCCTCAGCGAAAAACGCGACCGCATGGTCGCCGCCATCCGCGAACACTTCGACGAGAACCAGGTCCGCGCCACCGGCGCCGCCTCCGGCACCCACATCTTCCTCCGCCTCCCCCACGTCCCCGCCGACGCCACCGACCGCCTCATCGCCAAAGCCCGCACCCAGGGCGTGCAGGTCTACAGCGCCCGCCAGTACTACCAGCTCGCGCCCCGCCACGCGACGCTGATCCTCGGGTACACGACGGTGGCGGCGGGGGATATTGAGAAAGGGGTGGAGAGGTTGGCGGGGGCAATGTGAACGTCCCTTACGGCGAGACGCCGCCGCGCCAGCCCGCGCGACGCGGGCGCTCCACGCTCGCGGACGCCAACTCCCCCCTTCCTGTCATCCTGAGCCGTAAAAATGACTCCCACATGCCAAAAGCATGGCGGCGAAGGACCCCCCTCCAGTTGAACGCTGCTCGCTCTGTTGGAGGGGGTCCTTCGCCGCCATGCTTGCTACCCATCGGATCAATCCTGCGGCTCAGGATGACAGGAAAGGGGAGCCTTCGGATCGTTTGAACCGTGAGTCAATCCGTTCTCCACAGGCTCCTCGCGAGAACCGCGGTCATGCGCCGGAGCGCCGACGTCGCGTCGGCTGGACCGGCGGCGTCTCGCCGGCGGACGGCGTCCCGCCGTAAGGGTGGTGCCAAATCACCCGCAGCGACGATGACTGAGCTTACCGCCTGATGTAACCACGCAGCTCCCACTGCTCGAGCAGCCACGCCCAGAACGCGCGCGACTTTCCGAGATAACGATCGACGTCCGGCCACATGTCTGCCATCTCCTGGGCGGAGACGAACTGCAGGGCGTCATCCGATTTGGCCTGGCGCATGACCTTTCCGACGAGATAAGCCCGTAACGCCGCGTCGCTGCCATGGATGGCCCGCTCGAACTCCTCCAGAGTCATCTCCATGTCCCATAGAAAGTACGGGCGTCCCTGCGGGTCGACGATCCGGTCGCGTGGGGTCGGTGCGAGCATCGACGGAAGAGTACCGTAATGGAGCGCCGGTCTTCACTGGAGCGCCGGTCTTCGACCGGCCGGTCCGCCGACCTTCGGTCGGCAGTCTGCGGAAAGACCTCTCCGCGAGAGACGGCCGGCAGAATGCCGGCGGACCGGCCGGTCGAAGACCGGCGCTCCATAGACCACCCCGCTAGCCACCACCCCCAAAAGGGCGTTAAATGACGGGCACACGGCTACAAGCGTCATGCGCCCGCGATCCCGTATCGCTGTTCTTCTTCTCTCCGCGTCGCTGCTCGCAGCGTGGCCGGTGATCGCGGCGTGGCCGCCGCCGCGTCCCAACTCGCTCCTCCTGACCGTGCGGGAAAGCGCAGGCATCGCGCGCACTGCCGAGATCGTACGTTCCGGCGTTCCGCTGCCGCGGGCGCTCAACGTTCAAAGCACGCTGGCGTTGGCGCTGGTCGACGGGGCGGGGCAGTTGGTGCCGGCGGAGTTCCGGATCCTGGCGCGGTGGCATGCGGGGCTCACCGTCACCACGGCGCCGATCCAGTGGCTGCTGGTGACGTTTCCGGCCACCGTCGCGGCGAACGGCAGCGCGACGTATCGCGTCGTCTTCGACGGATCGTCAGGCAGCAATCCCGCGCCGGCGACGCCTTTGACGGTGACCCAGGATGGGAACGAATTCACCATCGACACCGGTGCGGCACGCTTCGTCGTCGGCGGCGGATCGGGGGCTTTGTTCGATGAGATCCGACTGGCGAACAACACCCGTCTGGTGAGCGGCAGCACGATCACCGCGCAGGTGGACGGGACGAATCACGCCCATCCCACCACCCGGCGGGCCGTGCTCGAGTCGAGCGGACCGCTCAGCGCGGTCGTGGTCGTCGAAGGGAGTTACGCCATGCCGGCCGTCGGCGGGGGCGGGCTCGGCTCGCGGCGGCGGTACGTTTTCAGCGCAGGCTCTCCGGTCGCGATCGTGCGGCATTCGGTGGCGTGGGAAGGAGATCGGTGCGGTGCCGGGAATCTCGCCTGCGGTGGGTCGCCGAACGCCGTCCGCGTGCAGCAGGTACGCGACGCGCTGTCGCTCGACGTCGCCTACCCTGCCGCGGCGACGGCGGTCGGCGCATTTGCTACGACGACCAGCGGCACCGTCAACGCCGGCCAGACCGCGGCCGTCCGCCAGCTTCTCCGCCAGGACCGCGAGGACCCGTTGGCCGCCATAGTCAATCTTGCAGCATCACCAACGGTCAATGCCGTGAAGGCCGACGGCGGGATGCTCGCGGTCAGCAGCGCAGCGGGGGCGGTGGCGGTCGCGCTGAATCAGATGCACCGCTACGAGCCGCAGGCGTTGCGCATCCTCGCCGACGGCCGGCTGGCGGTCGATCTCGTCGACACCGCCGCAGCCGGCGGCTCGGCATGGCTCGGGGCGCGGCAGGGACTGTTCGCGACGCTCGCCACCGGCGTCTTCGCGTCCGCGCCGTCGCGGGCGACGCTGGACCGGCAGGTGTGGGCGCCGCTGAACGAGCCGCTGCATGCGTGGCCGCAGGCGGAATGGTTCGCGGCCTCCGAGGCGGTCGAAGAGTTTCCGGTGGGGACGCCGGCGGCGGAGTTTGCGGAGTACGACGACGAGGCGATCGACGTCGCAGCCACCACGCTCGAAGAGATCGACAACCGCGGACTGGCAGGCCTGATGACCTTCGGCCTCTATCCGCGCAACTGGGCCAACCCCCTCTACTCCGATGAGATCGACTGCGACGACGCGGTCACGCCGTCGGAAACGTGGGACGACCCCTACTGGTGCGCCACCTGGACCGACTACCACAACGCCGTCATGACCATCCCTCGGTTCGCCATGCGCAACGGGCGGACCGAATGGCTCGACGAGCTGGCCACGCCGGGTGCGCTCCGTTCGCTCCACACCCAGATCTTCCAGTGCGGACCGGACGACGACAATTTCCGTTGCGGCCAGGCTCCCGCCGGGTACGGCGGCTACCGCGCCGACTTCAACAGCTCGCACGCCTACTTCGACAACCTGATGCTGTACTACTGGCTCACCGGCGACTATACGGTCGTGGAGACGCTGCAGCGCGGCGCGTCGTCGATGCGCAACTACTTCTGCACGCGCCGGCCGGCCTCGGCCTGCCTCCCGACCGACGCGCCGGAGGACGATTACGCCAACATGACCGGCCGCGTCTTCACGCAGTGGCAGTGGGTCTTCCGCTTCGCCGGCCTGGCCGGTTCCGACGCGACGTTCCTCGAAGACTACGCGGCCAACATCGCCCGCCAGTACACGCTCAACTACGCCGACGTCCTGCAGAACGGCGTCCGCTACGGCTTCCTCATCGACGGCACCCTCCGGCAGGAGATCGACGGCCCCGGCACCTATTCGACCGATCAGCTCTGGATGGCGTCGCTGTACGACCAGAACCTGCTGTACCGCCTCCAGGTCGACACGAACGACGCCCCCCTGGACGGACAGCCCGGCAGCCCGCCGCTGGTGCCGAGCCAGATCATCGCCGCGTGGGCGCGCACGCTCGACCAGTTCGGCTCCACCGTCGCCGCGGGCGGCAACGGCACGGCCGCCGGCACCTGGCCGAACGCGCTCTTCTTCACCTTCACCGGCAACCGCGTCGGCGGGACGCTCACCAGCGTCACCCCCAACCAGGGCGGCGGCGATCCCAATCTCTACGACACCGGCAAGGCGGTCATGACCGCCACCATCGCCCGGGCCGCCGACTCGACCGGCGAGGCGGGGCTGGCGGCGCTCGAGCTCGACCTCGCGCAGTTCGCCTGGAACGCCGCCCTCGCCGATCCGAGCCCGCTCAGCAAGCAGGAAGCGGAGTTGCTGATCCGTCTCCCCTCCGCCATTGCCCGCCTCTCCCTCGACGGCGCGATCGCCACCCCCACCGGCGTCACCGCGACCGCCACCACCGCCACCTCGGTGACCGTGAACTGGAACGCCGTCGCCGGAGCGACGTCGTACGAGGTCTACCGCCGCGCCGCCGGCGGCGGGTATCTCCTGGCCGGCTCGCCCGCCGCCCCGCCGTTCGTCAACGCCGTCACCTCCGGCGCCAGCTATCTCTACCGCGTTCGCGCCGTCAACGGCTCCGGCACCTCCGTCGACAGCGATCCCGACCTCGCCACCGCGGTGATCTTCACCGACGACCCGCTCGCCGCCGCCGTCACCCGCGTGCGCGCCACGCACATCACCCAGCTCCGCACCGCCGTGAACGCCGTCCGGGACCTGGCCGGCCAACCCGCCGCCACCTTCACCGACCCGGCTCTGAGTGCCGCCATCCGCGTCCGCCGCATCCACCTCATCGAGCTCCGCACCGCCCTCGACGCCGCCCGCAGCGCCCTCGGACTGCCCGCGCTGGTCTACACCGATCCGACCATCACGGCTGGAACGACTGTCGTACGGGCAGCGCATGTAACGGGCGTGCGGGCGGGGGTGAGGTAACGGAGCGCCGGTCTGTAGACCTGAGCAGAACGCACCCAAAGAACCAACGCTTGCATCACGCGGAGCGCCGGACCGCCGACGTCACCGTCGGCCGGTCCGCCCACGTCCTCGTGGGCACGGGCGGCGTCTCGCCGCCGGGCGAGGGCGGCGGGACGCCGCGGAACTGGGCAGTAGGGGAGTCTTGCGCAAGAGCGTGCCCGCGAGGACGCGGGCGGACCGGCCGACGGTGACGTCGGCGGTCCGCGGCGGCGCGCCTGAGGCGCGCCAGCCTCCGCGTACCGGGTGAACCCGCATTACTCCTTCTTCAAGTCCTCCGCACGAACGTCCTCCGGCGCCTCCAGCCCCACGCTGCGGAGCTGTTCTTTATTCAGCGATCGCAGAATGCGGCGCATCAGTTGGCGGCGGCGGATCGCCGACCAGAGCGCGACCGCGGAGACGAGGACTGAGAGGGCGGCAACGAGGGAGTAGATCTCGTCGGACATGGTGTGGCAAGAGTGTACGCCGCGCCGGCCGCCACAATTTCGCGGCAATCCTTCCTTTGCTTTTCCTCAACACGGACATCCTCACGCCCGCGAGGGGCGGTGGAATGGTGGGCAGAACAAAGCCGCTCATTCGCCCCTCCCCTCCTCCGCCATCCGCATCCATGCATCGGGAGTGACTTCGATGGATCCAGAGAGCAAGCCGGATCATCCGTTGCGCAAGTATCGTGGCCATGCCCTCGTCGCCCTCATCGCCGCGGCAAGCACGCTGCTCATCAGTCTCGTCTCGCTGGGGAAGGTGCCGCTCTTCGCGCGAAGCGGGCCGAAGGTGGCGGTCCACCGGGTGCATCTCGACGCGAAGCGGGTCTTCGCCGACGTCATCTTCACGGCGCCGGTGGCGGCGGGGAAAGAGGGGGAGATCCTCGCACACTCGCCCGCCGAGGTCTCGCCGCCGATCCGTGGCGTCTGGCGATGGCAGGCGAACAACGTCCTCCGCTTCGAGCCGGCGGGCGGCTTCCCGATGGCCAGCGAGTACAAGATCATCCTCGCCGTCCACAAGCTGCTGAAGGAGGACGAGGAATGGACGGGCGAAAGCACGTTCGCGATCCGCACCGACCAGTTCCTCGTGCGCCGCGTGACGGTCAGCGAGGAGCCGGTGCCGTCGGCTCCCGGCCGCGTCGTCCTGCGCGGAGAGATCCAGTTCAACTACGCCGTCCGCCCCGACGCGCTGGCGCCGCTCATCCGCCTGGAAGACGGAGCGGCGAAAAGCGAGGTGCAACTGCTGACCGGGTGGCAGCACGACGTGATCAGCTTCCGCACCGTCGAAGTCCAGAAACAGAAGGACGCCCGAACGCTGGCGCTGATCATCGACGGGAGCCTCACGCCCGCCGAGAGCAACGTCACCCTCGGCACGGACTACACGCAGCCGATCCAGCTCGGCTCGCGCGAGCATCTCGCCGTCCGTTCGATCGCCGCGGTCCCCGGCGAGAAAGACTCGGCCGTCCGGATCGAGCTCTCCTCCCCCGTCGACGCCGAAGTCGCCGCGAAGTACATCTCGGTCAAGCCGGCGGTGAAATACAGGATCTCCGCGGAAGGGGGCGTCCTCGTGCTGACCGGCGCGTTCACCCCGGGCGCGGCGTATGACGTCGCGGTCGGGAATGGCCTGGTGGCGGCCGACTCCGCGGTGCTGCGCGACGACTTCGTGCAGGCCGTGCAGGTGCGCGACCTCGATCCGCTGCTCGACTTCCAGAGCCAGGGGATGTTCCTCTCGGCCGGCGGCTACAAGAGCGTCGCCTTCCAAAGCATCAACGTCGCCCGCGCCAAGCTGACCGTCGACCGCGTCTACCGCAACAACCTCTTCTCCTACTTCCAGTACTACGGTCCGGCCAACGGCGACGGCGAGTCGTATTACGGCGGGTACGCCGTCGACCAGCAATTCGGCGACCGGATCGTGGAGAAAGAGCTCGCCCTCGACACGCGCCGCAACCACCGCGCGACCACGACCCTCGATCTCGGCAAGTACGTCAAAGCGGAGGAGCCGGGCCTCTACCGCGTCACCGTGTCGCGCGAAGACGAATGGCGCGGCGTCCAGCGCTGGATCCTCATCACCGACCTCGGCATCGTCGCCAAGCACGCCCCCGACGAGCTCACCGTCTGGGTGTCGTCGTTCCGCGACCTCTCCCCCGGCGAGGGGGCCACGGTGACGCTGCTCACCACGCAGAACCAGACCGTCGCCAAAGGGCAGACCGACGAGCGCGGGGTCTGGCCGGCGAAGGAGCTGACCCGCAGGCTGAAGGGGAAGAAGCCGTACATGCTGGTCGTCCAGCGGGGCGACGACTTCAGCTTCCTCCTGCTCGACAACACCCGCGTCGACACCTCGTCGTTCGACGTCGGCGGCGACACGATCTCCGAGGGCGGCTATTCGGCGTTCGTCTACGGGGAGCGCGACATCTACCGTCCGGGAGAAAAGGTCGAAGGTCTGGCCGTCGTCCGCGACCGCCGCCTCGGCGCGCCGCCGGCGATGCCGCTCGTGCTGCGCCATAAAGATCCGGCCGGCGAGGAGCGCGGCAGCCATCGCATCACCCCCAACGCCAAGGGAGTCGCGAAGATCGCGGTCGACCTGCCGGCCTACACCCGGACCGGCCATCACCTGCTCGAAGTGTGGGCCGGCGACGAGGCCATCGGCAGCTACCGCTTCCAGGTCGAGGAGTTCGTTCCCGACCGCATCAAGGTCGAGATCAAGGCCAGGCCGCCCGCCGCCGCGGGCCGCGCCACGGAGATCGCCTACAGCGTCGAGTCGGCGTATCTCTTCGGCCCTCCCGCGGCGGGGCTGCACGTGGAGAGCCGGGTCCGCCTCACGCCCGTCACGTTCACGGCGAAGGGCTACGAGAGCTTCACGTTCGAGAACGGCGGGCGGAAGTTCGACCCGCGCGAGCTGTCGGCCGAGCAGGGGACGCTCGACGCGCAGGGGAAGACGGAGCTGAAAGTCGCGATTCCGGGAGGCCTCTCGGTTCCTTCCTCGCTCCAGGCGACCATCACCGCCCGCGTGCGGGAGCAGGGAGGACGCGGCGTCGCCGCGCTCACGCGCGTCCCCGTCCATCCTTATCCTTACTACGTTGGGCTGCGGCAGCTCGGCGACCGCTCTCCCGAGCCCGGCCAGCAGGTCACCTTCGAGTACGTCGCCGTCGGCACGGCCGGAGCCGAGACCGCTCCCGGCTCGCTGCGCGCCGACTTTTATCGAGACGAGTGGCACACCGTGCTGCGGCGGACGTCGTCCGGAGGCTACAACTACGAGTCGACCCGCGACGCCATTCCGCTCAGCGTGCAGACGCTGCCATCGGGGAAGAAGCGCGGCCAGTTCCGGTTCACGCCGCGGCAGCACGGCTCGTACCGCGTGGTGGTGACCGACCCGGCGACCGGCGCCTCGTCCGAGCTCGAGCTCTATGCCTCCGGCTGGGGCTACTCACCGTGGGCCATGAAGAATCCGGGGCGGCTCGAGCTCGCGCTCGACAAGGAGGAGTACGCGGCCGGAGAGACGGCGACGCTCCAGGTGAAGGCGCCGTTTCCGGGACGGCTGATGGTCACGGTCGAGCGCGACCGCGTCTTCCACACCAGCTTCGCCACCCTGACGAGCAACAGCGGGAAGGTGACGATCCCGCTCGCCGCGGAGCTGCGGCCGAACGCGTACGTCACGGCCACGCTGGTCCGCGCGGCGAAGGATCTCGAGCCGGGCGAGGCCGGCCGCGCGTTCGGCGCGATCCCGGTCAGTGTCGACCGGGTCTCGAACCGCCTGAGCCCCGCCATCAAGGCTTCGCAGCAGATGCGCAGCAACCGGAAGCTCGACCTCGAGGTCGCCGCCGCTCCCGGCGCGGTCGTCACCATCGCCGCGGTCGACGAGGGCATCCTGCAGCTCGTCGCGCAGAAGGTCCCTGATCCGTTCGGCTACTTCTACCGAAAGCTGGCGCTCGGCGTCAGCACGCACGACATCTATTCGCTGCTCCTCCCGGAGGTCCGGCCGAACAACAGGGCCGTGGCGGGCGGCGGCGACGGAGGAGAAGGGCTCGCGCAGTTCGTCCGGACCGAGGGGATCCGGCGCTCGGAGCCGGTCGCCTTCTGGTCGGGCGCGCTCGAAGCGGATGCGAACGGGAAAGCGAAGATCTCGTTCAGCGTCCCCGAGTTCCAGGGGGCGCTGCGGGTGATGGCGGTCGTGCATGACGGCGACCGCTTCGGGTCGTCGGAGACGATGGTCCGCGTCCGCGACCCGATCACCATCCTCCCGACGTATCCGCGCTTCCTGTCGCTCGAAGAGAAGGTCGAGCTGCCGGTCACGGTCCGCAACGGCACGGCAAAGGACGGCCTGTTCGACGTCTCGCTGAGCCTCGCCGGCGAGGCAACGCCCGCCACTCAGACCCAGCAAGTGCAGCTCGCCCGCGACACCGAGAAGACCCTCTACTTCCCGCTCACCACCGCGTCGCGTGCCGGAGAGATCCGGGCACAGGTCAGCGCCTCCGGCAACGCCGAGAAGGCGTCGTCGAAAGAAGTCATCGCCGTCTATCCCGACCTTCCGCCGCGGACGGTCGAGGTCACCGGCAACTTCCCCCAGCCGTCCGCCACCCTGGCCGCAACCGGCATCGAGCAGTTCCGGGCGGAGAGCGTCGCGCGCGAGCTGATCGTCAGCCCGCTGCCGCTCGTCCAGTTCTCCGGACGGCTCGACTATCTCCTCCGCTATCCCTACGGCTGCGTCGAGCAGACGACGTCGGCGGCGTTTCCGCTGATCTACTTCGCCGACATCGCCCGCGATCTCGACCCGGTCCGCTTCAAGAAACGCGACACCGCCGGCTACGTGCGCGAGGGCATCCGCCGCCTCGGCACGATGCAGCTCCATCACGGCGGCTTCGCCATGTGGCCCCACGGGGGCGAGGCCTACCCGTGGGGCAGCGTCTTCGCCACGCATTTCCTCGTCGAAGCGCGGCGGGCCGGGCATCTGGTCGAAAACCACATCCACGACCGGGCCCTCGACTACGTCGGGCAGCTCGCCAAGGCGCGGGCGACGTACAACCAGTCGGAGCTCGAACAGATCGCCTACGCGCTCTACGTGCTCGCGCGGGCCGGGAAGGCGGACGTGGGGACGATGGACTTCCTCCGCGACCGTCATCTGAAGGACCTGAGCACCGAGTCGCGCGCCCTCCTCGGCGCTGCCTACGCGGCCATCGGGAATCCGCGCTCGCTGCACCAGATGATCGCCGACATCGGCAAGGTCGACGAGGTGCGGCGCGATACCGGCGGCAACCTCAACTCGGCGATGCGCGACCGCGCCCTGCTTCTCCTGGCCATGCTCGACGCGGCGCCGAAGGATCCGCGCATTCCGGAGATCGTGCAGCGCCTCGTCCGCGACGCCAACACCACCGGTTACGGCTGGACGACGCAGGAGAGCTCGTTCGTGCTCCTGGCCCTCGGCCAGTTCTTCAAGCAGCAGAAAGCGAAGGGCCCCTACTCCGGAACCGTCCACCTCGACGGCAAGCTGGTCGGAGCGTTCGACGCCAGGACAACCCGCTTCGCCGGCCTGCGCGGCAACGGCCCGATCGTCGTGAAGATGAACGACGGCTACAAAGAGGGCGCGGCCTACTTCGCCGTCCGCACGCGCGGCATCCCGGCCGACGCCGCCTTCAAGCCGTCCAGCGCCGGCGTCACCGTCTCCCGCACCTACCTGACCCGCGACGGCAAGCCCATCACGACCGTGAAGCAGGGAGACCTGCTGGTGGTGAAGGTCGAAGCGCGCAGCCTCTCGGGACGGGTCGAGAACGTCGTCATCGAGAACCTCCTCCCCGCCGGCCTGGAGATCGAAAACCCGCGCCTCTCCACCACCGAAGCGCTGCCATGGGTCGGCGCGTCCACCCAACCCGACTCCCTCGACCTCCGCGACGACCGGGTCCTCTTCTTCCTCACCCTCCCCGAGACCGAGGGCGTCACCTTCTACACCCTCGTCCGCGCTGTGACCCCCGGCACCTTCCGCGTCCCGCCGGTGCAGATCGAAGCGATGTACGAGCCGGCCATCCACGCGACAGGAGAAAGGGGAACGCTGGAGATCCGGAGATGAGAATCAAGGCAGAAGTCAGAAGGCAGAAGGCAGAAGGAAGCAGCGCTCGCACAAAGCGCTGCGCGATCCTTCTCACTTCTGCCTTCTGCCTTCTGCTTTCTACCTTCATCGCAGACGTTGTCTTTCCGCCGCCCATCCACGCGCTCCGCCCTCCGCCCGCCACCGTGATCTATGACCGTGAAGGGCGGGAGCTTCGCATCGTGCTGCCGCGCGACGAAAAGTACCGGATTCCGGTGACGCTCGACGAGGTGCCGCCGGAACTGATCGCGGCGCTCGTCGCCTCCGAGGATCGCTGGTACTACCGGCATCCGGGCGTCAACCCGCTGGCAGTCGTGCGCGCGTCGTGGACGAACCTGCGCGCGCGCGGCGTCGTCTCGGGCGCGTCCACCATCCCGATGCAGATCGCGCGGATGGCCGAGCCGAAGCGGCGCAGCCTCCGCTCCAAAGGGATCGAGGCGTTCCGCGCGCTGCAGTTGTCGCGGCGCTACTCGAAGCGCGAGCTGCTCGAGATCTACATCAACATCGCTCCCTACGGCCGGAACATCGAAGGGATCGGCGCGGCCTCGTACTTCTACTTCGGGAAGAAGCCCTCCCAGCTTTCCCTCGGCGAGATCGCCCTCCTGACCACGCTCCCCCGCTCGCCGAATCGCTACGACCCGCTGCGCGATCCGAAACAGGCCCGTGCCGCGCGCGACGAAGTGCTGCGCCAGCTCGGCAGCCGCGGCGCTTTTCCCCCGGCCGAGATCGAGAAAGCGCTGCTGCAGCCGATCCCCACCCGCTTGCAGCGCACGCCGTTTACGGCGCCGCACTTCACCGACCTCGCCGTCGCCCGCGGCGGCGGCGCGCCGCGTCTCTTCACGACCCTCGACCAGGGACTCCAGAAGATCGCCGAACGGCAGGTCGCGGCGCGAATCGGCTCCCTCCGGACGTTCGGCATCGAGAACGCCGCGGTGGTCGTGATCGAGAACGAGAGCCGCACCGTCCGCGCCCTCGTCGGCTCCGCCGACTTCTTCGACCGCCGCTTCGACGGCCAGGTCAACGGCGCCTTCGCCCGCCGCTCTCCCGGCTCGACCCTCAAACCGTTCCTCTACGCGAAGGCGTTCGACGAAGGGCACCTGCTGCCCGACTCGTACCTCCTCGACATCCCCACCGACTTTTCCGGCTACGTCGCCGAGAACTACGACGGCACCTATCGCGGCCGCCTGACGGTTCGCGAGTCTCTGGTGCTCTCCCTCAACGCCAGCGCGGTCCGGCTGCTGGCGCGGGTCGGTCTCGACGACTTTCTCGGCGTCCTGCGCAAAGGCGGCCTCTCCACGCTCGACCGGCGTCCCGGTTCCTACGGCCTCTCGCTGATCCTCGGCGCGGGCGAAGTCACGCTGCTCGACCTGACCAACTTCTACAGCACCCTCGCCGAGGGAGGCGTGCACCGGCCTGCGCAAATGTTCCGCGGACCGGCCCCGGAGGGGGAGCGGATCTTCTCCGCCGAGGCGTCGCAGATGATCACCGAGATCCTGTGCGAAGTGAAACGCCCCGACCTCCCGCAGACATGGGATCTCACGAGAGAAGCGCCGACCGTGGCGTGGAAGACGGGGACGTCGTACGGTCACCGCGACGCCTGGAGCGTCGGCTTCTCGAAGCGCTACACGATCGGAGTCTGGGTCGGAAACTTCGACGGCCGCGGCCAGAAAGGGATCTCCGGCTCCGAGCACGCCGCCCCGCTGCTCTTCGACCTTTTCCGGACGATCGAAGGCCGCGCCGCGCGTCCCGACACGAAGTACGCGGACATCGAGCGCGTCGACGTCTGCGCGCTGAGCCACGAGCTCCCCGGCCCCGACTGCGCGAAGACGATCGCCATCCCCTACATCCCCGAGCGCACCCAGCTCCGCCGCTGCACCTACCACCGCCGGATCCTCGTCGACCGCACCACCCGCGAGCGTCTCGCCGGCGAGTGCGTCGCGACACGGCCGCACGAGCCGGAGATCTCGGTGGTCTACCCCGCCGAGCTGGTCGCCTACTGGCACGCGCAGGGGCAGGCCGTGGAAGGGATGCCGCCGCTCAGCGCCGCCTGCAGCGAAGTTGCGGCCGACGAAGCGCCCCGCATCGTCTCCCCCGACGCCACCACGCCGTACCGCATCCGTGGAGACGCGCCGATCGACTACCAGGAGATCCTCCTCCAGGCCCAGGTCCCCGCCGAGGTGAACCGCCTCTACTGGTACGTCGACGGCACCCTCATCGCCTCCCTCCCCCCCACCCGCCGCGCCTTCGTCCGCCCCGCCCGCGGCACGCACCGGGTGGTGGTGGTCGACGACATCGGACGCTCGGACAGCGTGACGTACGAGGTGGAGTAAGGGTCAGACGAGAGACGACCGGGGGGCCTCCGGCGGGCGGGCTCGGCCCGCGGCGTTTGTTGGCCTAGCCTGAACGCATGCCTGTCGCTCGAACACGGTCCGGGCGAAAACAAACGCAGCGGGCCGTGCTCGCCCGCCGGACGCCTCCCGTCGTCTCCTCGCGTCTCGCCCGGAACACGTGTTGCACGCGAAATCTCCATGCCGGAAAAGAAGACGATCGAGCGGGCCAGGAAGGACAAGCGCGAGGGGAAGTCGGCCTCGACGCAGGCAGGGGAGTTCGTGCGCGAGGAGATGGAGCACATCCGCCACGGGAAGCATGGAGCGCGCTCTCCCGAACAGGCGATTGCCATCGGGTTATCGAAGGCGCGGCGCGCGGGGGTGAAGTTGCCGCCTCCCGATCCGGGTGAGGCTCCGGCCGCGACGCGCAAGCGCGCGAAGCAGGATCTGAAGAGCGCCTCGACGCGGAAGAAGCCGTCGGCGAAGCGCGCCCGTGCGGCGACTGCCGCGCTGAAGGACGAGGGAAAGTCGGCGGCGTCGAAGCCGTCACTCGCGGCGCACGCGCGCAAGGCGGCGCGCCAGCGTACGGCCGGAGAGCGCTCGGCCGCGGCGAAGAAAGCAGCGCGTACGAAGGGTCCGGCGGAACGATCGGCGGCCGCGAAGAAGGCGGCCCGGACACGGGCGAAGAAGAAGTGACCGGAGGCCCCCCGGTCGGTCTTCTCCGTTCTAGTCCGGTGCATGCCTCTCTGCTGCCGTAGGCAGCAAAAGATCTGTAGGCCCGGCCTTTAGGCCGGGTAAAGCGTGGAAGATCTTTGAGCCCGCGTAGCGGGCGACAGACGAGAAACGCGCGCGGACGGTCTTCTCTGTCGCCCGCTACGCGGGCTCACTTCGTGGGTCTCCGCTGTCCCCGGCCTGAAGGCCGGGGCTACAGATCTCCTGCTGCCTACGGCAGCAGAGATGCGTTCTGCCTAAAACCGCCACCAGACGAATCCCACGCGCTGCTCCGGCTGGTTCTGGACCGGCGTCACCACCGCCAGACTCCCGTCACGCAGAAACGCGACCGGGAGGTACTCCCCTGCCGGATCGTTGAAGAACGGCCCGTCCTTCACGCGCCTCCGGCGGCTCTCGATCGATTGCGGCGCCGAGACGACCACCCGCGGTTCCGCCTCGCCCGCCGCGTCGACACGCGCCACGAACCACTGCAGATCGTGCATCTCATTCGTCGACGCCGTGAACCACGTCGCGGCGAGCTCCCCCTCGCGGCGTGCCACCAGATACGGGAAAAACGCCGGAGCCGCCGTGTCGGCCACCGTCCACGTCCGCCATGTCGCACCGCGATCTCCCGACCGCGCCAGCCGGACCCCCTTCTTGTCCGTCCAGAGCGAATACAACCGCCCGGCGGCATCCCAGGCCAGCGGCTCCACCCATCGCGGCGTCGCCTCCGACATGAAATCGGGCGACCAGTCCCGCTCCCCCGGCGCCGCATGCGTCTGCCACGACGCCCCGCCGTCCGTGCTGACGACGATCAGGTCGACGCCGGCGTCGTACTTGTTGCCCGACGCCGACAGCGGCGTCACCCGCACCGCCAGCTCCCCCGCCGGTCCCACCGCGAGATGGCTCGAGCCTCCTCGATCGTGAATGCGTTTCACGGGCGCCCAGGTCACGCCACCATCGCGGCTCGCGGTATACGAGACCCCGCCGTCGTTCCAGATCGCATGCGCCGTACCGTCAGGCGTCACCTCCACCCACGGCCGGTCATCGAAACGCGCGTTCGAGACCGTCGACCACCGCCAGCTCGCCCCCGCATCGCCGCTCACGCCGATCGCAATCTGCCGCCCCTCGTTCGCCGCCCGGTCGTACGTCATCGACGCAAAGTAGAGCGTCCCATCGGGAGCGATCGCCAGATCGACATCCGAGTTCCCTGTCGCTCCCTGCGCCTCCGTCCCCACATCCACGCGGGCCCAACTCGCCCCGCCGTCGGCACTCTTCCACAACGTGGGCCGCGGCTCCCCATACCCCGCCACAAACAGCGCCCCGTTCGGATGCTCGACGAGCATCGGCTCCCGCCCGACGACGTCGATGTGCTCCACGCGCTGCACGAGACCCATCGCACGCGCCGCGGTGGGCGCCGGAGGAATGGAAGCGCAACCGGCGGCCAGCGCCACCGCGACCACGAAGATCCTGTGCATGCACGAATTCTACGGTTCGAGCGCGGAACATGTGTTGCACGATCTCCACCTCCATGAACGCCGAGGCCACAGAAACCCCGCAGGAAATCCCCCACCCGAGCCCATCCCCGACCGCCCCGCCGCAACCCGACTCGCCACAACAGCCGCCCGCACAACCGCAGACCATCCCGCAGCCCAATCCCGCGCCGCCCCCACATCCCGACCCGGCACGAGGTCCGGAAGCCGCCACCTGTGGCCCGGCCTTTTAGTCCGGGCCGGCTCTCGGCAGGCTCCTCCCGAGTGCCGGCCGGACTAAAAGGCCGGGCCACATGGCTGAGATCGTATGATCGCGTCGATGACGCAAGACAGCCGAGAAGCCATCCGCACCGCCCGCACCGCGATCAACGACGCCATCACCCGCCGCGACCCCGCAGGCATCGCCGCCTACTTCCTTCCCGACTACCACGTCGTCACCGCCCGCAGCCTGCAGCGCACCGGGCGGGAGCAGAGCATGAACAGCTGGGCCGACATGTTCGCCCGCGACGCCACCTCCACCTACGGCCGCACCCCCGAGGAGATCCACGTCAACGAAGAATGGGGCATGGCCGAAGAACACGGCCGCTGGACCGGCACCCTCATGGCCAACGACGGCCCGATGGAGCTCGCCGGCGTGTACGCCGCCAAATGGCACTACACAAAGGACGGGTGGCTGCTCCAGGCGGAGATCTTCACGCCGCTGACGGTGGAGCGGGGCGAAAAGAGCTGACCTGCGTACCGCTACGCTTCGCCCTCGCGCGCAGGCACCGTCAGCACCGGACGATCCGCGAATCGGACCACCCGGCTCGTCGTGGTGCCGATGACCGTCGCGTCGCGGAAACCGCGGTGCTCCGCGCCGACGACGATCAGGTCCGCCTTCTCCTCCTCCGCCAGCCGCAGCACCTCCTCGGCCACATTTCCGGTCCGCACCACGCGCGAGTACTGCAGGCGCTGCCGGACGATCGGATTCACCCACTGCTCGAAGTGGTCGTCGAGCGGGAGCGGGTGCGGCTCGCCCTCGCGCTCCGATACGTGGACGAGGATCAGTTGCGCGTCGAACTTCTGCCCGATCTCGCTCGCCAGGTCCAGCGCCTTCCGCGCGATCGGAGTGAAGTTCACCGGACAGACGATCTTGCGGATATCGGGCACGAGCGACGTCGCGAGAAGAGTGAGCAGCGGACGCTCGGCGTGGACCAGCACGGTCTCCGTGACCGAGCCGAGGAGCAGACGGCGCCAGCCGCGGCGGCCGTGCGTCCCCATGATCACCAGATCCGCGCCCGACTCCTTCACCGTATCGTGGATGACCGGCGCCGGCAGACCCTGGTCGACTTTCAGATCGATGTCCGCCGCCGCATCCCCGACGCTCGCCGTGGCATGGCGCTTCAACGCCTCCTCCAGGTTCGCCATGACCTCGGCGAGATTGGGCAGCACGGCCGGCTCCGGGATCTCGATCACCGCGACGGGCGGATAGACGTCGACCACGTGCAGCAGCGTAATCCGCGCCCCGAACAGATCCCGGAACCGCACCCCCCACTGCAGCGCAATCTTTCCGAATTCGCTCAGATCCGTGGGGACGAGAATGTTCGAAATCGAACCATCAGCCATGGAGAGACCTCCGATTTGATGCACGTTGCGTTCACAAATGACGGGCGGCACTTCGACGCCGGAGCCCGGAAACGCCGGGCGCGTCGCGGCGCGCCCGGCTGGGGTGGGATGTTACCGCGTGCCGCGAGCGCGCGGGGGCCTTTGCACTACACCTTCGGGACGGGCGCGTCATCCGGCTGCGGATCCGCCTTGCCCTGCGGGCGGTGTTTGCCGAACTTGGCGGCGCGCTTCATCGCGTCGATGTGCGGCAGGAGGACGGCGTTCTCCTCATCGCGGACGAGACTCCGGCTGAGCTGGTAGACCCGGAACGCCATCGTTCCGAGGCGGTAGCGGCGCATGCGGATCGCGCCGATGACGCCGAGGCGCAGCGCGTCGATCTCATCGAGGACCTGAGACCAGCGGGCCGCCTCCTCCACTTCGAGACGCAGATCCATCGCGTCGCGCCCGATCGCTCCTCGGAGCGCAAGCAGCGCGGCGACGGCATTGATCGCGGCGTGAATGAAATCCATGCTGATGGTCGCGGCGCGCGTGAGCGACAGCGTCTCGGCGACGCGCAACAGGGCGAACGAAGGGATCCGATCGCGAATCGTGCGGATCTCCTGCACCGCAATCTCCGGGGTCAGTGGGTCAACGGTGGGACTATTGAACTTTTCGGGGATGACTTTCGAAGTCATGGCTCTCCTCCAATCTGTCCATGCGGACGGTTGTGCCACGGGCCACACGCCAGTGGCTGCGGTTGATGGGATTCCCGAGGACCGGACTCGGAATGGATCGGGAAGCGCGTCCGCTTCCCGCCGATCGGAGGTGCTGCTGGGGCGATTGCTCGACTCCCGAAGGCGACCCGGATTCGGACCGGACCGTCCCCTGCAGCGTCCGGGCTTCCGGCGATCGACCGGGGCGTTCCCTCGCTGCGCACCGGCGATACCAGCATGGCTCAACCAGCCCCGGCGGCACGATCAAGGTACGCCCGCTTCGAGCCGCAGTCAACGGCCCGACAATGGACGGTCCAATTCACAATGTGAACAAACTGTTACAGGGTCATGCCGGACTGCATTTGGATGCGTGGTTATGGAAAGCAACCTCCATGGAAGAGTGTGTCCGGCCGCACGAGTGAGTCGGTCGAGCCCCATCAGTGAGTGGGAGCGTTGACCTGGCCGAGTAGCCGGCGGCCCGCGAGAAGTAGCCCCGCGTCCATGACGGGCCGGGTCGCGTTTCCTTGTGGAGATGGAGCGCACCCCCGCCGGAGTGACCCGCGCTTCCTCACGGAGCAGGAGCAGTGCCCTGGTCGAGTAGTACAGCGGTCATCGCGGAGTAGGACGGGCTCCAACGCGGAGTAGCCGGCGTTCGTGATGAGGATGGGAACGCGACGAGCTCCGCGATGGAGGCGTGCCTACTCCCTCAACCTGCCGAGGCTACTCCGGCGGGTCCGGCAACCCACCCCGGTGAGCCATCGCCTTCACTCGAGCGACCACACTCGCCACCCCGCGACACGGCGCACCGACCCCTCCAGGCCGCCGCGGCTACTCCGGCAGGGAGATCGTCCCGCTTCCGGATGCGAGCGAACCTCCAGCGGTAGCCGCGAGTGGTTACCTGGGTGACCGCCGTTGTCTACGCCGATGACGACGACGGAACCCCACCGAAGCACTGCCGCATTGCCACCGGGACGAATCTTCCTCCTCCCGCACGTTGAGGGGCGAACCCCAACACCGCATAAGACTCTCATTAGAGTCATAAGGATAGAACTAATTGTTTACTACCGCCTGGAGTGGTAGTGTCCACCGGCTCGGATATGGTCCCGTCCAACGATCCCCCGAACGACAAGGACTCACATGCCTCGTTGCACGAGAGATACTTCGAGTCTCTCGTAGACCTCGTCCTTCGCGACTTCGGAATTCCGCGGGACGATGCCGAAAACCTCGTCGACGAAGTCCTCGCCGCGGCCATCCGCCACCTCGACACGATGCCCAATGTCGAGACCTGGCTGACCGTCGCCGTGACCCACGCCGCCAGGCGGCACCTCGGGAAGGGTGCTCCGTAGTGCGCCGCGCCTTCCGTGATGCCCGGTTCCGAGCCCTCATCCGGTCGATCTACGCCGAGCGGGAAAGAGCCGCCGTCACCGTCGAGCCCCTGTTGAACAAGACCCCGCGAGCCAAGTGGCCCCAGCTTGCCGAGCACCCCGACCTGCAGAATTCCGGAGCGGTCCAGCGGATCGGCCAACTCTTCGCCGAAGCTTACTCTCGCGACTCGAAGTACGCGCTTGCCTTAGCTCAACTTGCGGTAGCCGCAGCCGAGGCAATCCCGGCGACCGCCTACCCGGCTGTGGTCCTTTCGCAGATCCTTGCCTACGCGTGGAAAGACCTCGGCAAGGCGCTCCGCACTCTCGCCCGATATGAGGAATCCGCGAAGGCCCTCCACCACGCGGAGTCGTTACTCGTATCCAGTCCCGACCACGGCTCGCTCGAGTACGACATCGCCGTCGTCCGGTTCAACCTGGCGATCGTCTACCAGGAGATCGGACGGCACAAAGAATCGATGCCGCTCCTTACCGAGAGCAAACAGGTCTTTCGCGACTACGACGACGAACGGCTCGTCGTCATGGTGGGAATCGCCGAGGGAGCGCTCCTCCAACGCCTTGCAAGATACCGGGAAGCCCGGGAAACCTACCTTCTCATCCTCGCTTCGAGCTCCAACCTGGACGATGAAAGCCTCGCCGCCCTTCATCATGCGATCGGTCTCTGCTCGGTCGAGCTTGGCGACCTACAGGAAGCCGAGGCCAACTTCACCAAAGGCATCGTTTTCTTCCAGAAAGCCGGACGTCCGCTCGACGCCCTGAAGCCGGACGCCGGGAAAGGACGATTGTTCGTTCGCCGCGGCGAATACGAACGGGCGATTACCCACCTTCGCACGGTCCGAAGGCGGTTCCTGAGCTATGCGATGCCGGAAGAAGCGGGTATCTCCGGCCTCGACATCGTCGAGGCCCTGCTCGCACTCGGGCGGCACTCCCAGGCGGAGACTCTTGCCCGGAAGATCGTGCGGGAATTCACCGTCGCCAATCTCAACAGCCGGGCGATCACCGCTCTCGGATATCTCAGCGAAGCCATCACGGCACAAAGAGCCTCCACTTCGCTCGTCACCCACGTCCGCGAGTACATACTCTCGCTCCGGACCTACCCGGAGCGAGAGTTCAGCTACGAGCTGTGACCTACGGGGTTGGCGTCACGAGGAGATCCCCGAACGCGCGGACGACCTTCTTCACGACGTTCACGATCGGCGAAGGATTCTTCTTCTCCCGGAACTCCCGGTCCCGCTCCTGCGGCGCGGCGAACGCGCTTCCCGCAAGAACGACGACCAGAAACACTGCGGACACACCTCGACCCACCGAATAGAACACACGACGCATACAGCTCCTCCTCATCCGGCTCAAGACCGGTCATATGGATTTGAGGAGGGCGCCCTCTCCACCCGAGGGAGTGACGGAAGTACCTCGACAGTCACCTTTCGGTTCCTTCTAGTATCGCCGATGGGGTCAGAGCTTTCCCTTTCTCTTTTGCGTGTCGCCGCCATGAAAGGGCGGTGTCATTGGTCGCGCGAACTGCGGGGAACCGCTGTAGCATCGGGAAGCATGGATGGCGCCGACCCGGAAGTCCCTGACGAGAGCACAACGAGACCTGAGGCAAGACCTCGCGCCAGGAGCCATCGCTTTTCCCTCAGCACATCTCGCGAGGAGCTCATGCGGCAGGAGGTTGAAGATGCATATGCCGCGACGCCAGCAGAACGCATGGACGCTCTGATTGCCCTGCTCGACAGCGCCTACGAGTTGTGGACGAAGAGAGGACTGGACGGTGGCGAAGGACTTTGCCGATTTCCTGGAATCACTCAACAGAGAAGGCGTGGCCTATGTAGTGATCGGGGGGATCGCGGTCCTGGCGCACATCCCCTATCGAACGACGCGTGACCTCGACGTCCTGATCGAGCCGACGCTCGAGAACGGGGAGAACGCGAGACGCGCCGTTGCCGCCTGGGGCTCGTTCGACCCGGAGTATGCCGCGGCAGACTTCATCTGCGGGGACATCCTGTCGTTCGGCGGTCTGCTGCGAGTCGAGATCCACAGCCGCGTTCCCGGCGTCACGTGGGAAGAAGTATGGGAAGGGCGCGTGGTGAGCGAGTTCGCCGGGAAGTCGCCGGCCGATGACAAACCCTGAAGAAGGCTTGGCCAACCAACGCCGGCGGCCGTGCCGCCTGGCGTCCCTAACGGGATTCGAACCCGTGTCGCCGCCGTGAAAGGGCGGTGTCCTAGGCCTCTAGACGATAGGGACGTGACTGGTGCATGCGTGCGGGGGCGGGCTGGTGAGCCCGGTAGGGATCGAACCTACGACCCTCTGGTTAAAAGCCAGGTGCTCTACCACTGAGCTACGGGCCCGCGACTTCAACGAACGTTTGCGAGCAGCGCGGCTCGCGAAGGTGGTCAACATACGGACGCGTTCCCGTCCTGTCAACCTGGATCTCGCGGAACGCGGGAGGGGGGGGAAGATATTGCCTCGATCTCTCGCACGCGTTCGCCCGGACCCCATTCGGGCGCTGCCGGTTCGGACAACCGACAACCCGACGACGGACAACCCGAGCTCACGGCTTCAGATACCTCCCATCCTCCCCTTGCCGGAACACTTCCCTCGTTTTCGAGTCGACGCGCCAGCGGCCGAGCATTCTCGAACCGCCGCCCTGGACGCAGGTGTCCCAGGCGGAGAAGGTGTAGCCGACGTTGCGGTAGCCGTGGCTGCGGATCTCTAGGCAGTCGCTGCTCACGTCGCTGTAGAACCTCCCGGCGAACGGGCGGAGGGTGGAGGCGGCCTCGGCGTCGCTGATCTCCTCCGAGGGGCGCGGGGGCGGGGCGGTGGTGGCCGTGGCCGGTGGGGGTGTCGGGTCGGGCCGCGGCTGCGGGGTTGTCGGACGCGGCCGCGGCTGCGGGGTTGTCGGACGCGGCCGCGTCACCGGCGGCGGTTGGGTGGTGCTCGCCGGCGGTGGCTGGGTGGCGGTCGGAAACGGCACGGTGGATACCGTGCTCGTGGGGACGGGAGGGGCGAGGGTGGTCGTGACCGGATCTTCTTCGCCCTCCACGTCGATCAAAGTTCCACTGGACGGCGGCGCGGCACCCTCCGGGGGGGAGCCTTCGGCGATGGTCTCGGTGGCGGGCGCTTCGGCGCGCGGTCCTTCTTCCCCGCGGCCGAAGGGAAGTCCCGCCAGGAGCAGCCAGGCGATGACGACGATGCCGATGATGACCAGGGGGATGATCCACCAGGTGCTCCGAGGAGAAGCGGGGACGGAGGCGGTGGGCGCCGCGGTGACCGGGGGGAGGGTGCGGGATTGGGGCGCCGCTACGGCGGGCGCGGCCGGCTGGACCGCCGGCGGCGTCGCATCGGGGGCCGGCGTGCCGCAGCGGGGACAGAAAAGGGCGTCCGGCATCAGTTCGGCGCCGCACTTTGTACAGAACTTCATGCGCCGGGGGAACGCGAAAAGCGTGCCTCGATGCGGGGCGGTGAACCGCGTGACCGCAGGACCGATGGGACGAATGGGACTGATGGGACCGATGGGACGAGTGGGAAGGCTGTCCGTCCTATCGGTCCCATAGGTCCTATTCGTCCTATTGGTCCCATCCCCTCACCCCCACTTGACGACCTACTACACTCGTAGTAGCATCAACTACAGACATGGCGATCAACCTCACCCGCTTCGAGCTCGAGATCATGGACGTGTTCTGGCGCGTCAAGGAGGCCTCGGTGCGCGAGGTCTGTGACGCCCTGGCGGAGAAGAAGCGCCCCGCCTACACCACCGTGCAGACCATCGTGCAGCGGCTGGAGACGAAGGGCGCTCTCGCCCGGACGCGCAAGATCGGCAACGCGCTGATGTTTGCGCCGGCGGTGACGCGTAAGTCGGCGTACCGGCGCATCCTCGACGAGTTGCTCGACCTCTTCGGCGGCTCCGCGCAGCCGGTGGTGGCGCAGCTTCTCGAGAGCGGCAAGCTGACCCTCGAAGACCTGAAGGCGCTGGAGAAGACAGAGACCGCGCGCCGCAAGAAGGGAGACCAACCGTGACCGGACACCTGATCGTCTCGACCATCCTTCTGGCCGCAGCCGTCGCCGCGGCTCGCTTCCTTCCCTTCACCGCCCGCACGCGCTACGCGATCCTCCTCGCGGGGCTGGTGAAGTTCGCCATCCCCACCGACGCCTTCCGCCTGATTCCCGCGGAGACGGTCCCGAGCCCGCTGCGCATTCTCGGCGGCGGCGCCACGCGCGCGGTTGCGGAGACGACCTCGGCGATCGAGTGGCTGCCCATTCTCTGGGCTGTCATCGCGCTGCTCCTCTTCGCGCGCTGGCTCCTGCTGCGCACCCGCACCGTCTCCGCGGCGTTGCGCGATGCCGCACCGGCGTCGCCGCGCGAGCGCGAGGTGGTGCAGGCGGCACGGCTCGCACTGGGAATCCGTACGGCAATCGACATCGTCCGCTCCCCCATCTGCGAAGCGCCGGCGGTGATTCGCGTCATCCGGCCCATGATCGTCCTCCCGCCGAACGGTGCGGACGACCTGGACGACGATGAGCTGCGCTCGCTGATCCTGCACGAATGCGCGCACGTCGCGCGTCACGACAACCTCGCCGCGCTGCTGCAGGCGCTGGCCACGTCGATCCTCTGGTTCCATCCGCTGGTCTGGCTCGCCTCGCACGACCTCACCGGCGCGCGCGAGGAAGCGTGCGACGAGACCGTCGCCGAGGCCATGCACGGGACCGGATCGTACGTCTCCGCCCTCACGAAACTATGTCACGCCGCGCTCGCGCCGCGAACCGCAGGTGTGTCGTGCATGGCCAGTTCGCGAATCAAAGAAAGACTGGAGCATCTGATGAGTTACGAAAGCATCAAACGAAGAGCATGGTCGCATCGCGTCACGCTGATGACGACGGCAATCGTGATCATGGTCTCGACCCTGGCAATCGCCGGCAACAAGACCTCCGGCGGCTATGACCTGCAGACGCGCGTCGACCGCGACGGAGACCAGGTGGTCTTCCGTTTCACCGTCACCGACAAGGCCACGGGCAGGGTCCTGGCCCAGCCGGAAGTGAAGACCGCGCCGAATGAGCCGGCTGTCGTCCGGTTTGGCACCGAGGCGGGAGGGCAGACGACCGACTTCCGGATCGACGCGCGTGGCACTCATGAGAGCGGCAGCGTCACGTTCGTCGCTACCGCCAACGGCGAAGTCCTCCACCGCACCGTGCACGATTACAAGCAGGAGCACGACGCAAAGCAGGAGAAGTCCTCGACGTACAACGGCGCGCCGATCTCGATCAACCTCAAGAACGCGGATCTGCGCGACGTGATGCATACGTTCGGACAGATCACCGGCTTCGACATCACGGTCGAGCCGGGAATCGATGCGAAGGTGACGATGAACGTCGTAGGCATGCCGTGGGATCAGGCCTTCGACCAGATCGTGAAGCAGCACGGACTCACCGCCACGATCGAGGGAAAGACCATCCGCGTCGCGCGCAACAAGTAGCCGCTGGGTAACACACAGGGGACGACGGGGGGCCTCCGGCGGGCGGGCCCGGCCCGCAGCGTTGGTTGCCATAGGCTGAACGCGCGCCTTCGTACGGAACGCGGTTTACGCGAAAAACAAACGCCGCGGGCCGGGCCCGCCCGCCGGAGGCCTCCCGTCGTCCCCTGTGTGTACCGGAGTGGAATACGATGCGGCGCGATGAACGACGCCGCTGAACAATACGTCCGGCTCGTGCTCGCGATGGGGGAGCACGACGCCGATTACGTCGACTCTTATTACGGTCCCGCCGCGTGGCGCGACGAAGTCCGCGCCGCGAAACGGTCGCTGGACGCCATCCGCACCCATGCGGTCGCGCTGCGCGAGACGCTCGGCGCGACCGCACGTCCGGCGGAGACAATCGACGGCCTGCGGCTCGACTACGTTCGTCGCCAGACCGACGCCCTGATCGCCCGCGCCGAGATCCTGCAGGGACGGCAGCTCTCCTTCGACGAAGAGTCGAAAGCCCTCTACGACGCCGTCGCGCCGACGCACGGCGAAGACTACTTCCGGACGCTGAACGCCGCGATCGAGACCGAGCTGCCGGGCAGCGGACCGCTGGTCGAGCGGGTGGAACAGTTCCGGCGCGAGTTCGTCATCCCGCGCGAAAAGCTCGACGCGACGTTCGGTGCGGCCATCGACGTCTGCCGCGAAAAGACCGCGGACCACATGGCGTTACCAGCCGGCGAGTCGTTCACCGTCGAATACGTGACCGGCAAATCGTGGAGCGGCTACAACTGGTACCAAGGAAACTTCACCAGCCTCATTCAGGTCAACACCGACCTCCCGATCTTCATCGACCGCGCCATCGACCTCGCCTGCCACGAAGGCTATCCCGGCCATCACGTCTACAACGCCCTGCTGGAAAAGACGCTGGTGCGCGACCGCGGCTGGCCGGAGTTCTCCGTCTACGCCCTCTTCTCCGCCCAGTCCCTCATCGCCGAAGGGAGCGCGAACTACGGGATCGAAGTGGCCTTCCCCGCCGACGAGCGCGTGGCGATGGAGAAAGAGCGCCTCTTCCCGGTCGCCGGACTCGACCCCGCACGCGCCGAGCAGTACTACCGCGTCTACGACCTCATCTCCCGCACCGGCTACGCCGGCAACGAAGCCGCCCGCCGCTACCTCGACGGGGCCTTCACCGCCGAGCAGGCCGCGGAGTGGCTGAGGACGTATGCGTTGATGGAGCCCGCCCGCGCGCGCCAGCGCGTGAAGTTCTTCGACCAGTACCGCAGCTACGTCATCAACTACAACCTCGGCAAAGACCTCGTCCGCAACTACGTCGAACGCCGCAGCGAAGGGGATGCGGAGAAGCGCTGGGAGGTGTTTGCAGAGCTGCTGTCGTCGCCGAGGTTGCCGTCGGGATTGGTGTGATCACAGTCAAGAATCCCTCCTGTCATCCTGAGCCGCAGGAATGGTCCTTCGTGGCAAAAGCATGGCGGCGAAGGACCCCCCGCAGTTGAACGCGTCGCGTGCAGCCGGAGGGGGTCCTTCGCCGCCATGGATGCTGCTTATGGGATCAGGCCTGCGGCTCAGGATGACAGGGAGGGGCGTGGTCTCACAGAGAGGCGCGGGCCGACGTCGGCCGCGCATGCCGCGGCTGATAAACCCCGAGCTTCCCGCCGCCGGGCAACGTCACCTGAGCCAGCAAGCCCCAGCCGTGGTCATGCACTTCGCCGCATTCAACGCTGTGTTCTTTCATCCGCCCGACGAACTGCTCCACGTTCTCGCACATGAAGTACAGCTCGTGTGAGTCGTTCTCCGCTCCCGGATGGACAGCCACCTCCGAAGGCGGCAGGCCGAAGATCAGCCAACCTTCCCCGGCATCGACATTCGGCAGGGCGAGGACGTCGCGCAGAAACACGCGGTCGGCCTCGGCGTTCGTGCTGTAGATGATGACGTGCGCACCGTTGATCATCGTCGTCCTCCCGCTTGTCTCAGTTGATTCTACGGCGGCGCGGCCCCTTTACACTCCGTCCACGGATCGGTGTACAGTAGCTGAGTGAAGCGGCGCGACCTGGAGAAACGGCTGACCGCCTGTGGTTGGTGGTTCCTCCGGAGCGGCGGCAGGCACGATGTCTGGACCGACGGCGGCAGCGAGGAAGCGGTCCCTCGGCATCGCGAGATCAACGAACGGCTTGCGCAAGCGATTCTCCGCCGTGCCTGCAGGGAGGCGACATGAGATTCGAGGGCAAGGTGGCACGCGACGGGCGGTTCTGGCTGGCGGAGATTCCTCTGCTCGATGCGATCACCCAGGGCCGTACCCGTAAGGAAGCACTGGAAATGATCGGCGACTGGCTGGAGACCATGGTCGGCCGCGACGGTTTCAGCGCGCAGGTTCACGCCCGCAGCAAGAGCGAGTTTGAAATCTCCGGGAGCGATGCCGCTGCCATGACTGCGCTGCTCCTCAGGAGACGGCGCGAGGCGAGTGGCTCATCGCTCCGCGACGTGGCCGAACGCCTCGGAACGTCTTCACGCAACGCCTATGCGCGATACGAGCGCGGTGATGCCGTTCCGACGGTAGATAAGCTGGACGCGCTTTTGAAAGCGGCATCTCCCGGCGGCGATTTCGTGATCCGTGAATCGTCGTGACGGAACCACAGGAGACGAAGTGATCGACGCCGACCTCGACCAGATGTCCCGCGAGGAGCTGCTCTCCGAAGTGCGCCGGCTGCGCGACGGCATCCGGCAGCATCGCGACAGTACCGGGCAGGGGCTCTGCTGGCATCATCCGGCGCTGTGGGGACTGCTGCCGGAGAAGACCGATCCGGTGCCGGTCGTGCCGGAGTGGCCGCAGTTTCTGCGCGGCTGCCTGCGCTACCGCGAGTCGCTGGACCGGCAGGCGCCGGACGCGCCGCGCAGCAGCCAAGAGTACGAGCGCTGACGCAGCGCTACACGAGACGCGTTCAGAAGACCAACGCCAACCACGCTCGCTGCTGCCATAGGCAGCTAAAGATCTGTAGACCCGGCCTTCAGGCCGGGTAAGCCGTGAACGGATCCTCGAGCCCGCGTAGCGGGCGACAGACGAGAGAAGGTCTTTTCTGTCGCCCGCTCCGCGGACTCGCCTGGCGGGCGATTGTCGTACCCGGCCTGAAGGCCGGGCCTACAGGTCTTTTGCTGCCTACGGCAGCAAGGGACCGTGCGGGATTTGCGTTGGTCGTCTGGTTACCGCAGGAAACGCTCGATCGCCGGCAGCGCCTGGTCGCGGCATTCGATGATGGCCAGGTGGCCGCAGCCGGGGAGCGGGACGACCTGGGCGTGCCGCATCTCGTGCTTCATGCCGGCGGCGACGCTGAAGGGAATGACTCGGTCGGCGGTGCCCCAGATGAGCAGCACCGGCATCTTCACGCGCTGCAGCTTGCCATCCAGCAGGTCGCGGCCGGCGAGCGCGGAGGCCATCGAGCGGCGGACGACCCATGCCTTTCGTTTCGAGAGGCGGAGAAAGTCGCGGAGGACGAACTCGGGGAGTCGCTCCGCCTGGTCGGTCTGCATCGCCAGCGAATGGCGCAGCTCGCCGAGGTTGGACGGAGAGAAGGCGGAGTCGGTCATCGTGGTCGGGAACTGCAGGCCGGCGCTGGAGACGAGGACGAGGCGGCGAACGCGCTCCGGATGGTCGGCGGCGAGCTTCAGCGAGATCCAGCCGCCGAGAGAGACGCCCATCACGTCGGCGTCGCGGAGCTGCAGCGCGTCCATGAACCGGCGGACGAGCTCCGTTTGCGCGGCGACGGAGTAATCGCCGTCGCGCGGCTTGTCGGAGTCGCCGTAGCCGAGGAGATCGACGGCGATCACGCGGTGGCGCTGCTTCAGTCGGCGGAAGAGCGGCGCGCCGTCGGCGGCGCGTGCGGCAACGCCGTGCACGATCAGCAGCGGCGGCCCTTCCCCACCCTCCAGGTAATGGATGCGGTGCGGGCCAACCTGCACGTGCTCGTGGCGCATGCCGATCGCGCGGAGGTAAAGCGCGCGCCCGGTGACGTAGACGGCAAGCGGGCGAAAGTAGACGACGGCGACGACCGCCGCGAGCACGCCGAGGATCAACCCGCGCCGCATCACACCTCGGCGACCGCCACGCGGATGTCTTCGAGGAGCATTTCCACCCGGTCGCGATGCGTCCGATGCGAGCCGATGGCGATGCGGATGACGAACCGGCCGTCGAGGACCGCCGGCGTGAGCATGACCCGTTTACGCCCGTTGATCCGCTCGAGCAGCGCGCGGTTGAGGGCGTTGAGGTCGGCGCCCTCCCGCACGAGGCGGAAGGCGGTGATGGTCAGGTGCGGCTCGGCGACGATCTCGAGGCCGTCGATCTTCCGCAGTTCGTCCATCGTGAAGGCGATCAGGTCGAGCTTCTCGTCGAGCTGCTCGCGGAACGGCTCAATGCCGAACAGCTTCAGCGGCAGCCAGACCCGAAGGCCGCGGAAGTCGCGGGAGAGCTCGGGCGAGATCTCGCAGAAGTCGACCAGCTCGTCCTCCTGCTGCATGTCCGGGAGGTAGTCGGCGTGCAGGCTGTGCGCGCGGCGCAGCGTGCGGGCGTCGCGGACGAGCACGGCGCCGGTGCCGAACGGGAGGAAGAGCGTCTTGTGCGGATCGAGGATGATGGAGTCGGCCTGCTCGATCCCTTTCAGCACTGCGCGTCCCCGCTCCGTGAGCGCGAACAGCGCGCCGTATGCGCCGTCGATGTGAAACCAGCACTTCTGCTCCCGCGACACCCGCGCCAATGCTTCGAGATCGTCGACTGCGCCGGTGTTCGTCGTCCCGGCGCTGCCGGCGATCATGAACGGCGTCCAGCCTTCGCGCCGGTCGCGCTCGATCGCCTCTTCGAGCGCGTCGACGCGGATGCGGAACTGCGCGTCCGCCGGCAGCTCGCGGATGTTCGCGTACGGGAAGCCGGCCAGGTTCGCCGCTTTCTGGAACGAGTGGTGGATCTGCGAGGAGCAGTAGAGCGTGCCGCGCAGGAAGTCATCCGGCAACAACGCCTTGCGCGCGGCGACGACGCTGCTGAAGTTCGCCAGCGACGCGCCGGTGGTCAGGAAGCCGCCCGAGCCGCGCGGCATGCCGAGGATCTCGCAGAACCAGCGGACGACATTCGCCTCGAGCTGCGCCAGCGCCGGCGCGGCCGCGAAGACGCCGATGTAGCGGTTCACCGCATCGGCAATCAGGTCCGCCACCGCGGCGTGGAAGATCCCGCCGCCCGGCACATAGCCGAGATACCCCGGCCCCGCGGCCGTGAAGGAGCGCGGGATGGCGTCGTTGAAGAGGAAGTCGAGCAGCGTCTCGTACGATTCCCCTTTCCGCGGCAACGGCTCGATCAGCGTCCGCGAATACTCCGCCGCCCCCTCGACATTCATCGCCGGCTGGCTCGGCAGCGACTCGATGTGCGCAACGATGCGCCGCATCGCCTCGTCGACGAGGCGGTGCATTTCGGCGGCGGAGGGTTCGAGAGGGTAGGACATTCGTTGTCAGTTGTCGGTTGTCAGTTGTCCGAACCGGTAGCGCCTAAGTCTTCTGTCATCCCGAGCGTCGAGCGAGGGATGACAAACGTATCTTGCCGTGGTCGATCTGAGCTGCTGTCCCTTTTCCGCGAAAAGGCGCAGACAACCGACAACTGACAACCGACAACCAGTCACCAGATCGTGCACCTCTGCTCAGTCGCCCGCACCAACTTCGAGCTGGCGACGCAGTTCCAGGCGTCCGCGAACTCGGGCATGTTGGAGACGGTCAGGTTCACGCGCGCCGGGCCCGGCGCGTGCGGATCGGTAAGCGCGCGGCGGCGGGCTTCCTCGGTGGCCATGTTCTGGCCCCATACCTGGGCGAAGCCGAGGAAGAAACGCTGCTCGGGGGTGTAGCCGTCGACGGTCGTGCGCGGCTGGCCGGCGAGCGATTTCTGGTAGGCGCGCAGCGCGAGCGTCGCGCCGCCGAGATCGGCGATCGCCTCGCCGGTCACCAGTTCGCCCTGCAGCGTCAGGTTGTCCTCCACCTGCCATGCGCCGTACTGCTTCGCGATGCACTCCGCGCGGGCCTGGAAGTTCTCGAGATCCTTCGCCGACCACCAGTTGCGCAGATTCCCTTCCGGGTCGAACTTGGCCCCCTGATCGTCGAAGCCGTGCGTCATCTCGTGCCCGATCACCGTGCCGATGCCGCCGTAGTTGTACGCGTCGTCGGCGTTCGGGTCGTAGAACGGAGGCTGGAGGATGCCCGCGGGGAACGTGATGTTGTTGCGGCTCGGGCTGTAGCTCGCGTTGACCGTCGACGGCGTGAAGTTCCCCCACTCGTTCGGATCGTCCGGCTTGCCGATCCGGCCGGCGGTGCGGCGAACGTTGAACGCGCGCGTCGCGAAGACATTCTCCGCGTACGAGCCGCGGCCGACGTTCAGCGTGGAGAGGTCGATCCATTTGTCCGGATAGCCGATGCGCCGCCGGAACGCCTCGAGCTTCGCCAGCGCCGTCGTCTTCGTCTCCGGCCCCATCCAGCCGAGCGCGGGGATCCCTTCCCGCAACGCGCCGACGAGATTGTCGATCAGCTCGTTCATCTTCGTCTTCGCCTCGGCGGTGAAGGCGCGGTTCACATACTCCTGTCCCAGCACCTCGCCGAGGTTCTGATCCGCGGCGCGGATGCAGCGCTGCCAGCGCGGCTGGATCTCCTTCGTCCCGGTGAGGATGGTCTGGCGGAAGGCAAAGTCCTGGTTCACGAACGGCGTCGAGAGCAGCGGTGCCGCCGCGTCGAGGACGTTCCAGCGGAGGTACGCCTTCCACGACTCCAGCGCCGCCTCGTCGAGCAGACGGTGCGCCTCGCGGATGTACTCCGGCTGCGCGAGGTTGATCGACGCAAGCTCCGGCAGCCCGACGCCGCTGAAGAACGCCGGCCAGTTGAGCAGCGGCGTGTCGGCCTGCAGGTCCGAGACTGGAGTGATGTGGTACGTGTTCTCCGGCTTGCGCTGGTCGACGCGGGCCATCGACGCGCGCGCCAGTTGCGTCTCCAGCGCCATCACCCGCTCCGCATCCGTGGCCGCCTTCGCCGCGTCGAGCCCCGCCAGCTCGAACATCCGCGTGAGATGCGCGACGTACTCTTTCCGGAAGTTCTTCGACTTCTCGTCAACGCGCAGGTAGTACTCCCGGTCCGGCAGGCCGAGGCCGCCCTGCGAGACCGCGGCGATGATCATCTTCGAATTCTTGTAATCGTTCTGCGCGGAGAAGCGGAAGAGCGGCGCCACTCCTTTCTGATGCTGCCGGTGCAGCTCCGCGACGACGTCCGCACGGCTGTTGATCGCGTTGATGCGATCGAGATCGCCCCGGATCGGCGCAATCCCCTCCGTCTCGATCGCCGCCTCATTCATGCACGCCCCCCAGAAATCACCGAGCTTCTGGGTATTGCTCCCCGCCTCGGACGCCTTCTCGGCCGCCGCGCTCTCGAGGATCGCCCGCAACGTCTCCCGGTTCCGCTCCGCCACCTCCTCGAACCGCCCGTACCGCGCATACGTCGACGGCAACGGATGCGCCTTCTGCCACCCGCCCGTCGCGTACTGATAGAAGTTGTCGCAGGGGCTCACGGTCCGATCCACCTGCGAAAGCTCGAACCCATGCGCCCCAAGCAACGCCCGAGGCCGCGGCGGTGGCGGCGCCTGCGGCGGCTTCGAGGTGGCGCAGGCGGCGAGGGTCAGGGTGAGGAGGAGGAGCAGAGCGCGTTTCATGCGCGCGGAAGTATACGAGTAGGGACGACGAGAGGCCTCCGGCGGGCCGGCACGGCCGGCAGCGTTGGTTGCCATAGGCTGAGCGCGCGCTTCTCGCTCGAAACGCGATTCACGCGGAAACAAACGCTGCCGGCCGTGCCGGCCCGCCGGAGGCCTCCCGTCGTTCCCTGTTACCTCTGGAACGCGTAACTGATCTTCGCGAAGAACTGCCGGCTGCTGGGCTCGAACTCCCCTTCCTCGGTCGTTACTTCGCGGAGGTCGCCGAAGCCGACGTAGAAGACGGTCTGCCAGTTCAGTTTGTAGGCGAAGAGGCCTTGGGCGGCGAGGCCGCCGGTGTATTGGGGGCCGAAGCCGTAGAGGGCCTGGTCGCGGTTGGTGCGCTCGTTCTGGACGATGGCGCGGACGAACATGCGGGGGTTGAAGGTGTAGGTGGCGCGGAGGCGTTCGACCTGGGAGGTGAAGAGGCGGTCGCCGTCGATGTTGAGCCAGCGGATGCCGGAGGTGAGGCCGAGCTGGAGGTGGTTCGAGGGGCGGAGGGTGGCGCTGCTGTTGACGCTCGCGCCGCGGCCGAGGCGGTTCTGGGAGAAGTCGACTTCGTCGCCGACCCAGCCGTCGAAGCTGAGGAAGCTGATGACGCGGCTGACGGCGAACTGCACCTGGTAATAGATGCGGTCGCGGTCGAAGACCTCGCCGATGCCGGCGGCCACCGAGTCTTTCGCCAGGCGGATGCGGGTGAAGGAACGGCGCTTCCCGTCGCCGGCGATGCCGGCCGACATGAGGCGATACAGCAGGTCGCCGCCCTGCGTCTGCTGGTACTCGGTCATGCCGAAGGCGCGGACGCGGCTGAAGAACCCCTTGGGGCGCCAGGTGTGGCCCCCTTCCATGTAGCCGCCGCGCCAGCCGACCTGCGGTACGAAGCCGTTATCGGCGCGGAACTCCCCGTCGTAGTCGCTCCCCTGCACGTAAAAGTCGTTCTTGGCGGTGTTGTGGGAGAACCACATGTGCGCGGCGTGGCCGCCGCGCTTCTGGCCGGTCCACTGGTCGCTGAGATCGGGGCGGTCCGGGTTCTGGGTGCTGCTGTAGAGCACCTGGCCGGTGAGGGTGTCGTTGTCGTTAATGCGCCACTGGAAGTCGGGACCGAAGACGCGGTTGTGGGCGCCCCCTTCGGCCTCGCGGGTCGTGGCGAGGAAGCTGACGTGCGAGCGCTGGCCGAAGTCGCGGCGCAGGCGGCCGATCGCGGCGAGCGACGAAAAGTCCTGCTGCGCGAAGTCGGAGCCGAAGGCCGACGGCAGAATGACGTCGCCGCCCCCGCGGTCCTGCGCGACCAGCAGCGTGTAGGCGTAATCGCCGGTCTTGCCGGTCGTGCGCGCGCCCCAGCGCGGCGCGGTGATGGTGCGGGTGTAGACGGCCTGGATGGGGGTGGAGAAGAGGTCGACTCCTTCGAGGAAGAAGGGCCGCTTCTCCGGGATGAAGATGGCGAAACGCTCGTTGGTCGAGATCACCGCGACGTCGGATTCGATCTGCGAGAAGTCGGGATTGATCGTCGCGTCGACGGCCATGTCGGCGGTCGGGCTCCATTTGAAGTCGAGCCCCGCCTCGGCGCCGACGGGGCGGTTCACGAACTCATTGCCGAGCACCTCGTCGCGCGGCTGCCCGACCTGGTTCGCCGTCGCGTAGGGGGCGATGACCATGTGGTCGCCGGTCGGCAGGCCGCGCAGGCCGGTGACCTTCCCCCAACTGCAGACGAAGCAGCTCTTGTCGCGTGGCAGCTTGTTGGTGAACATCTGATAACGGCGGTCGCGCGGGTAGTTGCGGTAGAGCATCAGCCCCCACTGCTCCGGGCTGGCACCGTCGTAGCGCAGAGAGGAGAAGGGGATGCGCGCTTCCGCGGTCCACCCTTTCTCATGGATGCGCGCCTCCGAGTCCCAGAAGAAGTCGGGTGAGTTGTCCTCGCCGTTCCCGGCGTCGTCGGTGATGGCGTCGTACTGCACGCCGCGCGCGGTGAGAAGAAAGAGATAGCCGCTCTTCCCGTCGTTGCGGGTGTCGAGCAGGACGCCGACGTAGTCGTCGGTGTTGCCGCTGATCTGGTCGTGGTCGGCGAAGGGGGCGCTGATCGCGCCGGGATTCGGGTCGATCGATTCGACGCCGAAGTAGAGGAAACGGCTGTCGTAGGTGACGTAGCCGACTGTTTTCACGCTCGGCTCGATGTTGTCGCCCGGATTGGTCTCGTACCAGATCTCGTATTTCGTGGCGTTCTGCCAGACAGCATCGCTGAGGTTTCCGTCGATCTGGATGGCTGCTTCGGTCGGCGCGAGGACAACCGGCTGGGCGGCGGACGGACGGACGACGGACAGAAGAAGGAACGCAACGCAGGCAGCTCGCTTCATGAACACCCCCAACTTTGCTACGAAGTCGTTCGTAAGTACGCAAAGGGTGGTGAGTGGTTAGTGACGGAATGGTGAACAGTGGAGAAGACAGAGATGAGAGATGAGAGATGAGAGATGAGCGAGAGATGAGCGATGAACGGCGACTAGAGCCGCAGCATCACTTCCAGTAACCCAAGCAGTTCCTCGAACCGGTCGTGCGGTTTTCGCAGGACCGGGGCGTCGAAGGCAACCATTTCGGGCTCGCGGTCAGTGAGCAGGACCACCGGCAGGCCGGGCTCGAAGCTGCGGATTCCGCGTGCGATCTCCAGCGCCTGTAGATGTGGGAGGTCCAGATCGAGGATCACGACGTCGGGGCGAAGTCTACGGAGCGTGGGAACGGCCTCGAAACCGGCGCGCACCAGGGAGCACTCCAGCTCCATCAGGCGGAAGAAAGTGTGCAGCATTTCCCCAGCAGTGCGGTTTCCTTCGACTACCGCGACACGGCGAATTGTGAACATCGCGAGCCCGGAGCTATGCTCCACCTGCTGCAATGGCTGCTACTCATCCTCCCCTTCGAGGTCGAAGAGATCGTGCGCCCGCACCTGTTCGCCGGACAGACGGCGGCAGGCCGATGCGATCGCCACGATGCAGCGCCGCGTCGGCTCCATCCGTCCGGTCCGGATCCGCAGCAGGTGCTGACGGCTGTATCCGGACTCCCGCGCCAGGTGGGCCGGCTTGATTCCCCGGCTCTTGAGGAACTTCTCGAGACGTGTAGTCATGTGCAGTATCCTGCACTATAGGGAGGAGCAGGATGGATGTCAATCCGGATCTGCTCCTCAGTCGACGGGACGCGCACGATATTGCGCAACTCATAGGTGACACTGGACTTCCTCCTTTCCATCCCGCCGCAACCTAGCCCGACACTCATCCGCTCCACAGGGGGTGGAAAAGTGTCTGAGCGTCACTCCGTGTGCGAGAGTGCCTTTGTATGAACGTCTCTGTTTCAGCTCTTCGATCGAGCCTTCGCACACTCGTCCCACTCTGACGCCGCCGGCCGGTGTTGCGAAGTGTGTTGCCGATCGCTCACGCAGTGAGTAACCTATAAGTTCCAATTTATGCTCGGTGAAACCATCAAAGAAGCCCGGATTCGAAAGAACCTCACCCAGGCGCGCCTCGCCAAGCTCGCCGGAGTGAGCCGCCGTCACCTGGCTGCCCTCGAGAAGGGAGCCAACGTGTCGATCAATATCCTGCAGCGCGTCGCGCAGGTGCTGGACCTGACGGCGATCAGCTTCGGCACCGATCTCGCCGTCCGTTCGAGCGAGCCGGAACGCTCCACGCTCAACGTCCCGCTGCTCGCCGACACGATCCGCGAGGCGCGCGCGGAAGCGCATCGCGCGCAGGTGATCCTCGCCCGCGCCGAGACGCTGCTGGGAGGCAACGGCTCGCAGGATGGCGCACACGCCGAGGTCACGTTCCCGCGCATGCCGATCCGAAGGATCAGTCAGCCCACGCCGGGGAATGGAGGTGTGGTGCGGGAAGGTCCGGAGTGGGCCCAGATCGTCACCGCTGGTGAGATCCGTCACGGCGATGCGATCAACGAGGAGTCGAAGGAAACTCTCGCCTTCCCACCCAACCTGGTGGAAGAGGGTGAAATCGTCTTCCGGGCCCGCGGCGACAACATGCGCGACCAGGGAATCGAGGACGGGGACCTGCTGATCGTCGAGCTTCGCCCCCGCGGCCGCGCCGCCAGCGGGGAGCTGGTGATCGGCCGCATCGGCAAGCAGATCTTCGTCGGGCGCTGGTGGCAGAAGCACGGCCAGAAGGCGCTGATGTCGAACGGGCTGTCGGAAGTGACGCTCGGCCGGTCGGCCCGGTCGCTGAAGATCGTCGCCGCTGTCAATCAGATCGTACGGTTGTAGCAACGGCGAGAGACGACGGGGGGCCTCCGGCGGGCCGGCCCGGCCCGCCGCGTTTGTTGGCCTAGCCTGAACGCGCGCCTCTCGCTCGAATCGCGGTTCACGCGAAAACAAACGCTGCGGGCCGGGCCCGCCCGCCGGAGGCCCCCCGTCGTTCCCTCTTCGTTGGTTACAATCAACGGATGCGTTTGGCAGCGGTACTGATCTTCACCTGCGTCCTCACCACTTCCCTTCCGGCCCAGCACATCGTCGTCGACGCCAAAGCGATCGACAAAATCATGACCTCCACCATGAAGGCGTGGCAGATCCCCGGCGCCGCCGTCGCCGTCGTGAAAAACGACCGCGTCATCTACGCCCAGGGCTACGGAGTGAAAGAGCTCGGCGGCGCGGCGGTCACACCCGACACCCTCTTCCAGATCGCCTCCACCACCAAAGCCTTCACCAGCACCGCACTGGCGATGCTGGTCAGCGACGGGAAACTCTCCTGGGACGATCCCGTCCGCCAGCACGTCGGCTACTTCCGCCTCAGCGACCTGTGCGCCGACTCGCAGGTCAGGCTTCGCGACATCGTCACCCACCGCACGGGCCTCACTCGCCACGACGCGTTGTGGGATAACTCGCCGTGGACGCGCGAGGATGTCATCCGCCGCATCGGCCAGGTCGAGCTCACCAAGCCGTTCCGCAGCGCGTATCAGTACCAGAACATCACGTTCATCGCCGCCGGAGAGGCAGTCGCCAGCGCGTCCGGGATGTCGTGGGACGAATTCATGAAGGCGCGCATCTTCAAGCCGCTCGGAATGACCCGCACGATCATCTCCGACCGCGAGTGGAACGACTCCGGCGACCACGCCAGCGGCTATCGCTACGACTGGAAGACGGACCGGCTCTCCCCGCAGCGTCCGATCGACACCGCGACCCTGGGCGCGGCCGGCGCGATCAAGTCGAATGCGCGCGACATGGGGAACTGGATCCGTTTCCACCTCGCCAACGGCGTGTACGACCTCACGCAGCTCGTCGACCCGGCAGTGCTGGAGGAGACGAAGACGCCCCATACGGTGATCCGCCGCGAGAACCTCGCTCGCGACGCCAACCCCGAAACGAACGTGATGGCGTACGGGATGGGATGGGTGGTGCAGGACTACCGCGGCGAGCTGCTGGTCTCGCATGCCGGCGCGTTGAACGGCTTTCGCACGCACGTCGATCTCCTCCCCGAGCGCAACGCCGGCTTCGTGGTGATGATCAACTCCGGCCGCGGCATGGCCGTCATCTCCCTCCGCAACGCCCTGGCGGATCTTCTGTCCGGCAAGAACGGCCGCGACTGGAACCCGTACTACCTGATGATCGACCGCAAGTACGACGAGAAAGACGCACGCGACAAAGAAACGCGGCTCGCGAAGAGAATCCCGAACACCACGCCGACACACGCCCTCGCGAGCTACACCGGCGACTACGAGAGCCGCGCCTACGGCACGGCGAAGATCTCGGAGGTGGATGGCCAGCTCGTCCTCCAGTGGAGCCGCATGACCATCCCCCTCACCCACTTTCACTACGACGTCTTCAACGCCGAATCGACGTACGACGACGTGGATGAACAGGTGGAGTTCGAGTTGGACGGGGAGCGGAAGGTCCGGACGCTTTCGATCTTCGGCGAGACGTTCGTCAAGCGCTGAGGACTCTCACTCGGCCACCATCCGGACGATCTCGTCGATCACCGCCACCGCGTCCGCATCTCCGGCGTGGTGGTTGACCACGACGCAGAAATAGCGGAATCCTCCGCCGGGCATCTCGAGGATTCCGGAGAGCGCATTCACTCCGTTGATCGTGCCGGTCTTGCCTCGCAGACGCTGTTCGAGGGGGAGAAGGCGGCGGCGCAGCGTCCCTTCGCTGGCCGGCTGGGCGAGAACGGACCACCAGAAGCCTCGGCGGACGGGGTCGTGCATCCAGCGCAGCGCCTTGACCGTGGCCCGGGGAGTGACCAGGTCGTCGGGAGCGAGGCCGGAGCCGTCGACGAAGCGGAACCACTCGCCGTTGACGGCCAGCTCGCGAGTGAGCAGCTCGCGCTCCAGGGCGAATGCGCGCTCGTACGTACCGCCGCCGGCGCGCTTCAAGAGCATCTCCGTGTAGAGGTTGTGGCTGTTCTTCAGCACCGTCGTCAGCAGTTGCGAGACGAACGGCGACGGCAGCACAGCCAGCTTCTCCGGCCAGACGCGCGGCTCGGTCTGCAGGCGGGTGGTGCCCGTCACCTCGACGTCGCGGAGGAGGAGCGCCTCGCGCAGCGCATTCGCCGCGTGCAGGCCGGAGTCGGGAACGGCGCGATCGACCGGAACCTCGCTCTCCCCCCAGGTCAGCGCATCGACGGGCGCCGCGTAGTCGCTGCCGATGTTCCCGTGTTTCCAGGAGCCGGGGATGGTGATCCTGTCGAAGAGCGAGACGTCGGCGATCACGTCGCGCACGCGGGTGACGCCCTGCGCCCGCAACTGCTGTGCGAGGACGTCGAAATCATTCTCCCGGTAGTAACGCCAGGAGCCGAGCGACGGATCGCCGTCGCCGCGCAGGACCAGATCCTCACCGTCGCGCCAGATCTCCGTCTGCAGCCGGGTCTCGAGGCCGAGACAGTTCGCGATCGTGGCCGCGGCAAAGACCTTCCGGTTCGACGCCGGCATGTTCAGCTTGTCGGCATTGTGCTCGTAGAGGACGCGCCCGTCCGCTTCCTCCACGAGGATCGACCAGTACGCGTGGCGGACGGTCGGCCGATCGATGGCCGCGTCGATGCGGGAAGGGAGGGAGGGCGGCGGTGGGGCGGTGGCGCAGGCAGTGAGTAGAACGGCGAGTGTCAGCGCAGCAAACCGGCGGCGAGACGCCGCAGTGCCGGCGAGACGCCGCCACGCCAGCCGACGCGACGTCGGCGCTCCAACGCGAGACATCGGCGTTTCGGATAGCGACTGCGTGCGGTCCGTGCGACGGAGCGCCGACGTCACGTCGGCTGGACCGGCGGCGTCCCGCGCCGGCGTTCTGGTGAGGCTGCGTTGCACGAAATTCAGGCGAAGCTCCATTCCGCGTAATTGTCGCCGTGTTCGAGGTTGTAGTGGACGGCGGCGAGAAATTCATCGGTGCGGTAGTCCAGCCGGCGGCCGTAGGCGTGAGCGATCAGGGTCTGGGCGTAGTCTCGGGCCAGGTGGTAAGGCAAAAGAGTCCCATAGGTCCCATGGGACGAATGGGACTGATGGGACTCATGGGACGGATGGAGCTCACGCTTCGCGATCGCCACGAACACCGCACGCACATCATCTACCGCGCCTTGCGACGCGATCGCCTGGTCCACCAGCGACTCCAGCGTCCCGTTGACCTCTTCGCCACCCACCCCCAACTCCTCCAGCGGCATGCGCAGCAGTGCCGCCCTCCCCTTCTCCCCCAGCAGCGGCTCCAGCGCCCTTGCCGTATCGAGCATCAGCAGCGCATCGCCGTCCCGGATCTCTGTCAGCCGCGATTCATCAACCGCCAGATCGTCCAGAATCGGCGGCTCGCTCCACGGCGGACGGCTCTCCGCCGAATAGCGCGCGCACTCGACGATCCAATCGACCCATCGGTCACCGGCGAAATCCCGTACCGCGTGCGCGGCCCAAACCGCCATCACCGCCCGCTTCGCGTGCTGCGACGGTGCGTACGCCAGCACGGCGAAGCGCGCCACGGCCACCCACAGCTCCTCCTCCGACTGCGACTCGGCGAACGAGCGGGCCGCGGCCGGGATCGCGTCGAGCTCGCGCTCGATCAACAGAGGGTAGAGGGCGCCGGCAGCACCCGGCATCTCAGCGCGTCGTCGTCGTGGGCGGCGTGGTGGCGGTCGTGGCAGCAGTATCCGTAGCCGTGTCGAGCGGCGCGTTCGGGTTGCTCGGGCCGCCCCCCTCCGCCTCCGAGCGTCCGGCCTCCACGTCCACCGTCTGGGTCATGGCATCCGTTCCGGTCGGCTGCGGCTGCGGCGAAGCGGGTGCGATCGTCTCCGTCGCCTCCCCTCCGGCCGTGGCCTCGCGGTCCCGGCATGCCGGTAGCGCGAGGACGACGACCAGCAGAATCAGTGACGGGACAACGATCGATCTCTTCACGAACAAATCTCTCTCCTGGAGCGCGGGAATCAAGAAGACAGCGCCCGAAATCGGTACTGCCTGGCCTTCATGCAATTTCGGTACAATGCACCGCCCATGGCGGAGCGGAGGAGAGTCGGTATTTTCGGGTGGGGCGTCGTCGCGCCTAAGTCGCCCAACGTCAACGCGTTCGAGAAGAACCTCGAGGACTCCGGCACCTGGCTTTCCCCCTTCACCGGCTACGGACAGTCGAACTTCCTGGTCGGTAACCCCGAGTTCGACTTCAACTCCTACCGCATCTGGTTCGACGACCGCTTCCCGCCGGCCAAGTTCGCCCAGCTCAAGGACAAGATGGGCCCGATGGTCCAGTACGCCATCGGCGCCTTCATCCAGTCGCTCGGCCAGAACCCCGGCATCGAGGAGTACCTCCAGTCCCTCGGCGTGAAAGCCCACATTTACGTCGGCACCGGCCTCGGCGACATCACCGTCACCCAGGAACAGGCGCTGATCTATGACCGTGCGCTGCGACGCTGGAACGAGTTCTGGGCCAAGCCCGAGCGTTGCACTCCCCTGCGCCGTCATCTCGAAGGCGAGAGCGACGCCGGGGCCCCGCGCAACCCGGCCGAGCTCGAGCCCGGCACCGAGGCGTGGATCGACGCGAAACATGCCTGGGAAGGCTGGTGGGCGGCAAAGAGCGACGCACTGACCGAATACCTCGCCGAGGCACGCGACGTCCATGCCGAGCCCGTCCCTCCCGCCTCCGGATCGGCGAAGCTCAGCACGATCCGGCAGAAACTGAACCGCATCCGCGCCCTCAACAAGAAATACGGATGCCCCGAGGAACCGTGGGCGGCCGTCTCGCCGAACCTCCTCTGGAACATCAACAACATCCCCGCCGCACAGATCTCCATGCTCGCGAAGATCGTCGGGCCGGCCTGGTGCCCGGTGGCGGCGTGCGCCTCGTTCGGCATCGCGGCGAAACTGGCCATGGACGCCATCCATCGCGGCGAAGCGACGGCCGTGGTCATCGGCATGACCGACCCGCCGCCGCACGAGATGGTCATCTCCGCCTTCTACAACGCCAACGTCCTCTCCGCCGACGCCGACGTCTCCCGCCCGCTCACCGGCCTCAAAGGGACGCACATCGCCGGCGGCGCGTGCATCTGGATCGTCGGCGACGCCGACGAGCTGATGGCCAAAGGCTTCGAGCCCGTGGGGATGGAGCTCGTCGGCATCGGCACCTCCTCCGACGCCCACCACATCATCACCCCCTCGAAAGGGGGCCCGCAGCTGGCCATGAAAGCCGCGCTCGAACACGTGCAGGCCCACGAGGTGACCACCTGGGACATGCACGCCACCGCCACGCCGGGCGACGCCACCGAGATCGAGAACTCGCTCGAGCTGCTCCATCCCGACGTCATCTTCACCGCCCGGAAAGGCACCTTCGGCCATGGCATGTCGGTCGGTGGCGGTTGGGAGCTGACCGCCCAGCACCTCGGCATGGCCAGGGGCAAACTCTTTCCGATGCCTCTAACGGAGGGAGAATTGCACGCCGACGTGAAGATCCACAGCGCCAACTTCGTCGACCGCGGCGGACGCGAATTGAAGGCCGGCTACAGTGGAAAACTGAGCATGGGCGTCGGCGGCATCAACTCCTGCGTTATCTCCCGTCCGTGGAATGACGACGAGATTCGGCGCAAGTAGTACGATTCCTCCGTTCAAAACAGGACAGGAGGATAGTTCATGAAAATCAAGGTTCACCTCGCGGCAGCCCTGCTGTGTGCATTCGCGTTCCCGGTTCTCGGCCAGCACGACCACGCCCACCCGCACGACGCGAAAGCGCCGATGGACCCGGCGATGATGGAAGCGATGGCGAAGGCCGGCACGCCGAGCGATCCACACAAGAAGCTCGACGTCTTCGCCGGCACCTGGGACACCACGATCTCGATGTGGATGGCGCCGGGCACCGATCCGATGAGCCACAAGGGTAAGTCGACCAACGCGTGGATCATGGACGGGCGCTACCTCGAGCAGCGCTTCGAGGGCGAAATGATGGGCATGCCCTTCACCGGCCTCGGATACACCGGCTACGACAACGTGAAGAAGCAGTACTTCGGCACCTGGATGGACAGCATGTCGACCGGCATGATGACGTCCACCGGCTCCGTCTCGGCCGACGGAAAAACCTACACGTTCGACGCCTCCATGGCTGACCCGATGACCGGCAAAGACGCCCCGATCAAGGAGAAGATCATCGTCACCGACGCCGATCACCACACCATGGAGATGTGGACCCCGGGACCGGACGGGAAGATGTACAAGATGATGGAGATCGCCTACTCGCGGAAGAAGTGACCGTGGGGGGTGAATGCCCGGCACGGTCATCCTGAAGCCGCGCAGACGGCGAAGGATTACTCCGAAGACAATCAAAAAGGGCGCGCCTCGCGGCGCGCCCTTTCTGTTACAGCGTAGGTTGTGGATTAGCTGAGGGTGACGTTCTGGGCCTGCAGGCCCTTCGGGCCCTGGGTCACTTCGAACTCGACGTGGGCCCCTTCCTGGAGGGAACGGAAGCCATTGGCCGAGATGGCGCTGAAGTGGACGAACACGTCCTCACCGCCCTCGGTCGTGATGAAGCCGAAGCCCTTGGCATCGTTGAACCATTTGACGGTTCCGTGCTGACGACTCATGTGGGTAGATCTCCTTTCGCGAAACTAGCTACCTGACGGAGATCCACACTGCGGCAAATCTTCCCGGAAGCGACAGTGGAAACAGGGTGGGGTGGGGTTGAATTTCCACTGAGTGCAAGAAATGGAAACCCGATGGGACGGATGGGACAAATGGGACCTATAGGACCTATGGGAGGGGCGGGTCCCATAGGTCCCATACGTCCCATCCGTCCCATCGAACCCATCCATTACAACGCCAGCCGGATCACCGCAAACACCGCCCCCTGCGGATCCGACAGCACGGCCATCCTCCCCACATTCGCAATCTCCATCGGCGGCACGATCGTCGAGCCGCCGAGCGAGCCCGACTTTGCCACCGTCCCCTCGCAATCCGTCACCGCAAAGTACGGCAGCCAGACTGACGGGACCTCGGGTGGCCACTGCGAGACGATCATGCCGCCGACCGCGTTCTCGCCGAGATGCCACTCCGTGTACTCCGGCGATTCCTTCATCCGCCAGGGGAAAAGCGCGGGGTAGAACTTCTTCGCCGCCTCGAGATCGCGCACCTGCAGCTCGTTCCAGCAGAGCGTGTCGGGCTCATCGCGGATCTGCACCCCGATGTGCTCCTTCGCCTGCCAGACCGCAAACACCGCTCCCTGCGGATCGGCCAGCACCGCCATCCGGCCGCTGTCGAAGACGTCCATCGGCTCGGAGACCACCGCCGCGCCGAGGCCCTTCGCCTTCCCGACCGCCGCATCGGTATCGGCGACCGCGACGTACGACAGCCAGTTCGGCGGGACACCGGGCTGGTTAGACATCAGCTCATAGCCGGCCGCGCAATCGCGGCCATCCTTCTGGAAGATCGTATAGACCCCGAACTCTCCCATCGGAATCTCGTTGACCGTCCAGCCGAAGAGCTGCGTATAGAACGTCCGGGCCGCGTTGACGTCCGTCGTCCCGAGCTCGACCCAGCAGAAGGAACCAGGGGGATGTGAGGTGACGTGAGGCATGGCGTCCTCCTCCGAGTCTCAATTCTAGTCCAAGAAGTCCGGCTCCAGGCCACGGGCAGGAGAATCGCGGGACGGGCAACGGTTGATAGAGGCAGCTATCAAGGACGATAGAGGCAGCTATCAAGGACGATGGAGATGACCATCGACGGCGAAGGAAGTGGCTATCGACGATGAAGGACAGTCGTATTGAACCTGATAGAGGTCGTTGCGAACCGGAAGGACAGTCGTATTGAATCTGATAGAGGTCGTTGCGAACCGGAAGGACAGTCGTATTGAACCTGATAGAGGTCGTTGCGAACCGGAAGGACAGTCGTATTGAACCTGAAGGACGTCGTTGCGCGCCGGAAGGACAGTCGTATTGAACCCGACGGAGGTCGTTGCGAACCGGAAGGACGTCGTTGCGAGCCGGAAGGCGGTCGTTATCAAGGATGAAGGTGATTCGTGATGAGCCTGATGGCGGTCGTTATCAAGGTGACGGCGGTTCGTGTGCGCCTGAAGGCGGTCGTCATCCAAGGGTGAAGGTGACTCGTGATGACCGTGTAGAATCGCGGCATGCCCCTCAACGTCTTCGTGTCGTACGCACGTGAAGACGAACAGCGCAAGGATGAACTGCTCGAACGTCTGCGCCCGTTCGAAATCAACGGCAGGCTCTCGATGTGGCACGACCGGGAGCTCGTGGCCGGCGAGCAGTACCATCCTGAGATCCTCCTGCAGATCCGGGCATCGGATTTCGCGCTGCTGCTGGTCAGCAAGGATTTCCTCGACTCGGATTTCTGCACGCTCGAAACCGAGGCCGCGATGGCGGGCGAGCGGACTCGCGTGATCCCAATCATCCTCGACGACGCCTGTGACTGGCGTACGCGTCCTTTCGCGCGGCACCAGGTCGTGATGTGGCCCGACGTCGACGACCATCTGCCGCGCGCCTTCGCCGAAGTGTGGCGGGTCTCGAACCTGCAGCCGCGCAACACCCATTTCACCGGACGCGAGGACGTGCTCGTACAACTCGGCGAAGCGTTCGCGCACAAGCGAGTGCCGGTGCTTGTCGGGCTGGACGGCGCCGGCAAGTCCTCGATCGCGATCGAATACGCGCACCGCCACGCGCACGAGTACTCGACCATCTGGTGGATCCGGGCGGACGACCCGTCGACCCTCGCCTCCGATTACGCGATGCTCGCAGATGAGCGCGCGCTCGAGGAACGAGACTGGGCGGACCAGAACGCCATCGTCGAGGCGGTGAAGAACCATCTCGCCGCCACGCCCGGCTGGCTCCTCATCTTCGATGATGCTGACGATCCGGCGGACGTCATGCCGTATCTTCCCGACGGCGCGCCGGGACACGTCATCGTGACCACTCCCAATCCGCCGAAGCCCGGCGCGGGCACACCCCTTCCCGTCGGCGTGCTTCCGCGCAGCGACGCGGTGAAGTTGTTTCTCGCGCGCAGCGGCGCAACCAATGCTGAGGCTGCGGACGAGCTCGCGCACGACCTCGGCGATCTTCCTCTCGCGCTCGAACACGCGGCCGCGTACGTCGAGCGAACGGCGTCCTCGATTGCCGACTATCTCGAATCCTTCCGCACCGTGCGGCACGACACCAAAAGTACGATTGCCGCGACGTGGAAGCTGTCGATCGACAACATCCGCGACGTGGCACAGCCGTTGATGCTCTGCGCGTTCGTCGCGCCCGACGACATCCCGCGGTCGCTGCTGAACGACAGCGAAGGCAAGCTGGCGGTGAACAGAGCCATTGCCGCGGCACGCGCGTACTCGCTGATCCGCGCGGACGAACGCGCGGTCGCCATTCACAAGCTCGTGCAGCTCGTCATTCGCGACCAGATGCCGGCGGACGAGCGGGCGCACGCGACACGGAAAGCATGTGCCGCCGTGAACCTCGCGTTCCCCATGAGTCCTGAGGATTCCCGCGAGTGGCATACGGCCGCGCGGATCCTGCCGCACGGCCGCGCCGCGTGCCGCCTCGCCGAAGAGGAGGGAGCCGTCAACGACGACGCCGGACCTCTGCTGAATCGCGCCGCGATGTACCTGCGCCATCGCGGCGACCTCGATGCTGCGGCCGCCGCGTTCGACGCCGCCGCGCGGTGGATGGTTCGCTTCCGGGGAGAGAGCGATCCGGCGCTCGTGACCCTGCGGGCGAACGTCGCCATCCTGCGCGGCCAGGCTGGCGACATCGAGGATGCCATCGCGGTCTTTCAGGAGAAGATCGACGTCGATCGCCGCACGTACGGCGACGTCCACGCCGTCGTCGCTCTGGACCTCAGCAACCTCGGCAACGCCTACGCGGAAGCGGGCCGCCCCGCGGAAGGGCTCCCGCTGCTGCGTGAAGCGGAGGCGCTCTTCCGGAAGCTGGACGTGGAGAAATACCTCGGTGTGACGAAGAACAACATCGCGATGGCGTTCGAGCGGATGGGAGATTTCGCGTCCGCCGCGAATGAGATCGAGGCCGCGCTCGCAATCCAGGAGAAACATTATGGTCCGGACAACGCGAAGCTCATTCGCACGCTCGCCAACGCATGCGCCGTGCTGACGGAGCTCGGCCGCTTCGACGAGGCCGCCGCACACATCGCACGCGCGCTCGCGATCGCGGAGCGCGAGCTCGGTCCCGACCACGAGCAGACGCACCGGCTGCGCCTCCAGGCGGCGCTGCAGGCCGCACGAACCGGCGACCCGTTTGACGCCGCGACGCAGTTCAACCAGGCTCTGACCGGGACGCTCGACGCCGGCTACCTGCCACTCGCGAAGACGGTCCGCGAGCTCTTGCAGATTCTGAACGACCGCGGTCATCCGGAGCTCGCCCGCCACTACGACAGCATCCTCGCGCAACTCCCGTAGCGTTACTTGCTTTCACAACTGAAGAGGGTAACGACAGCATGAACACAGACGAAGTTCTGGAGACTTTACGCGGGCAAGAGCCCGATCTCGAGCGATGCCGCCCAGCACCAGGCGATCGTCGTCAGCTCCTCGCCGTCATCCGCCCCGTCGAGAAAGGCAAAGTCCGACCCGCGCCGCTCGGGCGGAGCGAGCGCGATGTGCGCCGCCGCATGCAGCGCATCCCCCGGCGCCACCAGCTTCGCCTCGTCGATCACCAGAGCGCCTCGCGCGATCAGGCTGCCCGGGAAGATCGTCGGGACGTCCACCGTCCCTGCTTCCATGGGAATGCCGATCGAATGGAGAAACGCCGCCATGCGGGCCAGTCGCGGAGCGTGAAACAACGGGACGAAGTTTAGCCTCACGGAGCGCCGACATCGTTTCCGCCACTTCCTACCACCAGCCGTGTCTACCTGCGGTAGGGATTCCACGTCGTTCCAGCACCCCTCAAAGAGGAAGTGACCGCGTCAAGCATCCGGCGCGAGCCTTGGCTTCAGTGTTCCGGGACGGAGGATAGGACGTGTCAACATCACGAACCGCGGCAGTCGCTCGTACGATCCGGATGATGTGGATTCTCTCCTGCCTATGCAGCCCGTCGGCATACGCGCTTCCTGAGCTCAGGAACGTCGTGCACATCACGATCGACTTCCCAAAAAACTATCTGCCGCCCACCCTTCCTGCCCGCCCGCTCGACAAAAGTCTCCGTGTGGCTCTCGTACTGCCAACGTTCCAGCCAACAACGAGCGCGACTTTCGGAACCGCCGTGAGTTGGAAAAATGGTGTGTGGGGAGGGTTGGATTACGCGAACGTTGCTGAGTACGACAACATCGTCATTAACTTCGCCGAAGCCACATCCGGCGTGCTTCCGCGTATCGTCCGTCGTCTTTTTCCGCGGACTGAGATTCTCCGAGCCACTGATTCGCGCTCCGGGTTCGACCTGGTATTGATAGCGGGGGTGGATTCACGCATCCGTATGAATCGGGACTTGATGTGGCCTCGAGGAGCGGATGTGTTCGGGACCCTCGAGGTAAGCGATGAACATGGAAATGCGCTGAGCACCATCACGGCAGTCGGCACGAGCGAATTCAAAAAAAGGCTTTATTGGTCCAGTCGCACCAGAAGCCGGGCCGTGGGCATTCCCGCTTTACAGGAAATGCTCGATCAACTCGTCCGCAACATCCTCGAAGACGAACCGCTGAAGACCCACCTGTGGGCAGTGGCCACGCAAAGAGCACGGCCTTCCGATCTGGAGCTCACCGCGCGGTTCGACGACAGTTTGGCGTTCTTTCCGAACGGCCGCCTCGACGCGGGCGAGACCGCACGGCTGCTCTTCACCGTTCACAATAGGGGCGGCGGACCCGGGTTCGGTGTCCAGCTCAAGATCTCTTCCGCGGCCGTAGCAGTGTCGTTCCCTGCCGCCACGGAGATCGGAGAGCTGCCGCCCGGCGCCAGGAAGGAGCTGAGCGTGGCCATCGCGGCCGGCCTCGACGTCGAGACGGCGCTTCCCACACTCCGGGTGGATACGACGGAAAAACGCGGGTATGGCGGCCGTCCCGTCATCGTGAAATTGGCCACCGAACGACTGAACCCGCCGCACCTGGAGATCGCCGACTTTCGCCTGAGCGACCATGGAGGGCGCGCGCAGGGCGATGCGGACGGCCGGCCGTCGAACGGAGAGACGCTCGAGGCAGTCGTGCTGATTCGTAACAGCGGTCCCGGGGACGCCGTCGGCGCCGGCGTGATGATCTCGTCGCCCACCGCAGGAGTCGAGATCGTCGAACAGAATGTCGCCGTTCCTCGCATTCCCGCTCATTCCGTCAAAGAGGCACGCACCCTCGTCCGCCTGCCCGTGACATTTTCCGGTGCGGAGCTTCCTCTGACAGTTCATGCCGTGGAGACCCGAGGATCGACAGTGGCGCAGACGAGCAAGACCCGGACGTGGGAAGTGCAGAACAATCGGCCCTCACTGGAAGTGCGTCACCGGCTATACGACGGAGGCTCTCCCGGATCGCGCGGCGATCGCGACGGCGTGGCGAATAATGGAGAAACAGTGGAGCTGGCTCTCACGCCCGTCAATCGTGGAGCGCTCGCGGCGCGCGACGTCTGGATCTCGGTCGCGTCGCGCCAGACAGGCGTCGCCGTGAATCCGCAGAAGATTCGGGTCGGCGACCTCCCCGCTGATTCGGAGGGAGCCGAGCAGCGCGTGCGCCTCGAAATCCCGCGCGTGCTCGGACGTGACACCGCTCCCGCCAATCTCCCCCTCACCGTCGCCATCACCCAACGCGACTTTTCCTCCCCGGAACAGCAGATCGCTCTCCCGTTCCGTGCCCGCCGGCCCGAGCTCGTCGCCGACGTCATCGCGGCATCGCCGCTGACCGAAGGCCAGGCCGCCGTATTCGCCCTCGACGTTCGCAACCAGGGCTCCCTGCCGGCGGAGAAAGTCCGGCTGGAGTTGAGCAGTGAGAACGACGGCGTCGAACTGCTCGACGATTCAGGCGCCCCGGCTCGCAAGCTCCAGCTCGAGGTCGGCGTTGTCGGTGCGGCAGCATCCGCGACGAGACTCTCCTTTAAGGCGCACATCCGCCGCAACGTCGCCGGCTCCGGCGTGTCGCTCAAGATCGTCGCTTCCCAGAGCGATTTTCCTTCCGCCGAGCATCAGACGACGCTGCCCATCCAGCGCGAACAGGCGGCGGTGATCTCCGCCGTGCCGCCTCCGGCACTCGAACGTACACACGCTCGCACGGCGGCGATTCCGGCAGTGGTCTCGTTTCACGGTCATGAGAACGGTAGCCACCTGCAGCAGGAAAGTGTTGTCCTGAAGTTCGAGGTCCAGTCGCACGCCCCGGTGGAAACGATACGGCTCGAGCAGAACCGCCGTTCCGTCGAAGCCGGGCCCGCGATGCTGATTCAGGATCAGGGGAGCTATGCCTGGCAATACAAGCCCCAGGTCCAGCTCGAGTATGGAGAGAACGTCTTTGAAGTCATCGTGGTGTCGGCCGAAGGGCATCGCGGCAGCCGGAGGCTTTCTCTCCATCGGCGACACGAAGGAAAGGTCTGGGTGGCGGTTGTCGGAATCTCCAGTTATGCGAATCCCGACATCCCGGATCTCCTCTTTGCAAAGGACGACGCGAGCGCGATCCTCGCCTATTACCGTGGACTCGGGATACCCGAGGAGCAATTGATTTACCTGCTCGACGAACAGGCTACGCTGGCGAGCATCAAGCGCACACTCGGCACTGACCTCGTGAGCAAGACCAGAAATCCGGATGACACGGTCATCCTCTACTTTGCCGGTCACGGAGAGCGGGAGTCCGATGCGGGAAGCGTCGACGCCGACGGCTACAGCAAGTACCTCCTGCCGCACGACGCGAACCCGTCTGACCTGTTCGGCTCGGCTTTGAGCATGGAAGAGCTCACACGGATTCTCCAGAGGCTCAGTCCCGAGAGAGTTGCACTGATCGTCGACAGCTGTTTCAGCGGAGCGGCCGGTGGACGCTCACCCTACGATCCAAACGTCAGCCGCCGCGCTCCGGTCACCGACGAATTTCTCTCCCGCATGGCCAGCGCCGGCCGCGGCCGGGTCATCCTGACCGCCAGCAGCGGTCACGAGGCGGCGCAGGAGTGGGTGCACCTCAAACACGGGGTGTTCACCCATTTCCTCCTCGAAGGATTGGAAGGAGACGCCGATGTGGACCGCGACGCGCACATCGACGTCGACGAGATCTATCGGTTCGTTTCGCAGAAGGTCAGTGCGGCGACGAACGGCCGGCAGAACCCGGTCCGGAAAGCGCCCAATCTCACCGGGACGGTCATCCTTGGAAAAAGACTGCGACCGTGAGCGCCGCCCTCACCGAAATTTGACCACCCCGAACGGCATCGCTTTCACCAACGCGTTTTCGCACTCGATAGCGTGACGTTTGTCGAGCATGACTTGGCGGATGAAGTCGAGGAGGCGGTTAATCGGTCACCTGGACGGCACTCGGGAGACCGCCCCGTAAGCCGAGGAATGGCAGACCACCGACAACTGACAACCAGCCCCTACTCCACTCCTTCGCGGATCTGCTGCACGTGCAGCGCGCGCACCGGCGTCACCCTCGCGGTGAGCGCGGGGTCGGAGAAGCCGAGCGGCATCGCGATCGCTGAACGCGCCTGCGACAGGGCGGTGCGGAGGTCCATCACGTGAATGGCGCGGATGCGCTGTCCGGTCAGTACCGGGTCGGTGAACGACGCCGGAGCGAGACCGGCGAAGGCGCGGACGGAGTTGACCGCGGCGCGCAACTGGAGGAAGTCGGCCGCACGGAGTCGCGTCACGCCGGGGGTGATCGGTGCCGGCAGCGCCACGCTCGTCGCCAGGTCCGGAAGACTCATCGCGCTCGAATTTCCGTTGGCGTCGTGCGCCGTCGCCGCGAACTGCCAGGTGCTGTTGGCCGGGATCTCCACCGGCAAGAAGTAGCCACCGTAGGCCCCGTACATGCCGAGGCTCTCCCAAGCCTGCGTGAACGCGCCGCGGCGGTAGATCGTGAACGAGGAGGCCCCGATCACCGGCGACCAGCGGATCGTCACCGCCATACCGTCCGCCGTCGCCTGCACCTGCGGTCGCGTTCCCCATGCGCCGGCGTGGACCGTCAGCGGCATCGTCCCGCTGTCGTCCGCGTACTGCGGGCTTCCGGGGTAGTACGCCACCACGGCGTAGTCGCCCCACGCGAACGTCCGGGTCAGTTGCGCGGCGCCGTCGACGATCGGCGCGGAGCCGAGGAGCTCGTCGTTCGCGAGGAACGAGACCGAGCCGGCGACTCCCGGCAGCACGGTGCCGCGCAGGGTGACGGGAGTGCCGGCGACGACGTTCGACGACGGGTCGATCGAGATCACCAGGCCGGGATCGGTGTTGCGGATCACCTGCGCGAACGTCGTCGTCGACGGTTCGAAGTTCCCGTTCCCCGCGTATTCGACGGTCACGCTGTGCGTCCCGATCGGCAGCCCGGCTACGTAGAACGCATCCTCGCGATTCGGATCGATGCGCGACTGCAGGACCTTGCCGCTGAGGCGGAACGTGAACTGCCGCGGCGGCATCAGGTAGTAATTGTCGACTAGGGCGGACAGCGTGACGGAGACGCGCGCTTCCTTCGGATAGTGCTCGGGAGTCTTCAAAGAGACGGCGGTGAGCGTCGTCGCGGCTTTGGCAATGCTCTGCTGCAGCGAGTCGCTCGCCGGCTTGTAGCGCTCGTCGCCGCTGTAGGCCGCCCTGATCGTGCGCGTGCCGGCAGCGGGCGAGAGGATGCGCTCCGAGACCGCGGTCTCGCCGAGCACGCGCATGCTCACCGGCACGCCGTCGTCGGAAAAGACGACCGCGCCGGTCAGCGGGAGCGTGGCCAGCCCCTCGACCGCCGCGGTGTAGGTGATGCCGAGGGCATAGTGCCCCTGCGGAGTGTCGGAGGAGACCTCGACGCTGGCGGAGAGAGCCGGCGCGAGCCCGAGACGCGTCAGGTAGATCGAAACGGTCGTGCCGAGGAACGCCGCCACGTCGGGGCTGCCGTTGCCGTCGAAGTCGCCCACTCCCACCTCGGGCAACGGCGGCGCCACTGCGTACGCATACGAGCGGAACCGTCCCTCTCCGTCGCCGAGGTAAACCTCCGTGCCGTTGAGGAGATCGAGCTTCCCGTCGCCGTCGAAGTCGGCCGTATGGACCCTGTATTCGATGCGCGGGGTGATTTCGAAATCGATCGCATCGCCGAACTTGCCGTCGCCGTTGCCGGGACGTACACGCGTCCCGGTATACGTCACCAGGAGCACGTCGGTCTTCCCGTCTCCGGTGAAATCTCCCACCGTACCGAAGTACCGGGTTGCCCATTCCTCGGTCGACACGGTGGTAAAGCCGCCGCTCCCGTCGTTGAGACCGACGTAGATGCCGGAGAAGCCCTCTCCGGCAACGTCGAGATGCCCGTCGCCATTGAAATCGGCGACGGCCTGCACCTGCACGGGCAATGTCGTCGCCGGAGTGAACGTGCCGTTGCCGTTGCCGTGAAAGACGTTCGTGCCGAGCAGAAGATCGAGGACACCGTCGCCGTCGAGTTCGGCCAGACGAGGATCCCGTCCGGGTCCGATCGCCAGGTCGATCGGCGGATCGAACGAGCCGTCCCCTCGTCCGAGATAGGTCCGGACGGGAACTCCGTTGGGATGCAAAGAGACCACGACCGCGTCCGGTTTCCCGTCGCCGTTCACGTCTCCGGTGCAGAAGTAGGGCCCCAGGTTCCACTCGCTCTCGCCGAGCTCGGTGAAGATGGGAGGGCCGAGCGTGGCGAATCCGCCGTTGAGCATGATCACGAGCTGCATGGCGTAGTTGTCATGCCGCTCGGTCAGCCCGATCACGTCCGGTTTGCCATCGCCGTTCATGTCCGCCACCACGCCGCTCTGCACGTTGGCGCTCAGTCCGTAGATGGGAACCGTCGCCGGCGGCATGTAGGCGCGCCATGTGTCGAACAACCCGCCGTTTTTTCCTTTGATGAGGCGGACGCCGGGCCATCGGTCCGTGCCGGAGACGACGACGTCGGTGAGACCGTCGCGGTCCCAGTCGCCGGGCTGGAAACTGACCAGGCGGCCGGTGGCGTAGAAACGGACGCTCGCGAACGTCCCGTTGCCGGCACCGCGGCGGATAGTGAGCGTTCCCTCGATCGACGGAACCAGTAGGTCGGCCTTTCCGTCGCCGTCGACGTCGGCGACGGCCAGCTCCCGCGCGCCGCCGCCGACGGCGTAGCGTGCGCCCTGCGTGAACGTGCCGGTGCCGTCGCCGAGGGCGATCTGGATCGATCCGCTGCCGAGGTCGCCGGGCGCGAGGACAAGGTCGGCATGCCCGTCGCCGTTGAAGTCCCCCGATGCGGTCGCGGCGCGGTCGATGAGGACACGCCCATGGGAGATGAACGAGCCGTCGCCGCTGCCGAGGTGAACCCAGGTTCCGGACGAGCTCACCACGAGGTCCGGTTTCGTGTCGCCGTTGGCGTCGAGCACTTGCAGGTGATTCGGCGTATCGTAGACCGGGCTGGCGATGCCACTGCCGAACGCACCGTTCCCCTCACCGAGGTGCACGGTCATGATCGGATCTTCGGGATGCGGATCGGCGGTGGCCACGAGGAGGTCGGCGCGCCCGTCGCCGTTGAAGTCGGCGATGGCCAGCTTGCCCGGCATGGGCATGGACGGGATGGCCGTCCCGGCGTCGAAGAGGCCGTTTCCCAGTCCTCGGTAGATCCGGACGGCGCCGGGGTCGAAGAACGAGGCCACCAGATCGGAGCGGCCGTCTCCCGTGACGTCGCCGGCGACGAGGTCGACCGCCCCTTCGATCGCCACGGTGCCCGCGGCGCGGATGAACGGGCTGATGCCGTTGCTGATGAGGATCTGGACGGTGAAGCCGTCGTAGACGGCCAGGTCGGGCTGCGCATCGCCGCCGAAACTGCCGCGCAGCAGCGTTCCGCCGTGCCCCGTCACCGGCAACGGCTGCGGGTTCCGGAACACCGGCACGGCCGCCGCGGCGGGGAGGGCAAAGACGAGCAGAGCTGCGGCTATGCGGAGAAAGGGGGGCATGGACGCGAACCATCATAACGCTCTGCCGCAGCCCCCAAATTGCCGAATCTGTTGCACAGGAGCGCAGGCGTTCTAAGTCGGTGGCCCCCCGGACCGGCCGACGGGGACGTCGGCGGTCCGTGACGGCGCGCCGGAGGCGCGCCATCAGAACCCTCTACCGGAACTTGACCATCCCGAACGGCATCGCCTTCACGAGCGCGTTTTCGCGCTCGATGCCGTGGCGTTTGTCGAGCATGCATTGGCGGATGTAGTCGAGGAGGCGGTCGAAGTTCATGTCCGCTTCGCCCATCATCCGGGCCAGTTGCAGGACCACTTCCACCCCAGCCAGGTTCACGCCGAGGTCGCGGGTCAGGGTGAGGATCATCTCCAGCTTCCTGATCTCGTCTTCGCCGTAGAGGCGGGTGTTGCCCTGCGTGCGGGCCGGTTTGATCAGCCCCTCACGCTCGTACAGGCGGAGCGTCTGCGGATGGATGTTGTACCGCTCCGAGATGATCGAGATCATCACGTATCCGTCTGCTCTGCGTTTCGCCATACACGGAGTCCCTTGAACCGGAGAGGCGGGCCGAAGCCCGCCTCTCCTCGCTGCATCTTACTTATTCTCGTCCACCACTTCGGCTTCGATGACGTCGTCCTTGTTCGACGGGCCACCGGCCGCGCCGGCGTCGCCGCCCGAGGAATCGCCGCCCGGCGCGCCCTGCGCGCTGGCCTGCTGGTACATCACCTCGGCGAGTTTGTGCGAAGCCTTCTGCAGGTTGTCCAGGGCCTTGCGCATGGTCTCGGCGTCGCCCTGCTCCATCGCCTTGCGGGCCTCGCCGATCGCTCCTTCGAGCGTCTGCACGTCTCCGCCGTTCAGCTTCTCGCGGTTCTCGCTCAGCATCTTCTCGACCTGGTAGACCATCGAGTCGAGCTGGTTCTTCGCTTCCACTTCCTCACGCCGCTTCTTGTCTTCCTCGGCGTGCGCTTCCGCGTCCTTCACCAGCTTCTCGACGTCGTCCTTCGACAGACCCGAAGAGCTGGTGATGGTGATGCGCTGCTCCTTGCCCGTGCCGAGATCCTTCGCCGACACGTGCATGATGCCGTTCGCGTCGATGTCGAACCCGACCTCGACCTGCGGGATGCCGCGCGGTGCCGGCGGAATGCCCACCAGGTGGAACGCGCCCAGCAGCTTGTTCGCCCCCGCCATCTCGCGCTCGCCCTGGTAGACCTTGATCTCGACCGAGGTCTGGTTGTCCGCCGCGGTCGAGAAGATCTCCGACTTGCGGGTCGGGATGGTGGTGTTGCGCTCGATGAGCTTCGTCATCACGCCGCCGAGAGTCTCGATGCCGAGAGAGAGCGGAGTCACGTCGAGCAGCAGCACGTCCTTGACGTCGCCGCCGAGCACGCCGCCCTGCACCGCCGCGCCGACCGCCACGACTTCATCGGGATTCACGCCCTTGTGGGGCTCCTTCCCGAAGTAGTCCTTGACGGCCTGCTGCACCATCGGGATACGGGTCGAGCCTCCGACGAGGACCACCTCGTCGATCTTCTTCGGATCGACGCCGGCGTCCGTGAGGGCCTGCTTCACCGGGCCCATGGTGCGGCTGACAATGTCGCTGATGAGCTGCTCGAACTTCGCCCGGGTCAGGGCCATGTTCATGTGCTTCGGACCCGATGCGTCGGCCGTGATGAACGGCAGGTTGATGTCGGTCGACATGGTCGAGGAGAGCTCGATCTTCGCCTTCTCGGCCGCTTCGCGCAGGCGCTGCAGGGCCATCTTGTCCTTGGAAAGGTCGATGCCCTGGTCCTTGCGGAACTCGTCGATGATCCAGTCGATGAGCTTCTGGTCGATGTTATCGCCGCCGAGGTGCGTGTCGCCGTTGGTCGATTTCACCTCCACGACGCCGTCGCCCACCTCGAGGATGGAGATGTCGAACGTACCGCCGCCGAAGTCATAGACGGCGATGGTCTCGTTGTTCTTCTTGTCGAGGCCGTAGGCCAGCGCGGCGGCGGTCGGCTCGTTGACGAGACGCTCGACCTTGAGGCCGGCGATCTCGCCCGCGTCCTTGGTCGCCTGGCGCTGGGAGTCGTTGAAATAGGCCGGCACGGTGATGACTGCGCGCTCGACCTTCTCGCCGAGGTAATCTTCCGCGGCCTGCTTGAGCTTCTGCAGGATCATCGCGGAGATCTCCGGCGGGGAGTACATCTTGCCGCTCACGTCGACGCGGACGTCGCCGTTCGGGGCCTGGGTCACCTTGTAGGGGACCATCTTCATCTCTTCGTTGACTTCATTGAACTTACGGCCCATGAAGCGCTTGATCGAGAAGATGGTGTTCTCGGGATTGGTCACTGCCTGCCGTTTGGCCACCTGGCCGACGAGGCGCTCGCCGTTCTTGGCAAAGCCGACCACCGAAGGGGTGATTCTGCTACCTTCGGCGTTCACAATGACCTTCGGCTCGTTCCCTTCCATGACCGCCACGACGGAATTGGTCGTGCCGAGGTCAATGCCGATGATCTTGGACATATCTGGTTCTCCTTCTTTGACTTCTCAGCGTTGAGCGCTTCGTCATCAAGTTTAACTGTGTTACAAAACCTGAGCGTATCATTGTGAATTCCGAGGCTGCAAGGACTACACCCGGCATGATCATTGTTAGAATCGCCAACTACTGGAGGCACATCAAATGAGCCAATTCCCTTATCGCCCTGAACAGCCCGCCTGGGTCGACGGCCGCACGGCCGACGTTGCCGAGCGGGAGCGCACCTTCATCCGCTCCGTCTACGCCTGGATGTTCGGCGGCCTGATCCTCACAGCGCTCTCTGCGATGTGGGTGGTCTCCTCGCCTGCCATGCAGCAGTTGATCTTCGGTACGCCCCTGCGCTGGGTGCTGCTGATCGCGGAGCTCGGCCTGGTGTTTTACCTGTCGTTCCGCATCACGAAGATGTCGCCGGCAAGCGCGGCGTCGGTGTTTCTCGTCTTCGCGCTGCTGAACGGGCTGACTCTCAGCTCGATCTTCTTCGTCTACACGGCCGGGGACATCTCGCTGGCGTTCTTCACGGCCGCCGGGATGTTCGGCGCGATGAGCGTTTACGGGATGGTGACGAAGCGCGACCTGACCTCGTGGGGCTCGTTCTTCTTCATGGGCCTGATCGGGATCCTGATCTGCGGCGTGGTGAACATTTTCCTGAAGTCGTCGGCGCTCGGCTTTGCGATCTCGCTGATCGGCGTCTTCGTGTTCCTCGGCCTGACCGCCTATGACACCCAGAAGCTGAAGTCGTACGCCACCTCCCCGACGCTCCGCGAGAACCTGGCCGTCTACGGCGCCCTGGCCCTCTACCTCGACTTCATCAACCTCTTTCTAATGCTGCTCCGCCTCTTCGGCGGCAACCGGCGGTAACCGCTTCTCTTCGAAGCACTTGAACGGCGCATGCGAAAGCATGCGCCGTTCTGTTGGAGCGCGTGGTGCACGCGCGGATGCACGTGGTGCAGGCGCGGATGCACGTGGTGCACAGGCAGATGCACGTGGTGCACAGGCAGATGCACGCCATGCACAGGCAGATGCACGCCGTGCACACGCCGATGCACGCGTGCACGCGCCGATGCACGCCATGCACACGCAGATGCACGCCGTGCACACGCAGATGCACGCCATGCACACGCCAATGCACGTGGTGCACGCGCGGGGTTCACGTGGTGCACGCCGAAGGTTCAGACGCGCTGTACCATTCCGGCGATGGGTCGTTTCGCTCCCCTGCTCGTGCTTTTTGTGGTCTCGTGTGCGTCGATGCCTCCGCAGACACCGTCGCAGACGCTCGCCGCGCTGGCCGAGGAGCACTGGCAGCGGCAGATCGAGGACGACGTCTCGGCGCGGCATCAGCTCGGACTGCCGATCGAGCGACTGCCGGACGTCTCGTTCGAGCGTGCGCAGCAGGATGCGAACTTTGCGCGCCGGCTGCTGACGCGGCTGGAGCGGATCGACGCGACGCAGCTCACTGATGACGAACAGATCTCGCTGGCGATCCTGAAGCACCTCCATCAGGAGACCGTCGACGGGCTCCCCCACTTCTGGCTGCAGTTCCCGGTCACGCCGTACGCTTCACAGATCCAGCCGGTCCAGACGGTTCTCGGCGCGTTTATTTTCAAGTCCGCCGAAGACACGGCCCGCTACCTCCGCCTCCTCGACGAGTACGCCCGCTTCGCCGACCGGATGACCGCGGTGGTGCGCGAGCAGGAGCGCCGCGGTATCCGCATCCCGAAACGCGAACTGCCGGCGGTGCGGACGATGCTCACCAGTGCCCCACTCACCGTCGCCGAAGCGCGGCTGCAGGCGATCCCGGAAGACGAGCGTCAGGCCTTCGCGAAAGCGATGCACGCGGCGATCTCGGATCGTGTCGATCCCGCGCTCGCCCGCCTGAACGCCGTCTTCTCGCCGGACTACGAAGCGAACGCGCCGGACGCCGTCGGCCTCGGCCAGTATCCCGGGGGAGCGGACGCCTATCGCCACCTGATCCGCGTCCACACCTCCCTCGATCTCACCCCGCAGGAGATCCACGCCCTCGGCCTGCGGGAGCTGGAGCGCATCGACCGGGAGCTTGCAGAAGTGCGCGCGCAACTCGGCTTCACCGGCGCAAAGCGCGACTTCTACTCCTTCCTCCAGCAGTACTGGACCGCGCAGGGAGCATTCCGCGATCCACAGGCGCACTTCACCGCCTACGTCCGCCGCCTCGAGCCGCACCTGGCCCGCTTCTTCGCCGGAATGCCGCGCGCGCCGTACGATACCCAGCGCCTCGACCCTGCCTACGAGGCGTCGATGACGTTCGGCTACTACCAGGCGCCGACCGCCGACGATCCGGCCGGCCACTATTTCTTCAACGGCTCGCCGGCGAAGCCGCGCAGCATCATCTTCGGCGGCGCACTGATGGCCCACGAGCTCGTCCCCGGCCATCACTTCCAGATCGCGCGGCAGATCGAGTCGGAATCGATCCCGCTCTTTCGCCGGAAACGCTACGACACCGCCTTCGTCGAAGGCTGGGGCGAGTACGCCGCCATCCTCGCCGGCGAGATGGGCCTCTACGACACCCCGCACGACCGCGCCGGCCGCCTGATGATGGACGCCCTCCTCTCCAACCGCCTCGTCGTCGACACCGGCCTCAACGCCCTCGGCTGGACCCACGATCAAGCCGCGCAATTCATGCGCGACCACACCCCTCTGACCGACGAAGAGATCGAGACCGAGATCCTCCGCTACGCCGTCGACATCCCCGGACAGGCGCTCGCGTACAAGATCGGCAGCCTGAAGATGATGGAGCTGCGGCAGAAGGCGGAGCGCCAGCCCGGCTTCGACGTGAAGCAGTTTCACGAGCGGCTGATCGGAAGCGGGTCGATGCCGTTGAAGGTGCTGGAGGAGAGGGTGAAGCATTGAATGCTGACGGGAGGAGCGAGGGGCACGTGCATCCCACCTCCACCCACCCAGGTCCTTCGCCGTCAGGATTCCCGCTTGTGGGAAAGATCCTCTGGCTCAGGATGACAGGAAGGGAGTCGGCACGGGCGCGCCGTCCCCTACGCCACCTTCCTCTGCGCCAATCTCCCCAACATCTTCTTCAGCGTCATCGCGTTGTAGACCGCGTACGCCGAGTCGTCGTTGTCGAAGTAGACGTAGATGGCGCGCATCTTCTTGCTCCAGGAGCGGATGCGGCCGGCCCATTCGGCGAGCTGGGCGTCGCTGTAGCTGCCCTGGTATTTGAAGTGGGTCGGGCCGTGGAGGCGGATGTAGGTCCAGTCGGCAGTCACTTCGAGCGGGGACATGTACCCGGCCAGCTCGTAGATGCAGAAGGCGGCGTTGTACCGGCGCAGGACGTCGTAGACCGCCTCGGTCATCCAGGTCTCGTTCCGAAGCTCGAAGGTGTAGTCGTGCTCTTTGGGGAGGAGGGAGAGGAACTCCTCGAGCCGCTCGACGTTCACTTTCCAGTTGGGGGGAAGCTGCCAGAGGATCGGGCCGAGCTTCGATCCCAGGCGCTCGGCGCGGGGCATGAAGTTGGTCAGGCCGCGCCGGGCGTCCTTGAGCTTGATCATGTGGGTGATGAAGCGGCTTCCCTTCACGGCATAGAGGAAACCGGCCGGGGTGGACTCGCGCCACGTGTCGAACGTCGACTCGTTCGGCAACTGGTAGAACGTGTTGTTGAGCTCCACGGTGTCGAAGTCGCGCAGGTAGTGCGCGAGCATCTGGTTGGGCTTGATGTCCGCCGGGTAATAGCGGCCGACCCAGGGTTTGTAGTGGTAGCCCGACGTTCCGATCCGGATGTCTGCCATGGTTCGACGCTCCCACACGTGGAGGGCAGGCGATCGTGCCTGCCCTCTCGTACGGACTTACTGAGGACGGGTCGAGGCGTTCGTCATCACGGTGCGGCCGTTGGCGTCGACGACGAGCCGGACGCTGGCGGCGGTGCCGATGACGGTCGGCGAGGCGGCGATAGTCGCGCTCGGGTTGACGGCCGATACCGCGGTCGGCGAGACGGTGCTGCTCGCGAACGTCCCGACCGGGAGCGGGATCGCTGCCGCCGTCGGCGTCAGGACCGTGGCGGTGGGCGTGCTGATCACCGCGCCGGTGGTCACGTTCCCGGCGAGCGTGAGCCCGGTCCCGGTGGTCGTGGCACCGGAGACGACGACGCCGGAGCCGCCGATGATGGCTTCACCGGCTCCACTGGTGATGCCGGTGACGGGCTGCGAGATGAGTGAAGAAGAGTTGATCGTCAACTGCGGGTTGGTCTGCAGGGCCGGGTTGATGAACTGGCCGTCCGATGCATAGGGGCGATTGGCGGGGCCGGGCACGGCAGGGCCGAGGACGCGCACGCGCGGCGCCTGGGCAGCCATGATCGCGGCGGCTTCATCCGGGCTCAGACGGGAAGCGCGCGAGGTCACCCGCGGCAGGGCCTGGCTCGAGACCGACGAATAGGTCGAGGAGGACATCATGGGAGGAGGAATCGACGGCGCCGACTCCGAGCCGCTGCCGATGCCTCCGGTGGGGGTGAAGCGGCTGCCGGGGGTCATGACCGGATCGCCGTTTCCGAGAGTCCGGTTGGTCGTGCAACCGAACGCGGCGAGTGTGAGTGCGAGCGAAACTGCAAGAAGCGTCCGCGTGGCGGGACGCCCGGATAAGTTCTTGTTCTGTAAGGCCTTGCTCATAGAGTCTCCTTCTGTATCGCGGCCAAGAAACTGCTGTTATTTTGAGCATGAAGCGCGCCACTTTCGTCGCCGTTTCGTACGGATTCAGCGGTGGGAACGACAGTTGCTCAACCGGGTCCCATGAAGGAGGTTTCAATTACATGAAACGCAATGGAGCCCTGGTATTTCTCTCTCTGCTGCTCGTCGCATTGGCGGTGAGCGCATGCTCTCTGAACCGGCAGCTGCCCGAAGCCGCTGACGAAGAGGCGATGGTGGTCGAGGTCCGCGCGGCGATCGCGCAGGCGGTCCCCGGCAAGACCTTCGATCTCGGCGTCGACGTCACCGAAGGCGGACGCGTCACTCTCTCCGGCAACGTCAGCAGCAGCGCCGATCGCGACGCGATCATCGTCAAAGTCCGGCAGGTCAACGGTGTCACCGCCGTCAACGCCGACCGGCTGAACGTACAGTAAAAGCAGGTTGTCGGTTGTCGGTTGTCGGTTGTCTGCGCTGCCCGGTTTACGCGGGCAGCAGCGGGACTACCGAACAATCGACAACTGACACGCCTCTGCCCCTACGGGTACGGTCCCCTCCCCTCCCCGCTTACAATCGCCGTATGTTTGAGATCGCTTCACGCGGGAGCTCTGTCCGCGCGGAGGTCGTCGGCGGCATCACGACTTTCGTCTCGATGGCCTACATCATCGTGGTCAACCCGGCCATCCTCGCCTTCGCCGGGATCCCGCAGAAGCCGGGGACGGTCGCCACGATCCTCACCGCGGCGTTCGGCACGCTGCTGATGGGGCTCTACGCGAACCGCCCCATCGCGGTGGCGCCGTACATGGGGGAGAACGCGTTTCTCGCGTTCGGTCTCGCCGCCTTCGGCATCACCTGGCAGCAGCGCCTCGGCGCGGTGTTCGTCAGCGGGATCATCTTCCTGATCATCACGATGCTGGGGGTACGGGCCTGGCTGGCCGACGCGGTGTCGCCGTCGATGAAGCACAGTTTTGCCGCGGGGATCGGGCTGTTCCTGACGTTCATCGGGCTTTTCGAGGCAGGGATCGTCAAGGGGGCGCAGGCGGTGCCGGTGCAGCTCGGCGACATCCGCAGTACGACGGTCCTGCTGGCGATCTTTGGCTTCGTGCTGATCGCCGCCCTCGCCTATCGCCGCGTCCCCGGTGCGATCCTGATCGGCATCGCCGTCACCGCGATCGCGGGCATTCTTCTCGGCGCGGGGGAGGCGCCGAAGCGGGTGATGGCGATCCCGTTCACGGGCGAGTACAGTCTCGCTCCGATCGCGTTCCAGCTCGACGTGGTGTCGATCCTCCGCCTCAGTTTTCTGCCGATCCTGCTGACGCTGTTTCTGATGTCGCTCCTCGACACGCTCGGTACGCTGGTCGGTCTCGACGCGATGACGGGCGGCAAGGGGGACCTGAAGAGGCCGATGGTGGTCGATGCGATCGCGTGCGTCTTCAGCGGCCTGGTCGGGACGTCGACGAGCGGCGCGTACATCGAGTCGTCGACGGGGATCCGCGAGGGTGCCCGAACGGGCCTCGCCTCCGTGGTCACGGCGGCGCTGTTCGCGCTATCGCTGCTGTTCATCCCGCTCTTCGAGCCGATGCAGTCGCTGCAGTATGCCTACGCACCGGCGCTGCTGATCGTGGGGATGTTGATGCTCGGCGCGGTGGCGAAGATCGATTTCGACGATCTGACGGAGCTGGTCCCGGCGTTTACGACGGTGGTGGTGATGGTCTTCACCTTCAATATCGCCAACGGGCTGACGGCGGGGCTGGTGCTCTATCCGGTGATGAAGGTGCTGAGCGGCCGCTGGCGCGAGCTCCGCGGCGGCACCATCGTCCTCGGCGTACTTTGTCTGTTGTATTACGCGTTCGGTATTCCGCACTAGTCGTTCTCCTACGTGGCACCTCGCGTGCTCCGTAGACGGCCATGAAGATCCTCGTTACGGGTGGTACGGGCGTCATTGGAGAAGGAGTCATACCGGAGCTCATCGCGCGCAAGCATGACGTGCGGCTGCTCTCGCGTCACGCAGAAGAAGACGCGAAACAGTGGCCCGGGGTAGAGCCGTTCATTGGCGACGTCGCCGATGCTGCTTCCATCGCCAACGCCGCGTCGGAATGCGAGGTGGTCCTCCACATCGCCGGCATCGTCGAGGAGCAGCCTCCGGAGATCACGTTCCGGTCCGTCAACGTCCAGGGGACGCAGAACATGATCGGCGAGGCCAAACGCGCCGGCGTGAAACGCTTCGTCAGCGTCTCCTCCCTCGGGGCCGACGTCGGCGAGTCCGATTACCACAAGTCCAAATTCGAGGCCGAGAAGCTCGTCGAACAGAGCGGATTGCTCTGGACCATCATCCGGCCCGGCAACGTCTACGGGCCGGGCGACGAGATGATCTCGCTGATCCTGAAGATGGTCCGCGCACTCCCGGCCGTCCCGGTCATCGACGACGGCGAGCAGGAGTTCCAGCCCATCTGGCACGAAGACCTGGCGAAGATTCTCGCCGGTGCGGTCGAGAACCACGAGGCCGCCGGAGAAGTGCTGGAGGCCGCCGGTCCGGAGCGCACCACCATGAACGACCTCGTGCGCCGGTTCGGGGAGATCACCGGACGGAGCCCGGTGCGCATCCCGGTGCCGATGCCGCTCGCGCAGTTCGCGGTCGACGAGAACAAGCTGAAGATGCTGCGCGAGCAGAACGTGAGTCGCGGCAAAAGCGCCGCGGAAGCCCTCGGCGTGAGCACGACCCCGCTCGACCACGGGCTGAGACTCCTCGCCGATGCGCTGAAGGAAAGCCTGCCCGAGGAAGGGTTCGGAGGACTCGAGCACAAGCGGTTCTGGGCCGACATCAGCGGCTCGCGGCTGAACGCCGTCGGGTTGATGAAACAGTTCCGCGAACGGGTCAACGACTTCATGCCGATCGAGTTCGTCGCCGAGCCCGGCGCCCCCGACAAGATCGAGAAGGGAGCGACGCTGACCGGCTCCCTCCCCCTGCGCGGCAACTTCCAGGTCCGCGTCGAAGTCGCCGAGCCGACGCATGTCGTCCTCGCCACCATCGAAGGACATCCGCTGTCCGGCATCGTCGAGTTCACCAGCAGCGACACCACGGAAGGAGTGCGCTTTGCCGTCGACGTCTACGCACGCGCCTCGAACTTCCTAGACTGGCTGACCGTCCGTACCGTCGGCGCCCCGGCGCAGGACGCCAACTGGCGCGCCGTCGTCCAGCGCATGATCGACACCAGCGGCGGCACGTCGGAAGGCGTGCAGCAGGAGAAAGCGACCCTGCGCGACGAAGAAGCGGCGGCGCTGGAGAAGCGGGTTCGGGGGATCGTGCAGAAGAGGAAGAGGGACGAGGTTCGGGCGGAGGGTTGATAGGGCCTATCTCCCGAACACCCTCTTCAACGCGCTGCGCGCCGCCCAGTACCCGCACATCCCGTGCACTCCCCCGCCCGGCGGGGTGGAGCTCGAGCAGAGAAACAGCCGCTCGTTCGGCGTCGAGTACGGGTCCAGCTTCGCGAACGGCCGGGTGAGGAACTGCGACATCGTGTTGGCGCCGCCGGCGATGTCGCCGCCGACGTTGTTCGGGTTGTACTCTTCGTATTGCGCGGTATTGATGGTGCGGCGGCCGAGGATGCGGTCGCGGAAGCCGGGGGCGAAGCGCTCGATCTGGCGCTCGATCGCCTCCGTCGCATCCTCGGTGGACCCATGCGGCACGTGGCAGTACGCCCACCCGGTGTGTTTCCCCTCGGGCGCCCGCGTCGCGTCGAACATGCTCTGCTGCGCCACCAGCACGAACGGCTTCTCGGTCATCTTTCCGTGGAACACCGCATGTTCGTGCGCCGCGATCTCTTCGATCGTGCCGCCGACGTGGACGGTCGCCGAGCGCGCGCACGCCTCCGCCTTCCAAGGGATCGGCCCGTCGAGCGCCCAGTCGACCTTGAACACCCCCGGGCCGTAGCGGAAGCGGCCCAGCTTGCGAAGGTAGCCGGACGGCAGGTCGTCGGGCGCGATGTAGGCGAGCTGGATCGGCGTGACGTCGAACAGCACCGCGCGCGACGGCGGCACGTCGCGCAACGACCGCACCGGCCGCGAGGTCTGGATCTCCCCTCCGAGCGACTTCAGGTAGCTGGCCATCGCATCGGCGATCGCCACCGAGCCCCCCTTCGCGGCCGGCCAGCCGGTGGCGTGGCCGGCGAGGATCAGCGCCAGGCCGAACGAGGCGGAGCCGGTCCGATCAAGGGGGAGGAACGAGTGCGCCGCCGAGCCGCCGAAGAGCGCGCGGGCGTGCGGAGTCTTGAAACGCTTCGCCAGGCCGAGGGCGGATTGCAGGCCGAGGAGCCCGAAGTGCGCGAGGAGGAATGGATGCTTCGGCATCGGCGGCGCGAGCACCGGACGGAGGATCTCGTCGAACAGCTTCCCGGCATTCTTCGCGAACGGCTTCATCAGCGCGCGGTAGGCCTGCTCGTCCGCGCCGAGGCGGGAGGCGGTGGCGTCGAGGTCCAGCTCGAGCGTCGCCGCGGTGCCGTCGTCGAGCGGATGGGCGATCGCGGCGGGCGACCAGGCCCACTCCAGGCCGTGGCCGGCGAGCGGCAGCTCGCGCATGAACGGCGAGACCACCCCCATCGGATGGATGGCCGAGCAGATGTCGTGGTGGAAGCCGGGAAGGGTGACCTGCGCGGTGCGCGCCCCGCCGCCGATGGTGTCCTTTGCCTCCAGGACCAGGACGGAAAGCCCTTCCCGGGCAAGGACGATGGCGGCGGCGAGGCCGTTAGGGCCGGAGCCGACGATGACGGCGTCGTAACGGATGCTCACGGGCGAGGCAGGTTCATGCGCGGTGCCAGCGCGGGGATTTGCGAAAAACTCACTTCTCGTAAGTACAACAATGGCGGCCGTTTACGACCGGCCGCCATCTTTTTTTCAGATTCAGGGTAGGGATTTGGTCTCGCCGGTCACTCCTAGATCGGAGCTGTTTGAATGGACCTCATGCCCCTGACGCAGGAACGAAGAATGGGAACGCCGGACGAGCTGGAGACGATCGTCCTCTCCGGTCATCATCTCGACTACCTCGGGCACCTCGCCCACGAGCTGAATCCGGACATGCCGGCATCCTTCGGCCTTCCGCACCTGATCCGTACGATCCTGGATCGTATGGAACAGAGCGGGATCGACCTCACTGACGCAGGCAGCGAAGAAGAGATCGCGCTTCTGGCCGCAGGGCAATTGCGCCAGACCCGCTCGACTCGGCGTCCCCCGCCTCCTAGCGAGAGGCTTTTTTCCTCGTCGGGTTCAACAACTCCACGATCGTATCGATCGAATCCGCCTGAGACAGGTCGGTTCCGCTCTGGAAAGCCGCCTCGATCAGGCCGCGGATGATCTCGGCGCGGGAGATCGCCTTGCCATGCTTCAGACGAATGTCGATGGCCAGACGATCGAGATAGGCAACGTGACGGTCGAGCAGCACGACCGTGATTTTCGCCCAAGGCTCGGTGTGGACAATAGGACGACCGCGATTGCTCTTAGCAGGACTCACACGTACTCCTGTTTTAATGGATTAGACCGGAGGTCGGTATTCAGTGTACTGCCTCCCCCGGTTGAAGTCTATCTTTCCGTCCCTGCCTAACGACGTCCCATAACCACCGGGTTACACAAACGCCGCAGCCGGGGACGAGCCTCAGCTACCTCTCACCACTTAAATCGTGAGCGACCGAACTTTGGGGGCAGGGAAGGATGAGATCCTTCTCTCCGCTCAACCATATTACCCGCTCGCCGCCTGTTGGCAACCCCAATCTGCAATCTGGCGTCGGCGATGGCTGAAAACGGTTACTTTCGGTGGGCTCCCGACCGCGAAAGTACCTGCCGAAGGGGTTGCTGGTTGTCGGTTGCTGGTTGTCTGGGCGCCGCGCGCGGCGGAGGAGCATCGCAGGCCGCACCGATGCAGTTACGGCGATGTAAAGCCGCCGTAGGCGGCGAAAGATCTGTGGGCCCGGCCTTTAGGCCGGGCACCCAGCGCCCACCGAGGTGAGCCCGCGTAGCGGGCGACAGAAAAGACCACCCGACCCGCCGCTAACTCCCGAACGCCGCCTTCACCCTCTCCTGCAACTTCTCCTGTAACGCCGGCGCTTCCGCGGCGGCGTCGCCGAAGAGGGAGAGCCAGACCGACGGGCGGCAGGTGCCGCGGCCGGGCTCGAGCTCGATCATCAGGAAGCCGCCGCCGAGGTTGGAGAGGCGGCCGCTGAGGTTGATCGGCGCCTTGACCACCTCCGCCTCCCCTTCGAAGATCGGGCTGGTGAAATGCTCCCCTTCCGCGACCAGCGGGACGCCGAGTGCGTCGAGCATGATCGGGAAGGCTTCGGCGCGCGACATCGCCACGGACGGGTGGCGGAAGGAAACGACGGTGCGCGATTCGCCGGCGTGGCGCTCGAGGTAGTTCTTGAGCGCCGCCAGGAACGCACGCCAGCCGCCGTCGAGCGTCTCCAGCTCGTCGTCCCATGCGTCGGCGGCGAAGCCCGAGTGCACGAGGCGTACGACCGTCTCGCCGCCCTTTCCTTCGATGTAGTAATCGACCGCCAGCTTGCTCGGCGCCGGATCCTCGGTGCGCAGGTGCCGGCCCGGCTCCCACAGCGTGATCGGCGTCTCCCAGTCCATTCCTTCTCCAAACGACATCCACATCCCGCCGCCCACGCCGGGTCTGACCCGCGCGTCGGTCGAGAACCATTGCTTGAGCTGCTCTCCTTCGGTGATGGCGCGCCAGACGGCATCCGGGTCCGCAGCGATGGTGATCTCGGCCTCGACAGTCTTCTCTTTCGTCATTCGGTCCTCTTTCGTTTTTCACCCGGTCGTTTGTCGGCGGGGTAGGCGCCGACCAGGAAGCGCGTGCTGCGCCCTCCCGGCGTCTCGTCGTCGTGATACTTCGCGACCAGTTTCACCACCGCGTTCGCCAGTTCTTCGGTGAACGCGCGCCGGTCTTCGGCGGTGGCGAAGCGGACGTCGGTCTGCAGGGCGAAGGTGGCCACGCGCTTCCTGCTCTTCGCAGCCCGCTGCTGCAGCGACGCCACGTCGCGGATGGCCTCGGAGGCAAGGGCGATGAGGTAGGTGCTCGAGAACCGGTCCTCGACCGAGCCGCTGTCCGCACCGAGCGCGCCGAGGATCTCCGGGTCGAGGAGGTAATGCGTGGCCTTCGCCCGGACGATCCGCTCGATGCAGTTCCCGGCCCGCCGCTGCTCGATCTCTTCCAGCAGCCCCGCCTTCTCCAGCTCGCGCAGGTGGTAATTCACCTTCTGCCGCGGCAACCCGAGCTGCCGGGCGACGGTGCTCGCCGAGCCGGGCTCCCGCAGCGCGTCGAGGATGCGCAACCGCATCGGGTGCAGCATCGACGCGGCCTGTGCGTGGCTGACCATCTCGAGCGGCATGCGTGGCAATATGCAGCCGACAAGAATATTTGTCAAGGATGAGAAAGGCTGTCGGAAGAATCACCGGTGCCGGCTCCTGCAGAGTCCCCAGCCGGCGACACACTTCCTCCGCAAGCCCGCACTCACAAGGAACCAGGAACCAGCAACCAGTTAACCCTTAGGCAGCCGCACCGTGAACACCGCGCCGCGCTCTCCGTTTGCCGCACTCACGCTCCCCCCATACCCCTCCACGATCGTCTTCACGATCGCCAGACCCAGGCCGGTGTGGCCGTGTTCGTGGCGGGAGGTGTCGGGGCGGTGGGTGAAGAAGCGGTCGAAGATGCGGGCGAGGTTGGCGTCGGGGATGCCGGGGCCGGCGTCGGTGATGCGGGTGACGACGTCATTGTTCTCTGCGCCGACGCTCACCGTCACCGTCGCGCCGGGAGGCGAGAAGCTGATGGCGTTGTCGAGGAGGTTTTCGAAGACCTGGATCAGACGGTCCTCGCTCGCCGCGACGCGCAGCGGCGCGCCGCTGATGTCCAGGTCGAGCTGCACCCCTTCGTCTTCGCGGAGCCGGAAGCCTTCGACGATCTTGGTCAGCAATTCCCCCGCGTCGAGCGGCTGGGGGCGCTCGCGGATCAGCTTCGCGTCGATCATCGAGATCTCGCGGACGCCGGAGAGCAGCCGCTCCATCCGGGCCACCTCCTGCTCGATGACCCGCACGAAGCGGCGCTGGTCGGCCGGATCGGTGACCAGGTCGAGCATCTCGTTCGCGTTCCGGATCGAGGCCAGCGGGTTCTTGAGCTCGTGCACGACGTCGCTGGCGAAGCCTTCGATCACGCCGACGTGCGCGTCGAGGCGGCGCATGATCCGCTCCAGGGCGCGGGAGAGCTCGCCGATCTCGTCGCGGCGCTTGGAGCCTTTGAAGTGGCGGTCGCGCAGCCTGCCGCGGCGGTCGAGGATGCCGCGCGCGTCGACGCGGAGCTGGCGCAGCGGCGCGACGATCGAGGTCGAGAAGAAGATGCTGACCAGGATCGCCACCGCCAGCGAGGCGATGAAGATCCGCATCACCCGCAGGCGGACGACGTACAGCTCCTGCAGGATGGCGAACGTGCTCTTCGACGTCACCACCGCCCCCAGCGTCCAGCCGCCGACGACCACCGGCACCATCCGGTAGAGCGTCACGGAGCGCTGCTGCTGGGCGATCTTCTTCTCGAAGTGCTCGCGGCCGCGCAGGACCATGGCGATCTCCGGCCCGTCGAGGCGGGTGGCGTTGGCGTAGTAGTCGACTTCCAGCGGCTCTTCCGGCGGACGGAAGAGCCGCAGCAGCGGCCGGAGGACGAACGCTCCGACGCGATAGAGGACGTTGCGGCGGTCCGTGCGCGGCGGCCGCTGCGGCGCCGGCGCGATGATCTCGCGCGAGTCCGCCACCACCATCCCCCGCCCGTCGATCAGCCGCACCCTCAGGTCGTCGACTTTCGCCCTGCGAATGACGTCCTCGAAGGCCTCGGCGTCGAGCGTCCCTGCATGTGCGATCGCCGCCGCGATGAGCCGCGCCCGGTGGGTCACGTCGCGGATCTCCGCCTCCTCGAGCTGCTCCTCGAACGCGCCGAGAAACAGCACCAGCGCGAGCGGGAGGAAGACCAGGATGATGTTGAAGGCGAGCAGCCTTACCGCCAGCCTCGAGAACCGCCGGAGCGGATTAAGGATCCGGATCATTCTTTCCAGCGATAGCCGAGGCCATACACCGTCTCGACGCGTTCGAACGTGTCGTCCACCTCCTCGAACTTTCGGCGTACCCGCTTGATGTGGCTGTCGATGGTGCGGTCGCTGACGTAGGCGTCGTGCGGGTAGCCGTCCTGGTGGAGCTGCTTGCGGGTCTTCACGTGGCCTGGGTAGCGGACGAGCGCGTGCAGCATCATGAACTCGGTGACGGTGAGGCTGATCGGCTTTCCCTTCCAGCGCACCGTGTAGCGCTGGAGGTCGAGCTCCAGATCGCCGAGCTCCATCGGGGCGTCGGCGGCCGGGCGTTTCGCGCCGTGGTCGATGGCCGCGCGGCGGAAGAGCACTTTCACGCGCGCCAGCAGCTCCCGCATCGAGAACGGCTTGCAGAGATAGTCGTCCGCGCCGATCTCCAGGCCGAGGACCCGGTCCAGCTCCTCGTCGCGGGACGTGAGGAAGATGATCGGCAGCGTGTCGGAGACGGAGCGGATGCGGCGGCAGAGCTCGAGGCCGTCCATCTCCGGCATGGTGATGTCGAGGATCACCAGGCCGGGAAGCTTCTGCTGGAAGGTCTTCCACGCTTCGAGGCCGGTGGCGTAAAGCTCGACCGGATAGCCCTCGCGCCGCAGCGCGAAGGCGACCGTCTCGCGGATGTTGTCTTCATCGTCGACGACGGCAACGACGCTGTTGGCGGGGCGCACGCGTGGATTTTACTGTCTCTTGCACTCGCCGCCCGCACACTCGTACGCGACCGGCAGCTTCTCGTCCGGGGCGAGGGCCCGGGTGAAGGGGAGCACCTTCGTGACCCGGTCGCGGGCCGGCCCCTTGTTCGGGACGAAAACCACCGCGCGCATCGGGTCGAGCCGCTCGCGCCAGGAGCGCAGCAGCTCGTGCGTCTCCAGCTTGCGCGGATCGCCGGTGACGACGGTGGTGCGCGGCGCGACCTGCGACAGCTCGTACGCCCCGGCCAGCGCCGGCGTGAGGGTGCGGCCGGAGGACTGGAAGATCATCGGAGTCCGCGCGCGCAGCGTCTCGTTCCCCGTGAGGGCGGCGATCCGCAGGAGGTTCATCGCGGAGACGGCGTTCGCGCCGTTCTCGATGACCAGGCCGCGCCATGCATTCGGCAGCGACTTGCCGGCGATATAGCGCCCGGCGCTCGCATCCCAGAAGAGCGCGTCCTGGCGCTGCTGGAGCGTGGCCGCCAGCTCCAGCCACTTCACGTCGCCGCCGGCGTCGTAGAGATCGAGCAGTCCCTGCACGAGCAGCGCGTAGTCTTCGGCGATCGCTTCCGCTCCCCCGTCGGTGCGCGTCAGCGTCTTCTTCCACAGCTTCGCCGTGACGGCGTTCGCGCCACGCGATGCCGCCTCCAGGTACTCCGGCACGTTCATCGCCGAGGCGGTGAGGGCGAGCGCGGAGATCGCCAGGCCGCTCCAGCCGGCGACGACGGTCGGGTCGCGGAACGGCGCGGGACGCTTCTGGCGGACCTCGCGGAGTCTGGCGAGCAACGGGGCCAGCTCGCCATGAGTCTCGTGCAGCAGGCGTGGATCCTCCAGCGCCGGCCAGACCTTCCCCGCTCCTTCGTCGCCGAGAAGCCGCACCACCTCTTCGCGCGTCCAGGCGTAAAACGCGCCGTTCATCAGCTCCGGGCCCTGCGCGGGAACGTAGCTGTGCGCGTCCTGCGATGCGTGGAAGGTGGATGTGTCGGGCGGACGGAGGTCGCGCAGGAGGTAGTCGAGCGTGCTTCGGACGACGCGGGCGTCGTTCGGGTCTTTCGTGATCCGCCACGCCTCCAGGTAGGCGAGCGCGTTCTCCGCCTGATCGGGAAGGATCTTCTCGAAACAGCCGTCGCAACGATGGAAACCGCCGCCGAGCCCGTCGTAGCGGCGCGAAGCGGCGCGCTGCCGCAGCGTCGTCACCGCGAGGTCGCGGATAGTCTCGTGCTTCGTCCGCGCCGCATAGCGGAAGAGGAACAGCGCGTCGGCCGGCTCGAGGGTCTTCTCTTTCTCGTACCGCGCCGCGACGGCATCGACGACCGCTTCGACGTCGACGTCCCCCGCGATCCGCCGCCCCACCCGTTCCTGCGCTTTCTGCAGATTGGCCCGCCCCTCGGCCGCCAGGACGCCGCGCTCCTCCGCCCAGCGGTTGGCGTTGATCACCAGCAGCCGGTTCAGCTCCGCAGTCGACAGGAAGCCGGCAGCGGCAAACGGCTCCAGCGCCGGCGTCAGGACCAGGTGCACCGACGCGGTCGTCGCCCCCATGCTCCGCGCGATCAGCTCCACCGCATCCGCAAGCTCCGGATGCGCGACGGCGTCCAGCAGCACCGGCACAAAGTACGCGTTCAGCGCCTCGGCGTTCTCGCCGTTGATGAACGCCTCCCGGTGCATCCGCTCCACGGCGTTGTCGGCAACGAGCCCGGCCGAAAGAAAGATCGGCCGCTTCTCCCTCACCGCCCGCTCCACCGCCGCACTCCCCCACTCCTGCCACCGCACCGGCGCATCGGTGCGCTCGGTGACATAACGCCCGGCGTGGAGGGGAAGGGCTAGCGCAAGAACAAGGAGGAGCCGGGCCATGGACTGCCGGAAGGAACAGGCGAGCGGGGCAGAGACTTCCTGGGACAGGACCGATAGGACCTATGGACCTATAGGACAGATAGGACCGGCCGGGCAATCGTCTTGCAGTTTTCCGTTGGTCATGAACAAGCGCAGCACAGCATTCCTCGCCGTCGTGCTCGCCTCCGTCATGGCCGCAGGTTGCGGATCCGGCGGGGCGGGGAACTTCAACCTCATCTCCATCGAAGAAGAGTGGCAGCTCGGCAGCCAGCTCTCCCGGGAAGTGGCCGGGCAGGTGCGCCTCAACCGCGACGCGGCCCTGAACGCCTATGTCAACGACATGGGGCAGCGCATCGTCCGGAACGCGCCGGCACCGTTCAACCAGTTGCCGTGGCAGTTCCACGTCGTTGACGACCCGGCCATCAACGCCTTCGCCATCCCGGGCGGGCACGTCTACGTCAACACCGGCCTCATCGCCGCCTCCGACAACGCCTCCGAGCTGGCCGGCGTGATGGGCCACGAGATCAGCCACATCATCGCCCGCCACTCGACCGAGCAGATCTCCCGTCAATACGGCCTCAGCATGCTCGCCAGCCTGGTCCTCGGCCAGAACCCGAACCAGCTCGCCGCCATCGCCGCCCAGATCGCCGCCGGCGGAGCCATGGCGCGCTTCAGCCGCGAGGCCGAGGAAGAAGCCGACGAGATCGGCATCCAGGCCATGGCCGCCGCCGGCTACAACCCGATGGGCATGGCCACCATGTTCGAAGAGCTCCTCGCAAACCGCAAAGGCCAACCCGGCAAGGTCGAACAGTTCTTCTCCACCCACCCGTTGACCGAAGACCGAATCCGCCACGCCCGCCAACGCGCCGAACAGATCGGCAACCGCGGCACGACGGATGAGCCGGAGTTTCAGAGCATCAAGAGACGAATCGCGTAAAGGCCTGGGACCTATGGGACCAATGGGACGAATGGGCCATCATTCGTCCCATCAAGCCCTATTGGTCCCATCTGTCCTATTGGTCCCATCACTCATCGAGCGCCGGACCACGCTCGCTCCCCGTTGATTACTGACCGTCACGGCCACTGTGTATTCGAGCATTCGAAGCTGGCTGCCGCCACGGCCTCGAGAACCTTTCCCGGCCCCTCACCCGGAGTGGTTTTCCAATTCGGTCCGGTCATGCTGCACGGCGGGACTACGCCCAGTTGCGTCTTCATGACCTGGTACCACTGCTCCAGGTTCATGGCGCACGAGCCGGTGCCGGTCGAGCCCATCTCGAAGTATGCGTGGTCGTGGTGGATCCCGTTCAACGCGGTGGCCGCGATCACGGACGTATCGCCGCTCAGATAGCGCTTCGGAACGTTGGCCACCAGGAGCTCGACCTGGCCGTTGGCCGCTTTCAAGCGCAGCTCTTTGCGCGTTCGCATCGTGCTCGCGGAAACGGTGAAATACGGTCCCGGCGACGTCAGCACCAGTTTCGTATCCAGCCGGTCCTTGCCCTGGCTCGACGTCGATAGGCAGGTCGTGAGCGTTCCCTGCGGGAGCTCGAACACCGCCGCGGCACCGGTATACGGGGGCAGGTAATCCGGCTTGAGCGATTGCATCTTCGCGGGGCAGACCATTCCCGCCAATGCGGGCAGTTTCGCGCCGGCCAGAGACGTCGCGGCCGTGCTGTTCGAGAGGAACCGAACCAGGTCTCCCTCGAGACGCACGAACGAGTATGGCGTGTCCGTGCCGTCCTGCTTCTTGATCTTCTGCGGAGTCCCCCAGCTACTGGTGGGGTGATAGCTGGCGGTGGAGAAGACCAGTACCGCCTCGTGATCCTCGACGTGCCTGGAATCGCGGAGCGGGACCTGTGTCGCGCCCCCGAACCGTCCGAGTCCCGCCTGCGCGATCACCTGCTGCGGCAGCGCGGAGATCTTGTGCCGTTCGTTCGGCGTGTGGAACGGGCTGGTGTAGACGACGCTCGGCAGAATCGCTTTCACGCCGCAGTCGTTGGGAATGCTGTTGCTGAAGACCGTAAGTCCGACGAAGAAAATCACGACGTTGGTGTCCATGGGAAATCCTCCTGATTCACACATCGGTGAGTAGTTGTACCGGCGCCCAGGTCGCGGGATGAACCATCCGCGGATCGCCGGAGCGCCGGCAGTCGAGTTGCGCCGCGCGCAACGCGCGCGCGGGCGTGATCCCGGATCGCAGGTGTTCGTGGAAGCGGAGGAACACCGCGGCCGAGACGTCATCGTCGATCTCCCAGAGCGTTCCCACGACACCGCGCGCGCCGGCGACAAGGAAAGCCAGAGAGAGACTCGACATGCCTGCGACATGAGTTGCGTCCCCGCGGAACGTGCCGCAGGCCGCAAGCACGACCAGCGGGTAACGCGCGAGACGAAGACGTGCGATCTCGCCGGATCCGAGGATCCCGGGGTCGCTGCTGGCGGGGGCGAACAGCAGCGCGGCGTACGAGGTGGTGGCGTCGCTGTTCGCATGACCGGCGAAGTGGATGAGGGACTGTTTCGGGGCAGCGTCGAGGAACGCCTTGCGTGTCGCCGCCTCTCCTGCCAGCAGTGTCCCGCCGTGCAGCGACACGATACTCGCCGCTTCGTCGCGGCTGGCCGGAAGCAGTGGCCATTGCGGCGTCGGCGGATCGGCGATCACGAGAGCCGACCCTTCCGGCGCGACGATCGCCGGCGGCAGCTCGCGGCGGAAAGAGGCGGACGGCGCGAATCTCAGCACGAATGTCTCGGAGAGATAACGATCCTGCGCCGCATCCCACAGCGCCGCGAACGGAAGCGCGTGAAGCTGCCGGTCGGGTACGAGCACGAGCTCCTCGATGCCGGCGAGTCGCGCCTGCAGCGGCGTCACCAGCAGCCGGAACAGCGCCGCCGATTCCGTGCGCAGCCCGGGCTCCGCGACGCGGCGCCGGAGGCGCTCTGCGAACGCGGCGATGCGCGTCTCGAGCTCGCGGCGGTCGACCGCGATTCGCACCGCGGTCATGCCGTTGCGCGTGATGCAGAACGCCACGATGCTTTTCGGCAGGACCACGTATTCGACGATCGCCGTCCGCGCGTCGGGCGGCTGGACCGTGCCGGGCGGGACCGCGCCGTGTCCATCGAGCAGCGCACGCGCGCGCTCCGCCACGGTGAATGCTCCGCGCACGTCGCCGCGGGCGCTGCGCAGGTCGATGGTCTCTTCGATGATCTGCGCCGCCACATTGAGAAAGCGCAGCCGCGCCTCGGCATCGCCGATCGTTGCGCGCTGCTGCTCCACTTCATGCAGCGCCGCCGCGTAGTCGCTGTCGGCACCGTCTTCGTCTCCCGCCGCGCGGCGGGCACGCGCGCGCTGCAGGAAGGCGTCCGGCAAGTCGATGTTCGACTTCGCATTGGTGAAGTAGCGGATGCTCGCGTCCAGCGCCGTGGCATCGGACCGCGGCGTTTCGGCATTCCGCAGCGTGGCCTCGGCGAGAGCGATCTGCGCCTCGATCTTTTCGCGCAAGGCACCGTCAGCGATCTGCGTGGAGTACGAACGCGCATCCGCAAGCGCTCGCCGCGCACGCATCATGTCGCCGCCACGGGCCGCGTAACGGGCGCTGTTCGCGTACGCGTACGCGAGCTGCGTGGCGTCGACGCCCTCGTCGCCGGCGGCACCGCTGCCGGCCATCAGCTCGATCAACAAGCTGGCGGCAGCGGTGCGGCCGAGGGCGGCCAGGGTCATGGCGGAACTGTGGAGGATGGTGGCCAGCCGCGTCTCGTCCCCGAGATCGCTCAGCTCCGCGAACGTGCGCCGCCGCCGTTGCCAGGCCAGGTCCGGCTCGCCGATCAACTCCACGGCCATGGCGGCAATGCCGTCGAGGTAGGCGGCGTGTCCGCGCTCGCCGAGCGCACGGAACGTGGCTGCCGCTGCGTCGGCGTGGCGGACGGCGGCGCCCCAGTCGCCGGCGGTATTTGCACACACCGCGATCTGCCATTGGATCTGTGCCGCCAGGGCGCGGTGACGCGAAGCGTCGACGCGGACGAGGAGCTCCTCCAGTTCGCGACGTGCTTCCTCGCCGCGGCTCTGGTCGTATGACGCGCTGGCGGCGTAGTAACGCGCCACGCCTTCCATCGGGCTGCCGGCCCGCGCGAAGAGCGTGGCCGCGCGGCGGAACTGCCGCTCGGCATCACTGGCGCGGCGGCGGCTGTAGGCGATGCGCGCGTCGCGATAAGTGCGATGCGCGTGGACGAGTGTGCCGTCCTGACCCGCACCGTCGATCGCGGCGACTGCAGCGGCGAGCAGACGCTCGCCGCTGAGCTCTACGAGCGCGTTGCCGAGCTCCCGAACGCGCGCGAGCGCGCTCGATGCTTCGGCGCCGTCGCCACGCGCCGCGGCGTCGGCCCACGCTGCGAGCATCGGCCCCTCCCCTTCACGGCGGCTCTCCTGCGGAAACCGGCGTGCCACGTCAGCGATGGGCGTGGTCTCGAACAGCTTGCGGTCGAAGCGTGCCGACGTCTTCGCGAGGCGGCGCAGATGTTCGCGCGCCTCATTGCCCCAGGTGCTGGCGCCGTCGATCGCGGAGTAGTGCTGCCACGCCTCGCGAGCACGCTTCCACAGGCCGAGGTCTTCGAGGATGAGGGCACGGTTGAAGTGCGCTTCCGCGGCTTTGGGCTCGATGCGTAAGGCCTCGCCCACGTCCTCCAGCGCACGCACGAGCTGCTGATCGCGGTGATCGCGCAGCGCACGCACATGCCGCGCGGCGGCGAGATCGTTCCATGTGCGCCAGTCGTTCGAGCCCGAGGCGGCCTGCTCGAGCCTGGCGATGCTCTCGGCCGTGCTGCCGATCAACAAATAGGCGATACCGGACGCGTGGTGCGATGCCGCGTCGTCGCCGTCGCGCGTTTCATCCAGTACGCCGCCGGCGGCACCGCTCAGTTTCAGATCGCCGGCATCGGGAGCGGCCTGGCCACGCGATGGCGGCCGCAGCGGCGCCCAGGGGAATCCGGCCAGACGCGCCGCGACCAGCCGGTGATCGCGCGGCGCCGCGGCGATGAGAGACTCCGCGGGCGACGTGCGCAGTACGAGCAGAGTGGCGATGAGGATGCCCGCGAGCACAGCGGCGGTCGCCAGCCACAGCATCCGCTTCGATGATCCCTGAGTCTCCGCTTCCTCCCGCTCGGTCTCCGAGACGATCGTCCGGCACTCGCTGCATTCGCCCAGATGTGCGGCGACAGCGGCGATCTCCTCCGGAGGCAGTGTTCCTTCAACGAAGGCAGCCATCGCCGATGCTCCCGGATGACGCGGCATTCCGTCGCTCATGTTGCTTCCTCCGACTGTGCCTGCGCCTTCTCATCACGAGCTATGGACGGTCACGGTTCGCGATTTCCGAGCTCGAACTGAACGAATTCACGATGCCTTCGAGCTCTCGTCATCCGCCGGCGCGAGGCGATGGCGGTGTGCGGCGAAACCGGTCGCTCGCTCGATGATGGCGAGGTTCTCTGTCAGCAGCTCATGGCCTTCCAACACGGGACAACCAACTGGCCTATCTCTCATGTAAGGAGTGTCCGGGCGCGGCCGATCCATACCCGGAACCTCGTGCTGATTTCTCCCTGAACAGTAGTGACAGGAAAGGCACAAACGCTACAGCGAACGGAAATCCGGAACGGCGGCCGTCTAGTCGGGCAATTCGAAAGGAGTGTGCCCCATGACTGGAAGAACGGCTGGAAGAAGCATTGGACGCATGAGGAGAAGCCTCGAGGTTGGCATCATCATCATCGCCGCGTTCTGCGCGGTGACCGCTCACGCCGTACCGGCGGTGCAGACCATCACCGGCTCGCCACTGACGATCCTGATCGGCGACGACACGTCGTATCAGGTGCTCAACAGCACGATCGGGCCGATCGGGCAGATCTATCCCGGCGGCTGTACGACCAGCGTCGCCGACGCCGGCATCTTCACGTCCATTGGCGGCGTGTTGTACGCGCCCGACTTTCAAGCGCATCCGTGTGGATCTGCGATGGGCGGAATCAGTCCATCGGTACCGTGGGTCCCGGTTTCGACCGGCGCCGTCACCGGTTCCGGGACGGCCCTCAGTCCGTTCGCCGTCAACGTGGTCGTCGACGCCGGCACGACCGGCGTGCGCATGTCCGCGACGTACTCCTACGTCAACGGGGATCCCTTCTTCCGCATCACGAAGGTATTCACCTCCACCAACCCGGTGGCCTTGAATGTTTATACCGGTGCCGACATCTACCTCGGCGGCTCGGATCGCGGCGTTCCCTACCTCGAGCCGACTTCGACGAGCCCCGGAGGGCGGGACTGCGGCGCAGTGCCCGGCTATACGATCCTGCTGATTCCGACTACGCCCGCCGACCATTACGCGGCACGGTTATATAACTCCGTCTGGACCGAGATCGGCCAGCAGGGAAATCTCTCCGATACGGTCGGCAGCGGCTGCATGGACAACGGCGCGGCTCTGCAATGGCAGCGAACTCTCAGTGCGGGCGGTTCAACCACTATTACATCCGCGGTCTCCTTCGGCCCGATCCCGGCCATCGTGCAATTCAACGTGACATCCGTCTCACCGCCACAGGGGTATCAGGGGAACACACTCACGGTGGTCATCACCGGAATCGGTTTCCAGAGCAACACCACGTTCGACTTCGGCCCGGGCATCACTGTGACCACGACCGCCATCAACAGCTCGACCCAGGCCACGGTCACGATCGCCATCGCTCCGGCCGCAACGGTCGGCCCGCGCAATGTGACCGGCACACAATCACCGGGTGGATTGACGGCTACGCTGGTCAACGGCTTCACCGTCCTGGCGCGTGAAGATTGCGCGCGCATCCGCGACTCGCGCGTTCTCTGTACGACGGACGGAACCGGCGACTATCTGATCACCTTCACATTCCAGAACCTCTCGACGCAGACCGTCCAGCACCTGTTCCTGACCGGCCTGCCGGCCGGCGTCACCGCCACCCCCGGTTACGTCCTGCTCTCGCCGCCCGTCGCGCCGAACGGCAACGCGACCATCGGGCCGATCCGCATCAGCGGCGCATCGCCGGGCGTGCTCGCATTGACGCTCAACCTGCACAACGGCGAGCTCGAGGAGTGCTGCTCGGTCGTAATCCGCTTCGAGCTGCCGCGATGCGATTGTGCGCAGGTCGTCGAATCTTCCGGACCGTCCTGCCGTCCCGGCGGCGGTTACACGTACACGTTCGCGTACCAGAACCTCTTCAATGGGCCGATCCAGAGCCTGCTTCTGACGCCGGAAATCCCCACGACCGCGACGTTCAGTCCGAATGTCATCCCGCTCAATCCGCCCATGGTCTACGGAGAGATCCGGACGTTTACGATCACCATCTCCAATGCGCCCGGATCGCAGGCACTCTGTTTCCGCATCACATCGAAGAGCGAGCGCTGCGACCACTGCTGCTCGATCCGGCGCTGTGTCTTCCTTCCGCGCTGCATCGGCGATGTCGTAGTGATCGGCAACACGGAGCTGGAGCACACCGCCGAGGGCATCACGATCGCGAGCGACACCAACGAGCCGGGATGCACGTTCCCGCTCGCGCCCGACACGACGGACGTCGATCTCGAATGGTTGCCGATTCCGGACGCGCTGCCGGCCGGATCGTTCGTGGAACAGCGCTATCGCGGTAGCGTGGATGGAGAGCCTGAGCAGGTGATTGCCACGACACGCACGGTGGTCGACACCAATGACAGCGAGTTGCGCACCACCTTCAATGCCCTCGACGCCACGCGCTATCGCTATGAGTTCCTCAATGGCGGCCGGCTCGTCGGAACGCGGAGCGGGGTGCCGAGCGACACGCCGGCGATCTGCAACGGCTGCGGAGGCCGCATGCCGACGAGGGATGCGCATTTCACCGTCTTTGCCCATTTCAGTGGAACGCCGGCCAGCGAAGAAGGGCAGCCCGCTTGTCTCGAGCAGGGATTCCCATGCCTCTTCGCCGGCTACACGTTCAAGGACACACTTGCCTTCCGGTTCCAGGGCGAAGCGGTAAAGTTCGATGCGGACGAAGTGCGCGTGTGGCCGGAGAACGGCGTCGGTGAAGACATCCGGCTCTCCGCCGTCGACTTCCAGGCCCGAGGTCCGCACAGCGTGACGTTCACCGGTGTGTCCGTCACGGTCGATTGCAACGCCAACGGCGCCGACGACCTCACCGACATCGCCAGCGGCGCCTCGCTCGACGTCGACCGCAACGGCATTCCCGACGAATGCCAGGGCCGCGGCGCGGATCTCGACCTGTCGCTGAACACCGGCTTCAATGAGATTCTCGGCACCACCATCGCGCGCGGCAGTGACGACGACGACTGGCGTCTCCTGAACGCCAACATCGCCGGCGCCGCGAAAGTCATGCGCAATCCGCATGCGGTATGGCCGGCGGCGTTCCCGCAGAGCGCCTGGATCTCGGTGAGCGATCGTGGTGAGTCGATGCCCGGCCGGACGACGCTGCAGTTCGAGAACTGCTTCTGCATCGGCAGCGGCGCTTCGACCGCCACCCTCGATCTCCAGGTGCGCGCCGACAACGCCGCGACCGTCTACCTCAACAACGCGCAGATCAGCGCGACCGGCGGCGCCTTCTCCGGCGCCCCGCTGACCGTGCACCTCGCCGGCCGCGTCGGCGGCGACGGCCTCTTCCGCACCGGCCGCAACTGCGTGCGCATCGACGTCAACGACACCGGCATCGTCACCGGCCTCGACGCCGCTGGCACCATCCGCGCGGCACACGGCTCGTGTGACGGGCGATAGATTTGCGGTGAAGAGCGCCGGTATTTGCCGGCGCTCTTCAGACCATGTTTTGAGTTAAGGGTCCCGAGCCATGGGTGCTGCCTGGGCGTCATCGCCGCAACACGCGCAATACCGCCCCCGCGAGCACCTTCGGCTCCACCGGCTTGACGACGTGGGCCTGGAAACCGGCGTCGAGGGCGCGGAGGCGGTCGCGGGGATCGGCGTAGGCGGTGACGGCGACGGCCGGCACGTCCGCGGCGCCGAGCGATTCGCCGACGCGCAACAGGCGGATGAGGTCGTAGCCATCCTCCTCCGGCATGCCGATGTCGCTGACCAGGACGTCCGGCCGCGCGCGTGTCACGGATTGCAGCGCCTCGCGCGCCGAGGCGGCGCCGGTGACGCGGGCTCCGAAGGCGCTGAGGATCGTGCCGAGGACCTGACGGGCGGCGGGATCGTCGTCCACCACCAGCACGTTCACGCCTGCCAGCGCATCGGCTGCCACCGGCGCGGCGGCATCGCGCGGCGGGGTGGCGGTCTCGTTCGACGCGACCGCGGCCGGCAGGCGCACCACGAGCTCCGTTCCGCGGCCCGGGCCGTCGCTGGCGGCGTGTACGGAACCGCCGTGCAGTTCCGTCAGGTGGCGTACGATCGAGAAACCGAGCCCGAGACCGCCGAAGCGGCGCGTCGGGCCGTCGTCCGCCTGGCGGAAGCGTTCGAAGACGTGCGGCAGAAACTCCGGCGCGATGCCGATGCCGGTATCGCGCACTTCGATCTCCACCGCCTCTTCGCGGTGACGCACCGCAATCCGCACCTCGCCCCCTACGGGGGTGAACTTGACCGCGTTCGAGAGGAGATTCCAGATCACCTGCTGGATGCGTATCGGGTCCGCGAAGAGGAACGCGGGGCCGCGCCCGAGGTCGGTGCGAACGACGATCGAGCCGGCATCCGCGGCCGGGAGGATCACCTCGACCGCACCGCGCACCATTTCCGCGACGTCGACCATCTTCTTCTCCAGCGTCATCTTGCCGCTGACGATGCGGGAGACGTCGAGGAGGTCGTCGATCAGGCGCGACTGGGTGCGGCTCGCCTTTTCGATGCTGGCGATCCCTTTGTGCAGCAGGTCGGTCTCGGAGATGCCGGTGCCGAGGAACGATGCCCAGCCGAGGATCGTGGTCATCGGGGTGCGCAGCTCGTGGGAGAGGAGCGCGAGGAAGTGGTCTTTGGCGACGCTCGCCGCGTCGGCCTCGGCGCGCAGGCGGCGCTCCAGCGAGAGCAGCTCCTCCCGCTCCAGCTCCAGCGTTTTTCTCTGTGTGATGTCGAGGGCGATGCCGGCCATGCGCACCGCGACGCCGTTCTCGAACGTGGCGCTTCCCTTCGCCTGAATCCAGTGCACCGTGCCGTCCGGCCAGAGGGCGCGGTACTCGATGTCGTAGTCCGCGAGCCGCCGCCGAGGGCGGTGCGGACGGTGAGATCGGCCCGCTCGCGGTCGTCCGGATGGAGGGCCTCGAGGAAGCGCGCGTACGACATCTCCTCGTCTTCGGGGACGCCGAAGAGGTGCTTGCAGACGCGCGACCAGATCAGCCGGTCCTGTGCGATATCCCAGTCCCAGTACCCGACCTCGGCGCGCTCGGCGATGAACTGCATGCGCGCTTCGCTCTCGCGCAGCGCGGCGTTGACGCGCAGTTTCTCGACCGACGTCCAGGCCCGCTCGGCGACGCTCTGCACCAGCGCCACGTCCTGCTCGCTCCACTGCCGCGGCACGTCGTCGCTGATCCAGAGCTCCGCAACCCACCGGCCGTCGCGCAGCAGCAGCACGGCGATATACGCGCGCTCGCCGTTCCGCTCGTACGTGCTCGCGTAGTTCGCGGCGGTGCGCGGATCGAGCTTCGAGTCGTGATTGACCACCGTGCGCCCCGCGGTCATCTCGCGGCGGGTCGGCTCGCTGTAGTCGGAGATCTTGTAAACGCCGGCGACGGAGGGAACGCCGCGACAGTAATCACGGCGGACGACGCCGAGGTCGCGCTCGAGGTCGATCTCGGTGAACAGCGTGCGGCGGGCGCGCAGATGTTCGCCGACGGCGCGGGAGACGGCGTACAGGAGCTCGACCGGATCGTCGATGGCGCCGATGAGCTCACTGATCCCGGTGAGAAGCGCGAGCCGCGCTTCCGCTTCGCGCCGCAGCAGCGCCTCGTCCTCCTGTCGTATGGCTCGCCGCTCATGTCCAGACTCCGCCGCCCCGGTGGCGATCATAGCAGCGGCCGGGACGGCGGCTCGTCGGTCAAGGCGCACGCACGCCGGGGCGGCCGGACTAAAAGTCCGGCCCACAGGTGACCAGGCTCTCGCGTGAACGGGTCAGGAACGCCGCGCCATTAGCATGACCGAGGCGGCGCATTTCCGCTGCACGGGGATGCCTTTGCCGAGACGCAGCCGCAGCGCAGAGCCTTCGGTCTGTAGCGGGAGCTTCGACGCGAAGTAGGTGGCCGGGACCACCCCCAGGCCGTCCGGCGCGCAGGGATAAATATTTTCGTTCACGTAGCAGCGTGTGCCGGCTTCCCACAGGCAACAGGTGTAGGTGCACCAGCCGCTCGTCGTCGGCTCGCAAGTCCCCTCGCCCTGCGGGTTCTGGGGCACACACGTCAGACACCCCGCGCTCGCGACTGATGCAACCGCCAGAGATGCAACCAGGAGTACCACGTAACGAAACATGATCGATCCTCCGTTGGACTGGCAGTATGGAAGGACGTCACGTTTCGAGGCAACCTGAAGCGGAACGCCGGCCGCTCAGCAACTCCTCAGGACCCGGCAAGAAGCTCTCCCGTACCGTCCGGCGCATGTTCAGCGGGTATCGCGACGCCGGCGCGACCGCGGCGCTGATCGCCATCGGGATCCGTCATGTCGACCGGGCCATCGCTCTCGATGAGCGGTTCGCGGAGGGGTGGATGCTCGCCGCGTTGCTGCACGGACGCATCCCCGGTCCGGTCAACCGCTTCGCGCGGGCGCTGGAGCTCGATGCCAATGCTCCCGGCGTGGCGTTCTTTCAAGGGATGCTGCGCTCGTTCAATCCGGTCGGTCCGGCACCGCCGGAGGGGGTGAAGATTTTCGAGGAGCTGGTGGTGCGTCTGGACGCGGATCGCGCCGCCACGGGACGCCGGTTCGGGATGTGGGACGCGCAGGCGCACGCATGGATGCTCTTCGTCCGAATGGCCAGCGACGAGCCGCATCCGGAGACGCTCCGGCCGGCGGCGGCGCGCTGCTCGCGCAGCGGCCGGACTTCTCGCTCGCGCGGCAGATCGATGAGGCTTTACGCGAACGCCGGTTCGCCGGGGCGCCGGCCGTACACCGCCACCATCACCGCATCGTCGGTGACGAACTTCCCGTTCCAGACCTCCCGGATCAGCTCCTCGCGGCTGAGCATGACCTCCGGGTGGGCCGCAAAGTAGCGCAGCAGCTCGAACGCCTGCGGCTCGACGCGGACCACCCGCCCTTGTGGGCTCGTGATCGTGCGATGCACGCCGTCGATGCTGTAGTCGTGGAAGTGCATGGGTAGATTGTAGGACTGGATGTTGACGAAACCTGGCCCTTCCGGCAGTCTTCGTCATGCCGGATGTATAGCTATCATGACAGTCTCGTGCGTCAGGAACGGCTCCGGAAGGGGACGGATCACTGCGGCTCGACCGGGAGCGTCTACAACCTCCGCGACGTTATGAAGGCCGGCGTCATCGCCGATCCGCGCGACATGCAACGCCCGCTGTCGACTGCGTGGACTTCTCCAGCGGCCAGTCCTGTTCTGATTTACGCCGTGGACGTCGACTTCAACATCCATGTCGGGTTCGACAGCGCTCGGAGTCAGGCGAATGCCGTCAAGCACGAGACCCTTTTCCACAACGCTGATGTCCGCGCCGCCGCGAGCTGGGCGTGATTGATGGCATCATCGTTGGTGTGAACGACCGTTCGGGGAGTTACCGGACTGCCGGAAGGCTCGACATCGACCGCCGATTTGGTGAGGCGGTACTTACGGCACTCGAGCGCGCCGGCGCTCCGATCACCGAAGCCGAGCGGTCGCGGCTTCGGGCGAAAGCGGGCCGAAAATGACAAAGGCTGACGAGTTGCACGACCTTCTCCAAAACGACGTGGACGTGATCCTCGAGCGTGCTCGCGAATTTGAAAATCGAGGTCGCTTCCACCTTTTGCGAACGGCTGCCGAACAATACCCGGCCTTCAACGAACCGATCGACCGCGTCAAGGCGGTCTGGCTCATTCAGGCACTCCTGTCCGATATTCAAGATCGGCATCTTCCGTCCAGAACCGCATCCGACATCGCCACACGGCTCGCGTCCATCGTGGAATCGAGCCATGACGAACGCGATGCGCGCCGAAGCGCGCTGGATGCGTTGGCACTCGTTTTTCTGAAGACGAAGCAACTGACGGCGCCGATGGACGCAACGATTCGTGCCGCTTTCATGTTCGCGCTCAAAGCACGCGATCCCCAACTCAGCGAATTCGCCGCGGAAGCACTTTCGGGCGAAGGCGTACTCGCGCAGCGATCTCCGGGACGGACCTCGATCTATTCCAAATTCACCCAGCCGGTGGACCGTGCGGATTTTGACAGCGTTATTCAGCAGCTCAGAGCCCGTGCCGCGGCCGGCACCAGAATCAGCAATGCACAGGCCGCACATCTGGTTGCGCCACGCTCACGAAAAACCGAGCGGGCCCGCGGCGCATCACGACGGTGACGCAAAGCATCATTGAGAGTCCCCACGGCTCTTCCAACAGTAGTACGTGGATCGACCCTCGCTTGCGCGCTCAAAATTTTTGACGGAAATGCGCACGGTCTGCTAACGTCACCGCACACCAAATCGAAGAGAGGTCCTCGCTATGCGTCAGCGTCGCGCGTGGTGTCTTGCCGTCTTTCTTCTTCTCGCCGGCTCTGCGCTCGCGCAGCCCGATCTGGACGTGACGTACATCTCCAGGACCCCCCGCTACAAGCGCTACGTCATGGATTTCTCGCGCGGGCTGCCACAGCTCCTCCCGGGGACGGAAAAGGACAAGCGCTGGCCTGCCCCCGGGGAGATCGTCACCTATCGTGCGCACATCATCAACAAAGGAACGTCCGCGGCGTCTTCGTTCGCGTACGAATGGAAGCTGAACGGCGCCGTCGTACGGACCGGCACGGAAGCCGGACCGTTTGGGCCCGGGGTGGAGAAGTCGGTTTCGTTTCAAACGCCGTGGACGGCCGCGCCGCAGCGGATCGAGTTCAAAGCCGATCCGGCCAATGCCGTGACCGAGACCTTCGAGACGAACAATGCGCGCGCCATCGGCTCGCATGACCTCACCCTCTCCTACTGGGTGGAACGGGGCATGTACCAGCGCTTCAACAACCGCCTGAACGTCGTCGGTACACGGTCCTTTGAGGATTGGCTGCAGAAGCAGATCGACGAGATGAACCTGCGGTTCGGACAGGCGAAGTACACTCCGGTCGCGCCGAATGGGGTGCTCGACCGCGTCCGCATCGACAAGATCGTCGTCGCCGAGGATGTCGACAGCGCGATCTCTCCGATGGCGGCGGACCCCGACGTCCATCTCATCGACGGGCGATGGCAGAGCTCCGACGGCGATCCGACGAATGCAGTCGGCAAGGCCGGGCGGTGGGAGAACGATACCAACGCTCACATCGGGCACGTCGACTGGGGACTCGTTCACGAGCTCGCCCACCAGGTCGGAATCATCGATCTCTACGCCCTGGGGATCAAAAACAACGAGCCGCCCGATCCGAACGGCGGCGTATCGGTGAAGGATTCGAGCGGCCGCATCATCGGGTATGACGCGCTTCCGCTCCCGGTGTTCGAGCATGAAGGGAACATGGGAGGCGGCGACACTTCGCCGTACAACGACGGGACATACTTCGAGAGCCACACCGCCGCGGGGATGAACGCGCATGCAGGGCAGCGCCGCGGCCATTACGGCGAATACCTCTTCGACACGCCGGCCACGAACCGTCTGCGGGTGGTCGACGACAGCACCGGCCAGCCGATCGTCAACGCGCGGGTGGCTCTGTATCAGAAGGACTACAACACGCAGGACATCGACGACGCGCCCGAGATCGTCCGGACGACGAACGGGTCGGGCCTCATCACCCTGCCGAACTATCCGGTGATCGGCTATCAGACGGCGACCGGTCACACGCTGAAACCGAATCCGTTCGGCCAGATCGACACCCGCGCCTTCAACGGTACGATGCTGGCCCGGGTCACGAAAGGGACCGGCGAAGGGCTGGCTTTCTTTTCCATCCACGATCTGAACCTCGCTTACTGGAGCGGGCAGAAGAACGAGGCGACGCACGAGATCCGCGTCACCCTCGAATCGATCGCGGCTCCCCTTCCCAACGAGCCGCCGAGCCTCTGCCTCATCGGACGGAGGACGGTCGCGGAAGAAAGCACCCTGAGCTTCTCGGTCCAGGCAAGCGACCCGGACGGAGAGTCGCTGGTCTATGCGGCCGGCGGGCTGCCCGCGGGTGCGACGTTCGCCGACCAGACCTTTACGTGGACGCCGCATCACCGGCATGCCGGTTTCCACAGCGTCCAGTTCACGGTCACCGACACGGCCGGGCTGACCGACAGCGAGACGGTCCTGATCTCCGTCGCCAACACGAACGCCGCGCCTGTCGCCGGAATCGGCCCGGACCAGATCGTCGGGGTGGGCGCGATGGTGATGCTGGACGGCAGCGGCTCGAGCGATGTGGATCGCGACCCGATCGTCTATACCTGGAGGCAGACGTCCGGCCCATCCGTCACACCGCTGACGAATCCAAGGTCTGCGACTCCCACGTTCCGGACGCCGATCGTCGACAGCGTCACGCCGCTGACCTTCGCGCTCACCGTCAGCGACGCCACCCATCCTCCGAGTAAGCCGGCCTCCGTCAAAGTCACGATCCATCCGAGGTGGCCCGCGACCGGGAATGGCCAGGCCGCCGGGGTGGGCTTCGTGAACTGGACGCAGTCGTGCAGCGGCGTCAATCGACTCCTGATCGTGACCTCGGCGGAATGGCGTGTGGATGCCAGCAGCCAGGTTGTCCGGATCGACTACAGCAATGCACCCCTGAAGAAGCTTGGCCAGGCCTTCAACCCGGAAACAGGGGCTCTGGCGACGATGTGGTACCTCGTCAATCCGGCGGATGGCGTCCTGCCGCTGACCGCGGCAACCGCGGCGCATGCGGCGTTCGGCTCGTCGTGCTGGTCCAACATCGCCCAGCAGCCGCCGGGCGGCTTCAAGACCGCAACCGGCACCTCGGCGACACCATCTCTGGCCATTCCGACCGACGCGGAAAGCGTAGCCGTCGTGAGCGGCATCGCCACGTTCGGCGAAAACCCGGCCAATACCCTCGCCGCCGGCCCGGGACAGTTTCTGCTGGCCCACGCCTCCGCCGCCCAATCGCGCGGCGGACAGAGCGCCCGTCGCGCCAGCGCCGGATCGACGGTTCTGTCATGGACGAATTCAGGACCGGATGGACGGTGGGCGATGGTGGGAGCGGCGCTGCAACCGGCACTGGCAAAGTGACACGTCCGACAACAGTCCTCACCCCTCCCGGTCCATCGGCGCGTCCATCACGTACTCCGCGGCGCCTCCCTGGAACTTGCCGGGAGTTCCCTGGACGAGGAGGCGGCGGAGCAACGGCGGGGTGATGAAGGTGGTGAGCATGACCATGAGGGCGACGGCGCTGTAGAGGCCTCCGTCGATGAGCTGGGTGGAGAGGCCGATCTGGGCGAAGATCAGGCCGACCTCGCCGCGGGGGATCATGCCGACGCCGATCACGATCTTGCGCAGGTTTTTGTTCCAGACGGCGTAGCCTGCGGCGACTTTGCCGAGGATGCCGACCGCGGTCAGGGCCAGGCCGATGAGGAGGAACTTGCGGGTCTCGGGGTTGAAGGGGTTGAGGCGGGTCAGGTCGACCGCGGCTCCGACGACGACGAAGAAGATGGGGATGAAGAATTGCGCGATGTCGTGCATCTCGCGCTCGATCTCTTTTCCCCGATGGGTCCGGGCGAGGACGAGGCCTGCGGCGAAGGAGCCGATGATGATGGCCGAACCGGCTTTCTGCGCGAGCCAGGCGAGCAGCAGCATGAAGACGAGGGAGGCGAAGAAAAGACCGCGCTGCATCTCGATCCGGTCGATGGCCCGGATGAGCATCGGGGCGAGCTGGGAGCCGATGACGATGGCCAGGAGGACGAAGCCGAAGGCGACGACGATGATCTTGCCGACGCCGAGGAACGTCAGCGCCCCTCCCTGGGCCAGGGTGCCGACGATGGTCAGGAGGACGAGGCCGATGATGTCGTCGACGACGGCGGCGCCTAGGACGACCTGCGATTCGTCGTCCTTCAGGTGGCCGAGGTCGGAGAGGACGCGCGCGGTGATGCCCACCGAGGTGGCGGTGAGGGCAGCGCCGAGGAAGACCGAGACCATGATGCGGTAGCCGAGAAGCTGGCCGAGCGCGAAGCCGGCCAGCAGCGGCAGGGTCACGCCGACAACAGCCACGGCGGTGGCGGAGCCGCCGACGGACATGAGCTTTTTGAGGTCGGTCTCGAGGCCGATAACGAAGAGGAGAAGGATGACGCCGAGCTCGGAGAGGAGGTGGATGGTGACGTTGTGGGGATCGACGAGGTGCAGGCCGGAGACGCCGATCAGGACGCCGCCAAGTAGCTCGCCGAGGACGGCCGGCTGGCCGAGACGCTCGGCGAGCTCGCCGAACAGCTTGGCGGCGACGAAGATCGCGATCAGGGCGAGCAGGAGATCGGCGATGGACACGGCGGGGGGAGCATAGCAAGGCAGAAGGCAGAGGGCAGAAGGCAGAAGTGTTCTCGGCTCCCCTTCTGCCTTCGGCTGTCTGCCTTCTGCCTTGGCTACAGCGCGGCCCTTACCGCATTCAGCTTGGTCACAAACCTCGCCGGATCGTAGTCGTCCCGGTTCTGCAGTTCGTCGAACAAGGCGTCGATCGACCGGGTCATGTTGCCGCGCAGCAGGCGCGGGTTGCGGCGTGTGAGGGAGCTGGAGAGGCTCTGTAATGCCAGGGCGGCTTGTTCGGCGGTGTGGACGTCGGAGGTGAGGATGAGGTCGCGGTCGCTGGCGATGGCGGTCATGAGGGACCGGACGTCGGCGTCGCTCCATTGCATCGCTTCGAGGCGCGGGACGAGGGTGTCGGCGATGCGGCGGGCGCGGTCGGCGTTGGAGGCGACGCCGGAGGGGTCGTTCATGCGGGAGACGCCGCGGGCGATCTGGCGGACGAGCGGGTCGAGCTCGTCGCGCGAGCCGGTGGAGACGCGGCCGATGAGGAGGCGGAGCATGGCCCAGTGCTGCGGCGACCAGGACGGCAGGCCAGCGCGGTCGTAGGTGGAGGCGCTCCAGCCGCGCTCCTGCCGCCAGGTGCTGCCTTTCAGGTCGTGGTGGCAGTTGTGGCAGCTCATGTCGGAGAACTCGGGCCATTCGTCGCCGCGGGCGTGGCGGGCGAGGTTGTCGAGCGACTCGCGGAATTTCACCACCTGTCCGACGGCCCAGGCCTTCACGCCGTGAGTGTCGCGGCCCAGCGTCCAGTGCGGCGGCATCGAGGCGGTGTAGTTATCCAGCTCGAACGCCAGGACCGGGTGCCCTGAGGCGATCAACTCGTGGTCGACTTCCTTCTTGGCGTTGCCGACGTGGCAGGCGGCGCAGACAGTGCCGCGGGCGTTGATGTTGCGGAGGTCGATCATCCCCGCCGCGACGGACTGTTCGTGCGTCCACCCTTCCTCGGCGTGCTGTGCGCGCCATCCGGAGGCCGGCCCGTGGCAGACCTCGCACTGCACGCCGTCCTCGCGGTCGACCGTGCCGGTGACGACGGCGGCCGGGAGGTTGGTGGTGTGGCAGTCGAGGCAGAGGTTCTCTTCGTACGGCTTCCCTTTGAGGCGCATGTTCTTCGCGATGCGCGCGGAGGCGGCGTTGAAGAGGATGTTGTAGGTCTTGGCGTGGCGGTCGCGGTCGAGCCAGGTGTAGTACTCGTTCTGCAGGACGCGCGTGGCGTTGAGCGGCTGGGTGGAGCCGTGGCAACCCGACGTCGCGCAACTGGCGACGCCTACGTAATGGCCGGGCTGGTTGCTGGTTGCTGGTTGCTGGTTCGTGGGGGTGCCCGGGTTCTGTGCGACCGCTACGGCAGTTGCAGTGAGAATCACTGTGATCGCGAGGCGTTTCATTTCTGCTCCCTCACGGTGTAGATCTTTCCGTCGCGCATGTAGAGGCGCTGCATTTCCGGCAGGGTCATCGGACGCGCGCCGATGCGGTTGAAGATGGAGACCTGGTTGCCGCTCTCGTCGACGGCGCGGTCGCGGTCGAGGCCTTTGGAGACGGCCAGGGCGGGACCGTGGGTGTGGCGTTTGGCGATGAGCCGCGGCGCAGGACGCGGGCTGAAGCCGGCGTAGCCGGGCGTCCATTGCGGCGAGGTGAGTTGGAACACTTTCAGTCCTTCCTCGCCGTCGGCGACGTAGGCGTAGAGGCTTGCGTTCGTCGAGGCGACTTTCACGTCGTGGACGTCGTGCAGCCCTTCTTTCACGGTCTGGTCGACGAACGGTTTCTCCGGATTCTCGACGTCGACGAGGACCAGCCCTTCTTTCCCCGCGGCGACGTAGGCGTAGGTGCGGGCGACGTAGACGTTGCGGGCTCCGGGGATCGGCACCGAAGACGCGAGTCGCGGCTTGGCCGGATCGGTGACGTCGATGGTGTGCAGTCCTTTCGCGTCGGTGAGGAAGAGATAGCGGAACTGGATGGCGACGCCGGTCGGCTTGTCGAATTGGCCGAACGTGGCGATGACGCGCGGGGCAAGCGGGTTGTAGATGTCGACGACGACCAGCCGTTCCTCGGTGCCGATGTACACCCACCGCCCCGCCACGGCGATGGCGTTGGCGCCGTGCAGGCTCCCCTCGGGGTTGAACGTCGCGGCACGGGTGAAGAAGTTGTTGGCGGGGTCGCCGTCGGTGAGGGTGCTGACGTCGACGACGACCAGTCCTTCTTCACGGTCGGCGACGTAGGCGTATTTGTAGAGCGGATGGAGGGCCTGCTCCTGGTTCTCCGGGATCGAGCCGGTGGTGCGGAGCGGGTCGACCGGCATGGTGGTAGGGAGCGCGAAGGCGGCGGCGAATTTCGTCTTCACGAACGTCCGCTGGCCGAGCGGGGAGACCGGGGCGCTGACGATGCGCTCGGAGAAGTCTTTGTTGTCGACGTTGGCGACGTCGTAGGCTTCGAAACCTCCCTCCCCTTTCGCCACGAAGACGTACTCGCCGCGCAACTGGATGGCCCGTGCATCTTCGGAGTGGTGATGCCAGGAGGTCGGCAGCTCTTTCTCTTTCTTCGCGTGCTGCTCGTAGTAGTCGGGGTAGACGATCTTGTGGAGCGACGAGCCGATCACGGTCTGCGGCTCGTCCCACTCCGTCACGGCGACCGCCTCGAAGCCTTCTTCGCCGGTGGCGACGTAGGCGAAGCGGCCGATGAAGTTGACGAAGTTCGTCCCCTGCAACAGCAACTGCGCCATCCAGGCGTTGTTGTCGTTCGCCTCGGTGAGATGGCAGCTTCCGCAGCGCTGGGTCTCCCGGCCGCGCACGGTGTGCGGGACGTGGGGGTTGAAGGCCTGGCTGCTGAAGCCGGGGGAGGAGATCGGAGGCTGCTGGATGTAGATGCGCTGGCGTTGGGCGTTGGTGGAGCTGATCACCAGCGCGCTCGACGAGCGCACCGGCGCGATCTTGTTCCCCTTGGTCGTGCCGTTGACGCCAAGCATGAAGGCGTCGGTGCGGATGACCTGAGGGTTGTACGAGGCGTAGTTGCGCGTGACCGTCCCCTCGTAGTGCTGCGTGGCGGTCTGCGCGTTCTGCTCCTGCGGCAGGTGGCAGCCGGAGCAGGAGGTCATCCAGGAGGTGTGGCAGGCGTAGCAGGTGATCTTCGTGTCGGAGTGGGCCATCCCGCCGCCGCTGCTCTTGATGTTCTTCGCGTAATGCGCGCGCTCGTTGAACAGGCGATGGCCGGGGGTGATGGTGTCCTTCACCTGCACGACTTCCCACTCCATCCCCGGGTTCACCATCGAGCGCTGCATCAGCTTCCCGCCCGGCGTGCCGTCCGGGACCCAGGCGAAGCGGCGCCGGCCAAACGGAGTGGTTCCGAGACGGAGGTCGGTGCCTCCCGGAGGCGCGGCGGGGCCGGAGGTGCGGAGGTTGGTGTAGCCGCGAGTGTTGCCGTGGCAGTCCTGGCACTCGATCTCGATGGTGTCGCCGTATTCGCCGTAAAGCTGGCCGTTGCCATGCTCGTCCTGCGAGAAGTGGCAGTCGGCGCAGTGCATGCCGCGCTCGAGGTGGATGTCGCGCAGGTGCACAGCCTTGCGGAACTTGTCGGGATCGTCGAAGGAGACGCGCTTGTCGTCGGCGTCGAGGAGGTTCCCCTTCCGGTCGCGCTTGAAGACGGCCATGAAGTTCCAGCCGTGGCCGTGGTAGTCGGCAAACTGGGTGTGCTTCGCTTCTTTGTTGAGGCTCGTGACGCGCTCGAGGAACTCGACGTTCGTCCAGAGCCCGCGCACGGCCGCCCCCTCGGGATTGTTGTCGAGGCTCGCCCGTTTCTCCGCCTCGGTCGGGTAGCGCTGTTCTTTCGGGAAGAGCAGCTCGGCGTCGGACTCGTAGTCCCACATGATGTAGCCGAGGTAAGTGTTCACGAAGGAATTGGGCTGGTGCATGTGACACGACATGCACTGGCTGGTCGGCACGGCCCGCGTGAGCTGGTGGCGGATCGGATGGCCCTTCTCGTTCTTCGGGATCGACGGATCGCCCGATTGCGAGAAACCGGTGTGTCCTGCGACGGCCCACGGTCCGGAGTGGAGCGGGTCGCGGTCATTGGCGTAGACGACGTGACAGGCCGTGCAGCCGGAGGAGCGGTAGTCGCCCGGATGGTCGTTTGTGCCGAGGAACGAGAGGTGCGGATCGTTGAGCCGCGTCTTGTGCAGGTTGATCAGCGCCGGCGAGATGCGCGAGCCGGTGCCGCGTCCGCGATTGCCGAGGCGGATGTCGGGGCGGCCGGCGTCTTCGAGGACGGGCGGATTGCCGGTGTCGGGCGGCATGGTGCTGTTGAAGATGCCGCCGCGCTCGAAGGCCCGGAAGTACTCACCCGGCTGGAACACTTCCCACCGCGGGAGCGGGACGAGCTGAGGGAGAGCTCCTTTCGCGAGTTGCTCGGGCGTCGGAGGGGTGGCCGGGAGGAGGATCTGCGGCTTGCCGTCGCGGTTGTACGACTCGCCCAGGAACGCGCGTTTCTGGCTGATGAGGCCATTCGCGTAACCGACCGCGGCCCAGAACACCGCGGAGGTGGTCATGGTGCTGCGCGGAACGGCCATGGTCTGCTGGAAGTGGCAGGTGCCGCAGGTCTCGCGCGCGACGCGCAGGTCGCCCGGATTGAGGAAGCGGACGAACTCCGGCGATTCCTGCAGCAGCGCGGTGTAAGTGCGCTCGGGGTTCGCGGCGGTCTTCCAGAGCTCCGGGTTGCGCGGCTGGATGTGGGCCTGCTGTTTGGTGGTGGCCGTGGCGTCGCCGCCATGGCAGTCGATGCAGCCGAGCTTCACGGCCGGCGAAGCGTGCATCGGCTCGATGCCGGCGTGGCAGGTGAGGCACCCACGCGATTTGACGTCGGCGGCGGGTTGGGTTTGGCGGAGGAGAGAGGGCGTCTGGGCGAAGAGGGGTATTGCAAGTAGGGCGAAGGCGAGAGCGATCACACCTCGCACGTGGCACGACCCCTCACCCCGCTGGGCACCTGGTCTGCTAACGCCACGCATGTCGAGTTGGACGAATCTCTCAACAGCCACGCGCAGGTGCCCAGTATCCCTCTCCCCTACGCGAGGGGAGAGGGGCAACGACGCGGCTGCGCCGCGACTTGAATTTTGCGAGGTATTGAGAGGGACGCTTTGTTGCCCCTCTCCCCCCGCCGGGGAGAGGGATGTTCGGCACCTGCGCGTGGCGATGGCGGTGCCCACGCAATTCTCGGCGGAACCGGTTAGAAGTTCAGGTGCCGGACGGGGTGAGGGGCCGTGCCACTTGCGCAAAGAGGGATGATCAGGCTTCTTTCGCATGCGCATCTCCTCTCCTAGAACTGCAGAATCACGTTCATGAACGCGTGGTAGAGCGTTTCGCCGCTTTCGTAGATGTCTTTGAATCCCTGTCCCGGCAGGAGCACGGCGGCGCCGCCGACGAGGATGACGTTGTTGCTGATGAACGGCCGGTAGCGGAAGCCGGCGCTGAGGTCGGCCCCGATCTCGTGGCTGATGTTGCGCTGGAAGAGCACTTCTTCGATCGGCTCGACGGCGTCGAGGCGGATGTAGTTGCCGGTGAAGATGGCCTTGAGGCGCGGGGTGACTTCGACGTCGAGACCGATCGTCGCCAGTTGCAGGCCGGGGTTGACGTAGTTCGGCTGCCCTTCGTCCTTGCTGCTGCGCAGCGACGGGATGAGGCTCCCCCGCTCCACGAGCGCGACGCCGCTGCCGGCCAGGCGGATGCCGAGGCGGTTGAAGAACGAGAAACCGCCGCCGGCGAAGACGGGGTTGTCGAAGATGGCGTCGAAGCCGCGGGCGGTGCGGTCGCGCGGGTTGCGGTCGCCGGTGGCGTAGAAGAAGCCGATCCGCGGGCGCAGCCAGTCTTTGTCGTACGAGACCTCGAGCGCGGCCATGCCGGCGGCGACGCGGACGGAGTCGCCGCGGCGGAGCTGCGGGTCCTGTCCGGCGATCGGGTTCAGTGAGTCGCGGCCGAAGACGAGATAGACGGCGTGGTCGACGTTGACGCGGCCAAAGTGGCCGAGTCCCGCCTGGCCGAGATACGTCGCGTGAATGCTGTGCGGCTTCGCGTCCCCCACCGGCGCGGGCCGGACCAGGATGCCGTTGCGGTCGTAGTGCAGCGACGCCTCGTCGCGCATGTGGTGGATGGAGAACTGCTGCGTGTAGCCGGCGCGCAGGAAGTCCTGCCAGTAGAAATTCGCCAGCGCCACCCGTTGCTCGCGCAGTTCGGGGACATTCAGGCCGCTGTTGGTGTCCTTCTCCAGCCGGTCGAACAGCGCCAGGTTGTACTGGAAACGGTTGGAGGCGTAGTTGCCGAAGGCGCGGACGCCGAGGTTCGTGTCGCTGAAGACGAAGCCGCGGAAGTCGCTGACGAACGGCTGCACGCCGGCGCGGATGGAGAGGAAGTCGTAGTTCGGCGAGAGGTCGCGCAGCTTCCGCTCGTAGAAGAGCTCCTGCAGCGAGACCCGCCCGTCGGTGCGCTCGGTGCCGCGGCGGACGTCGGGCTTGAGGATCCCGTTCTCCTCGACCCGCACGTGGTTCAGGTTCGCGACCAGCGTCGCCTTCACCCGCTGCCGCACCGGCTGGAAGGTGGTGTCGCCTTCGAAGATGTCGGCGGAGACGATGACGTTCTGCACGAAGACGCCCTGGGCCTCGCGTCCGAAGAAGCGGAAGCTGCCGGGACGCGCGGAGCTGACGCCCGAGGGAGTGGGCACCGTGCGCGACTCGACGAGCGAGTCGCTGATGCCGGTCAGGACCAGGAAAGAATCCTGCGTCCCGCGGATCGGGAGATCGCCTTTGAGGATGTTGCGGTTATAGGGATCGAGCGGCCCTTTCGAGGCGACGTCCAGCTCGTACGGCGGCGGGACGAGGCGCCAGCGGTCCGTGACCTCTTGCATGTCCGGCTCGGGCGGCACCGGATCGGGGTACCGCGGCGGCGGCTCTTCGAACCCGGGCTGCCGGACGAGATTACCGCGGAGCTGCACGCGCAGCGTCTGCTCCTCGGTCGTGCCGGCGATGTCGATGCGGACGTCGTAGGTGCCGGTCTTGAGCGGAGCGGTCCAGAGGAGCGCCCACGTGCCGTCCTCGCGGACCTGCGTTTCACCCTTCGCGTTGTTGACGTGGATGATGACCGGAGTACCGGGAGGGGCGGTGGTGCGGCCGGTGATCTGGAAGGGGAGCTGCTCGGTGAAGAGGATGGCGCTCTGGGCTTGAACGGAAAGCACCAGGGCCAAATGCAGAATGCAAAATGCAAAATGCAAAATGGAAAAAGAGGGCCGTGCTCCCTTTTTCCATTTTGCATTTTGCATTTTGCATTCTGCATTTCGGACTCTCATGGCTCGTCCACCCCTTCGGGTTGCCGCGGGAACTTGAACATCGGCAGCCGCACCCCATCGACAAACTTCCGATCCGCCCAGATATCGGAAGGCGGGAGGAACTCGCCTGCTCCGAAGTACGTCACGTAGTCGTCCTGCTCGATGCCGTCGCCGCTCACGCCTAGCCCGCCGATGAGCGAGCCGCCGCGATAGAGCGGGGTGGAGCCGGCGAAGAAGACGATGCCGTTCTGGTTGCGGTTGGTCGGCTGCGTCCCCTGGGTGCAGGGGTTGGCGAGGTCGCGCTGGTAGAGGGAGACGTACCAGGGGCCGGGACGCGGGTCGAAGACGCCGGAGTCGATGCCGGAGGGGAAGAACGGCTGTCCTCCAAACGCGATCGTACGGTTGGTGACGGCGGTCGTGCCGCCGAGAGGGAGGTCGTTGCTGGTGCTGAACCAGACGACGTTGCGCGCCTTCGCCACCGCCACATCGACGGAGAAGACCGTGGAGTCAGGCATGCGGTAGAGCGCGAGGATCGTCCCGTCGACGTCGCCTACTGCGATGACCATCCGGGCGAAGCTGTTCGCCGGCAGGCGAATGGCGGCGCGGGTGCGGCGGGCGGTGGCGATGGCGCGCTGCACGATGCCGTCGACCTCCGCGGCTGTCAGGAACGTCCCGGCGGTCGGTCCGGAGAGATATTCATTGGCCGTGCAGCCGCCGTTCTCCGTCGCGAAGACGTATGTCCCGGTATCGTTGCCGGCGGTCGTGCCTTCGAGGCGGCGGAGGCCGGTCGGCAGTCCGTCGTCGTTGAATTCGAGGCGCAGGTCCGGACCGAGGAACGGAAGGCGGATGCCGTCGATGAAGACGTTGCCGGGAAATGGCAGCGGAAACGACGGCACCGGGGCGATCGGGCCGTTGGCCGAGCCGAGGGCGCCGAACGCGCCGCTGGCTGCGGCGAACTCCGCGCGCTGCGGATCGCCCGGAACGCCCACGACGCCGATCGCGCCGAGGAGCTGGCCGTTGCGGACGATGCCGTCGGAGACACGCGAGGCGTCGAGGATGCGGTAGAGCGGAATCCCGCCGGCGTTCACGGACGCCGGATCGCTGTCCCCAGGGAAGCGCTTGCCGGTGACGATGCCGGGACCGCAGCCGCCTGTGTCTGTTCCGGCCGGGGTCGCGGCGCAGCGCGCGGTGGTGTCGAAACGGCGCGCGCGCGGCAGGCACTTGCCGGGGTTGAAGAGGACGTTCAGGCTGCAGCCGCGGTTCGTGTTCTCGATCCCGTACAGCGCGGCGCTCGGCGTGTTGGTGATGCCCGGCGGGAAGTGGATGCCGCTGATGAAGCGCACCGTGCGCGAGGAGAGCGGCGCCATGTTGTGGCTGAAGAAGGCGGCCGTGCGCGCGACGCCGATGGCCTCATAGCTGTCGGCCGGATCGGCGCCCGGCTTGCGGAAGAGCGCAAGCGGCCGGCCGGCGCGGTCGACCACGGCGATGGTCATGGTGTCGACGTTCAGCGACCGCGCCGCCGCGCTGACGATCGCCTCCACCTCGGCCTGGCTGAGCGAAAGGTGGCTCGGGCCGCCATCCGAGCAGAGCACCGGGTCGGGAAGACCGAGCTCGCACTCGTACATGTCGGGATAGTCGGGGATGCCGCCCGTGACCGGCACTCCCCGCACCGACCGGACGCGCGGAGCTCCGCCGGCGGCCGCTCCGACGAGCACCAGGGCGCAAACGGCAAGTGCGCGTTTCATATCTGATAGACAAAGGTTGCGGCGTCGTCGCCGAGGACGAGGGTGTCGCCGCGCTTGAGCTGCACTTCGGTGATGCGCTGCCCCTTCATGAACGTCCCGTTGGTCGAGCCTTCGTCGATGGCCCACACCTTCCCGTCCCGCGGAACGATGCGCAGGTGCCGTTTGGAGACGCGGCTGTCGGGGATGACGATCTTGGAGAGGATGGGATCGCGGCCGATGTAGAAGCCGTCGTCCTCGATGATGAAACGCTGTCCTTCGAGGGGGCCGCCGGTGCAGTGGAGCATGCCGTTCCACTGGACCATCTCCGTCCCGGCACCGGCATCAGCGCCGGCCGGCTGGCTCTCGATCACCAGGACGCGGGTCGAGGCGACGTCCGGCGTGGGAGCCTGCGGCGGCAGATCCGGCGGCGCTTCTCCCGCCGGACGGGCGACGCGGTCGGTCGGTACCTCCGGCCGGGCGATCTTCGCCGTCGGCGCCTGCGGGATAGCCGGCGGCCTCGCCTTCGCGGCCGGAGACGGCGCGGCGCGCTCGGGCCGCAGCCGCTGGAACAGCGCGATACCGACCGGTATCAGCACCACCAGCAGCAGAATCACGATCACCGCCAGCAGGATCCCCTGAAGCATTCGCCCTCCGCTTCCGAGCCCGCCCACTCCTGCCTGGGCGAGCGATGCCGCCACGACCGGACTGGTCCGTGGCTGCAAATGATACTCGTGACACGTTCCACAACTGGAGACGGACGCCGTCACGTTTTTCCCTGACGCGTGGCAATCCGTGCAGTTCTCGCGCCGTGGCATGGCCAGATCGGCGGTCGCGGCGCTGTTCCGGGCGCCGGCGTGACATTTTTCGCAGCCGATGGTCCGGTGCCTGCCGTGGGTGAACATCGCCCGGTCGAGCCAGACGGTCCGCATGACCGGCGGCGTCACGGTCGGCGAGCTCCTTTTCTCCTGCACTTCGTGGCATTTGCGGCAGTAGACCCTGAAGACCCGCCGGGCGTTGTCGACAGCCCGGTCGTCACCCACCGGCGCCCGCTTCTGCGCCAGGATCCGCCGTACCTCCGTGGCCGGTTTGTTCACCAGGTCGCGGTTCCCTGAATAGAAGTTGATCAGGAATCCCATGGCGATGGCCGTGTCCCCGCCGTGCGGCACCTCGGCGTTGGGGAAGCGGGAGTCGAAGGTGAGCCGGTGGCAGCTCCGGCAGTGCTGGTCGTACTTCAGGAGGACCGGTTCGGTGTTGCGCTCGGTCGTGCCGAGGGCATGGCAATCCGTACACGTCAGCACCTGGCGTTTCCCCTCGCCGTTGCGGACCCCGTTCGGCGCGAGGTGAAACCGGTGGTCGAAGCGGAGGGTGTTGCGATCGGGAAGGTAGACGAATTCGGGATGGCTGTCGCCGAACTCGCGGATACGCGCCATTGCCTCGAACGGATAGCGGCCGTCGGCGAAGCGGAGCGAGATCAGTTGGGCCGGAGTCCCGCGCATGTGCGGCGCCAGATCGCTGTGGCAGCGGACGCAGGCCGGCTCGGCGAGCGTGGCCAGCTTTGCCGCGCCGCGATGCTCCTGATGGCAGGCGAAGCAATCCGGCTCGTCGGACGCGTGCTGGGCGTGCGGCGGCTGGCTGTGGCAGCCCGCACATTTCCCGCTGTCGACGCTCTTCCACGGCGTGTGGCAGGCGTCGCAGCGATCGGCCACGAAGCCCCCCTGCCGGGCGGGGGCGCGGGCGTGGGCCGAGGAGAGCCCGCCGGGCATGAAGACCGCCTGCTTCTCCGGCCGCACCAGTTCACCGATCACGGCCAGGGCGACGATGAGGAGGATGGCGGTGAGGCTGACTTTGGTGAGCCAGGGACGCGTCAGCCGGTACGCGCCGACGTAGTCGATCTTCTTCGCCCTGACCACGCCGGCGCCCGGCGTGGCCAGCGCGCCGCGCGGCTCCTCTTCCTCTTCGAACCCCACCCCGACGGGGCGTGCGGTGACGACACGGAGAAAGAGCGGCTTGGTAAGGTCGGCGATCTGCACTTCCAGGCGCAGGTCGCCGATCTCGATGACGTCTCCCTTCGCCAGCCGCGCCGTCTCGACCGGCTTGCGATTGACGTACGTCCCGGTGATCGAGCCTTTGTCGGTGATCGCATAGCCGGCGGCATCGGTGTCGATGACCGCATGCTCCAGCGCAACAGCCGGATTCTCGGACCGCAGCTCCTGATTCGTCCCCCGGCCGATCCGAAGGATCGAGCCGTGGATCTGGGTCAGGGTGAGATTGCGGCCGGCGGCGCGCTGGATCAGGAACGGCATCGGCGCTCCTGTTCAGGGAACCATGGGACAAATGGGACTGATGGGACCGATGGGACGCAGGTTGCCCATCCCATCCCATGAGTCCCATTCGTCCCATTGGTCCCATCGGCCCCGCGCCTCACCACGGCATCCTCCCGTAATAAAACACCGCGGCCACGTGCACGGCCGACATCACCAGCAGCGCGATGGTGAACGGGACGTGGATGTAGAGCCAGAACTCGAGCACGTTCTTGTACCGCTGCTGGAAGATCAGCCGCAGCAGGAGCTCGCGGCGTTGCCGGGAGATGACGAGCATCTGCCGCAGCTCTTCCTGCTCTTCCTTCGGGACGAGGCCGATGAGGCGGGTCCAGTCACCGGAGTCCTGCTGTTTCTTGCGGCCGAGGCGGGAGATTAAAAGCCGCCAGCCGGCGAGGCCGCCGGGGGTGGTCTGGCGCAATAGCTCGTCGTAGATGCGCTGGAAGGCGGTCGAGCGCCCCGAGGCGATGCGGGCCATGGAGCGGGCGAGCTGGTTGAGCTGGTCGGAGATCTCGTCGACGGAGAGGTTGCTCTCGACCTCCGTCAGCAACCGCGGCACCGTCACATAGAGGATCGCGCCGAAGATCCCGCTCGCGACGACGATGCCGACCAGCACCAGCGTCCAGACCGCAATCTGGTCGTTGAAACGCCCGCCGGTGTGGAACAGCAGGATTACGAAGACTAGCACGCCGAGGTAAATGTGCGACTGCAGCCATTGCTCGAGCGTCCCGAACGTCGAGCGGTACCAGCGCTTCCGGATCCCGAAAAACGCCAGCAGCAGGATCAGCGCGAGCCCGCCAATCCCATAACCCAATCCCCAATTGGAGCCGCCATGTGGAAACTCCCGTTGCGAGTAGTAGTAATAGCTGACGCTCGCCGCGATCAGAAGGATCACGAAGATGGGACGCCAGATGACTCCGGATCGAGCGACTGCCATTACATGCCTCGCCCGAATGCAGAATCAGAAATGCAAAATGCAAAATGCAAAATGCAGAATGGAAAAAGGGAGGACCGTCCCCTGTTTTCCATTTTGCATTTTGCATTTTGCATTTTGCATTTCACGCCTATCTCTCCCCCCTCGAGATCACCAACTCCTCCAACGTCTCCTTGTACTGCTCCGGCGTCAGCCGGATCGCCGCGCCGGTCGGGCAGCCGCGGACGCAGGCCGGTCCGCCGCCGATGTCCCGGCACAGGTCGCACTTCACGGCCACGGTCTGTTCGACGTCGCTCTGCTTCGCCTTGCCGAAAAGCGAGGCCACCCATGAGAAGAGGGATTTCTTCGGCTCTTTGTGAACCATGAAGATGTTGCCGTAGGGGCAGTTCTTCTCGCAGTTGCCGCAGCCGATGCACGTGTCGTCGATGAACACTTCGCCCTGCGCGTT
>DASPHC010000145.1:0-17355 GCA_035629865.1 Thermoanaerobaculia bacterium | reverse complement strand
GCGGCAGGCGCTGTCGAATCCGTACACGGGAGTCCTGGCGATCTTCGCGTCGCGCCTTCTGAAGGGGAAGCCGCCGCTTCTCCACGAAGACGGCCGGCAACTCCGCGACTTCGTCAGTGTCTACGACGTGGCGCGCGCGTGCCGACTCGCGCTGGAAGTTCCCGCCGCGGACGGGCAGGTCTTCAACATCGGTACGGGCCGGGCCTGCAGCGTGGGCGAGGTCGCTGCCCGTCTCGCGGAGGCGCTTGGCAAACGGAGTGTCTCCCCCGAGGTGACCGGAAGGTACCGCAACGGCGACATCCGTCATTGCTTTGCCGACATTGCGCTCGCCGGCGAGATCCTGGGCTTCCGACCCGAAGTCACTCTCGAAGAGGGCCTGGTTTCTCTGGCCGCTTCGATCACACGAGGGGACGACGGGAGGCCTCCGGCGGGCGGGCCCGGCCCGCAGCGTTGGTTGCCATAGGCTGAACGGACCCTGGTCGCGCGGAACGTGGTTCACGCGACAACAAACGCCGCGGGCCGGGCCCGCCCGCCGGAGGCCCCTCGTCGTCCCCCTCGTGCTGACGGAGAGCGATATCCTCGGGCCATGAACGAAATGACGCGCCGGTTCCGCCACCTCCATCAGTCGGGATGCTTCGTGATCCCGAATCCGTGGGACGTGGGCAGCGCGCGGCTCCTCGCGCAGCTCGGCTTTCCGGCGCTGGCGACGACGAGCTCCGGGTTCGCCTGGACGCTCGGCCGGCCGGACAATCACGTCGCGCTCGAAGAGGCGCTCGCACACTTCCGTGCGATCAGCATCGCCGTCGACATTCCGGTCAACGGCGATTTCGAAGGCGGCTTCGCCATCGAGGCCTCCGCGGTCGGCGCGAACGTCGCCGCGGCAGCGGCCACAGGAATCGCGGGACTGTCGATCGAAGACTCGACCGGCGATGCCGCGAATCCGCTGTTCGATTTCGACCTCTCGGTCGACCGCATCCGCGCCGCACGCGCCGCGATCGACGCGAGCGGCACCGGCGTCGTCCTGACCGGCCGCTGCGAGACCTATCTCGTCGGCCGCCCCGACCTCGGCGAGGCCATTCGCCGCCTCTCCGCATACGCCGCCGCGGGCGCCGACTGCCTCTACGCCCCCGGCGTCCGCGACCTCGGCGAGATCCAGGCGATCGTCGAAGCCGTGGCCCCGAAACCGGTCAATATCCTCGTCAGCAGCGGCTTCACGAACGTCGCGGAACTGAGCGCAATCGGCGTCCGCAGGATCAGCGTCGGCGGCGCACTCGCCCGCGCCGCCTGGGGCGGCTTCCTCGAGGCGGCGCGGGAGATTGCGGAAAGCGGAACCTTTACGGGACTGAATCGCGGGACTTCGTTCGCGGAGCTGAATCGCTTCTTCGCCTGAGCGGCCGTACACGGGCTTCCGTGGCTCGGCGCTTGCTGACAGGACGACGCGGAGCGAAGCGAAGCATGTGGAAAAACAACGGCCTGTCGATCGTGATCTTCGTGCTGTTCCTGCTGTGCCTCGCCGGCCACAGCTACTCCGGCTGGAAGGTCTACAACGACGAGCAGCGGGAGCACGGCGAAGCAGAGGTGACGTACGGACAGTTCCTCCGCACCAGTGAGTTCGGGGAGACGGTCTTCGAGAACTGGGAGAGCGAGTTTCTGCAGATGGGCTTCTACGTGATCCTGACGGTGTTCCTCTTCCAGAAGGGCTCGTCGGAGTCGAAGAAGCCCGACGGCACCAACGAGGTCGACGAAGATCCGGAGGCGCACCGCAACGATCCCGACGCTCCTGCGCCGGTCCGCCACGGCGGCTGGCAGCTCGCGCTCTACAAGATCTCACTCAGCCTCGCCTTCCTCCTCCTCTTCGCGATCTCGTTCATCGGCCACGCCGCGAGCGGCGCGCGCAAGTTCAATGACGAACAGCGGGCCCACGGCGCGACCGAAGCCGTGACCACCCTCGGCTACATGGCCGAGCCGCAGTTCTGGTACGAGTCGTTCCAGAACTGGCAAAGCGAGTTCCTGGCCGTCCTGGCGATCGTGGTGCTGTCGATCTGGCTCCGCCAATGGGGCTCGCCGGAGTCGAAGCCGGTGCACGCGGCGCATGGGGATACGGGGAGCGGGTAGGGGACACATCCCGGCGTCCACCCGCATCCTTACCGTTCCCTGACGTTCGCTTCACGCCTTCCCCACCATGATGGTGGCGGCGCGGGCGAGGATTCGCGTCAGGAGGTGCATCGATGAAAGGGATGGCGATCGGTCTACTGGTGTTGCTGTGTGTGCCGGCGGGGTTTGCGGCGAAGTCGGCGGCTCCGGCGTCGTCGCCGGCGGAGATGTCGCCGCAGCAAGCGGCGGGGGATGAGTTCCGGCGCGGGGCGCAGTTGCTCGACCGGGCGGCGAAGCAGCATGCGGAGCTGCTGGCGGCGAAAGAGAAGCAGCGCGAGGCGGTGCAGAAGAAACTGAACAAGACGCTGGAAACGGCGGTGCGCAGTTTCGAGAAGGCGACGCAGTTCGATCCGCGCATGGTGCAGGCGTACAGCGAGCTTGGGTTCGCGCTGCGCAAGCTGGGACGTTACGAGCAGTCGCTGGCGGCGTACGACAAGGCGCTGTCGATCATGCCGGGCTATTCGCCCGCGATCGAGTATCGCGCGGAGGCGCACCTCGGGCTGAATCGGGTGGCGGAAGCGCGGGATGCGTATCTGCTGCTCTTCAGCGGCGATCGTCCGCGGGCCGATCTGCTGTTCGCGGCGATGACGAAGTGGGTCGCGGCGCGAAGCGCCGATCCGGCGGGAGCGGATCCGCAGCAGGTGGCGGCGCTGGCGAAGTTCGTCGAGGAGCGTGCGGCCATTCACGCCCAGACGTCGGCGGCTACGATGGCCTCGAAAGACATGCGAACGTGGTGATGTCGCTCATCGTGGCGTCCGTGCTCTCCGCTCGGATCGAGCTCGGACGCCACCTCTTTTACGACACGCGGCTGTCGGGCAACGGCACGCAGTCGTGTGCTACGTGTCATCAGCAGCCGCGCGCGTTCAGCGACGGCCGCCCGACGGCCGCCGGCTCGACGGGTGAACGGCACACGCGCAACACGATGACGCTGACCAACGTCGGCCGGAACGTGACGCTGACCTGGGACGATGCACGCAAACGGTCGCTCGAGAAGCAGGCCCGCGTGCCGCTGTTCGGACGGAAGCCGCTGGAGATGGGGGCGAACCGGCGCGCGATGCTGGCGACGCTGCGGTCGGACGCGCGGTATGGGGCTTTGTTCCGCGAGGCGTATCCGGCGCAGCGAAAACCGGTGACGGTGTCGAACGCGCTGCACGCGGTGGCGATGTTCGAGCGCGCGCTGGTCTCTGAGCATTCGCCGTTCGACCGCGCCCTGCGGGGCGAGCATGAGGCGATGCCGCCGGCGGCATGGCGCGGGTTGCGCGTGTTCACGGGGGCGGGGTGCGGTGGGTGTCACCAGGGGGATGGTTTCGCGGCGCAGCGCTTTGCGAACAACGGCGTCACGGCGGGACGGTTCCGGATTCCGACATTGCGCAACGTCGCGGTGACCGCGCCTTACATGCACGACGGGAGCATCGGGTCGCTGGATGCGGTGGTCGACAGGTATGTGGTGGCGCGGAAGCTGTCGATGAGCGCGCAGGAGCGGGCGGATTTGCTGGCGTTTCTGCACGCGCTGACGGACGAGGATTTTCTGGTGAATCCGCGATTCGGGAATCCGTGGCAGGTGCTGCCAGCCTCGCACGAGGTTGCCATCACAAAACAGCAGGCCCTCCGAGGGCGGTCAGACTAAAAGGCTGACCCACATGTAGCCACCAGCCTAAGGACTGCAGTCTGACCACATGTGGCCCGGACTTTAGCCGCCAATGGCGTCAACTTAACGCCTGAGGCGCAGCCCCTCACCCTGTCCGGCACCTGGTCTTCTGCCCCGCTTTCCGCTGTGCGAGGCATCGACGGCACCGCCACGCGCAGGTGCCGAACATCCCTCTCCCCGGCTCGGCGGGGAGAGGGGCAACAAAACCACGTATCGAATTACAAAGAAATGCGTTGGCCCCGTCGTGTTGCCCCTCTCCCCTCTCGTAGGGGAGAGGGATGCTGGGCACCTGCGCGAGCCAGAGCCATGGACGTCGAAATCAAACCGGCGAACATGTTAGAAGCCCAGGTGCCCAGCGGGGTGAGGGGTCGTGCCTCAGGCCTTAAGTTGTCGCTATTGGGACTTAGTCCGGGCCGGCGCTCCCTTTGTGAGTGTGCGTCCCATCGCCGCCTCACGCCGGAAACCCGTCATCCATCCACTGCTTGAACAGGTCCTGCTGCTGCTGGCTCAAGGGGGGCATGGGGGAGGGGGGCATCTGGGGGGTGCTGGGGGGCGCGGTGATGCGGAAGTAGATCAGCTGCGCGTTGTTTTTGACGGTGTCGTAGTGGGTGATGTCGAAGCGCCACATCATGTTGGCGCGGTACGGGGCGAACATCGGGGCGATGTCGGTTTTGAACGAGGTCGCCATGGGGAAAGCCCTCCTCTCACTCGGTTCAGACGCGATCGCCGGCCCACATGAAGGCGGCGATCGCGATGAGATACAGACCACTGACTACATTGGCGTGCTCGGGGATCCATCGCCGGATGCGCGCACCGCCGAGGATGCCGAACAGGCACATGGCGGCGCTGATGGCGCCGATCGTCGCCGCCGCGAGCGGGAGCGGGTAGCCGAAGGTGCCGAGGCTCACGCCGATCAGGAGATTGTCGAACGAGAGCGAGAGCGGCAGGGCGGCCACGGTCCAGCGGTAATTGACGATTCTCTCCAGCTCGTCGTTGCCCTTCAGCGCCAGGATCACGATGCCGATGCCGCAGGCGACGAGGATCAGCGGCGCGAGGCGGTCGACCCAGGGGCCAAAACGCACCTGGACGATGCGCATGAGCAGCAGGCCGAGGAGCGGCGTGGCCATTTCGCAGACGCAGAAGGCGACCGCGAACCAGGTGCGGCGCGCGCGGGTGAGCGGGGCCATGCTCACGGCCGCCGCGACCTGGATGTTGTCGGCGCCGGCGAGGATGCCGAGCAGGACGATCTGCAGCACGTCGCTCATGACAGTTGATAGATGTTCAGGACGCCGCCGTTGCCGCCCTGCACGAGCGCCCCGGCGACGACGTAGTTGCCGGCGACCGCCGGTCCCATGCAGTAGCCGTAGCCGCCGCTCATGCCGCCGGTCTGCGCGCCGTAGTTCTCGGTGTCGCTCCAGAGCAGCGTGCCGTCTTTGGCGTTGAAGGCGTAGAGCGCGACCAGCGTCGTCGACATGAACACGACGTCGTTGACGACCGCCGGGACGCTGATGCCGCTCTCGCCGGCGTTCTTGTAGAGCGGGTTGTTCGGGCTCGCGGCCGCGGCATACTTCTTCGGGTTGCCGTTGTCGAGGGGCCAGGCGTCGTCGAGCGTGGTCCAGTCGAGGGCGCGGATGAACGGCGTGGAGCCGGAGTCGATACCGGCGCAGATGTAGTGGTAGTTGTTGCCGCCGACGCCGATGAACAGCTTCCCCTGCGGTGTGCAGAGTGCGGCGGTGCTGTAGGTGCCGTGGAAGTTCTCGCCCTGGGTCTGGTTCGACTGGTCGTTGGTGAGCACCGGATTGGGCTGGCTCGGATCGTCGGGACCGTGCGGGTCGACGGTGGGGATCTGCGTGCCGTCGTTCATGTACGGGAGGAGCTGCCGCGTCTTCAGGATCTGATACGTGTTCGCATCGAACACGAGATAGCAGCCGTTCTTGCAGCCGACGCCGACGACCTTGCGTCCGCCGATCGTCCAGAGCGTCGGCGCGCCGCCGATGTCGATGTCGATGTCGCTGGGGCGGTAGCTCGTCTCGGCCGGAATCTGGATGCAGGCCTTGAACGCGCCGGTGCTTGCCGCGAGAACCAGCACGCTGTTCGTGTAGCCGGCCGTGGGGAGCTCGCCGTCCGGCTGGGGGTTGCCGGTCGCGCAGTAGAGGGCGTCGAGCTCCGTGTCGACGGCGATCCCGGACCAGACCGAGGCGCCTTTTGCGAGCGGCTGGCCGTCGAAGGTGGTGAAGCCGGCGGGGAGCTTGATTCCCCCCTGGATCGTTTCCAGCGGCACTTGATTCGGCTCGTTGTTGACGTCCTTCTGATACTGGCACGTGCAGTAGACCCAGATCACGTCACCGGTGCCGGCATCGAGGCAGTAGACGAAGCCGTAGAGCTGTGAGTTCTCCCCTTCGCCCACGCCGACGTAGACGCGGCCGTTCACCACCGCGGGTGAAGACCAGCCGGATGCCTTTGCCGGCGGTGGGCCCGGAGGAGGCGGGAAATCGTTCGTCACCGGCTGGTTGTGGGCGAGGTCGGCATAGCGGCAGTCGGTGACCCATTTGAGGGCGAGCGTCTGCTGGTCCAGGCAGTAGACCTTTCCGTTGAACGCGCTGAAATAGACATTCCCGCCGGCCACCGCGGGCGTGCAGCCCATGCCGCAGAAGCCGTGCGTGTCGCCCTCGCCGGCGTCGATGCTCCAGACGTAGGAGGCGACGGTCTGGCCGGTGGCGAGGTCGATCTTGAGGAACTGCCCGCCGTTCTGTGCCGCTGCCTCGAGACTGTTCGCCAGGCCGACGTAGACATAGCCGTCGACGATCGCCGGCGTCGAGAGGATCGAGCCGTCGACGTTGATCGACTGCGTCAGCTTCAGGCCCGCGACGCTCTTGCTGTTGATCGTGCTGCCGGTGGCCTCGCCGGTGTGGGCCAGGTCGCCGTGGAACATCCACCAGTTGCTCGTGCTGCTGGACATGGCTCTCCTCTCAGTTCGACGCGACCTTGGTCGCCCTGACCTTCACATTCGACGGGGGAGGGGCATTCGGATGCGGCCTGCGCGCGAAGCCCCAACTGTAGTCGCGCAGGCCGGTACCGGCGTTGAAGTGGCAGGACATGCAACTGTTCCCGAACGCCCCCGCGGCGAGCGTCTGGGTCTGGAAGTAGGTCTCCAGGGTCGTGTTCACCGCGCCGTCGACCGGGAACGGCTGGCCGGAATCCTGCGGATAGACGCCGCGGTTCGCCGGCGGCTTGAAGCGCTGCGGGTTCGTCGGCCACTGCGTGACCACGAGCTGGTAATACTGCCAGGGCGAAGTCTTCGGCAGCGCGGCGTGGAAGGTGTTGTTGACGTCGACCGTCGACGCGCCCGGCGGCGTGGTGGGGATGGGGTTCACGCGCGTCACCTGCGTCGGCGTCGAGGTCGGCGGAAGCTGGCCGGGAGCGAGGTAGGTCGGCCGGTTGGCGAAGCCCTGCGTCCCGGTGGACGGTTCGTCGGTGCCGTTGTTGAACGACATCGGCACGTTGGCGGCGGCCCTCGGCGGCACGTTGTCGATCTGCTCGAACGTCGACCAGATCCACTGCGGGAACTCTTTGGTCTTCTGGGCGATGTGGAAGCCGACCAGCCCCATGTCCGTCTGCGAGCAGGGCGGCGTCGCGCCCGGCGTGTAGACCCAGGCGTTGACGATGTAGTAGCGGCTGAGCAGCGTCGTCTGCAGCGACGAGACGTTGCGCCAGGCCGCCTTGACCATGATGGCGTCGGCGGTGCTCGAGGAGTTCGGCGGCAGCGGCACCGGTGTGTAGTCGGTGGGGAGGTTCTGGGAGAGATAGAGCCAGCTCGACGGGGTGTTGTCGGCGCCGCGCACGAAGTCGTAATAGGCTTGGTTGTAGCGGACCTCGAAGTAGACGGGGTTGCTCTGCTGGTCGATGAGCGGGAAGGAGAAGGCCTCGTTGAGGTCGTTCAGGATCGTGTCGCCCTTCGTCACCATGACCATCTGCCGGTCGGTGGCCTTCGCCTGCGGGCAGACCGACGGCGTATACGGCGCGTCGTAGCTGCTCCACGGCGTCGGGCGCTGGTCGTACTGGTCGTACAGCTCCCAGTTGGCCTTGTAGGTGGCCCAGGTGACGGGGGTCTGGTTCGCCATCGACGTGAAGGCCGACGGGTTGTCCGGATCCTGCGGATTGCCGCGTCCCGTGCCCGCCGGCCAGTTGAGGGCGATGAAGCTCTCCCACGAGAACCAGTCGAAGTAGGGGCGGAACTGCTCGGAGGTCGCGTTCGGCGGCGGGTTCGCCGGGATGGGGACCGTGGTGGGGATGTTGCCGCTGATCACCGGCGCGGGGATCGCCGGGAAGGTCCCGGTGGCGGGCGGAGTGCCGGTCGTGTCGGTGCCGGTCGACCCTGTCGTCTCCGTGCCGGTCGTCGAGGTTGTGGTCGTCTCCGCCGTGCGCCTGCAGGCGGAGAGGAGTGCCGCCACGATGACGGCAACGAAGAACACGCGTCTGATGGCGATCACCCGTTCCTCCTTATCGGTATGGCCACGCTATCGGAATAGCCATGTCACGCCGAGCCGCACCGCGCGGCCGGGCGCTGGATATTCGAACGGCAACGGCCGCCCGTCGAAGTCGATCAGGACGTATCCGAGCTCGCTGTAGCGCGCGTCGAGCGCATTCAGCACGTCGGCCTCGAAGCGGGCATTTCCCACTTCGTGGGCGAGCCGCAGGTCGACGCGGGAGACGGAGGGGGTGCGGAACGTCGCCTCGTCGTCGAGCGTGAGCGAGCTCCTCCAGCGATAGACAGCCGACGCACGCGTCCTGCCGGAGAGCCGCGCATGGAGGAGAAGCTGGGCCGTATGTTCGGGGATGTTCTTCAGTTGCCGGTCCGGCGTCGTGCCGTCGGCGACGCGCGTCCAGGAGTACGTCACTTCGGGCGAGACGCGCTTCGTTTTTGCCAGCCGGAGCGAGGTCTCGACGCCGCGATGCACGCTGCTGCCGATGTTGCGGTAGGTGAAGGTCTGGGGGTCGAAGTCGATCTCGTCGCGGACTTTCATCCGGTACGCGACGACCGACCAGTTGCTCGACACCGTGGCGCGGGAGAGCCCTGCCTCGACGTTCTGCGCGCGCTGCGGCCGCAGTTCCGGGTTGGAGATGGTGAATGTCCCGCCCATGCCGTCGGGATACGGCCGCGGGTCGAAGAGCTGGTCGAGCGTCGGCGCCTTGAACGCGTGCGAGAGCTGGAGGAAGAGCGAAAGCGGAGCGGCGGCGGAGCCGAGGTGGACGTTCACTCCGGCGCGCGGAGACCAGGCGGAGGAGCGCCGCTGCGAGGTCACGTCGTCGCGGACCTCGTCGCGCCGCACGCCGGCGGTGAAGCGGTAGCGCTCCCCGGCGGTCCAGCCGCCGGTGACGAACAGGCCGACGCGGTCGCGCCGCCCGTCGGCTGCCGCGACGGTGTCCCCGGTTTCTCCCTCGTCGACCGAGGCGTAGCGCGCGGAGAGCGTGGCCCGCTCGAGGTCGGCGCCGGCGCGCAGTGTTCCGCGCGTCCAGTCGCGGGAGGCCTCGAAGGTGCCGCCGCCCGCACGCGTCGTCAGCGTCCGGAAGGCGCTGGCACCGAAGCCGGGGGCGAGGAGGAGGGTGCGGAGGTTGTCGTCGCTGCGATGGATGCCGTAGAGCGTCGCCCGCAGCGGTATCTCACCGAAGGAGTCGAATGCCGCCCCCGCCCGTGCGCGCTGCGTGGTCTGGCCGTCGAACCGGAAGGCGGCGTTCGATTGTTCGCGGTCGGCCGCGAGCTCGTCGCGCGTCAACGCACCGGGCTGGTGGCGTTCCTGGCGGTCGCCGCCGGCGTCGATGCGCCAGCGCGCATGGTCGCCGATCCGTTCCAGGGTGAGCTGTCCGAGCCAGCCGTCGGCATCCGAGTTGTCGCGGTAGCCGCCGGTCTGCCATTTCCCGCCGGAGATGTCGAGACGGATGCCGTCGCCGACGCCGGCGCGATAGCTCGCATGGAGCTCGCCCGCGCCGAAGCTGCCGGTGCCGGCCCGTATCTCGCCGCTCGCCTGGCCGGGCGTGGAGGCGCGCGTGAAGACCTGGATCACGCCGCCGAGGGCGGTGTCGCCGTAGAGTGCGGATCCGGGACCGTGGAGGAGCTCGATGCGCTCGATGCCGGCGGCGCGGAAGCGCTGCCAGTCGACGATGCCCGACTCGGCGTCGCCGACCGGGACTCCGTCGACGAGGAGCTTGACGTATTCGACTTCGCCGCCGCCGAAGAAGCCGCGCGAGGTGATGGCCGGCAAGCCGTTCGCGCCGCTTTCGAAGTACATGGTGACGCCGGGCAGATACGAGAGGACTTCGGCGAGCGACGTTGCAGGGAGGGCTTTGATCTCTTCGCGGTCGAGGACGGTCACGGCCGCCGAGGCCTGGTCGCGCGGCTGTTCTTCGCGCGCCGCCGTGACGACGATCTCCTGGCGCAGGACGGCCGGCTCGGCCGCGGCCAGCGTGAGCAATAAAGACACGGTTCCCAACATCTGCATGCGGAAGACGACCTCTCAAGAGAAGGAGTGTTTGAAAACGGTGAATCCCTACCCGGTGCACGAGGAGACGACGAGGGGGCCTCCGGCGGGCGGGCACGGCCCGCGGCGTTTGTTTTCGCGTGAACCACGTTTTTGTTCGAAAGCGTGCGTTCAGCCTATGGTAACCAACGCCGCGGGCCGGGCCCGCCCGCCGGAGGCCTCCCGTCGTCTCCCCTTGCCGGTACAATCGCGACCATCCCATGAGCGACGAGACCCTGATCGCAACCGGAACGAGGCGCAACGTCCGCTGGTGGCTGTTCGCCGCCGGTGTCGCGGCAACGCTCCTGCTGGTGTTCTTCGCCGCGTCGGCGCTCGGCCTGGCCATCGACGACACCGCCCCGATGGGCGACGGCGGAGTGCCGGCGGCGGTCATCGGCGTCGTCCTTCTGATCGCAGACGCCGTGCTTCCCGTTCCCTCGAGCCTCATCATGATCGCCCACGGCAAACTCTTCGGGGTCGCCACCGGCGCGCTCCTGTCGCTGGCCGGCTCCGTCGGCTCCGCGCTGGCCGCCTTCGCCATCGGCCGCGCCGGCACCCGCGGTATCCGGCGCCTCGTCCTCCCCGAGGGGCACGACCGCGCCTCGGCATTGCTCGCACGCTGGGGCCTGGCCGCCGTCGCTGTCACGCGCCCGGTCCCGATTCTCGCGGAGACCGTCGCCATCCTCGCCGGCAGTTCCCGCCTCGGCTGGCTCCAGACCGCCCTCGCCGCCGCCGCCGGCTCGATCCTCCCGGCGATGGTGTACGCGTGGGCGGGGGCGCATGCGCGCAGCGCCAATCACGCGGTTGTCGTCGCCGGCGTGCTGCTGGTGACGGCGGGGTTGTGGTGGGTGGGGGCGCGGCAGAAGAGGTAGCAGGACGCCCCCTGTCATCCTGAGCCATAGGAATTCTCGCAAAGACGGGAAGCATGGCGGCGAAGGACCTGGGCGGGTGGGGGCACGCAGCGCTCCCCCTCCCGCCCAGGTCCTTCGCCGCTATGCTTTTCGCTCGTGGGAGATCCCGCGGGCTCAGGATGACATGGAAGCCCATCACCACGCCGCGTAATACCCCTCCGGCGCGTACACCTCCAGATCCTCGCCGTTCACTTCCACCGTAACGCTCCGCCATTCGTTCTCGCGCGTGCCGGGGTCGGTGCGGACGAAGGCGAGGATCTGGGCGCGGAGGGCGGCTTCGATGCGGGTGTAGACGTCGGGGAGCTCGGCGAGGCTGTGGAGGGTGTGGGAGGTGCCGGCGGTCGATTGGGCGACGCGCTTCAGTTCTCTGTCGGCCGGATCGCCGGTCGGCGGAGGAGGGGAACCGGCGGTGAGAGTGGCGGGGACTCCGGGGACGGCGGCGATGACGTGGATGGGGACGTTGACGCGCTTCGCCAGCTCGGCGACGTCGGTGGGAGTGTAGTGGCTGGTGAGGTCGATGCCGTCGCTGAAGACGATCATGGCGCGGCGGCCTTTGATCCCCTCGAACTGCAGCAGGCCGAGGACCATCGCGTCGTGGAGGGCGGTGAAGCCGTCGGGGCGGATGGCCATGATCCGGCGGCGCAGTTGCGCGACGTCGCTGGTGGCGGGCTGCATCAGGCGCGCGCGGGTGTCGAAGGTGACGAGGAAGGCGCGATCGCGCTCGCCGAGGATCGTTTCGAGGAAGCGGATGGCCGCCTCCTGTACGTCGGGCAGGGTCTTCTGCATGCTGTCGGAGACGTCGATCAGCAGGCCGACGGTGAGGGGAGTCTCGGCCGCGGTCGCGACCGACTCGACGCGCCGCACTTTGCTGCCTTCGCGTACGGTGATGCGGCCGGCTGCGATCTCCGGAACGATGCCGTTGCGGCTCACGATGGTGATCGGGAGCTCGACCAGTTGCACGTCCGCCCGCCCGGCCACGCCTCCCGCGTTCAGCAGCACGGCGTCCTCGGAGGTCCGTCCGTCGTCCAGCTCGGCCTCGGCGCGGAGGACGCCGAGCTGTCCGTCAGGGATCTCGAGGACCGCTTCCCACGGCGCGGCGGTCAGCACGGCGCGCTCGGCGTCGTTCCAGGAAACCGCGACCCGCCGGATGCCGCGCGACGCCGGTACGCGAACGTTCATCGACACGCGGACCGATCCGGACGCGACTCCCTCACGCGGAGTGACGAGACGCAGCCAGAACGTCTCTCCCGCCTCGTTGACGACCCGTTCGTCGCTGCCGATCTGCCGGCCTTTCCGGTCGAAGGCGACGGCGCGGATCGACCGCCGCTCCGGCACGGCGCCGAAGTCGAGCGTGGCGGAGAACGGAGGCCGCTCGACGCGGTGGATCTCACGCCCGTCGAGCGAGAACGACACGCGCGCGACCGCGGCCGAGGAGACGTGCGTCTTCACGATCTGCCGTCCGCTGACGAGCTGGCGGCCGAGCGGAAGGATGTGAATGGCGGCGCGTTCCGCCGGAGCGCGCGCCGCCTGCAGACGGGCCAGCGCCTGCCGCGCCGCCGCCTGCTCGGGCGATCCGTTGCCCGCGACCTCCGCCGCGGCCGTGAACGCGCGGATCGCCTCCTCGCCGGCGTCCGAGGCGCGATGAATCGCGCCGATGGCCAGCCAGGCGTCGGCGCCGATCTTCGGCGTGGCGGGATTCGCCGCGACCGGCTGCAGTTCCGCCAGCGCATGCGCGGATTTGCCTTCATTTGCATCGAGAACGGCGCTCGCGACGATGGCCGCCTGCCGCGTCTCGGTGTTGCCGCTTGCGCGTGCGCGTCCGAGGGCCGAGCGGGCATCGGTGATCCGGCCGAGGCGGGCGAGGCCGATGCCGGCGTGGAGGTCGCCGTCGTGCGGCGCGCCCGATTCGGAGAGCACTACCGCACGTTCGAAGTCGGCAGCGACCGCGGTCACCGCGTCGAGGATGACCCCGAAGTTGGTCGTGTCGGGGACGAAGATCCAGCGGGCGCGCAGCACGCCGGCACGGTCGAAGAACGCGACTCCCGGATCCGCCGAGGCCCAAAGCTTTGCCGCCTCTCCTTCGGTCGCGGGAAGCGTCGCGAAGGCGAAGCCCGGCAGCCGGCGCTGGATTGCGGGATGGGGAACCGTTCCGCGCTCGAGCTCGTCGCAGCGGACGCACCGTCGCGTGCGGAAGAAGATCGTGACCGGCTTCCTGTCGCGTTGCGCGGCCGCGAGCACGTCGCGCCACGCCGCATTCGCCTCGGAGACGTCGTCGACCTGGGCGAAGAGGTCGAATGAGCAGAGGAAGAGGAAGAAGGCCAGTCGGGCGCGCATGGGGATTTCGGAAATGGTACCGGAGACGGGCACAGTATCCTTCCCGCCACGCATGGCCCTCACCGCCACCATTTACAACTTCGCCACCCAGCTCGCCGACATCGACCGCGGCGTCTACGAAACGCTCGACCTACGCATCGCGCGCCAGCCGTCCGAGACCGTCGAATACATGCTGATGCGCTTCTTCGCCTACTGCCTCGAGTATGGCGAAGGGATCGCCTTCACCGAGGGAGTCGCCGCGGGCGACGAGCCGGCGGTGGTCATGCGCGACCTCACCGGCCGCGTCACCGGCTGGTTCGAAGTCGGCGCGCCCGACGCCGACCGACTCCACCGCGGCAGCAAGCTCGCCGAGCGCATCGCCGTCTACACCCATCGCCCGATCCGGCAGGTCCTCGGCGAACTGGCCGGAAAGAAGATCCACCGCGCCGCCGAGATCCCCTTCTATGCCTTCGACCCCGCCTTCGTGAAAGAGATCGGCGAAGTCATCGAACGCCGCACCGACGTCGCCCTCTCCATCACCGAACGCGAGCTCTACCTCGACCTCGGCGGACGGACGTTCACGACGACGGTCGTTGAACACCATCTGGCGTAACGGCGGCAGGGGAAAACGCCCGGATGACTCTCGCGATCCGCGCGCGTACCTTGGCGTAATCGATCTCCGCCCAGGCCTCCAGCAGCGGGATGAGCTCGGGCCGTCCGGACGCTTCGAGCTTGTCGAGCAGGAGCAGGATCATCTGGCGGTTCCGGTCCTGGAGATCGGAGAAGTCGTATGGCGGTCCCGCCGCCAGGCGGGTGTCGAAGCTGCGCAGCACTTCCTCGGCCATGGTCTCGACTTCGATCGCCCATCCCTCCGGGGTGAAGGTGAGCACCGGCAGTTGCCCGAAGTATTCGATTTGAAGAAAGCCCTGCTGAATGACCCAGTCGATGCGGTGCAGGATCTCCTCGTGCTTCCACTCGCGGTAGTACCCGTACGACGGGCACCGATCGAGCCCATGTTCGAGGACGCTCGCTTCGCGCGAGCCCTTGAGGAGCTTCGCGAGTTGCGTCCGTCCGCCGCGAGCGATCATGGTGTCCGCGCCGCGCAGGATGGCGGCGATCTCGTTTTCCGCGAGGCTGGTCACTACTCCGGCGTCGAGGTGGTACGGGACCCGTTGTTTCTTGCGGCTCACCGGTGCATCGTAATCTCCCGTCGATCTTCTCCGCACGCGCCGATTCCTGTAGCGTCTCGCCGATGACACAGCAGACGGTCGTACTGATTCACAGCGGCGGGTTCACTTCGCGGCAGTGGCGGAAGCTGGCGGAGGCGCTGGCGCCACGGTATCGCGTCCTCGCGCCCGATCTTCTCGGCTATGGGGAGTCTGGACCGTGGCCGGACGGGAAACCGTTTCACTTCCGGCAGGACCTCGATTTTCTCGAGACGCTGATCGAGGCGGAGGGGGAGCCGGTGCATCTGGCCGGGCATTCGTACGGCGGGTTCCTGGCGTTGCAGCTCGCGCTGCGGCGGCCGGAGCTGGTGCGATCGATCGCGGCGTACGAGCCGGTGGCGTTCGGGATTCTGGACGAGGTCGAGGACGCCGACGCGCGGAGCGCGCTGGCGCTGGTGAAGCGGCAGTGGGAGCCCGATGCCAGCGGCGCGGACGAGGAGTGGCTCCGCCAGTTCGTCGAGTGGTGGAACGGCGCCGGGGCGTGGGGGCGGCTGAACGAAGAGACGCGGGCGGCCTTCCGCTCGGTCGGCTGGAAGCTTTTCCAGGAAGTGATGACCCTCGGCGCCGACCAGACCGATGGCGCCACCTATGCGACGATCGCCGTCCCCGCGCTCTTCCTCGGCGGGGCAAGCTCGCCGCTGACCGAGCGGCGCGTCGTGGAGAAGCTTGGGGCTGCGTTGCCTCGCGGGACGGCGCACTTCTTTCCCGGGGTCGGGCACATGGGCCCGATCTCTCACGCCGCGCTGGTGAATGAGGCGATCGTGGGGCACCTGATTTTATTGTCATCCTGAGCCGCAGGATTGGTCCCAAGAGCAGTGAGCATGGCGGCGAAGGACCCCCTCCGGCTGCACGCAACTCATTCAACTGAAGGGGGTCCTTCGCCGCCATGCTTTCGCTTCGTGGGGAGATTTCTGCGGCTCAGGATGACAGGGGAGGGGTGAGGTTCAGCCCGTACAACCCCCACCCTCCGTCCGGACCTACGATTCCCTCATGAGAATCGCAAACGCACTCCTCCTCCTCGTTCTCCTCTCTGCCTGCACGACCGCCCCCGCGCCCGGGACTGAGGCGGAGATGCGGGATATCGATCGGTTCGTGATGAAGACGCTTCGGACTTTGCCGGAGATCCCGAGTATCGGGGTGGCGGTGGTGCGGGACGGGAAGTCGTATGCGCGCGGGTATGGGTATGCGGATGTGGCGCGGCGGGTTCCGGCGGATGCGGAGACGGGGTATTACAACGGGTCGAATACGAAGGCGTATACGGCGGTGGTCTGCGCGATGCTGGCGCACGAGGGGGTGCTGGATCTGGATGTGCCGGTGTCGACGTATCTGCCGGAGCTGCGGTTTCCGGCGCCGATCGAGCCGGGGCAGACGACGTTGCGGCGGTTTCTTTCGCATACGTCGGAGGTCTCGAACGATGCGGTGACGTACCGGACGGCGTTCAGCGGGGAGCATTCGCCGGAGCTGCTGGTGCGGATTCTGGGGATGAGCAAGCCGGGGACGAAAGGCTTCCGTTACGACAACCTCGGCTACGTAGTGGCGAGCCTGGTGATCGAGCGCGTGACCGGCAAGAAATGGCAGGACGTGCTGGATGAGCGGCTGTTCGAGCCGCTGGGGATGCGGCGCACGACCGCGTACATGTCCGAGGGGCGGCGGCATCCGATCGCAGCGCCGTACGACCTGCGCGGGCAGGCGGAGATGACGCTGGTGGAGTTCGGGTGGAAGGACGATTCGATGATGCACGGCGCGGGCGGGATCGTCACGACGCCGGCCGACCTGGCGAAGTGGCTGGAGGCGAATGTGACGCAGGGCCGCATCGGGTCGCGGCAGGTGATCCCGGCGGCGGCGTTCGCGGAGACGCAGAAGCAGCAGACCGAGGCGAAGCGCGACAGCTATCTCTTCTCCCGCAACGGCTATGGCCTCGGCTGGTATCAGTCGGACCTGCATGGGGAGAAGGCGCTCTACCACGGCGGCGGCTACACGGGGTGGCGGTCGATCTATTCATTCCTGCCGGAGCGGAAGATGGCGGTGGGGGCGATGACGAACGCCGGGCTGTCGCACTCGCCGTCGGAGCTGGTGTCGGCGTACATCTACGACCGGCTGCTGAACGTCCCGGACGTGGAGAAGACGTACGACGAGAAGCTGGCGCAGTTGCGGACGCGGTTCGACACGGTGAAGAAGAATTTCATCGCGGACGGGGAGAAGCGCGCCGGACGGCAGTCGATGCTCGGTCGTCCGCTGAGCGCCTATGCCGGCCGTTATGAGGGTCCGACGCTCGGTACGCTGGCGATCGAGCTGCGCGGCGAGAAGCTGGTGGCGTCGATCGGCCGGCTTTCTTCGGAGCTGCAGCCGTTCACGGAGCCGGAGAGCGCGCGCGTGGAGCTGATCCCCGGCTCCGGGGAGGTGCTGCGGTTCCAGTTTTCCACGGGATCGGCGCCGGATGCGGTGAAGTGGGACGACGAGGTGCTGGTGCGGAAGTAGGCGCGCGGTTCGCCGACGCCAGGGGACGACGAAGGGCCTCCGGCGGGCGGGCACGGCCCGCGGCGTTGGTTGCCATAGGCTGAACGGGCGCTGGTCGCGCTGAACGCGGT
>DASPHC010000144.1:0-24303 GCA_035629865.1 Thermoanaerobaculia bacterium | reverse complement strand
TCACCCGCCGGCGCGCATCCCGCCGCCTGGGCGGGCGCGGAGGTCCTGGGCGGCACGCCATGAACTGAAAGGAGCGATCCCATGAGCGAGGTCTCGGTGTTATTTCAGGGGATGATTCTCTGGTGGGCGGCGAGCAATCCGGCGGTAGTACTCGTTCCGGATCTGACGGCGGCGCAGGCCCCGCACAGGGCCACGATCAGCGCGCCCGCGAGCGCGTTCGCCGGAGGCGCATGTCCCGCGCGATTCGACCACACCGGCAACACCTGCTTCTTCGTGCTCGACCACGCGGGAAATGCCGGCGGCGTGCAGATCGAATTGTTGTCTAACACGGCCGCGCCGACGCCGCTCACTCCCGATTCGATGTGCGCGGTGCCGCCGCTGCAACACACGGCGAACGATCCGCTCGTCCTTCGGCCCGCATACACCCCGCCGTCGGGAGCCGGGAACACCGCATGGATGTCCGTTCTCGGCGGCACGGGTGAGGCGGTCATGGCGGAGTGCGAGCATCATCGCGATTGTCCGCGCTATGGCAAATGGACGGTGACAGCGGCGGGGAATTCGGACGTCGTGCTGGTTCTGAAGAATCTCAAGAACGGTGCGCCGCCGCTGCTGGCTCTCTTGAATGGCGGCGCGGAACTGATCGTTGCGAACGTTCCGGTGCCCACGGTGCTCCACCAGCGGCTCGAGAAAAGGCGCGCCGGATCGAAGGAGAAGGAGGAGCCGCTGATGACGGATGCGGCGGAGGACTGGTGCTCCTACTTCTCGATGGTCGCATTACAGAGCAAGAGCAACACCGTCGAGGCGACGCCCTGCCCGGGCAAGCCGCGGATTCCCGAATGCCCGGAGCCGGAGCTCGTCCAGACGGCCCGGCTGCAGGGGCACGGTCACGGGCACGGAATCCAGACCATCGCCTGCTCGAGCTCTCAGTATCCGTGAGCGGACGCCCGCGCGTGTTTTTCCGGAGCGGTGGAAAAACCGCGCGCGTGCCAGTCTTTCTCCGCGTCCGAGGAATCTCGAATAGGAGGAAAAAATGTACAGTCCGATCATCACCCTGAATATTTACTCCGGGCGTCCCAATCCACGATGGGTTTTGAGCGAGGAGCAGACGGCAGAGCTGCGCGAGCGGCTCTCCGCCGCGGCGGACAACCTGACTGCCGATGCCCCACCAGGATCGCTGCAGGGACTGGGCTACCGCGGCTTTGAAGTACGCCTGCATGACGACGCGCCGCCGCTGCATGTCCATGGCGGCGTGGTGGGCACGCCCGGCGTGAGCGCGAACCTGGCCGACGACGGCCGCGAGCTGGAGCGCTTTCTTCTGGGCACGATCGACCTGGCCGGCGGCGCGCCCCGCGGGCTCAACGCGGCGGCCTCGGGAGCACTGTCGGAATCGGTGCGGGAGCACATCGCGGAAAACCTGGCTGTGCCGCCGGCGTCGTTCGCGCGGACGCTCAAAGCATCGTATGGAGGCTGCCCGCCGTGCGTCGCGGCCCTCGCGCCCCCGTACGACCCGGGCAAGTGGAACAACGTCCCGAGCGTGCAGTACAACAACAACTGCTACAACTACGCGAACAACCTCATCACGAACAGCTTCGCGCAGCCGGGGCGCGGGTCCGGCCGTATGTACACGAGCCTGACGTGCGGGAGCGTGCAGCCGGCGGCGCAGAGAGACGGGCTCACGGCGTCCGCGAATTTCTCGACGACGATCTCGAATGGCTTCTACTGCGCGCTCGTGATCTGGCCGAACGAGGACTTCCACTGGTACCGACAGGACAGCGGCGGCTGCTGGTCGCACAAGCCGGGATCGACTCAGGCGCGCAACACCGACAACTCGGGCAATCCGATTACCGATCCGAAAACGTGCAACCGCGGACCGTACACTGATTTCTGTTCGTACATGATCACGTATCCTGGCAAAGTGACGATTTATTAGGGTGGGTTGCATGGCGGCACGAGTCACACTCTCGATCTACTCCGGCCGTACGGATCCCTCGTGGCCGCTCTCGGACGAGCAGATCGAGGAGCTCGCCGAGCGCCTGCGCTCCGCCGAGCGCCTCGCCACGCTGCCCACTGCACAACTCGGCGAGAATCTCGGCTATCGAGGATTCCTCGTCGAATCCGACGACGCGCGACTGCCAGCGCGTCTCGCGGTCTATCGCAACGTCGCCGTCGCGCATCGCGACGGCGACGTCACGGCCTTCCGGGTACCCGACCTCGAGCGGTTTCTCGTGAACACCGGACGCCACGCGATTTCCGATCCAACACTCAGCTACCTCGAGCAGGAGCTCGGCTGACGGTTACTTCTTCATCCGACCAGAGGTCTGAAGCTCGGAGACCAACGTAGTAGAGATGACCGAGCCCGCGGTTTCCAGCTCCTGCCTCGTCACTCGCTGCAGTTCGCGAATCAGCGATCGTGCCCTATGCCTGGGGTCAGAGTGTCAGAGCTCGTTCTTCTCCGGTGAGACGAGAACGATTCATGGTGGCGCTGCAGAGCAACCCCGCCCCGGCGATGCCGTATCCGGGTAAGCCGCCGATTCCCACCTGCACGGCGCCGTCGAGGTCCTGACTGCAGGTGCGCGGTCACGGGATGGGAATCCAGACCATCGCCTGCTCGAGCTCTCAGTATCCGTGAGCGGACGGCCGCGCGTGTTTTTTCCGCAGCCGTGGAAAAACCGCGCGCGTGCCAGTCATTCTCCGTGTCCGAGGAAATCGGAAAAGAGAAAAGAAGGAGAAACGCTCATGTCAGAAGTGCTCGAAGTGACTCGTGAGGATCTTCCCGCCGGTTCCGACACCGTAATCGAAAAGGTCGGTACGGTGACGGTTGGCCGTTCCAAGGCCTGCACGTGGTATACCGCGGGCGGCGGTACGAAGTCGAGCGTCACCATCTCGAACAAGGGGAAATATACCCTGACGCTTGTCATCAGTGGCGCACCGGACCAAGTGCGCGATGATGAAGGCCGCCAGCTCAACGGCATCTGGAAACTTCCGCCGCAGAGCAAGAAGAAGAGCGAGGACCCGCGGATCATGGCCTTCGCCGACTTCGAGGGCCGGACGGTGAGGATCCTCAACAACAGCGCCGAGTCGACGGACGCCGAGGTCATCGCGCACACTCCGCACTGAATCCCGGCCGCATGCGACGGTGCCGGCATCCGCGCCTGACGCGTGGATGCCGGATTGCCGCCGCACTCCACATCACGGGACGCATCGCGGGCTATTCGACTCAGTGCGCCCTGCCTCCATGGGGTGTTCTGCAATGGTGCGGAAGCCGATCGAAAAGGAGTAGAACGTGAGCAGCCAAACAGCAGTCGAAGTGGCGGTGACCCTCGCCGGCGCCGGCTCTTCAAAGTGCATCATCACACCGATAGGCTCCAGGGAGTACCCGACATTCGTGCCCCACAAAATCCTCGCTGCCGCCAACGGACCCGAAATCCTCACCGTCGTTGCGGATCTTCGGCACAGTCTGGAGTCTTACGAGCCGCAGGTGTTCGAATGGCTTCAGGGCTCACCGGGCAACGCTCAGGAATACGCCAGGGATCCGTTCGGCTCACTGAAGAAAATGGGCATCGTCCTCGACCAGGAGACGCTGGACCATTTAGGCCGTCTGGGGGAGCTCCTCGAGCAAGCCTCTCAGGACGTCAACCGAGGGGAGGGCTGAGAAGATGACTACCTATGCTACCCAAGGCTGGGACATCGTCGGCGCGATCGACCAGAAGACCCTGAACGTCGAGTTGGGCGTTCTTTACAACCGGGGCGGCCTGCCCAATCACCTCGAAGCGGTCTCCACCAGGTACTTCAGCGCCAGCCTTTCGGCTGACATTGGACCACCGACGGCGACTCTCGGCGGTGTGACACAGGGGATAGCCCAGTTGACCTTCAAGATCACCAAAGGGACGCTGAAGTTCGGGAAAAAGCCGGATACCGAGCTCGAAGGGATCGTCTTCACGGTGAGCACGGCGGTCAACCAGATTGAGCTTCAAACCAGGGACACGGTCAAGATCTACATCGACTTTCTGAGCGATGCGATGGCGATTACCATCTCCGGTCTTCCTGACAGGGACTTGCAGGACATTCTCAACTTCATGCTGCGCAAGGCGTTCGAGCAGTTGAAGGCAGGATCGTACTACCTCGCGACCGTGGATATCGTCGCTCTCGACATTCCCGATTTTCTCTGGCCCCGGAAGGTCGCCTTCACCCTCGTGCCCCATCCGAACCTTCCCGAGCTGAATGAGCTTTTGGTCCTGCTGCAGACCGTAGGCCGGTCGGGACAGAAGAACTACAACGACACTCTCCTGCCCGATGGGCGCGAGGGAGTGGTGCTGCTGTCGAACGAGCGGCTCCTGACCAATGTCGTCGGAGATGGTCTGAAGGAGGCGATCCCGACGGGTCACTTCGACTATAGCCCCAACGACTTCCACCTGACCGCCACGACAAAATATGGCGATGACGACCTCAAGGGTGCCCACGCGTCTGTCGAGGGCAACGCGATTCACGTCAGATTGAACGTGGCAGCGATGGGGAAACTGGGCGGAGGGGTCAACATCTACGTCGATTCCGACACCAAAATCACAGTGACCTATGACTCCGGATCGGCGAGTTTTCAGGTCACCCAGGACACTCCCAAGCCTCATACCAGTTATACCTTGGAATGGTGGGTCTACATGGTTGCCGCGGTGACCGGTGGCGCGATCGGTATCGCCATCGCGGTGGTCATCGGTGAGGTCACCAGGCTGGTGTCCGTTGGGATTTCCGAGAAGGAGATCAAGAAGGCGTTCGAGGGCGCCTTGAAACCCATCAAATGGCCTGCCGGCGGCTACGTGACGCCGACGGCAGTGAATTTCCCGGAACCCCTGCAAATGTTCGTCGCGCCGAAGACCTGACCTCCGACGGCGCTGGCAGGCCTTCCTCGCGCGGGCCAGCGCACAGCCGGTGACCGGCACTACCGAAACACCCAAACTAAAGCGAGGCTGGTGATGGGTCATCAGCCTCGCCAGGGGGGCGCTGCGAGCATCGTGGCCACCCATTACCTCGGCAAGCGATCGAGGCGCGCGAAGTCACGCCCGACCTTATCCACTACTTCGCGACTCCATCGCCGCCGCCGATCCCAAACGACCGTTCGCGCCGCCCCGGCCCAACTGACGACGTCGATGCCGGTCGCGGGGAAGTGATCTCGTCACCGGCGGTTTGGCCGATCAGTCACCCGCATCCTGGCGCGCGGCGCCCGCGGTGATGGAAGTGGAGGAGGGGCGCAGGCGTCTTCTGCGCATCGTAAGCATGAGAACGCATGCAAAAGCGATCCCCGGCTCACCTTAGTGTCCCCGCAAGCCACCCGGATACCAGTCCCACTGTCACCTGTAAGCGAGTTTCTGTCACTCAGCCGGTTGCAGTAAGCCATACGGAAGCGATTTAGAGCCACCGCGCCGGGTCCTCCATCGTTCCTGTGTGGGTGATCCTGCCACCGGAGTGGGTTGGGAAACCCACCCCGATGGGTATGGTGATGCACCGCGGTGGGTTGCCTTTGCCACCGCGGTGGGTGGGGTCACCCTTCGCCGTGGCTCCGCGACGCATCGCGCTGGGTTGGGGGATGCAGCACACCGGTGACGTCGCGACGCATCCCGCTGGCAGGGTCGTCGCACCGCGGTGGGATGAAATTGCTGAGCGATGCAGTGGGGGAGTCAACACGTGTCACTCCCATCGCATCCCTGTGACAGCGGAACCCATTCCGGTGGCTGCTTCATGCTACGGCGGTGGCGCAGAGTCCCGCCGTGATGGCTCGGGGCAGCGGGCGAGGTGGCGTGGAAGACCCACCGAGGTGGCCCAGGTGACCGACCCGGATCGGTCGTAAAACCCACAAAGGTGGCACGGAGAGCGTAAGCGTACGGTCAGAGCGGCATACAACTGAGGTCAGAGGTTCGTTCTTCTCCGCGAGAAGAACGAACCTCTGACCCCGTCATCTCCGCGAACCGCAGCAGAGTGTCGTCCATGGGACGCTACTCTATCGCCCACGCGCATCGGCAAGGCGGCCATCCCGGCCCGTGGTGGGGGGCGGGCACACCTTCGTCTTGAGGAGAAGAAGAAAGGTGTGACCCTACTCCGCCTGAGCTTGCGGGAGCCGCCGAAGGCGGCGAAAGATCTGTAGGCCCGGCCTTTAGGCCGGGTCACGCGTGGCCGGATTTTTCGAGCCCGCGTAGCGGGCGACAGAACACGACCCTGAGCAGACTTCTGTTCTGTCGCCCGCTACGCGGGCTCACCTGGGGGGCCCTTGTGAAACCCGGCCTAAAGGCAACGGTCTTAAGATAAGCACTCAACAAAACCGGGAGGGCGTGTATGGGAGTGGGTCCGGTTGGAGTGAGCCTTGGGGCGTTGACTAAGTTCTTTCCGCAGCATCAGATCGAAGAGATTCTGCGTGCGAACAAGCGGGAAGGAGAGCGGCGACGGAAGCTGCCCCCTCCGGAACTGATGTATTACCTCATCGCGCTGGGGACACATGCGAGCGAGGGGTGTCGGGCGGTGCTGCGGAGGGTGTTGCTGCGTAAAGGGTCGGTGGCCGACGAAACGCTCGACCTGATGAGCAGCGATTCGGCAATCAGCCAGGCACGGTCACGTTTGGGGTGGAAGCCGATTCGGGATCTCTACCAGAGCGTGGTGCGGCCGATCGCGACGTGGGCGACGATCGGAGCGTGGTATCGGCGATGGCGCTTGGTCACACTCGACGGGAGTACGCTCGATGTGGCGGACACGGGGAAGAACGAACGAGCATTCGGCCGGCCCGGAGCGCCGCGGGGGAAGGCGGCGTTTCCGCAAATCCGATGGGCGACGTTGCTGGAGAACGGTACGCACGTGCTGTTTGGAGCGGAGATGGGACGCTTCGACACAGGCGAGACCACGCTGGCCAAGAAGGTGGTGTCACGATTGCCCGCTGACGCGCTCTGTATGGCGGATCGTAACTTTTTCAGCTATGTGCTTTGGAACGCAGCACTTGCTACCGGTGCAGACTTGTTGTGGCGTGTGAAGAGCGAGCTGATTCTGCCCAAGCTCCGACGCCTTTCCGATGGCTCGTATCTGAGCAAGATCTACCCTTCTTCGCGGCACCGGGAGAAAGACGCGAAAGGCGTTTGGGTGCGTTTGATCGAGTATCGCCTCGAGCCCGGCGGAACAGAGGTCTACCGGCTGCTCTGCTCGATCCTGGACCCGAAGAAGGCGCCTGGCGTTCAGCTCGCGAACCTTTATCCAAAGCGCTGGACCATCGAGACCGTTCTCGGCGAGGTCAAGACTCGTCTTCGCGGAGCCCGCGTGGTGCTGCGCAGCAAAGTCCCCGATCTGGTTCGGCAGGACTTCTACGGACTGCTCCTGGCCCACTTCGGTGTCCGCGCGCTCATGCACGAAGCCGCACTCGAAGAGAAGATCGAGCCGACGGACCTGTCATTCCTTCATGCCGTCCGCACCATCGCCCGCTACCTGCCTCTGTACGTCTCTTTTTTTCCCTCGAAGCAGGAAACTGTTGCGATCACTCTTGTCTGAGCTGGCCGAAGAGCGAATCCGCCATCGACCGCACCGTCACTCGCCTCGTGCCGTGAAACGCAAGATGAGCAGCTATCGCACGACCACTCGCTCCAAACGTCATCGCAACTCTACCGTCCAAGAACTATCAGCAGCCTTAACTTATAGACCGTTGCCTTTAGGCCGGGTCACGCGTGGGCAATGTTTCGAGCCCGCGAAGCGGGCGACAGAACACGACCCCGCGCAGACCTTCTGTTCTGTCGCCCGCTACGCGGGCTCGCGCCTGTGGGCGCGTCGTGGAACCCGGCCTAAAAGGCCGGGCCTACAGATCTTTCGCCGCCTTCGGCGGCTCCGAAACGCGCGGCCCGCAGATCTATCGGTACATCCTCGTGCCGCCCGATGCCCCCACTCTCCGCCCTTTGCTTCGCTCCCCACCCAGTCCCGCTACCGATGCGCCGTTACTCTCACCTGCCGGCAATATTCGAGGACCGGGCACGTCGAGCACCTGGGGAGATGTCCCGTGCAGATGTGCTTCCCGAACGGCACCAGCAGCCGGTTGATCTCGATCCAGTACGTTCGCGGGAGCTTCTGCTCCAGCGCCCGCATCGTCCCTTCGGGGGAGCCGGCCGCGACGTAGCCCCACCGGTTCGTCACTCGATGCACGTGGATGTCCACGCTGATCCGCTCCGCGCCGCATGCCACGCCCATCGTCAGGTTCGCGCACTTGGGGCCGACCCCACGGAATGAGGCCAGGATCTCGAAGTCACATGGAATCTCGCCGCCGAGCTCCTCCACCGTGCGCCGCGCGATCTCGCGGATCTGCGCGGCCTTCGCCTCGTGAAAGCTGCACGCACGGATCAGCGCGTCGATCCGCGCGACCGGCAACTTCGCCATCGCGGCCGGCGTCGCCGCACGCTCGAGAAGCCTGATGGCGGTGGGCAGGCTCACTTCGTCGCGCGTTCGGATGGAGATGATGCACGCGACGAGCTGCTGAAACACGCTCCTGAAGCCGCGCTCGGCCAGTTCGAACATCGCTGCATCCGCGTGCTCCGTCACCGCCGCACGGATGCGCCGCAGTACGACGTGGATGTCGAACGGCTGCTTGTGCGGGCGCACCGCCGCCGCCCGTGGTGCCGGCGCGGCTGTTTTTTTCGTCCTCCGTGCCATGCAGGTGTCGTACGCAGAAGCGCTGCCGCACCCGCACCCGAGCGCGGCGGAGGCCACAGCAGCAGCGCGCCGAGGGCGTAGGTGATGGGGCAGATGAGCAGGGAGAGGCGCATCCGCTCGGGGTTGGTAGCCACGTCGAGGACATCGCTCAGCTTTCCGATCAACGGCGCGCCGAGACCAAGTGACAATGTTTTACCGTCGAGAAGAAGATCCCGATGGCAAGACCGCGCGGATGCGATCCGGCGAGGTCGTGGATGTCGGCGGTCGCCGGTCCGACCCGTATAGCGGCGGCCCCCGTCGAGGGCGATCCCCATATTCCCCGACGCATCGTGTCCTTTTCAATGGGACATGCGCGGAATTCGCATGGCGTACCACCCCGTCATCTCCGTGGTTCACTCTTCAAGCGCGGACGCACGGATCCGCCGTCACGAGCGTGTGGCGAAGCGAACGACGTCGCTGGCGGTGCTCACGATGGCGCAGTGGCGTCTCGTGCGGGCGTACCCGCGCCACCTGCTCACCGCGTTCCACGGCGGGGGCAGTGATCGATGGCCTTCCTCACACGCCTCCGTCTTCCGCCGCGTCAGGCCCATCGTCACCAAGGTTCACGATGCAGTAGAGGTAGCCCTCGAACGTGCCGACGTACAAGCGGCCGCGATCGATTGTCGGGGTCGCGAGAATCGGCGTGGCACCGCCGACAACCCATGACGAACGTGCGTCGAACTCAGGCAGCGCCTGCTCGGCCGACACCGCACTGCCTGCGTTCGCATGGTGGCCGATGAACAGACTCCATTCGCGCTGGCGGGCACGGACATCGACTTTGTGGAGGTAGCCGTCGTGCCGTCCAAGGTAGACCGCATGGCCGCGAGCGATGGGCCCGGACCACTGCTCGAACATCGGCTGACTGAGGTCCACCGTCCACTGCAACGTGCCGTCGTCCAGCGACACGGCGCCCAAGCCGGCCGAGTACGCAGTCGAAAAAACCACCTCGCGGCCGACCACGACGGGAGTGCTGCGCAGATTGCCGAACCTGTCCTTGCGATCGCCGAGCCGTGCCGTCCACCGGACCTGCCCGGTCTGGGCGTCCACGGCGACGAGTGGCGGGGCATCGTAGTACGTCCGCCGGACGATGCCCTGCACGATCCGATCACCCGCGGGCAGTGGGCGGGCGCTCAGCCCGGCGATCGACTGACCGGTCGATGAGAATCGATCGGCGTACTGCAGGACTGTCTCGCCGCGAACCGCAATGGAGACGTAGATGTCGTCGTACTCCACGGCTATCAGCGTGCCGTCGGCGCATGGTACCCAGAGCACATCCCCGTGGCCTGCGCCGAGCGCCGCGTCGCCTGACACCGTGCGTCCGAGGCTCAAATGCTGCAGCACCGCGCCGGTCGCCAGGTCGAGCAGGTACACGCCGCCGCTGTGAGTGACGACGAGGAACGGATCGCGACGATCGTTAGATTTGGCATAGCCGGTGGATATGCCAATGTTTCCCGACAGCTTGATCGGCCCCCCAACGATGCCGCTGTCGAGCGTCGTCCACCATGCCTTCGTGCCGGCCGCCGCTGACACCGCAATCACGGTGCCGTCATCACACCCGGTCACCACCCGGCCCTTCGACAGCATCAACTGGTTGGTGTCGCTTGGCGCCGGCGCGAACCACTTCTGCGCGCCGGTCTCGGCATCGAGGCAGTAGATGCCGTCCTGCTCGTCGGGCTGGTTCCACCGGCTACCGGCACTCCCGACGTAGACGGCGTTGCCGACGACGAGCGGTGAGTTGGTTCGCGACTGGCAGCCGACGCGCACAGCCCACAACACGGAAGGCAGCGGCTTGAGCTTCGGAATGACGACGGGAGTGGCGTCGAGGCGTTCGAACGAGAGCTCGAGCGCATTGACGTCGAACGTGTTCGCCGGCGCCAGCCGCTGCAGGACCTGCTTCAGCGTAGTGCGGATAGAGCGATCGTCCCACAACGTGAACTCTGGGAAAATCCGCTCGTGCATCTGGCGGAACACGCCGGGCAAATTCGTACGGACATACCGTAGCTTGTCGAGCTTCGCCGACAGCTCGAACGCTTTCATTCGTACCATTTGTGTCTCGAAGACGCTCATCTGCTCGTCGAGATCGCGCAGCGCCTTGAGCACGAAGTCCTCGTCGAGCGTCTGATCGTTGGCTGAATAGCGCAGGGCGATGGGCATGAAGCGCTGCTCGAGATCCTGCCCCTGAATAGCCTCGATCGCCTCGAAGAGGCACCAGTAGGAGCGCAGATAACTCGGTGAGATCACCGCCACCAGCCACCGCGATCTCGCGATGGCAGCCTTGAGCGAAGCATCGAGCTTGTCGAAGACCTGGAGACCGGTGACGTCCTGGAAAACCGACAGGCCGACGCCCTGGAGCGCGCGGACCAGGAAATCGACGAACGACTTGTCGTCGCGGTTGTACGAAATGAAGACGTCGGAGCGGTCAGGGGCCATCGCGTCGATTGAGGCTGAACGAGTCGTCAGGAGGAGACAGCTTACTGGATCATCCATCCCTCGACCTGCGGCCTGTCACGCCGGAGGTCGCGGGTTCGGTTCCGTCAATGCCTTTCTGCTACGACAGCCGATCGCGGCCTGTCTGCTTCGTTGCGCGGCGGTTTCGCTCCTCGACATAGTGACAACTATGCCTTCGTCGCGAAACCATCGCGCGCCTCGCAGCCAGGCCACGCTCGACTGTCTCGCGACGAAAGGTTGTGAGAAATGCGGGTTAGCGGGCGGCAGAACAGAAGGTCTGCGCGGGTCGTGTTCTGTCGCCCGCTACGCGGGCTCGAATAATTGCCACTGCGTGACCCGGCCTGAAGGCCGGGCCTACAGACCTTTCGCCGCCTTCGGCGGCTCCCGCACGGTCAGCGACCACTATTCCGGGATGGTACTTAGACCTCCAGCCCGGTCACCTCTGGAGATCGCGGGCTCACGTCGCCGCCCCACCTCCCGCCCCTTGGCCTTGCTCCCCAGCCACAACAGCAGCGCGCCGAGGGCGCAGGCGAGGGGGCAGATGAGGAGGGAGAGGCGCATCTGTTCGGGGTTGGTGGCGACGCCGAGGGCGTCGCTCAGTTTGCCGATCAGCGGCGCGCCGAGGCCGTAGGCGACGATGTTGACGGTCGAGAAGAAGATGCCGATGGCGAGGCCGCGCAGGTGCGGGCCGGCGAGGTCGTGGATGTCGGCGGTGGCTGGGCCGACCCAGAGGATGGCCAGGCCATAGAGGATGATGTTGACCACCAGCAGGGCCATCAGGTGGTCGATGAAGAGGAGGGCGATCCAGAGCGGTACGGAGAGGATGCCGGCGGCGGCGGTGAAGGCCATGCGTCCGCCACTGAGCTTGCGGCTGATGCGGTCGGAGTAGAAGCCGCCGAGGACCATGGCCGGGATGCCGACGAAGACGGAGACGAAGAAGGCGGCCGTACCGATGAAGCCGAGGGAAAGCTGGTGTACGCGGACGAAGAACGTCGGCACCCAGATGCCGAGGTTGTTCGAGGCGAGACCGAGCAGGGCGTAGCCGACGTAGATGTAGCGGAGCGGGACGGAGCGGAAGAGCAGGCGCCAGTCGGTGCTGCCGCGCATCGCAGTCGCCGTCTCGGTGCCCCCGCGCGGCTGTTCGCGCAGGAAAAACACCAGTACCGCCAGCAGCACGCCCGGAAAGCCGAGGAGATAGAACGCCCACCGCCAGCCGTACGCCTGGCCGATCCAGCCGCCGAGGAAGTAGGCGAGGCCGCCGCCGACCGCGATGGCCGAGGAGTAGATCGACTGCACCGTGGCCCGCATGCGGGTGGGGAAGTAGTCGGAGAGCAGCGACAGCGCCGCCGGTCCGAGAGTCGCCTCGCCGACGCCGACCATCACCCGGCAGAGGAAGATGGTGAGGAAGCTGTCGCAGAAGCCGGTCAGGCCGGAGAAGATGCTCCAGACCGCCAGCCCGCCGGCAATGATCTTCGTCCGCGTCCCGCGATCGGCCAGCCGCCCGAACGGGATGCCGAGCAGCGTGTAGAAGATGACGAAGGAAGTCGTCCCCAGCAGAGCCAGCTGCAGGTCCGTGAACTTCATCTCGGCCTTGATCGGGGTGAAGAGGATGTAGATCAGGGTCCGGTCGAGGAAGTTGAGGACGTAGACCGCCGTGAGAACGGCCAGTGCGTACCAGGAGTACTTGGGAACGTTGTTTCCGACCGGCCGGTCAGCAACAAGTGTGTGGGAAGACATGGAGTTAGTGTAGCAGGGGAGCGGAGTGGTGCTATCGGGCCATCTCGTTCGGTACGAGAGATGAGAGATGAACGATGAGCGATGAACGGAGGCTCTGTGCCCCGGTTCATCGCTCATCTCTCATCGCTCATCTCTCGGGCGACACGAACCGAACAATCGTGACGGGCGCGCCCACTCAATGCATGAGCACCATCTCCCGCCACCGCTCCCCGCCCGCCTCGAACGACACCAGCGCCCGGAGCGTCAGCGGTTCCGTCGGGCGCTGCACCGTGGTGATGGCCGTGGTGAACACCGTCACCGTCTTTTCCTCACCCGGGGCGACGGTCTCGTGGAAGTCGCGGGTGGCGCGGCGGATGGTGTATTGGGTCATCCCCGGCGCGTCGACCTCGGCGCGGCGGATGGTGATCGGCACCGTGGCCAGGTTGCGCACCGTCACCAGGACATTCACCGCCGCCTGGCTGCCCGAGCCGAAGAACGGACGGTCGGAAAGCTCCGCATAAATCTCCGGCCGCGGGATCGAAACCGGGCGGGGCGGTTCGGAGGCGCCGCAGGCCCCCAGCAGCGAAACGGCCAGGGGGACCACCAGAAACAACAGGAATGACACAGAACGGTGCATTGAAGCCTCTCCTCATCCGTGTTAGACATCCGAGCCATGAAGAAGCTCATCATCTTTCTAGCGATCGCCGCAAGCACGGCGAGTGTATCCGGTCAGGAAAAGCTCACGCGGCTCCTGCGCCAGCCCGACATCCACGGCGACACGGTTGCCTTCGTCTATGCCGGCGACATCTGGCTCGCCCCGGTGGCGGGCGGAGACGCGCGGCGCCTGACCTCCGACGACGGGATGGAGTACTTCCCGAAGTTCTCGCCCGACGGACGCTGGATCGCCTTCACCGGCGACTACAGCGGCAGCCGTCAGGTCTACGTCATGAGCGTCGACGGCGGACCGCCGCGGCAACTCACGTTCTACAACGACGTCGGCAACATCCCGCCCCGAGGAGGCATCGACAACCGCGTCCTCGACTGGACCCCGGACGGGAAGAACGTCCTCTTCCTCCCGCACCGGTTGCCGTGGTCCGACCGCATGGGCCGGCCGTACATCGTCCCGGCCGCGGGCGGCATGGAGACGCCGCTGGCCATCCCGGAAGGGGGCGGCGGCATGTACTCGCCCGACGGAACGAAGATCGTCTACACCCCGATCGAGCGCGAGTTCCGTACCTGGAAGCGCTACCGCGGCGGCCGGGCCCAGGACGTCTGGACCTACGATCTCGTCGCCAACAAGGCCGAGCAGCTCACCAGCAACCAGTACACGGACAATCAGCCGGTCTGGATCGGCAACACCATCTACTTCACCTCCGACCGCCCCGACGCCGGCGGCAAGGAAGCGACGCGGCTGAACCTCTGGTCGTATGACCTCGCCACGAAGCAGGAGCGGAAGGTCACCAGCCACACCGACTACGACGTCCTCTGGCCGAGCGCCGACAGGACCCAGGTCGTCTACGAGAGCGGCGGCTACCTCTACCGCTTCGCCGGCGGCCAGTCGGCGCGCCTCCCCATCCGCGTCTCGGGCGACTTCCGCAACACCCTCCCGTACCACCGCAACGTCCGCGACAACATCGAGTGGTTCGACGTCTCGCCGACCGGCGCCCGCGCCATCTTCGCCGCCCGCGGCGACATCTTCACCGCCCCGGCCAAAGAAGGGGAGGTCCGCAACATCTCCCAGACCCCCGGCATCCGCGAGCGCGACCCGCTCTGGTCGCCCGACGGCCGCTGGATCTCCTACCTGAGCGATCGCGACGGCAATTACGAGATCTACGTCCGCGCCGCCGACGGCAGCGACGCCGAGCGCCAGATCACGAAGGACGGCAAGTCGTGGCGCTTCACGCCGGTCTGGTCGCCCGACTCGAAACTGCTGGCCTACTCCGACAAAGACCACGCCCTCCACGTCGTCGACGTCGCCTCCGGCAAGGTCACCCGCGCCGACCACGACGAATACGGCGACATCACCGACTACCGCTGGTCGCCCGACTCGCGCTGGCTGGTCTACACCAAGGACAACGAGGCCCAGTTCTCGTCGATCTACGTCTACAGCGTCCCCGGCGCGAAGGTCCACCGCCTCACCAGCGGCCAGACCAACGACTTCGAGCCGGTCTTCGACCCGAAGGGGCGCTACCTCTACTTCGTCTCGAACCGCGACTTCAACCTGACCTTCAGCTCATGGGAGTTCAACTACGTCTACACCGACCCGACCCGCGTCTACGTCGGCGTCCTCGCCGAAGACGGCCCGGCGCTCTTCCTCCCGCAGAGCGATGAAGAGAAGGCCTCCGCTCCTCCTCCCGCCGCAGCCGAAGAGAAGCCGGCCGACACGAAGGCGGAAGAGGCGAAGAAGCCCGCCGCCGTCGTGGTCAAGATCGATCCCGCGAATTTCGAGAACCGCGTCCGCGCCATCCCCGGCCCCTCCGGCGCCTACACCGGCCTGCGCGCGGTCGCGAACGGCATCCTCTATCTCAAGGGCGACGACGAGCGTTCTCTCAAGCTCTACAACATCGACGACCGTAAGGAAGAGACGGTGCTGGAGTCGCTCCGCGGCTACGAGCTCTCTGCGAACGGCGAGAAGATCCTCGCCAGCATCGGCCGCAACACCTACGCCATCGTCAGCGCCAAGCCCGGCCAGAAGCCGGCCGAGGCGATGCTCAAGCTCGACAACATGGAGATGCGCGTCGACCCGAAGGCGGAGTGGGCGCAGCAGTTCAACGACGCCTGGCGCATCCTCCGTGACTGGTTCTACGACCCGAACATGCACGGGTTGAACTGGAATGGCATCCGCGAGCAGTACGGCCAGCTGCTGCCGTTCGTGGCGCACCGCGCCGACCTCGATTACATCCTCGGCGAGGTCGCCGGTGAGCTCAACGCCGGACACGTCTACGTCGGCTCGCCGTCGGACGTGAACGTCGAGCGCGTCGACAACGGTCTCCTCGGCGCCGAGATCTCCGCCGCAGGCGGCTATTTCCGCATCGACAACATCTTCCCCGGCGAGAACTGGCACGAGTCCTACCGCTCGCCGCTCACCGAGCCGGGCGTGAAGGTCCGCGAGGGCGACTACATCCTCGCCGTCGACGGCGTCTCCACCAAGGGCGTCGACAACTTCTACCGCCTCCTCGAGAACAAGGCCGACCGCGTGGTGACGCTGCTCGTCAACAGCACCCCGTCGACCACCGGCGCGCGCACGGAGAACGTTCGTCCGGTGAAGAAGGAGACCAACCTCCGCTACCTCGACTGGGTGGCCTCGCGCCGCGCCTACGTCGAGAAAGCCTCCGGCGGCAGGATCGGCTACATCCACCTGCCGAACACCGGCGCCGAAGGAAACCGCGAGCTGACCAAGACCTTCTTCCCGCAGGTCGACAAGGAAGCGCTGATCATCGACGACCGCTACAACGGCGGCGGCTTCATCCCCGACCGGATGATCGAGATGCTCGACCGCCCGGTGCTCAATTACTGGGCGCGCCGCAACACCAAGCCGACCGCCACCCCCGGGTTCGCGCACCTCGGTCCGAAGGCGATGCTGATCAACGGTTACTCGGCCTCGGGTGGCGACGCGCTGCCGTACTACTTCCGCAAGCGCGGCCTCGGCACCATCATCGGCACCCGCACCTGGGGAGGCCTGATCGGCATCTCCGGCAACCCCAACCTCATGGACGGCGGCTCCATCACCGCCCCCCAGTTCCGCTTCTTCGACACCGAAGGCCTCTGGGCCGTCGAAGGCATCGGCGTCCCCCCGGACATCGAAGTCGTCGACCGCCCGGATCTTGTCGCGGCAGGGCAGGACCCGTCGCTCGAGACCGCGGTGAAACTCCTGCTCGAAGAACTGAAGAAGAACCCGGTGAAGAAGGTCGTGGTGCCGGATGTGAGTGTGGAGCGGTAAGCACAAGACATGGAACGGAGCGTCGGAAGACGCTCCGTTCTCCTGCCGTCATTCGAGGATCTGGAGCTCCTGAGCCCGGATCGTCTCCAACACCGCGCGAATCCGCGGGACGAATTCTTTCAGGTCGTCGTAGTCGTTGCTCCGAGCGTGTACGACCACGATGGCGACGCGGTACTTCTTCAGGTTCTGCTGGAACCGCAGGTTCTTGTCCACCGTGATGAAAACGTCGAACTCTTCACTCGCGCGCGTGAGCAGGGCCCCATTCTTGAAACCTTGCCATCGCATCTGCGTCACCGTGCGGCAGTGATGCTCGGGCCAGGCCGCGCACAGAACGCGCGGCAAGCACTCATCGAGCAACAGTCGCATCAAACGGCGCCATCAGCAGTTCTCGCGCTTCTTCCAGTGCCGCGATCGCCTGTTCCCGGCGGACGCTGGGAAAGTGATCGAGGAATTCTTCGAGCGGGCGACCATGCTCGAGGTAGTCGAACAGCGTCTTTGCCGGAACGCGCGTCCCGCGAAAGACGACCATGCCACTCATGATGTCCGGGTCGCTGTGGACGGAACTAGCCATGGATTGATTTTACGCTCCGTCGCCATCGCTGCAAGTCCGCCAGCACCGAGCCGTTCATTCGTCCTATCGGTCCCATAGGTCCCATCGGTCCTATTTTTCCCTCCTCCCTGGAAAACCCCTCCTCCGTGCCGGTCCATGTTCTGTCATGACTGCATTCGTGACAGCTGCACCTGAACGGCCTATCCTGAAGACCGCCGTTTCCCACTTCAGAATGGACGCCGGAAAGCTGTTCCGCGAGAACCTCGGGGTCGTCGACCGCGCCATTGTGCGTGTCTGCCATCGTGCCGGTTTGCAGGGAGCGGATGCGGAGGATTTCGCGTCCGACGCGAAGCTGGCGCTGATGGAGAACGACTACGAGATCCTCCGGCCGTACCGCGGCGAATGCGGCCTGGAGACGTTCCTCACCGTGGTCATCCAGAACCTGCTCTCCGACTCCCGCGACCGCACCCTCGGCCGCTTCCGTCCCTCCGCCGAGGCGAAGCGTCTCGGCGAGGCGGCGGTCCTGCTCGAGCGGCTGGTGGTCCGCGACGGCCGTCCGCTCGAAGAGGTCCTGCCGATCGTCCGGCTGACGCGTGCGGAAGCGGTAGCAACTCTCGACCGCCTGCCCGCGCGGGCCATACGCGCGCGGGTGGTCGACATGGACATCGTCGATCCCGAGTCGTACGCATCCGGCGAGCGGGCGGACGAGCGCGTCCTCACCTCCGAGGCGGAGCGCATCGCCTCCGAAACCAACCGGGTCGTCCGCGAGACACTGGCGACGATGTCTCTCGAAGACCGGACCATCCTCCGTCTGCACTACGCGTCGAACATGACCGTGGCCGACATCTCCCGCATCCTGCGATTGCCGCAGCGCCCCCTTTACCGGCGGCTCGAAGCGAGCGTCGCCCAACTGCGGCGCGCGCTCACGAAGGCGGGGCTCGACGCGAGCTCGGTCGCCGATCTGCCGTTCGAGCTCGACTTCGGGTGGGAGGCGACGTCATGACGGCGCAGCATCTCGATGCCCTGACCGTGGCCATGCTGGCCGAGGGACGCGTGCGCCGGCAGGACCTGCCGCCGCTGCTCGCGCATCTCGAACAGTGCCGGCGCTGCAGCGACGCGCTGGAGATCGCGAACGAGGTGGCCGCGGAACAGGGCGGCGGTGCGGTTCGCCGCGCGCCGAGGACATGGCTCATGGCCATTGCGGCGGTGCTCGCGGCGATTGTCATCGCCGTACCGCTGATGCGGCAGCGCGACCGCGGGATCGCCCAACTGGTCGAGCTCGCGCCGCGGTCCGCGCGCGTCGTCGCGCCGCGCATCACCGGCGGCTTCGACTGGGCCGCCTATCGCGGGCCGATGCGCGCCACCGGCTCCTCGGACACCGAGACGACGCGTCTCCGCCTCGGCGGCGCGGCGGCCGACGCCATCGATCGCGCCGATCGCGAGCGGACGCCGGCGGCCGAGCACGAGGCCGCGGTCGCGCTGCTGCTCATCGAGAAGCCGCTCGAAGCCGAAGCGCGGCTCGTCCGCGCGCTGAAAGAGAACGATAAAGAAGCGAAACTCTGGAGCGATCTCGCGGCCGCCCGTTGCGCCGCCGCCGACCAGCTCGGAAAGCCGTCGCTGCTGCCGCGTGCCCTCGCCGCCGCCGACCGCGCCGTCGAGCTCGACCCGAGGCTCCCCGAGGCGCTGTTCAACCGCGCGCTGATCGTCGAGCGGATGGGGCTGACCGCCGAAGCGCGCGCGGCGTGGCAGGCGTACCTCGGCGTCGATCCGTCGAGCGCGTGGGCGAACGAGGCCCGCGAGCATCTGAAGGCGTTGCCCTCCGAGACGACCACCCATTCGCAATTCGAAAAGGAGCGGCCGAAGCTCGAGCGCGCCGCCGAATCGGGCGACGCCGCGACGGTCGCCGCGATCGTGGCCGCCCATCCGCAAAATGCACGCGCCTGGGGGGAGACGATTTACCTCGGCCAGTGGGCGTTGGCCGAGCATGAGCATCGTGACGCGGAAGCGCAGCGGATGCTCGCCGTGGCCCGCGCCATCGGCCATGCGCTCGCCGCGCGCAGCGGCGAGTCACTGTTGCGGGACAGCGTCCGTGCGATTGACGACGCCGGAGGGCCGAGGGCCGAGGGCCGAGGGCCGAGGGAAACTGCGGTTGCTCCCTTGGCCCTCGGCCCTCAGCCCTCGGCCCTTCTCCCTCAGCCCTCGGCCCTCCGGCGGCTCGCCGAAGCCCACCGCCTCTACTTCACCGGCCGGCGCACGTACAACCAGCAGAAGCCCGCCGAAGCGGAGCGCGAGCTGCGTGCCGCCGCGGAGCGGTTCGGAGCCGCACCGATGGCTCTCGCCGCGCGCTACTTCGCGGCCAACACCCGTTACGATCAGGGAGGCGTCAGCCGCGCGCGCGAAGAGCTGGCGGCGCTGCTTGCGTCGACGCCTGAAAAGTATGCCGCGCTGCGCGCGCAGATCCGCTGGCAGCACGCGCTCTGCTTCATGGTCGACGGCGATTGGGACGGCGCGTTGCCGCTGCTCTCCGGCGCCAGCAGCGAGTTCCGCCGCCTCGGCGAGCGCGGTCATGCGGCCTTTCTCGACACCCTCCTCGCCGACGCCCTCGCTTCGCTCGGCCGCGAAGACGAAGCGTGGACCGCGCGCATCCGTGCCTTCACGGCGCTGAGCGCCGAGGGACTCGGAGACCGGCTGCCGGTGAGCCTCGGCGCTGCCGCGCGGATGGAACTGCGGGGCGGCGATCGCGAAGCCGCGCTGCCGCTGCTGCGCCTCGAAGAAGCGGCCACGCGGCGCGAGAACCGCGACACCCTGCTCGCCGACGCGCTCGTGCGCATCGCCGTCCTGCGCGGAGAGCTGGGCGACGGTATCGCGGCGATGGATGCGGTGCGGGAGGCGGACGTCGTCGCCTCGCGGATCGGCGACGAAGCGTTGCGCGGGCGTGCCCGGGCGGACGTGCAGTTCGCCACCGCTTCCGTCCTCGCGCGCAGCGACCCGCGCCGCGCACGGGAGCTCCTCGGCTCGGCCATCGACGCCTACCGGTCATTCGAGCTGCCGGTCTTTCTCCCCGAGGCCTACCTCGTCCGTGCGCGTGCGTCGATGGCGGTAGACGATCGGACGGCAGCCGCGCGCGATCTCGACGACGGCCTCGCGGCCCTGGAGCGCCATCGCGTCCAGGTGACCGACGCCATCGTCGGCACCGGCGTCCTCGATGCCGGCAAGGCGCTGGTGGCGGACGCGATCCGGCTTAGCCTCGACCGCGGCGACGTGCGTGCCGCACTCGCCTATGCGGAACGATCGCGTGCGCGCAGAAAAGAGGGGGATTTCGACCTGGCGACGTTGCAGGCCGCGCTCGGCAAAACCGTGGTGCTGGAGCTCGTCGTGCTGCCCGAGGAAGTCATCGCCTTCGCCATCACGCGCCACGGCGTCACGCTCGCGCGGGAGAACGTGACCCGCGACGTCGTGGCGGCGAAAGTCGCGCGCGGCGATGCAGGGGAGCTGTACGACCTCCTCATCCGCCCCTCCGCCGCGGCGCTGGAGACCGCCCGCGGGTTGATCGTCGTCGCCGACCCGCTCGTCGCTGCCGTTCCCTTTGCGGCGCTCTACGACCGCACGGCGAAACGGCATCTCGTCGAACGACTGGCAGTCGCGAGCGCCCCGAGCGCCGCGGCGTTACGCCCAACGGATACGACCGTACCGCGCTCGCTGCTGGCGATCGCATTGCCCTCGGGCGCGCAGGAGTCGCGGGCTCTCCCCGAGAGCACACGCGAAGTCGGTGAGCTGACGTCGCTTTACGCGCACGCCGTCACGCCGGCCGAGGCAACCTTCGCGTCCTTCGCCTCCGCCGCACCGAGCGCGGACGTCGTCCACATCGCCGGCCATACCGCGCGCGAGAGGGGAGCGGGCGACGCCGCGCTCGTCTTCGCCAATGGCGAGCGCGTCTCCTGGCAGACCATCGCCACCAGCCGCTTCGCTCCCGGCGCGATCGTCTTCCTCGCCGCCTGCGAGACCCTGCGCCCGTCCAGCGCCGCGCGCGCCCTCAGCCTCGGCGATGGTGTGCTCGCGGCAGGAGCCGCCGAAGTGATCGGCACGCTCACCCCCATCCCCGATCGCGACGCCCGGGAGATCTTCCACTCCGTCCATCAGCACATCGCCCGTGGAGCCGGCGCCGCCGAAGCGCTGCGCCGCGCACAGCTCGAAGCACTGCAAAACGAGAGCGCCGGCCGTGCCGGCAACGCCTGGCGCTCGGTGACTCTGCTCACCACCCGCGTTCCCGGCTGAAAAAGGAGGCAGACCATGTCCAGCATCACCGTCCGCTTCGAAGGAATCTGCACCCACATCACCTATCCCTATCCACCCGCACCCGACCTGCCGCACCGCGTGGTGCTGCCGCGGGCCTGGGGGAATTACGCCGAACACGTCGCCATGCTCTTCATCCCCGTGGCCGCAGCGACAGAGGAAGCGGTGCGCGAATTCGCCGACTTTGCGGGAATGCGCTACGACCACGTGGACGACGACAACCACCACGTATGGCTCGAAGGGGTGACGCTGAGCATCGCGGACGTCGTAGGACCGTACGAGCAGCAGGGAACGTTTCTCTGCGGCATCCCCCGGCTGTCCGGCCTCACACGGACGTGGCTCGGCGAGCCCGACCTCGCCGTTACGAACGGCCGGAAGATAGCCGACGCTTGGGCGTACTTCGACGTTACCGCCGGCACGTGGTCGGCCGGAACGGTGCATGATGGCGCATCCGCCGCGGTGCTCGACTGCGACACACCCGCCGAGCCGATGCTTCGTGCGGCGTCGTTCGACCAGACCATGCCGGTGTTGAAATCGCTCACCCTCGCGCCGGCGTGCACCCTCACGCTGCGGCACGTCGCCGCGCAGAACGACCGGGACGACGACTTCGGCATCCACTACCGCGTCGTCCGGGCCGCACGCCGTCCCCACAACCCTGGCGGCCCGGCGCAGCCGGCCCCCTGCATCCTCCCCAAACTGCCGCCGACGGCACCGATTCCCCCCGATCAATCGATCGGCCCCGGCTGCTCGAACTCCCTGTTTCCGTAAGGGGGAACATGGGACAAATAGGACGAATAGGACCGATGGGACCTATTTACCGGGCCGTTTGCGTCCTGCGACAGCGGTTCGGACAACGGACAACTGAGAACGGACAACCTTGCCCCACCGGAACCGCTTCAAATCCACCCGTCCGCGCGCATCGAACGCGACTCCCTCGGCCTCCAGCAGCAGGCGCTGCAGTTCGTGGGAGTCGCCTCCGGTACGCGGACTGACTTCCCCCTGCGCGTTGATCACCCGATGCCAGGGGACCCGGCTCCCCTCCGGCAGGTTGTGCAGCGCATAGCCGACCTGCCGTGCGTGCCCCTCCAGACCGGCGAGCTCGGCGATCTGGCCGTACGTCGCCACACGGCCGCGGGGGATCTTCGCCACGATCTTCCAGATCAGTTGATACCGGTTGTTCGCAGTTGCCATTCGTCTACGTAGTGTAGAATGCACAGGTTCCTGGGCAGGTCGATCCGCGGATTAACAGCCGCCTCTCTCGCGTTTTCAAGTCACTCAGAGGTGTCCTCAATGCCAAGAGCCATTGCCACCGGTCAGATTGCCTTCGGTCTCGTCTCCATCCCCGTGAAGCTGTTCAGCGCCGCGGAGAGCTCGGAGAAGATCTCGTTCAACATGGTGCACAAAGACTGCGGCAGCCGCATCCAGCAGCAGCTCTTCTGTCCCAAGGACGAACGCACCATCGACCGCACCGAGGTCGTGAAGGGCTACGAGTTCTCCAAGGGCCAGTACGTCCTCTTCAACGACGAAGAGCTGAAGGCCATCGAAGAAAAGTCGACCCAGCAGATCGACATCACCGAGTTCGTCAAGTCCGACCAGATCGACCCGATCTACTTCCTCAAGCCCTACTACCTCGGCCCGGACAAAGGCGGCTCCCGCGCCTACACCCTCCTCGCCCGCGCCCTCCAGGAGACCGGCCGCTGGGCCGTTGCCAAATACGCCGCGCGCGGCAAGGGCTACCTCGTCGTCATCCGCCCCCTCGGCAAGGGCCTCGTCCTGCAGCAGCTCTACTACCCCAACGAGATCCGCGCCATCGACGAGATCGACCTCGGCGACGCCGAGGTGAAGGACAGCGAGCTGAAAATGGCCATCCAGCTCGCCGAAATGAGCGCCAGCGACGAATTCAACCCCGAGCAATACCGCGACGAAGTCTCCGAGCGCGTCCGCGCCCTCATCCAGCGCAAGATCGAAGGGGAAGAGATCACCAGCTCCCTCATCGAAGAACCGCGCGCCCAGGTCATCGACCTCATGGAAGCCCTCCGCAAATCCCTCGGCGGCCCGGCCCCATCCAAACCCGCCGCCAAGGCCGCTCCGGCGGCGAAACCGTCGAACGGCAAATCCACCTCACCCGGCAAGCTCGCCATCAAGGAAAAGGTCGATCGCAAGGCTCCGAAGCGCTCGCCGAAGGTGGCCGCGAAGGTCGTGACGGTTTCGCGGAAGACGCGGTAGGGCGCTGACCGCGCCGGACTAAAAGTCCGGCCCACATTTGCCGGATACTGCTGGGGCCAGATGTGGCCCGGACTTTTGGTCCGGGCCAGCACTCGGGAGCCTGCCAAGCCGTCCCGCCTCCCTTCCACCCCTCCGTAGGCAAATGCTTTGCAGGCCATCGGAGCATCCGCGACAGCGAAAGAGGAGGCGTCGATGAAGATGGTTCGGTTGCTGGTGATGTTCGTCGGAGTGATGGCCATTGCGGCGATGGCGGAGGCGCAGTGCCAGATCTGCAAGAACCTGCGGCCGATGCCGTGGTATCAGGGCGCGTGTGTGGAGTCGTACAACGGGTTGTGCAGTTCGCAGTGCTGCTGGCAGCCGCCGGGAACGCAGTGCAGTCTGCCTGACAATGAACTCTACTACTGCACGTGGGGCGGGGGAGGGGAGTTCG
>DASPHC010000143.1:0-19917 GCA_035629865.1 Thermoanaerobaculia bacterium | reverse complement strand
CCGGCGCTCACCCAATCGATCGGTCCGAACGCCGCGGCCATCGGCAGGTAGACGAGCGCGGAGAGCGCGACGACGGCTCCGAGGAATGCGATCGGACGGTTGCCGAGACGTCCCGCGAGCCGGCCCAGGAGGCTGAAGGTTTCGGGCGCCAGTTTGTGCACGGCGGCCGCGACGCAAGCAAAGGCCAGCAGCACCCAGAGGAACCATGCCGGACCGGCGGGCCATTTTCCGAGCGACAGCCATTGGCTCCAGAACGAAGCCGACGGAGTCGAGATCGAAAGGTACGCCGGGTAGTACGCCAGCGGAGCGAGGATGCCTGCCGACACAAGGAACGGGATTCCGAGTTTCACGAAACGGTCGCGAAGAAACGTTCCGCCACCTTTGCGCGCGAGACTGCTCCAGGCGAATACACCCGAGATGAGGAACAGCAGCGACATGAAGAACGTGTCGTTGAAGCCGACGAAAAGGTCGGTCCCCGGCCACCGCTGGCTGTCCACCACCGGGAATGCCGCCCAGATCATCTGCTCGCCGTCCAGGACCTTTGGCGGCGGCGGCGCGTACGGGTGATAGGCGAGCACGGCGTGGTGTGCGACCACGAGCAGCGTCAGAAACATTCTCAGGTAACCGAGCGGCACGTTGCGGCTCAGGTCCGTGGTCGTGAGATTTCCGTGTTGTGTTGTCATTGTGCACCTCTTTTCTCGTTCAATGGACACACGCGTGGCGAACACCCCGCGGTGTGCGGTTCGTGGAAGTGAAACGGACTCAGTGAATCAGGACGCGGATGGACGGGTCATAGGAAGTGTTTCTTCCGGGCCTGGAGAACGAAGGCCATGACGATGAGGAGAATGGATATCCCCACCTCGGCCGCGAGCAGCGTCACCGCGGTCTGATCCCAGACGGCGCCGCGACCCTTCATCCCTCTGGCGATGGCCGGCAGATGCGAGACCCAGTAGAGAAATCCCTGAAAGAACAGGTTGGTCAGCACCAGCACGCCGATCGTCCAGCCCTGGGATTCGGTGACGATGGCGACCGTCAGTACGAGCACGTAGGCGGTCAGCAGCTCCGTCAGGATGATCAGAGTGAACGGGATGAGCGCACCCGACCGCGCACCCTCGGTTCCGAGGAGGAGCACTGTTCCGGTGGTGAGGGTCAGCCAGGGAACGAGGAAGATCAGGAGGTTCGCCCCGATCTTCGCCGTGGTGTACTCCATCGGCGAGATCGGCAGGCTCATGATGAATGGAAGTGTGTGCTCGCTCCGCTCCCCCACCACGGTGACCATCACCAGATGGAAGCCGATGGCGATCATGACCGTGATCAGAAGAATCGATCCCGCGTAGGACGATGCGTCGGTGCCCATGGCCGTGAGACCGATCGCGAGAAGGCCGGTCGCTGAGTACGCGAGGATCGCCCAACGCAGGAAGTACCAGTCTTTGAGGATGAGGCGTTTGACCATGGGGTAGTTCATGCGACTTTTCCTTCCCTTCGGCTCAGCACTTCGGCGACGAAGATCTCTTCGAGGGTCATGGTGTCCACGGCGTGCACGGTGGCTCCGGCATCCCGATAGGCGGCGGTCATGGCCGGGTCGTAGCTGCTCGTCGTGATGACGGAGAGCCGTCCGCTGCCGGCGGCGGCGACGGTTCCGGGAAGCGCCGGCAGCACGACGCCCGGCGGGACGTCGAGGCGCACGCGGCGCCACCGCTCCAGGAATGATTCCTTGTCGCCCGAGTCGACGATCCGGCCGCGGTCGATGAAGGTGATCTGGTCGGAGATCTGCTCGACGTCCAGCGTGTTCTGCGACGAGAAGAAGATGGTTCGGTCCTCGTCGGCAAGAACCTCCATGAGCTGTCCCAGCACCTCCTGCCGTGCCACGGGATCGAGCCCGGTGGTGGGCTCGTCGAGCACGAGCAGGCGAGGGCGCCGCGCGAGGATGAGCAGGAGCGCGGCCTTGACGCGCTGTCCGTGGGAGAGTCCTTTGACCTTCTGCTCCGCACGCAGGTCGAATCGCTTCAGCAACTGATCGGCATAGGCGGGGTCCCAGGCCGGATAGATGGAGCGGATGAACTCCATGTGCCAGCGAAGCGTCGCTCCTTTGTAGAGGCGCATGTCCTCCGACGCGAAGCCGATGTCGAGTTTTGCCGCGGCCTGTTCCGCGGGCATGGGATGGCCGAGGACGCGCACGGTCCCGCGATCCTGGTGCACGAGCCCCATGAGGATCCGGATCGTCGTCGATTTCCCCGCGCCATTGGCGCCGATGAAGCCCATGATGCCTCCCTCCGGGAGGATCAGGTTGATGTCGTCGAGCTTGAAGTGCGGGTACTCCTTGCTCACGCCTTCGAACTGCACTGCCAGGTTAGTCATTGAATTCCTCTTTCAGCCGTTCCGCGGCCTCGAGCACCCGAGAGGCGAGCTCCTCGGGGGTGATTCCTAGTAATGCCCCAAGCCGGGCGACCTGGGCCAGGTGCAGCGCCAGCTCTTCGTCGTACAGCCGGGGGCGAAGGTCGGGCGCCGCGGCGACCGTCGATCCCTTTCCGTGTTGCGTCACGATGACCCCTTCCCGATCGAGCTCGAGGTAGGCGCGCTTGACCGTGATCACGCTGACGCGAAGAGCGACCGCGAGCTGGCGAATCGACGGGATCTCCTCGCCTTTCTTCCAGTCCCCTACGGCGATGCGCTGTTTGATCTGCTCCATGATCTGCAGGTACATCGGCCGGCCGTCCGACTTGGAGATGATCAGATCACTGTGTATATCCACATGCTGAGTATACACAGCGCGCTCGGATCGTCAACAGCCTTTTGAGAAGGGCACTTGCCGAAGAGGCAGACGGGGGCGGTCCATGGAGGGCGATCCGGGCCGTGCTTCCGGCGCCTGTGTGGGCGCTGATGGACCGGCCGGTAGCGTGCCGCACGCAGGGAGAGCTGGCGACGGCCCAAGACGATTGAGGGCGCCCTCCCCGATCGTAAGTGAAAGGGGTGAACCGCCGCCAGCACCGGTGTAACGCCGTTTATCCGAAGACACTTCCAGGCGTCGCAACGGCTGGCCGGGGCACCCGGCGCCCGCGGCGTTTCGCCGCAGGGAACGACTGGTCTGAGGAGTGCATTTTGCTTCGTTGCCGCCTACTTCAGACAGTCCGTCTCAAAAATAACCTTGCCTTTTATGGGAGTACGGCATAACTTCTATGAGACTCGCCCATCTCGTATACGGAGGAACACCATGAGACGTCGCCTTCTCCCGCTCCTGGTGCTGTTCGCGCTCGCGGTTCCCGCGCTCGCCCGCGTCGTTTCTTATGCGCCCTACACCAACCGCATCGCCCGCGCCGGGTATCACCTGCGCACGACGCGATGGTTCCCGCTGCTCGAAGGCGACTGGCTGGTCGACCCGCGACAGCAACTCGTGCTCTACGACTCCAGCGGCGCGGAAGAGCCGCGGGTGATCTTTCCGAAAAACAACGAGCCGGCCTCGCTGGTCTACGCGGCGTGGTTCGAGCGCGAGACGCGGGAGACGTCCTTCGCCCTCGTAGCCGTGAGGGTGGGCGGCGCGATTGCGGTTCATCTGAGCCGCGACGGCGGCAACACGTGGTCGCCGGTCGCCAATCTCGGCGGGTTCGAGATCTTCGACGAGCAGATCGACCGCGGCGGCCCGTGGGTGCACGGGATGTCGGGCCAGGTGCGCATCGGCAACGCCGAATGGCCGTTCGTCGTGCAGCACGACCGGCACGTCCGGGCGATCAGCGCGACCGGCGGGGTGAAAAGCCTCGCCGAAACCAACGCGAACGTCGTCGGCCAGAACAGGGCCGGCACGAAGTACCTGATCGAGCTCCCCGGCGGCATCTGGCTCGTCGACCTCAACGGCGGGAAGAATCTCGTCCGTGCAAACCACAATCAAGCCGGGGTGACCGGCTGGGTGGCGGACGACGATTCGGTTTATCTCCAGGACGCCCGGCGTCTCTTTCTCTATCGCGGTCCCCAGGCAACGGAGATCTACCAGTACTCCGGCACCCTCTGGCAGGACGGGTTCATCGCCGTCCCGACACACGACTTCAACGGCGCGTGGATCATGGACCGCGGCACCGGAAAGCCGTCCGTGCTCTCGCACCACACGCACGCGCAGGGATTGCGCGAGATGTGGCGCGACGTGGCGGCCCCGGAGGTCGAGGCGCTCATCGCCGGCAACTCCGGACAGACGGTGCTGATCCAGGTCCACCGCGACCGCAGCGTCGCGCTGCAGCAGCCGTTCATCGACCCCGCGCTCGCGGTCTGGCGCGTCGGCGACCCGGCGCCGCGCGAGTACGACGAGCTCTATCTCAACGAAGAGCTGAACAAGGGCTTCGTCCACGTCGACCCCGACACGGTCGCGGGCGGCGATCCGTTCGTCTTCGATTCCGGCTCCTTCGAAGAAGCCGGCGCCCCGGAAGAAGGTCCGGTCTCTCCCCCGATCGGCGGTGGCGGCGACGTGATCCAGGAGTGGGGCGTGGTCCGCGCCTCGCTCAAGCAGCGCCTCGTGCTCCCCGGCGTGGCCCGCCTTCCCGGCGCGTTCAATTCGAACTGGCTCACCGACGTCACGATCTACAACCCGCTCGACACGCCGCAGCAGGTGGAAGTCCAGTACGTGCCCCTCGGCGAGGCGGTGCAGGCGGAGTCGGTCCGCAAGATCACGCTGACCCTGAATCCCTTCGAGATCCGCTTCGTTCCCGATTCGCTCCAGGCCCTCTTCCTGATCGAGACCGGCGGCGGTGCGCTGCACTTCCTCCCGGCCACCGCGATCAACGTCGTCGGCCGCACTTACAGCAGCAAGGACGGCGGGACGTTCGGCTTCGGCATGCAGGCCATCGACGCCATGAATGCCACGGGACCGAACTTCCCGGTCACGTTCGCGGGCGCGTTCCCGGGCGACCGGTTCCGGACGAACATCCTTCTCACCGACACGTCGGGCCGCGGCACGGAGATCGGGTTGAACGCGTACGGCGTGACCGGCGCGCTCGGCGACCCGAACCGGACGATCTCCGCTCCGGCAAACGGGATCATCCAGCTCAACGGCCTCGGCTCGACGATGGGGCTGTTCGGCCGCGATTCCGCGGGCCTGATCATCCGGCCGACGCGCGGAACAGCCATCGCGACCGTGGTGGCGATCGACAACCGGACCAACGACCCGACGTACTTCCCGCCCGACCTCACCGCGACGATCGCCCGCGCCATCCCGGTCATCGGGCATGTCGACGGCGCGCACGGTGCGCACTTCCGCAGCGACCTCTATCTGTTCAACCCGAGCCGGCAGACGCAGACGGTGCTGCTCGACGCGAAGCAGTGGGACTCGCCGACGCGCGTGAACCGGCAGTTCACCCTCCTGCCGAACGAGGCCCGGGTGATCCCCGACGCGCTGGTGACGCTGTTCGGGATGACCGGACTGGCGCGCCTGCAGTACTCCTCCCCCGAGGAGGGCGACGGCGTGCGCGTCACCTCGCGGACCTACACGCGTGAAGAGAGCGGCGCGACGTACGGCTCGCTCATCCCGCCGCTGAACAACTTCCAGATCGCCACCACCGGTGACGCGCTGGAGATCCTCGGCGCGGGCGGCGGTGCCGGCTTCCGCACGAACCTCGGCCTGGTCGAGCTCGCGCCGCAGCAGTTCGGGCAGCCGGTCCGGGTGCGCGTGCGCATCATCGGCAGCGAGCGGAAGACGAACGACTCCTTCATCGTCGAAGTGCCCCGCAGCGGCGGCATGCAGATCGGCGACATCTTCACCGCGCGCGGCATCACCGCCCCGGCGGCCGCCCTGCTGGTGGTCGAAGTTCTCGACCAGGGCCTCATCGGCGCGTATGCGACGCTCACCGACAACAAGACCAACGACACCACTTACCTCGGCGCGCAGCTCGCCGGCAAGGAAGAGTAACGACGCATGTTCAACCGATCCCTCGCAGTACTGGCACTGCTGATCGTCACCGCGATTCCGGCGGCGGCGCGCGTGGTCTCCTACGCGCCGTACACCGACCGCGTCGCCGAAACCGCCACGCACGAGCGGACCACGCGCCGCTTCGCGCTCATCGAGCGCGCCGACGCGGCTTCGTTCCCGCCGTTCGGACAGGTCATTCTCTACGACACCCAGGGCGACGAGCCGCGCGCCGTGTTTCCGGCGAACGGCAACGCGACGATCCAGCACGTCACGCTCTTCGAGCGGAAAAACGCTCCCGATGCGCCCCCGCTGCTCCTGGTCACGTCCGGCTACTACGGCCAGGGCGTGACCTCGTTCAGCAACGACGGCGGCAATACCTGGAAAGAGATCGCCGCGCTGCACCACATGGGCATCCGCACCGAATCGTACGGCGTCGACTACGGCGGTCCATGGACGAAAGGGCTGGAGAATCCGACGCGGATCGGCAACGACCAGTGGCCGTTCATCATCTCCGCGAACGGCGTGTGGGCCATCAGCGCGGCCGGCGAGGCGAAGCAGATCTACACCGAGCCCTCGGCCATGGCAATCGGGCAGGACGTCAACAGCTCGCGCCTCCTCGTCCTCGCGAACAACTTCACTCCCAGCAACCCTGTCGGCAACCAGCGCATCGACCTGATCTCCATCGACGGTACGCCGGCGCCGCGAACGATCGTCGCGGGTATCCGGCGCGAGTTCCCGACCGGCTGGATCGCGCCGGACGGCTCCGTCTACCTCCTGTTCAGCCGCTGGGAGGGCCGTTTCCTCTATCTCCATCGGGACGGCAAGCTCGAGTTCGTGAGCGGCAACCGCGGCGTGAACCCTCCGCCGCTCGGCTCCGAGTACTCCAACGGCGGCAACGGCAGTGATTTCTTCGCAGTGCCGACGCACGACTTCAGCGGCGCGTGGATGATCCAGAAGAACGTGGGTGAGCCGACGCGATTACTGCGGCATACCCTCACCGGCGGCCTGCAGGAGATGTGGAGCGACGTCGCCGCGCCCGACGTCGAGGCGCTCATCGCCGGCAGGTCGGGCGAGACGCTGCTGATCCAGGTCCATCGCGAGCATGACGTCCAGGAAGAGCTCCTGTTCGTCGACCCGGCCCTGGCGGTCTGGCGCGTCGGCCAGCCCGCTCCGAAGGAGTATGACGAGCTCTATCTCAACGAAGAAGCGAACAAAGGCTTCGTCCACGTCGACGTCGACCGCGTCGCCGCCGGCGATCCGTTCGTCTTCAACGCCGGCTCGTTCACCCCCAGCAACGAAGGCCCGACCTCTCCGCCGATCGGCGGGGGCGGCGACGTCATCCAGGAATGGGGCGTAGTCCGCGGATCGCTCAAGCAGCGCCTCATCCTCCCTGGCGTGGCGCGCCTGCCGGGCGCGTTCGGCTCGAACTGGCGCACCGACGTCACCATCTACAACCCGCTCGACACGCCGCAGGAGGTCGAAGTGCAGTACGCGGCCCTCGGCGAGACGGTGCAGCCGGAGACGGTCCGCAAGACCACCCTGACGCTGCAGCGCTTCGAGATCCGCTTCATCCCCGACGCGCTCCACGCCCTCTTCCAGGTCGAGACCGGCGGCGGCGCACTGCATTTCCTCCCGGTCACCGCCGTCAACGTCACCGGCCGCACCTACAGCACCAAAGACGGCGGCACATTCGGCTTCGGCATGCAGGCCATCGACGCCATGAACGCGGCGTCGTCGCGCTTTCCGGTGACGTTCTCCGGCGCCTTCCCCGGCGACCATTTCCGCACCAACATCCTCCTCACCGATACCTCGGGCAAGGGAACCGAAGTCGGGATGAACGCGTACGGCGTCACCGGCACCACCGGCTCGGGCACGCCGACGATCAGCGCGCCCCCGGGAGGCATCTTCCAGTACAACGGCCTCGGCGGAACGCTCGGCCTCTTCGGCAACGAATCTGCCGGCCTGGTCGTCCAACCGAGGCGCGGCACCGCGATCGCCACCGTCGTCGCGATCGACAACCGCACCAACGACCCCACCTACTTCCCGCCCGACGTCTCCGCGACCACCCCGCGCTTCATCCCGGTCATCGGGCACGTCGACGGCGCGCACGGCGCGCACTTCCGCAGCGATCTCTATCTCTACAACCCGTCGAAGACCACGCAGACGGTGCGGCTCGAAGCCAAGCAGTGGAACACCTCTTCCCAGGTGAACCGGCAGTTCACGCTCCTCCCGAACGAGGCCCGCGTGATCGAAGACGTCCTGCCGACTCTGTTCAACATGACCGGACTCGCCCGCCTCCGCTACTGGACCGACGAGTTGGGACCCGGCGTGCGCGTCACCTCGCGCACGTACACGGTCGAGGAGAGCGGCGCGACTTACGGCTCGCTCATCCCGCCGCTGAACAACTTCCAGATCGCCACCAACGGCGACGTCCTGGAGATCCTCGGCGCCGGCGGCGGCGAAGGCTTCCGCACGAACCTCGGCTTGGTCGAGCTCTCGACGCAGCTCTTCAACGACCCGATCAACGTCCGCATCTACATCGTCGGCAGCGGGCAGTCCTCGGTCGACACGTTCACGGTGCAGGTTCCGCGCGGCGGCGGCATCCAGCTCAACGACATCTTCGCCTCCCGCGGCATCGCCACCCCCACGGCGGCGCTGCTGGCGGTGCAGATCCTCGACCCGGGCCTCATCGGCGCCTACGCCACGCTGACCGACAACAAGACCAACGACACGACGTACCTCGGAGCACAACTCGCCGGAAAGGAAGAATAGATGCGCAAGACCGGACTTCTTCTCGCGTTGCTTCTTGTGACGGCCGCCCCGGCATTCGCGCGGCTCCTGCACCACGGCCCGCATACCGCGCGTTTCTCGCGCTCCGGCATCCATCTGCGGGAGTCGCGCTACTACCCGCTCGTCGAGGGACATCTCGAGGTCGACGCAAACCAGCAGATCGTCGTGTACGACTCGGATCAGCTCTTCGACCCGCGCGTCATCTACAGCTCCGAGATCGGCGACACGATCGACTGGGTCGCGTACTACGAGACCGAGACGCCCGCCACCTCGATGTTCCTGATCCAGGTCTCCGCACGGACGGACTGGTCGAAGAGCAAAGTCTTCTTCTCCCGGAACGGCGGCACCAACTGGTCCGAAGTCCCTGCACTGGCGGGCTACGCCATCGCCGGCGAAGCGATCGTCGGTGACCTCGGCGGGCCCTGGACGAAGGGACCGTCGTACATCCGTCTCGGCACACGCAACATCCCGTTCGTCCTCTCCGGTGTCGATTTCGCGACCGTCGACGACGAGGGAAATGCCCGGATACTGCACAACGGGGTCGATCCGATCGCGGGGCAGAACCGTGCCGGCACGAAGTTCCTCAGCGGCGCGCACGGTCTTCACCTTTTCGGCATCGGCGGCGAGGTGACGGTTCTCAGGGAAGTGAACTTCGGGTCCCGAAAGGACTACTGGGGCTGGATCGCGGACGACGACACGGTCTACGTCCTCGAGAACCAGACCTTCTACCGCTGGCGCGAAGGGCAGTTCGTCGAGATCGCCACGGGCGTGAGCGTCGCCGCGCCGGCCCACGACTTCGACGGCGGCTGGCTCGTCCAGCGCTCGGACATCACCGGCACGAAGCTGCTGCGCTACACCCCCGCGCTCGGCGTCCAGACCATGTGGACGGACTCGAGAGCACCGAAGGTCGGATCGATCATCGCCGGCGCCTCCGGCAGCAGGCTGCTTCTCCACGTGACGCGCGACCAGTTTTACGGTGCGGCGGCGTTCGCGCTATGGCAGGTCGGCAACCAGCCGCCTGCCGAGTATGACGAGCTTCGGGTCCGCCTGCACGACGACCGTACGATCGTTCACGTCGAAGTCGACGCCCTGCAGGCCGGTGCGCCGTTCATGTTCGACACCGGCTCGTGGGTCTTTTCCACCGAGCCCTTCCCCGTCCCCCCCGCGTCCGCACCGGGTGACATCCATCAGCGGATGGGCGTCGTCCGCGCGTCGCTCCGCCAGCACCTCGTCCTGCCCGGCGCGGCCCGGCTGCCGGGTGCGTTCGGCTCCCTCTGGCGCACCGACGTCACGCTCTCCAACGCGTTTCATGAAGCGCAAACGGTGGAGATCCGCTTCGTCCCGCTCAACGAAAGCGCCGGCGGCAGCGGCACGCGCACGGCCACCGTCACCCTGCTCGCACGCGAGATCCGCCTCATCGACGACTCACTCGGAACCCTCTTCGGCATCACCGAGGGAGGCGGCACACTGCACATAGTGCCGGAGAAAGAAGTCGACGCCATCGGCCGCACCTACAGCGTCAAAGACAACGGGACGTACGGCTTCGGCATGCACGGCATCGAGCTGATGACCGGCGCCGGCGCGCGCTTTCCGCTCACATTCGCCGGCGCGTTCCCCGGCGCCCACTTCCGCACGAACGTCCTCCTCACCGACACCACCGGCCGCGGTACGGCGGCGACGCTGAACGCCTACACCGGCAAGATCCGCGACGAAGGTCCGACCATCGCCGCCGCCTCCCACTCCACCGTGCAGCACAACGGCGTCGAAAGCTCCCTCGGCCTGCTATCGACCGAGGAAGGGGCGCTGCTCGTCCAGCCGGTGCGCGGTGCCGCCATCGCCACCGTCGTCGCCATCGACAACCGCACCAACGACCCCTCGTACTTCGCACCCGACCTGATGGTCGAACAGGGAGAGGCGAAGATCATCCCGGTCGTCGGCCATGTCGACGGCGCGAACGGTTCCCGCTTCCGCAGCGACCTCTATCTCTTCAACGCCAGCGGCGTGACCCGCCCGGTTGCCCTCAAGGCCATCCCGTGGAGCCTGGGTGCCGGGATCGACCGGGTCATCCAGCTCCGCCCCTTCGAGAGCCGCCATATCGTCGACGTCCTGCCGAGGCTCTTCGGCATCACCGGCCTCGCCCAGATCGTCACGCACAACACCGTCGATTCGAGCTACGAAGACGAAGGGGTGCGCGTCACCTCGCGCACCTACAACGTCGAGCCGGGCGGCGCGACCTACGGCACCGTCATCCCGCCGTTCAACCAGTACGAGCGGGCAAACGCGGGCGAAATCCTCGAAGTCGTCGTCAGCGGCGGCAGCGGCGTGCGCGTCAATCTCGGCCTCGTCGGCCAGGGGGTCGTCCGGATCCGCCTGCTCGACGACCGCCACCGCATCCACGCCATGATCCCCGTCACGGTCGACCGCGGAGCGCAGATCAACGACATCTTCCGCGCGAACGACGTCACCCCGCCCGACGCCGCGAAGATCCGCATCGAAGTACTGGAAGGCACCGTCGGCGCCTACGCCACCATCAACGACAACATCACAAACGACCCGACCTATCTTGCCGCGCAGATCCGCCCTGAAGAGTGAGTCTGAGGAGGGCGGCGGCAGATGCCGCCGCCCTCAAAAGCCTTACCGGCGGTAGTCGACGTCGAGGCGGTCGACGTCGTACGCGCGGAAGACACCCGCACGCGTCCAGTCGCCGGTGACCTCAACGTAGTCGCCGGGGCGGACATTGTCGGGATAACGGTCGCGCATCACCACCGTCACGAAGCTGCCGCTCGCGTCATTGCGGACGACGAACGTATCGCGCCGGTAGTCGACGCTCTCCACGACGCCGCGCAGGTCGCCGCTGGAACGGCCGTCGTAGTAGTCGTAGTAGCCGCCGGAATTGTAGTAGCCGCCCAGATTGATGACCAGGCCGACGCGGAACCGGTCGCGGTGATAGTGCGCGTGCGGGATGAAGAACGGATAGCGCGCGCCATGAACGTAGACGCGATACCCGCCGCTGTACGGATGCACGCGCGAGACGCGCCCACGCGTGTGGTACGCCTGCCGGCCGCGCGAATGGTCGTTGCGATACGAACGATCGCGCGAATCGCGCGAGCGGGAGTCGCTGCGGGAACGCGAGTCGTTGCGGTACGTCTCGCGGGAGCGCGACTCGTTCCGGGAACGCGAGTCATTGCGGTACGTCTCGCGGGAGCGCGATTCGGTCCGGGGACGCGACTCTTCGCGGACCGTAGCGCGCGAACGGGCCTCGCTTCGGGGACGCGCTTCTTCACGCACCGTCGCGCGGGAGCGGGCCTCGCTCCGGGGACGCGCTTCTTCGCGGACCGTCGCGCGGTTTCGCTCGCGGCTTTCGTTTCGCGTTTCGTCACGGCGTCGCGTCTCTGCGCGCCCGGCGTCGCGGCTGCGCCGGATCGTGTCCCGTCCCTCACCGCGGGCCCGCGTCTCATTCGAGTGACGCGAATCCGCAAAAGCGGACGCTCCCACAAGCGTCGTCAGCGCCAGCACTGCTGCTAACTGCTTCTTTTTCCTCACGTTGGCCTCCAGGGTTCATTTACTGCTGCCCCCGCCATCGCAAGGAAGGAACCAAAGGAGACAACGTGCGGAAAGCAGAACGGACTGGCTAGAGCGGCGAACCTGTGACTTCGCGGACTTCTCCCACCTTGGCGCTTTCGATCGCTGCGACGATCTTCGGGATCAAGGGTCGCAGATCCGCAATGCGATTGCGTACGCGCAGCACGACCACAACAGCGATCCCGATCCTGGGCAGGTTCTGCTGAAACGGGATGCTTTGATCGGCCGTAAGAATCACTTGAAACCCAGCGTCGACAGCGGCCCGAAGTAGGACGCCGTTGCGCAGTCGCGACCAGCCCTCTGCTCGGACGGTCGATACGTCATGCCCGGTCAGCTCACGCGCCAGATGGCGCGGAAGCGATTCGTATGAGGACTCGCAACCGCGACAACCGCCTCTTTTGCGATTTCGAGCGCCCCAACCGCCTGCTCCCGCGTCACGGAGGGAAAAGCGTCGAGAAACTCTTCCAGCGAATCGCCGGCCTCGAGGTAGTCGAAGAGGTTGTAGACCGGCACCCGGGTTCCGACGAAGACGGGCGTCCCGCCCATGATCTCGGGGTCACTGTGTACGACCTGCTCAGCCGTCATCATGCGTCGATTCTACTCCTCGATCGATTTCACCCCGCCGCCACACTCGCCGTGCGTTCCACCGCCTGCCCGGCCGCCACCAGCCGCTCCACTTCCTCCAGCGCGACCGGGTAGCTGAAGTAGAAGCCCTGGACTTCACGGCAGCCGCTTTCGCGGAGGAAGTCGAGCTGCTCGCGGGTCTCGACCCCTTCGGCGACGACGCGGAGGCCGAGGCCGTTGGCGAGCTGGATGATGGAGCTGACGATGGCCGCGTCCTCGAAGCCGTCGGGGAGGTCGAAGACGAAGCCGCGGTCGATCTTCAGGGCGTCGATGGGGAAGCGCTTCAGGTAGCTGAGCGAGGAGTGGCCGGTGCCGAAGTCGTCGATGGCGATGGTCACGCCTCTCTTGCGGAGCTGGGCGAGCGTCGACATCGTCAGGGCCACGTCTTCCATCGCCACGGTCTCGGTGATCTCCAGCTCCAGCGTGTGCGGGTCGATCCGCGCCTCGGCGATCGCCGATTCGACGATGGAAAGCAGCGACGGGTCGCGGAACTGGCGGGCCGAAAGGTTCACGGAGACGCGGAAGTGCGGCACGCCGAGGTCGTGGAAGCGGCGCGCGCCGTGGCACGCCTTCCGGATCACCCACTCCCCGATCGGCAGGATCAGTCCCCGCTCCTCGGCCACGGCGATGAACTGCTCCGGCGCGATCACCCCGCGGTCGGGATGGTTCCAGCGCAACAGCGCCTCCATCCCCACGATGTTCATGTCATCCGTCTCGACCTGCGGCTGGTAGAGCAGCTCGAACTCGCCCGACTCGAGCGCCCGGTGCAGGCCGCTCTCCAGCGTCATCCGCTCGTGCGTGGAACGGCTCAGCTCCCGCGTCGCCAGGTGATAAGTGTTCCGCCCGTCCGCCTTGGCGCGGTACATCGCCGTGTCGGCGTTCTTCAGCAGCGCCTCGGCGTCGTCGCCGTCGTCGGGGAACAGCGTCACCCCGATGCTGGTGGTGACGTAGAGGCGATTGCCGCTGATCTCCATCGGCTCGGCGAGCGTGCGCAGCACCTTCCGCGCGACCTCGTCCGCGCCGTCGCGGCGGGGAAGCTCCTGCAGGACGATGGTGAACTCGTCGCCGCCGACGCGGGCCACCGTGTCGCCCTCGCGCACGGCACTCTTGAGACGCCGCGCCACCTCGCGCAGCAGCTCGTCGCCGACCGTATGGCCGAGGGAATCGTTGACCACCTTGAAGTGATCGAGATCGAGGAACAGCACCGCCACCAGCGACTTCCGCCGCTGCGCCAGTGCCAGAGCGAGCGAGAGATGCTCCTGGAACAACCGCCGGTTGGCGAGGCCGGTGAGGGCGTCGTGGTACGCCTGATATTCGATTTGCTGCTCGGCGCTCTTGCGCGCGGTGATGTCGCGAATGAGGCCGATGACGCCGATGACGCTGCCCGCGGCGTCGAGATGCGGCCGGTAGACGGACGACACCCAGCCGCTGCGGCCGGTATCCGGAATGACGAAGTGGATGTCGGGGGAGGAAACCGTCTCTCCGGCGAACGCGCGGCGCAGCAATTCGTCGACCTGCTGCTCGCGCACGTGCGGAAAAAGGTCGAGCGCCGATTGGCCGACGACCTGGCCGGCGCGCATGCCGGTCAGTTCCTCCATGAAACGGTTCCAGAGGAGGTAGCGCAGCTCGCGGTCGAAAACGACGATGCCCTCGCCGGCGTTGTCGATGATCTCCGCGGCGAACCGGTGGGTCTCGTCGCGCTCGCGCGCGGCGCGGGTCGCGGCGATCTGGCGGGCGACCATCGACACCGCCACTACGACCGCTGCTACGGCAATGACGACCTGGACCGGACCCATGCTCGGCGCAGTCTGTGCGGCCCGCCCGGAGCACGCAAGGAAAATGTTTGTGTCAGCATTCAGGCGATGACGAGCTACTGCGACGCAGCAATCGGACACCCCTTCCACGGCCCCTATCACGATGAGGAGTACGGCTTCCCCGTCAACGACGACGACCGTCTCTTCGAGCGCTTGATCCTGGAAATCAACCAGGCCGGCCTCTCCTGGCTGACGATCCTCCAGAAGCGCGAAGCCTTCCGGAAAGCCTATGCCGGGTTCGCAGTCGAAAAGGTCGCCCGCTTCACCCTCCGCGACCGCACCCGCCTCCTGGCCGACGCCGGCATCATCCGCAACCGTTTGAAGGTGAACGCCGCGATCGAGAACGCGAAACGGATCCTCGCGATCCGGAAATCGCACGGCTCATTCGCCGCCTGGCTGGAGGCCCATCATCCGCGTGACAAGGCGGAGTGGGTGAAGCTCTTCAAGAAGACGTTCGTGTTTACGGGCGGCGAGATCACGGGGTCGTTCCTGTTGAGCACCGGGTATCTGGAGGGGGCGCATGAGGCATCGTGCCCCGTGCACGGAAAGGCGGTGCGGGCGGGGGCGCCGTGGGCGCGAGGGTGAACGCTCTATTCTGTCGCCCGCTCCGCGGGCTCGCCTTGAAAAACGCCGTTTTACCCGCCCTGAAGGGCGGGCCTACAGATCTTTTGCTGCCTACGGCAGCAACGCTCGCTGTGGCTCGAAGGGTTGTTGCAACGTAGCCGCCGAAGGCGGCGGAAGATCTGTAGGCCCGGCGTTTACGCCGGGTATAGAGCGTCGCCCAGGGTCAGCCCGCGAAGCGGGCGACAGAAAAGAGCTACGGTTCAGCGTTCGGCGTTCGCCCCCATCATCTCCCCATACATGCAATGAAAATGATGCACCCCGTTCTCCCTCTGCGGAGAGAACCTTCCCTTGTCGTACGTCGTCGACTGCAGCCCCCGCTGCACCGACTCGCAGATGTCGATGTCCTCGAGCTGGATCTCGTCGCTGAAGGCCACCGTCTCGTCGATCTCCGCGCGTGCCGCATCCGGGTCCTTGAAATACCAGTCGAACAGCGTGACCGTGCGGCCGGGGCCGAGGGGGAGGATCAGGTTGGTGGAGAAGTTGTCGGGGTAGACGTTGAGCATGAGGTTGGGGAAGATCCAGAAGTAGCGCACCTCGCTGTTCCCGCCGACCGTGCGGATGCGATCCGGCCGCTTCGTCGGCGCGTGCTGGATCGAGTACGTCCGCTTCGTCTCGGTGCGGTAGCTCGGGTAGTCGAGCTCCCGGAAGAGGCCGGGGTGCACGATCGGGATGTGATACCCCTCGAGGTAGTTGTCGACGTAGACCTTCCAGTTGCAGTCGAGCTCCCACGTCTTCCGCTGTGCGAGCCGGAAGCCGCTGTAATCGTGCGGCGGCATATCGGTCAGCAGCTCGCCGAGGAACCCGGGGAGCGGCTCGGCGTCCGGATCGGTGTTCACGAATACCAGCTCGTTCCAGATCCCCACCTGGAACTGCGGCAGCCTGCAATTCGCGCGGTCGAACTCGGCCACGCCGTCGAACTCCGGCGTCACCCGGAGCTGGCCGTCGAGCGAATACGTCCAGCCGTGATAGCCGCACTGCAGCACGGGACGCCGTCCCTCCCCTTTCGCAATCGGCCCGGCGCGATGGCGGCAGACGTTCGACATGGCCCGCAGCTCGCCGTCGCCGCCGCGTACGACCAGCACCGGCTCCCCGCCGATGACGGCGGTGAAGTATTGCCCCGCGTCCTTTACCTGCCCGGCGCGGCCGGCGAGCTGCCAGGTGCGGCCGAAGACGCGGCGGTTCTCCTCCGCCAGCACGGCCGGATCGGTGTAGTAGCGCGACGGGAGCGTCGATGCGTATTCGAGTCTGGGGTCGATCATGGGTTATGGCGGGGCTTCGGCCGAGGGCTTCGGCCGGACGATCAGGTAGATCGGGATGCTCAGCAGCAGTAAGCCTACCGCGACTACGCTGCTCCCGGGATCGCTCCATACCGCGCCGAACAGGAACGCGATCGACGCCAGCAGCGCCAGCCCGGTCGTCACCGGATGCCCCCAGGCGCGATACGGACGCGGCGCGTCCGGCTCGCGGCGGCGCAGCACGAAGAGGGTGACGAACGAGAGGGTGTAGTTCGCCACGAAGAAGAACGCCAGTTTCGCGATCACCGTCTCGAACGTATTCGTGACGATGAACCCCGCCGCCAGCATGCTGCTGATCAGCAACGCGATGTCGGGCGTGCCGCCGCGGTTCACCTCGCGCGCGCCGCGCCAGAACAGGCCGTCGTTGGCCATGGCGAACAGCACCCGCGGCGCCATCAGAACGTTCGAGCTGACGGCGCTGAGCAGCACCAGCACCACCAGCCCGCGCAGGACGTTGTAGCCGTTCGTCCCGAAAAGCCGTTCCGCGACCACCCCCGCGGCGAAGTCGCTGCCGGCGATCGTCGGGAGCGAGACGACCGCCAGGAAGGCGAGGTTGATCAGCACGTAGAGGATGGCGATCGTGACCACCGAGGTGAGCATCGCCCGCGGGATGCTCTTCCCGTGGTCCTTCACTTCCTCGGAGAAGTAGATGATCGCCGACCAGCCGTCGTACGTGTAGATCACCGATTGCAGCGCCAGGATGAAGGCGACGAAGAGCGTCAGCTCGTGCTCGGTCGACGCAACGGTCGGCTGGTGCGGCATGCGCGGGCCGAGCCAGAAGCAGACGCCGATGAAGACGATCAGCGCCAGCGCCTTGATGATGCTGGTGACGCCCTGCACCGCGCCGCCGGCGCGGATGCCCACCCACTGGATGAGCGTGAAGAGGGCGACTACCGCCAGCGCCACGACCTGCTGCGTCCGCGCCTCGGGGAACAGCGACACGGTGTACTCGCCGACGACGATCGCCACCGCGGCCGTCGTGCCGCAGGTCGAGATCCAGTCGCTCCAGCCGACGACGAAACCGGGGTAGGGGCCGAGGCCGTGGCGGACGAAGACGTACTGCCCGCCGCTGCGCGGCACCATCGTCCCGAGCTCCGCCAGCGCATTCGCGCCGAGAAGCGCGTAGAGGCCGCCCACCAGCCAGACGGCGATGAACGGCCAGAAGGTCTGGAGATGCTCGGCGATGACCCCGGGCGTGCGGAGGATTCCGGCCCCCACCGCGTTGCCGATGGTGACGGCGAGGCCGAACCCGACGCCGAGGACGGCGAGCAACTGCCCGCGGGAGGCCTTACCAGAGTCTGTGCGGACCGTCATCCGGTGTGCACAGTGTATAGGAGGGAAGCCTGCGAGTTCGCTCCAAGGTCCCCCCTTCTTCGCGAAAACGGTTGCTGGTTGCTGGTTGCTTGTGAATTCGCGCCTGGGCGTCATGCGCTGCCTCACAAGCAATCAGCAACCAGCAACCACTCCTCGGCTACTCGTCCTTGATCGTGATCGGCCCGTTCACCGTCGAGAGCCGTACCGCGGGGGCGCCGCTTCCGAGCTCGATCGTGCGCGGCTCGTCGTCCCAGCGATCGTCGCCGCTGGACCGGCGGTCGTCGCCGGCGGCACGCCAGCCGCGGTTGCAGCCTTCCGCGCGGCAGGAGATCGGGCCGCGGCCGTTCGACTCCACCGTCACGCCCGAAGCGTAGTTGCGCGGCAGCTTGAGCGTCAGCGGGCCGTTCTTCGTCGCGGCGTCGAGCGAGCCGCCGACCCAGGCGTTCCCCTCGAGGTCCACCGACAGCGGTCCGTTCGAGGCCCGGACCTTCATCGAGCCCGAGCCGCCGTTGATCGAGATCGGCCCGTTGGTCGTGGTCACGTTGACGTCGCCGGAGAGATTCTTCAGCGAGATCGGCCCGTTCGACGCCTTCGCCACGACCGTCCCGTCGATGTCCCGCAGGGAGATCGGCCCGTTCGACGCTTCGAGGTCGAGGTCGGCGCCGCGCGGAACCGCGATTTGGTACTGGACCGTCCAGTCGCCGTTGCGCGGTCCCGTGGCTTTCAGCTCGCCATTCTCGACGGTGACCCGGATCGCGGCCAGATCCGACTGCACCGCCGCGGCCTTGCAGACCGTGATGGTGTAACCGTTGGCGTTGCCGCCCTTCACGGAGATCGGCGCGTGCGAGACCGAGACCTTGAGCGAGCGGAGATTGCCGGCCTCGATGACCTGCTTCTCGACCGCGGCGGGCTCGTCGTCGAAGCGGATGTTGCGGGGCGAGCAGTTGTCGCCGTTGATCTGGAAGTTGGGGCCATGGGCATAAGCCCCCGAGGCCAGGATGAGCGTCAGCGCCAGTCCGAGTCGTTTCATGCAGCGGTTCCCCTTTCGTCTGACCGGATAGACGGCCGGTTTCGCGAGAGGTTAGACGCTTTACAATGCGGGCATCAATCCGTAACAACTTTCAGGAGACCATGATGATCCGGACCTTCGTGACTGTTCTGCTGCTCGCGTTGTCGATTCCCGCCTCCGCGGCGAACTGGTACGAGAGTTACGAGAAAGGCGTCCGCCTGATCGAGCAGGGACACGCCGCCGAGGCGAAGGCGGCATTCGAGGCGGCCCTCGGAGCGCGCGGAGAGGAAGGGGTGCAGCTCCCGACCCGCCCGCAGCAATACATCGACTACCTGCCACACCTCTACCTCGCCATCGCCAGCCAGATGACCGGCGACGTCGGCAACGCCCGCAAGCAGCTCGCCCTCGCCGAGACTTCCGGGATGGCAGCGAAGAGCGAAGTCGGCCGCCCGCTGCTCGTCGCCTATCAGTTGCTCCTTCGCGGCGACGCCGCCGGCACGCGGCCGCGTTACGCCGTCTTCGAAAAGAAGGCGCCGACGCTCAGCGAGGCCGACTTCAACCTCCTCCGCAACGACGTCCTCTCCAAGTGCGACCTCCCGCTCGACACCAAACTGAGCGACGCCCCCTGGTACGCCAATTACGAGCTTGGCCTCGAGCTCGAGCGCAAAGGCGACTACTCCCGCGCCCTCACCCACTTCATCGAAGCCGTCTCCCACCGCCCCAACCCGCAGAAACAGGCCCGCATGTACGGCATGTGGCTCATCGACTACTACCCCTACTTTCACATCGCCCGGTCGCACGTGAGGCTGGAAAACTGGCAGTGCGCCAAAAACGCGCTGGAGATCTCGCAGAGACTCAACGAGATCCCCGGAACCGCCCCGGAGATCAACGAACTGCTGTCGCTGCAGCGGGCCACGGAGCAGAAGCTGGCGGAGAAGTGAGGGAGACCGACCGGGGGGCCTCCGGCGGGCCGGCCCG
>DASPHC010000142.1:0-12348 GCA_035629865.1 Thermoanaerobaculia bacterium | reverse complement strand
TGGCGGTACAGGATCAGCCGATCCGAAATCCGTTGCTCGGGTTGCGGGAACCATCCCTCCCGCTCCCACCTCGCGATGGTCTGCGTCTGCACGCCGAGTTCGGCGGCCAGCACGTGACGGGCGACGAGTTCGTTCATGCGTATCCTCCTGAGTGGGTATGCTCGCTGCGACAGCCGGACGGTCGTCCGACTCGGGCGAAGTCGCGGAGACTTCGGGCGCGGAAAGGTCACTAGGCGCGGCACTAGGCGCAAATCGACGCTCGCAGTCACTTTTGCGACTATCGTGCGATTTGGCGGGTTCGCCTAAATTGTTGGTGGGATTGGGGTTGTGATTGGTCGGGCAGGGGGGATTTGAACCCCCGACCACCTGAACCCCATTCAGGTACGCTACCAGGCTGCGCTACTGCCCGACTCTGCGCGCGATCGTACCACGCGCGGAATGGCTAACGAATTGAGGGGGACGGTATTCCGGCGGGTGGGTTGGGCGTTTTGACGCAACGGGCGGCCGGTGTTGGCGGGACACTGGCACGATTGCCGTGCGTCCCAGACGGCGAAGGTTGTCGCCGGTCACCCCCAATCGTTCCGTACCCTTACGGCGGGACGCCGTGCGCCGGCGAGACGCCGCCGGTCCAGCCCGCGGGCCGCGTGCGCTCCGGTCGCGATGACCGTGGGCAAGCCTGTCCGCACGTGTGAACCGCGATGTTCACGTGTGTGAACCGGCTGTTCGCAGGAGGGAACCTGGCGTTCGAGTGATCCAACGGGTTCTCCGCCCACTCATACCTCGTGCCCACACCCCCTCCCGCCGGATCCCTCGCTCACGCTCGGGATGATGCCTGCGGCATCACCCCAACCCCGCCGCCCACAGGATCAGATACTTCGTCACCTCGATGTTCTTGGCCGTCGGGACGATCGTCATTTCCTCGATGGCGCGGGCTTTGGCGTGGAGGTCTTCGCGTTTGGTTTCGAGCTCGCGGTCCCAGGCTTTCTGGATCTGGGCGATGTTGTCGAGGTAGTCGGTTTCGCGGACGGAAACCGTCGAGTCGGCGACGGCGGCGCGGCGGCCGCTGGTGATGTTGTAGAGGGCCTGGCCCCAGGCGAGGTTGAGCTCTTCGCCTTCGGTGCGGACGCCGCCGTCTTCGGCGTTGTGCTCGGCATTTCTCTTCATCTGCCGTTCTTCACGCTCGGAACGTTCGCGGAGCTGGTCGATGCGGCGGCGGAAGGTGCTTTCGAGGCGTTCCTGTTCGTCTTCGAGCTCGCGGTTTGCGGCTTCCAGGCAGCGGTCGAGGAAGGAGTCGCGGGTCTCGGCGGGGTCGGAGTAGAAGCCGAAGGCGGGGTTGTGGAAGATGTGGAGGCGTTCGTTGGCTTCGAGGAACTGGCGGAAGCCTTCTTCTCCCGCTGAGGCGATCTGGGCGAGGGCTTCGGCGGTGATGGCGATGTCGGTCCGGTGGGCGGAGTCGGGGACGGCGCGGATGTCGAGTTTTTCGGAGTCGATGAGGGAGGCCTGGTGCCAGAGGACGCGGCCGTCGTTCGGGGCGATGGGGGCGACGTAGGCGCGGGCGGTCTGGTGGCGGATCCCGCTCCGCGATTCGGCGTGGGTGACGATGCCTTCGGCGAGGACGTAGGGACGCAGGGCGCCGCCTCCTCCGTAGACGTAGAGTTGTTCGAGCTGGTCGAGGTCGCGCGCGCGGGCCCGGATGCGGGGCATGGGGGCGGAGTGAACGTCGCGGTCGCGCTCGACGCTCATTCCGTGCGCGACGGGGACGACGTCGAGGACGCGGCCGGGGACGGTGGAGAGGGCGCGGGTGATGGCTTCGCGCCGGTCGGGGGGGAAGAGGAAGACGATGCACCCGCCGCCACCCGCGCCGCAGACTTTGCCGCCCCAGGCGCCGGCTTCGCGCGCGGCGGAGATGGCGGAGTCGATCTCGGGGGTGGAGATGCCGTCGATGAGGGCTTTCCGGTGCTCCCATTCTTTGGCCAGGGCGGCGCCTGCGCCTGCGAAGTTGCCGGAGTCGAGGGCGCGCTCCATCTCGATGGAGGTCTCGGCGATGTTGCCCAGGCCCTTCTGGACCTTCTTCTTCCCGTCGATGTGGCGCTTGTAGAGCTCCCAGTTGTTGGTGCCGGAGAAGTGGGCGATGCCGGTGTAGTGGAGGAGCATGTGCGCGCCAAGCTCGGCGACGGGGGTCTGCAGCGGATGGCGGGCGAGCTTGCCGGGATTGAGGTGCAGGGAGCCGAGGCCGCCGTAGACGGGGGGGTAGTAATCCTGGACGCCCGCGGGGACGCCGAGGAGGCGGGTCTCGAGGTCGCGGACCAGGGTGATCAGCTCTTCGCCGTCGACCGGGTTTCCGGCGAGCTCGGAGAGGGCGCGGACGAGGGTGATGGAGAGCGCCGACGAGCCGCCGAGGCCGGAGCCGCGGGGGGCGTCGGTGCGGGTGGTGATCTTGATGCTGCTCAGCTTGAAGTGCTCGAGGGCGCGATGGAGCAGGGCGGCCTTCGGGTCGCCGGCGAGCTCCTGGTGCGATTCGTAGCGCTGCCGGTACTGCTGGTCGGTGAGGTAGATCTCGATCGAGCCGCTGCCGGTCTCGCAGACCTCGGTCTCGGCGTAGTACGAGATGGCGACGTTGACGGTGCGTGACCCTGGATGGAAGAGGTAGAGAGGCCAGAGATCGAGGGTTCCTCCAGCGAGATCGGCGCGCACCGGCGCCCGGACAGTGACCTTATTCATAGAGACCGCCGATTTTGCTAGAAGAGTGCCCGCTGGTGCACTTGTTTCTGCGCGACACCCTCGGCGGGGGCGGCCAGGCGCGGCTGGAGTCGGGCAACGCTGAGCCGGAACCGGCGGAGCGACTCACCGCGCAACGGGTCGGGGGTGATCGATTTGAGCTTGAGCGGGTTGAGCCACTTCCCGTCGTCCGACACCCGGTAATCGAGGTGCGGTCCGGTGGCCAGGCCGGTCATGCCGACGTAGCCGATGACGTCGCCCTGGGTGACCTTCGACCCGCGCTTGAGGCCTTTGGCGAAGCGTGAGAGGTGGAGGTAGGAGGTCTCGATGCGGGAGGAGTGGCGGATCCGGACGAAGTTTCCTTCGCCGGCGCTGTAGCGCGCTTCGAGGACGACACCGTCGGCGGTCGACATCACAGGCGTGCCCGTCGGAGCGCCGTAGTCGATGCCGTAGTGGGGGCGGAAGTACTTCAGGACGGGGTGGAAGCGCTTTTTGGTGAAGCCGGAGGTGACGCGGGGGAACTTCAGCGGCGCTTTGAGGAATTGCTTGCGGAGCGGGGTCCCGGTGGCGGCGTAGTAACCGGCCCGGCCGTCGTCCATCTCGTGGCGGAAGGCCTGGTAGGTGTTATCGCGGTGGGTGAAGCGGGCCGCGGTGACCGGGCCGTAGCCGACCAGATCGCTGCCGGCATACATCTTCTGGACGGTGATGGTGAACGAGTCGCCTTTGCGCAGCTCGAAGAAGTCGATGTCCCACTGGAAGATGTCGATGAGCTGCTGGGCGACCTGCGGCCCCTCGCCGGCGTCGCGGAGGGCCTCGTAGAGGGAGCGCCGGATGGTGGCGGAGATGGTGGTCTCGACTTCCCGGATGACGGCCGGCTGGGCTTTTACGTCGAAGGTGGTGCCGTTGCGGAGGGCGTCCACCTGACCCCAGCCGGTGACTTTGAGTTGCACGGAGTCGACGACGCCGGTGGCGTCGTAGTGGAAGCGGACGATGTTGCCGGGCCGGAGGCGGCGGAGGTCGAGGGTCTTCGAAAGCTCGTTGGTAAGGAAAGCGCTGTCTCCGCGGGAAAGGCCGCCGGCGGTGAGGATCTTGTCGAGAGTGTCGTTCTTCTCGAGGGTCAGGATCAGGGCATGCTCGGGCAACTCGGCCTGAAAAGGCCGCTGCAGGTCGTGGTAGCGGAGAGCGGGCGGGGTCATGGCCGCGCTGGACGTCAGGCCGAATTCCGGCTGCGCGCGAACTGCGGCGATGAACAGCGGGACGGCGATCGGAAGGGCCAGCGCGACGTACACCTGCGGCCGCTTTACCCACCCACCCAGACGTTCCCCCAAGGCGCGAAGTGTCTTCATCGAAAACGTGACTGAAAGATCCGAGGACGTTGGTGCTTCTCTACGGATGGTAGCAGATGACGGGAAATCGTGCTTCACCCGGCCGATCCGAGCTGGTGCGGGTTGCGTCTCATGTTATCGGTTGTCGGCCATGTCTCGCCTGGGCGGCACTCGCGGAACGTCGGGCCGAAGGCGGGAAATGGCAGATCACCGACAACGGACAACATCAGGCGACAAGGTCGCCGGTACCGAAAGCTGCCCTACCGAACCCAATTACTTCGTTCCGCCTGCCGGCTCGAACGTCAGCACTCCCGCGGCGGCGTTTGGGGCGACTTCCTGCGGGTCGGCGCGGCGGTAGGTGGCCGGGAAGGCGAACATCGTGGCCGTCGTCGGGGTCTCGCGGATGGCGGTGACCCACATCTCGCGGGTGATCGTCCGCGAGGTCGTCCGGGAGAGCTGGGAGTTCTTGGAGGCCTGGTAGTTCGTCCGGGTGGTCACGACCTGCTTCAGGGGGAAGCCCTTGATCTTTGCGGCGGTGGCGTCGTGCAGGGCGTCGATCTCGGCGTTGCCGGTGCGGGCGGTGCCGGAGAGGAAGGTCTGCGGGACGTCGCCGAGCTGGGTGGTGGCCCAGGTGTCGACCTCGGTCGTCACATGCTGGGTCATGGGGATGTTCTGCATGACGATGCTGATGTCGTAAGACATCGTCACCCGGGAGTGCTCGGACTCGTAACCGGCGAGTTTCGGCCGGTCCGGGAGGGTCTCGAAGGTCGATTTCACGTTCGCGACCTTGATGTTGCTGGCGCTGATCGCGGTCGCCACCCCCGAGGTGTTGACCTCCGTGTACCACTGCCGGGTGGGATCGACGAAGTAAAGCCGCGAACCGTCGTTCGAAACGACGTAAGTCCCTGAGGGATAGATGTTCCCGCCGAGGAAATCGACCCGGGAACGCTCCCCGTCGACGGTGGCGCGCGCGTTCAGGTCCTTGGTCGGGACCACCGCGTCGGCATTCGAGTTCTTCTGAGTGAACTCGTACTGGATGGCTGCGGAGGAGGGGATGGCGATCACTGCGAGCGCTACCGATACCAGCAGTCTTTTCATAAATAACCTCAGAGGTCGCTTCAGTATACACGGGAAATTTTCAATTGATTGACGGCGGTTAGGCCGCGCATGTCCAGCCGAAAAATCTCCATGGCAGCAGTGGTTTGCGTGCTATTCGTCGCGTCCGCTCCGCTTCGCGCAGCCGCGCCCGTCACGCTCGCGCAGGTGATCAAGAAGGTCCAGGAGCAGCAGAAGAATACGAAGACGCTGCAGGCCGACTTCCGCCAGGAGAAGGAGCTCGCGCTGCTGGCCAAGCCGGAAGTCTCGAGCGGGACCTTCGTCTACTCCCGCCCGAACAACGTCCTCTGGACCTACGCGACGCCCAAGCGGGTGCAGATGGCCATCGCCGACGGCACGCTCACCACGTACTACCCGGAGCTGAACAAGGCCGAGCGGATCGACGTGAAGCGCTTCGAGGACCGTATCTTCAAATATATGGGGGCCTCCGGCGCGATCGACGAGCTGGCCCGCTACTTCGACTTTACCTTCACCGACTCGAAGTCGAAGCCGGTGTACGTCCTCGACCTGACCCCCAAGAACCGCACCGTCGCCAAGCGGGTGAAGCGGATCAAGATCTGGATCGACAAGCAGACCTACCTGACGAACAAGATCGAGTACGTCGAGGGGGATGGCGACATCACCCGCTACGAGTTCACCAAGATCCGGGTCAACGAGAACGTCCCTGCCAGCCGTTTCGCGCTCAGCCTCCCGCCGAGCGTGAAGGTCGAGCAGATGAAGATTCAATAGTGCCCTCCGGTTCGCGTCTGCAGTTCGAGCTTCTCCACGAGGATGGTGCGGCGCGCCGCGGCGTGGTCCACACGCCGCATGGCAGCATCCAGACGCCGGTGTTCATGCCGGTCGGGACGCGGGCCTCGGTCAAGGGGCTGACGACGGACCAGCTTCAGCGCCTCGGCCCGAATGGCCTTGGCCCGGAGATCATCCTCAACAACACTTATCACCTGATGCTCCGCCCGGGGGTCGACCTGGTCGAGAAGCTGGGCGGTGTCCACAAGTTCATGGGATGGGACCGGGCGGTCCTCACCGATTCGGGCGGGTTTCAGCTCTTTTCGCTCGCCTCGATCCGGAAGATCCGCGAGGAAGGGGTCGAGTTCCGCAGCCACATCGACGGCTCCCCCTACTTTTTGAGTCCCGAGTCGTCGGTGCAGATCCAGACCCGGATGGGGGTCGACATTGCCATGGCTTTCGACGAATGTCCGGCCTACGGCCTTTCGCACGCCGAGGTGGAGAAGTCGATGCTGCTGACCCACAGGTGGGCGAAGCGATCGCTGGAGGCGAGGACCACCTCGGCGCTCTTTGGCATCGTCCAGGGGGGCGTTCACACCGACCTCCGGAAGCGAAGCGTCGAGGAGATCGCGTCGTTGCATGTCAACGGAGGGGGCTTCGACGGGGTGGCGATCGGCGGCGTCTCGGTCGGCGAGCCGAAGCAGGAGATGTTCGAGGTGGTCGACTTCACCGCCCCGCTGCTCCCGCGCGACCGGCCCCGCTATCTGATGGGGGTCGGCACGCCGGAAGACCTGGTGAACGGAGTCGCGGCGGGGATCGACATGTTCGACTGCGTGATGCCGACCCGGAACGCCCGGAACGGCACGCTCTTCACCAGCTCGGGGAAGGTCCTGATCAAGAACGCCGGCTTCGCCTCTGACGAAGGGCCGCTCGACCCGCGGTGCGGCTGCGTGACCTGCACGACCGTTTCGAGGGCCTATTTACGGCACCTTTACGTGAACGACGAGATCGCGGCGTCGGTGTACAACACCATCCACAACGTCTCGTTTTACCTTGACTTGATGCGGTCGATCCGGGATGCTGTCGCGTCCAATTCATTCGGGCTGTTCCGCCAGGAGTTTCTTTCCAGGGTCGCGAGCGGCGAAGCGGCCTAAACACAAAGAAGACAATATGAATGCGATAGCTCTGCTTCAGAGTACGGGTGGCGCCGCGAGCGCGATCGTCAACTTTCTGCCGTTCGTCGCCCTGATCGGGGTTTGGTACTTCCTGGTGATCGCGCCGGGGAACAAGCAGCGCAAGCAGCAGAAGGAAATGCTGAGTGCGCTGAAGAAGGGCGACCGCGTGATTACGACCGGCGGGATTTACGGGACGATTCAGGGTGTTGAGCCCGAAGCCGTCTACCTCAAGATCGCCGATAACGTGAAAGTAAAGGTAGCGCGCTCTGCGATCTCCGGGGTCGTGTCCGGAGAGTCCGAATCGTAGAGTTTGTCCGTGTCTGGAGGAAGCCTTGAATAGAAACGTCTACTGGAAAATCGCGTTGATCCTCGCCGTGCTGGTGGTGTTCACGGTCGCCATCATCCCGACGAAGAACAATCCTGAGCCGATCAAACGCGGCCTCGACCTCAAGGGCGGGATTCAGCTCGTCATGCAGGTCAACGTCCACGAGGCGGCCCGCGTCGAGGTCGACCAGGCGATGAACGCGATCCGGAGCCAGGCTGCCGCGCAGAACCTGCCGGCGCCGGTCACCCGCCGCGTCACCGACACCTCGTTCATCGTCACCCCGCCGGCCGGCTCCGGCACGGCCGAGTACGAGCGCATCGCCGCGGACTTCCTCCCGGCCTTCGCCGTCACCCGCATCCCCGAGGGCCTCCGCCTGACGATGAAGCCGGCCTCCCTCAAGGAACTGCAGCGCGACACCGTCGAGCAGGCCGTCCAAGCCATCGACCGCCGCGTCAACGCGCTCGGCGTCGTCGAGCCGGTCATCGTTCCGCAGGGCGAAGACCGCATCTCCATCCAGCTCCCGGGCGTCGACGATCCGGCCCGCGTGAAGGACATCATCAAGACCACCGCGCAGCTGCAGTTCCGGCTCGTCGAGGGCGGCCAGGCCGACACGGCCCAGGGCGTCTTTGCCTCCCTGCCGGCGAACCTGCAGAACGAGGTCGACATCCTCCCCGGCACCAAGGAGGACGAGCTCGGCCGCGCCACCGGCGTCGAGTACTACGCCGTCCGGAAGAACGTCCCGGTCAGCGGCCGCGATTTGAAGAACGCCCGCGTCCAAAAGGGACAGGTTGGGGAGCCGGTCATCGGCTTTTCGCTCACCGCGGAAGGCACCCCGAAGTTCGCCGACCTCACCGGCAACAACGTGAATCGCCGTCTGGCCATCGTCCTCGACAACAAGGTCGTCTCGGCCCCGAACATCGAGAGCCGGATCGAGGGGGACGGGGTCATTCAGGGCAGCTTCACCCAGCAGCAGGCGTCCGATCTCGCGCTGGTCCTGCGCAGCGGCTCGCTGCCGGCCTCGCTGACGACGCTCGAAGAGCGCACCGTCGGTCCGTCGCTCGGCCGCGACTCGATCCGCCAGGGCTTCACGGCCTCGGCCATCGGCTTCGCGCTGCTCGTCATCGCCATCATCGCCTACTACCGCGGCGCCGGCGTCAACGCTGTCCTTGCGCTGCTGCTCAACCTGATCATCCTGCTCGGGATGATGGCCTTCTTCGGGGCTTCGCTGACGCTGCCCGGCATCGCCGGCATCATCCTGACCCTCGGCATGGCCGTCGACTCGAACGTGCTCGTCTTCGAGCGCATCCGCGAGGAGTTGCGCGAAGGGAAGACGGTCCGCGCGTCGATCGACCAGGGCTTCGCCCGGGCCTTCGTCACGATCATCGATACTCACCTGACGACGATCATCTCGGCGCTCTTTCTCTTCCAGTTCGGCACCGGCCCCATCAAGGGCTTCGCCGTGACCCTGCTGATCGGTCTCGGCGCGTCCGTCTTCACCGCCTTCTTCGTGTCGCGCATGATTTTCGACATCGTCTACAAGCCGACCGAGCGCCCGAAGGAGCTCAGCATCTGACCGGTGCGAGGAAACCACCATGCGATTTTTCGATAACCCCAACTACGACTTCATCAAGGGCCGCATCCCGGCGGTGATCGTCTCGACGATCATCATCCTGGCCGGTCTCGGGATCTACCTCACCCGCGGTATCAACCTCGGCGTCGACTTCGCCGGCGGCGCGAACATCGTCCTGAAGTTCCGCGACGCCGTCCCGATGGACGCGCTCCGCGCGGCCGAAAAGGACGCGGCCATCCAGCAGTACGGCCCGGCCGACGAGCGCCAGGTGCTCCTGCGCCTCCCGAAGGCGAAGGGCGAGCGTGACTACGCGGGCGAGGTCGTGGAGAAGCTGCACAAGCAGATGAACCCCGAGGCCGCCGCGAAGCACGACCTGAACTACCTCGGCAGCGAACGGCTGGCGGCCGTGCTCATGCAGGCCGACCCGGACAACCGCGGTACCAACCCCGCGGCCGTCCAGTACTACAACGACCTCGCCAAGCGCGTCATCGCCAAGCGCTCCGAGCTCGGCATCTTCACTTCGATGCAGCAGGCCGCCGAGGGCACCTCGACCGGCGTCGCACGCGTCCTGAACGAGAAGGCCTTCCTGGGCCGGTTCAACGTCCTGAACCAAGAGACGGTCGGTCCGCAGGTCGGACGCGAGCTGCAGGCCAAGGCCTTCTGGGCCATCGTCGCCTCCTCGCTGGCCATGGGCCTCTACATCTGGCTGCGTTTCGACTTCGTGTTCGGCCTGTCGGCCATGATCTGCATCGTCCACGACGTGCTGATCGCCATGGCCTTCCTGCTGTTCCTGAACCTCGAGTTCACCCTGAACGTCGTCGCGGCCATCCTGACCATCGTCGGTTACTCGATCAACGACACCGTCGTCACCTACGACCGCGTCCGTGAGAACCGCCGCAAGATCAAGACCCCGATGAACCTCGCCGAGCACCTCAACCTGGCGATGAACCAGACCCTGTCGCGCACGATCCTCACCAGCGGCACGGTGTTCCTCGTTCTGCTGGCCATGCTTGCCTTCGGCGGCCCGGTCATCCGCGGCTTCTCCTGGATCCTGACTATCGGCGTCATCAGCGGTACGTATTCGACGCTGTTCATCCTCCCGGCCGTTGCCGTCGCGTGGGACCGCTGGACCTCGAAGCGCCGCCCAACCGCCGCCACCGCCCGCGTCGAAACGCCCGCCATCCCGGCCAACGCCGCCCGGAACCGCCGCGTGGGTTGAGTCATACAAGATACGATCGAGTTCGAAGATGTAACTCTCCGCTGACGCGCACAGTTATTGCTGAGACGAAGGGGCATGAAGAAATTCATGCCCCTTTTTCTTTTCACCGTTCTCGTTCTCTCTCTTCCGGTCGCGGCTGAGGTTCGGTGGGGCGTGCGCGCTGGTGTGACGGACGGCGAGCCGATGATCGGCGGCGAGGTGGTCGTGCCGATCTGGGCCGGCTTCGTGCTGAACCCCAACCTCGAGTTTACGCAGGAGCTGTTCAGCGCGAACGCCGACGTGCACTACGACTTCAGCCTCGGCGCGAACACCGACTTCTGGGCCGGCGCCGGCCTTGCCTTCGTCAACCCCGACGAGGGGGACTACGACGGCGGCCTGAACATCCTCGGCGGCGTCGGCATCGAGCGCGGCAACTGGTACCCGTACGGGCAGGTGAAGTTCACCACGGCGGGGGATATCGAGGACTTTGTGTCGATAGCGGTGGGGGTCAGGTTCTAGGGAGGGCGCGGTTGCAAACGAGCGCAAAGTTCCGGTCAGGGCCTCTCTCAAAGCTTCTGTACGACCTGCCACAATGCCGGTGTGACGTTCTCCACCTGGCTGGTCTTCCTGGTCATGGAGCTGGTGCTCTGCCTCACGCCCGGCCCGGCCGTGCTCTTCGTCTTCGCGCACGGCCTCCGCTACGGCGGACGCCACTCCCTCTGGGCGAACCTCGGCATCCTGAGCGGCAACGCCTTCTACTTCGCCATCTCCGCGACCGGCCTGGGGATGCTCATCTCCGCCTCCCACACCGCCTTCACCGTCGTCAAGCTCGCCGGCGCGGCATACCTGGTCTTCCTCGGCGTGCGGATGCTGTTCGGCAGCGGTGACGCCTTCGGCGGCAGCGGCGACGCGCCGCTCGTCCCCGGCATTGTCGTCGCGCGGCGCGGCTTCGTTCTGCAGGCCGCCAATCCGAAAGCCCTCATCTTCTTTACTGCGCTCCTGCCGCAGTTCGTCACTCCCGGCGAGCCGATCGCGCGCCAGATGCTCATCCTCGGCGTGACCTCGACCGTCGCCGAATTCTTCGTCCTCGCCGCCTACGGCCACTTCGCCGGAAAAGTCGCCGCCTGGAGCCGCAACCCCCGCGTGACCCGCAACCTCAACCGGACGGCGGGCGCGTTCCTGATCGCGTGCGGCGTGAGTCTGGCGCTGACGGACGAGACGTAACGGCCGCCAGGCGCCGGAACGCGAGAACAGCGGTGAGGCCGAGGATCAGGGCGATCGAGCAGTTCATCCAGAACTGCGGGTCGGCCGAAGCGCCGGCAAATCCGCGCGGCGGCACCGGCCCGCGCGGACGTTGAGAGAGCCACCAGATCCAGACGATGCCGATCGCGTCTCCCGTCGCGTGGAGAACGACACCCGGCAGGATCGAGTTGGTCAGGTACGCCATGATTCCGTAGACGATCGACGCCAGGACGATGAAACCCATGCGTGCCGCCGTCATGGAAGGCTGCCAGTCGGTGAGATGCGCGCTGCCGAACACGATGCTGACGACGGCGATCGCCGCCACGACGCCGTGGCGCTTCTCGATCGGACCCTGCATGAACCCCCGGAACGCCGCCTCCTCCACGATCCCGGCAACGACGGATGCCATCAGCAGGATCGAGATCAGTGTGAAAGGCGGCAGTTGCTCGAGGAGCGCCGGGATCGCGAAGTTCAGCGGCGTCAAGCGCCCAACCACCCAGTGCAGCGCATAACTGCTCCCCATCGCCAGATATCCCGCGAGCAATGCCCATCGCCACACACGCGAAGACAACGGATTCGCCCGCAGTCCCTCCCTCCGGGCATCGGCCGTCGATCGAGGCCACCAGCGTCCGCGAAGGTACTGCCAGAAGAACCACAGATAGCCCGCGAGCAACGGCACCGACCACGGAACCGCGGGCCAGAATGTGATGTTCGCGAAGAGCAGAGGCCCGGTGAGCAGCCCTCCCGCAGTGAGGACCAAGCACCCCACGACGCCCGCCCGCACCACCACGGGAAGCCGCCGCCAGAATCGAGAAATCAGCGAAGTCCGGACACCACGCTGGGGACGCCCGTCGATGGCCGATGCGTCACGCATGAGGGTTAGTCTACGTGCTCGCGGCGTTCATCAATGACAGCAATCCCTACCCATCGACGCCCCCTCCTCGCCTGGCGCG
>DASPHC010000141.1:0-45442 GCA_035629865.1 Thermoanaerobaculia bacterium | reverse complement strand
TTGCCGCCGGCCACCATTCGGTCGCACGTTGCTGCCCTATGGCAATACCCCCACCCATCCATCCCAGACGTGTGTTGCTGGTTTGGGGCGTTTCAGGACAGGAACTAGGTAGTCGACGAGTTCCGCGGCGAGAGGACCGCGCGCCTTGATGCCCTTGTTGACGTTCTTGTGCTTGTCGAGCTGATACCACCCGGTGCGGTTTGCGGGATCCAGCGTGACCTCTTCCCACGTGAGGAAGCGATTGCACTTCGGCCGCATCATTGTGTAGTAGCCGATGAGGCACAGCCCGCGGAGCGGGATGAACGAAGGCGACCGAAGGCCGCGGTTCTTCTTCTCCTGCGCAACGCGCGCGTTCCAGGCGGCCTGCTCGGCTTCGTACTCGCGGAGCGCTGGCCCCATGAGGATGCCGAGCTCCAAATACGACCATGGCTCCGGCTCGTCGTCGTGCACGACTTGCGGCACCGGTACGCCCTCTAAGTGATGACGCGGGATGATCCGCTGCGCCTTCGCGCGGTTGAGCATCGCAAGCAGCATGTTGGCGTAATGGCGTTGCGTCTCAGGGCTGAGGCACCCGACCTCGGCGATCAGCTCTTCATAGAGCGGATACGTCAGCGTCTCGATGTCGCGCTCCGGCCCGTAGAACGCTTCGATGGCGTCGATGCGCGATTTGGCGTGGTCGTAATCCTTGTGGTTGTCGATGAGATACCGGCGATAGTTCGACGTGACGGCACCAAAGCGGACGATGCTCGCCTCTTTGACTTCGGCGGCTTTGGCGCGCACCACGCGCGCGTTCAGCTTCTTCTCCTCCGCCTCTTTGACCCGCTGCGCTTCGAGCTTCGAGAGCTTCTTGTTCCGAGGGTACGGCGAGTAGCGCTTGACGCGAATGTCGATCGGCTCGGCCTCGATCTCCTCGATCGGCTGGCCGGTCCTGGCGGCGCGCTTCGCGCGGTACGCCGGGCACTGGTCGCACGTGCAGAAGGCGGGATGTGTGATCGGCGGCTCGATGCAGAGGCTACCGATGCGGCCCGAAACCCAGCTCGGTTCGGATTTATACGCCACGCGTGTCTCCCTTACCCGCCGCGCGCGGCCGACCGCTCGCGGCGAGGTCCGCAAGGATCGGCCGCTGTTGGGTCACGCCGGGATGGAGGTTGAACCGGCGCGGCGCGGCGGAGGTGAAAGCGGCGGCGAGTCCCTTACATCCGGCCTGTCGTGACTTGCGCTCGCTCATCGATCACCTGTCAAGCGTTAATTATAGGTTCTCACTACTGAGAATGCAAGTGTTATCATGACTGAGAAGCATGCGAAAGCGGTCACGAACTGAACCGACTCCGCGCCGAAGCAGGGCGATACTCTCGCCTATGGCAACGCGCAATCCGAGGGGCAAGGGAAAGACGTTCGCGGAGGAGTTCGGGGAGCGGCTCAGGAGCGCGCGCGAGCGGCGGGGCCTGACGCAGGAGCAGCTCGCCGACATGGTGGGCATCACCGCTTCGCGCGAATCGGAGTACGAAAGCGGGCGCTTCGCACCGCAGCTGGAGAAAGCGGCAAAGCTGGCGGTGGCGTTAGAAGTCACACTCGACGAGCTCATTGGACGTGACACACCCGAGGTGACCGAGGACGTGCGCGATCCGAAGCTGCGCGCAAGCGTGCGTGCGCTGGAAGCAACGGCACACCGCCGATACCTCGATGCGGCCAGCTTGGCGATCGAGGGCTTTGCATCTCTCGCGCGGCATGACGAATTCGAGGCCGGCCGGCCGAGGCGCCGGAAGCCGTAGCCCGGTTGGGCGGGTGGCTCGTGATTCAAGCCGAGCAGCCAGACGGAGCAGCAGACGCATAACTGCACGTCCTCTGCGCGCCACCGGCAGGGGTCAAGCCGGCCGGGCGGTGGAGGGCTTGACGCCTGCGGGTGGCGCGCTATCACGTTACATGCGTCGGCTGATTCGGCGCCCGTAGCACCGGGGCCGGGCGGCGGAAGAGAGATGCTCCAGAGGTCAGAGCACGTCGCGCTCCGTCGGCCGTCGCTACACTCCCTCACACGTGCTGCGGCGCGCCGTAGTCAAGTCTCCCCGGCGCGAGACTTGACTTCGGTGGGCTGCGGCACGACGTTCTCGCGCGATGGCCGACGGTCGTGTTCGCAGCGTTGGTCGTTACGGGTTTTGAGAAGTGCGGCGCTTGCCGATGGCGGCGATCTCGAGACGTTGCCGCAGATCGTCCGTAGGCGTCCACGTGCCGTCCTGGCGACGCCGAGCGTCGAATCGCTCGCGGCCGTCGAGGATCGATGGTGGCGAATCGACAGTCGGAAGCTCCCACGTCTGGATCGTGAAGTCGGCGGATTGATCCCACTCCCCTGAGTCGAAGAAGCCATCAGCGCGGAAGGTCATGTAGTTGAACGTCGCATTCGCGACCGAGACGGGACGCCGGCCGTCGAGTCGAACGTGGATCGTGGCGAGCCGGACGCGTTGACCGCTCAGCTCAGGGAACGGCACGGCGACCTTCTCGAGGATCAGGTCGTAGAACGCGGATCGAGCGAGCCGATGAATGGTGCCGTTTTCCGCGAGGAGGTAGTACCGCGGCGACGTGGCCATGCGGCAATTTTACCTCGTCGGGTTCGATGTTCACTCAACGAGGCAGCACATGCGTCAAGCTAAGGTGAGAGCCGCTGCCAGACGGGATATTTTCGCGAGAGATCGTGTGGTGGCCTTAAGCTGCTTCTGATGCGCGTCGGCAGAGTCATAGAACTAGTCAGCGGCAGCAGCACCTTCAGAGAATGAGAATCGTCCGTCTTGCAATCGAGCACTTTCGAGCGATCCGTGAATTGACGTACTTCCCTTCCGCGAAGAATGCGTTGCTCGGTCCGAACAACATTGGTAAGACAGCAATCCTCGAAGCGTTGAACTTGCTGTTGACGCCGCACGGATCGTCGCGCACGTCGCTCGTGGATGAAAACGACTTCTTCCGGCGAGAGTACATCGGGCAAGGTGACGGCAGACGACCGAGCATCCGCATCGAGGCTGTCATCGCCGGTTTGAGCGATGAAGACCAGGACAAGTTCGATGGCGCCGTGGTGCCATGGCGCGAGGCCACGCAGGCTATCGTCGAGAGATCGGATGGCGGTGTCGATCCGTTTGCTGACGCGGAGCGCGCGATCAGGCCTTCATTTGAAGCCTGGTATGACGAGGCGGAGGATGCATTCGACTGGGCGGCGTTCCATCGCACGGATCAACTCCTCCCGCGCGAGCAGTGTCCGCGTTTCACACGCGAGCAGAAGCGGCACATTGGCTTTCTGATCTACAGGGACTTTCGAGCGCTGCATCGACCGATCACGCTGGAGCAATCAGCGCTGTTCGACCGGGTCCTGGCCGCGAAGAACGCCGGGGCTCGGAACTTTGATTCGATCTTTGACCATCTCGCTGGATCAGGGGGACCCCTCTTTGACGACGAGCAGTTTAAGGAAGCGGTGAAGGCATTCGGCGACGAACTGGCCCGATACCTTCCGATCAGTGCGAGCGAGACGCCGTTGCGGTTCGAGGCGACGGATCGAACGCGCACGCAGGCACGTGCGGCACTTCAAATGTACGTCGATGGCTCGACGTCGCTTCCGCTTCAGAAGCAGGGTGCCGGAACGCGGAGTCTCGCGATCTTGGCGATGCTGCTCGTGATTCTGCGTACGCGAGGCAGAGGAATTCTTGCGCTCGAGGAGCCGGAGACCTTCCTGTTTCCTCACGCACAGCGACGAGTCATCGACGAAGTGCAGAAGCTCGCGGATCAGTTGTTCGTGACCACCCATTCGCCGACGGTCCTTGAACGACTGCCGATGGACGGGCTGTATCGCGTGCAGCGGTCGGACGATGGCGGAATGACCGCGACGCCGGTGGCGACGGACGAAGTGATCGTGAAGAACATGCGGCGTCGACTGAGGCGGCAGTTAGCAGAAGCGTTGCTCGGCCGTGCGGCGGTCGTGGTGGAAGAAGAGTCGACGCGCGTGTGGCTTCTGCAGGCAAGCACTGCGATGCACGGCGAGACAGTCAGTGGTGAGGTCTGTGAATCGTTCGATCTGGCCGGCATTTCCGTGGTATCGGCGGATGGAAACGGCGAGGTCGCAGAGCTGTGCGACACTCTGATGCGCGCTGGTGTCACGGCGTTCGGGCTGGTCGATAGCACGCGAGGCAAACTGCCACTGGACACCGTGAGGTTCCCGGGCGCGCGCATCGTGTTTCATGCGGCGCAGGGCTTGGAAGATCTGTTAGTTGCCGCCCTCCCGCGCGAGGTGCTGGCGGAAGCGATGACGGAAGCGCCGTTCGTGAAGGAACATTCGGATGTGTCGGCTCTGATGGAACTCGACGACGCAGCGTTTCAAACGAAGGCGCGGGAGTTCCTGCGGCATAACAAAGGCTCGATCCCGTTCCACGAGTGGCTGGCCGAACGAACGCCATTGCAGAGCATCCCCAGTGCGTTCCGCGATGCTGTGATGCTTGCGCAGCGCGTGGCTGGAGGACATGAGCATCTGACCGAAGCCAAGAGGTCGTTATGACGTTCAAGCCGACGGAGGAACAGCGGGGCGTGATCGAGTCGTCGGCTTCTGCAGTGGTGATTGCAGGTCCGGGCCGCGGCAAGACGTCGACTGCGATCCTAGCTGCGGATCGATGGGCCACCGTGCAACCGTCGAAGCGCGTTCTATTCACTTCGTTTTCGAATTCAGCGGTGCGCAGAATCGCGCAGGCAGCAGGAGTCGGAGGCGTGTTCCGACGGTCGCTGGACTTCCGAACGTTTCACAGCGTCGCTTTCGAGATCCTCGCTGACTACGGGCGCTTTGTCGGGCTGCAACGCCCAGCGAAAGCGCTGGATCGACCGGGCGAACATCTGGTCGCGCTGGAGGAACAATGGCCCGACGAGCGCGCCGCGTACGCGGAGGCGAGACGGGCGCATGCGTTGAAGACGGGACTGGTGTCCTTCGACGACATGGTGCCGTTTGCTGTGAAGCTGCTGGACGCCAGCCCTACGCTGCGGCGCACGGTACAGCGGCGTTATGGCTGCGTAATCATCGATGAGTTTCAGGATACGAGGGCTGAGCAGGCAGCCTTCCTTCAGTTAATCGGTGGCGAGGCGCGGCTCCTCGCGTTTGGCGATCCGCATCAGATGATCTACGAGCACGATTTCCAGACGGCCGCGACGCGTTTCGAGACGATGGCGGCGTGGAAGGGTGAAGCGGTGACGACGTTCCGCGGCAGGAACTATCGCTGCGCGGCGACCGACATCCTCGACTTCGCGGAAGCGGTGCTGAACGGCGAACGGTTCGTCGGCCGGCATGCGAACGTGCTGTGGAACGGCGTATATGACAATCAACGGCGGTTCTCCGTGGCGTTGCGTTGTCAGTCGATTTGGAAGGCGGCGGCAGGTAGCTCGATCGGAATCATCGCGCCGAACGCTCGCATCGGCCGGGAGTTGGGTGCAGAGCTACGCACGCCGGGCAAAGGCGTGAAAGCCGCGATCCCGGTGCACGCGGCGATCGAAGTCGATGCGAACTGGGCGGAGGCGTTTAGGATGGTGGCGCTCGCGTCGAGCGATTACGCGCGCGAGCCTTCGAACAGTCACCGCCGGCAGTTAGCGGTCGCGTTGACGAGCCTTGAAGGCGAAACCCGACGGTCGACAGGATCCGGATTGGTGCGCCTGTCGGCGACGGAGAAGTTGTTGAGCAGTAGCTCGCGCAAGGCGAGCGCGTTGCGCGACTTTCTGGCCGCGCCGCCCGACGCCGATATCCAGGTCTTTGCGAATCGGCTGGTGGGTGCACTCGTCGCGGATAAGACCTTCGAGGCGGTCGGTCATGTGATCGAGAAGACCGGGATCCCTGCGGTGAAATCAGTGGTTGCAGTGGAGCAGTTCGACGCGTACCGGAGTTCGCGAAGTGCGGTCAATTTTCATGGTCATGAGTGGTCGCCATCGCGAACGACACTGCTGACGATGCAACGAGCGAAGGGGCGTGAATTTGACCACGTCGTTGTCATCACCGATCCGCGCGCACATCGGAAAGAAGCGCCGCTGAGCGAGTTGCGGCGGCTGCACTACGTTGCTTGCACGAGAGCGAGGCAGTCGCTGTTTGTGCTTTGGAACAGCTCGCAGATCGGTGACGTGCTGGGACCGGTGCTGCATTCCATTTAAGTGGGTGGCGAGGCGTCAGTCAGCATCACGAAGCAGGTCAAAGACGCGCCGATCCTCGAGAGAGGGGGCGTCGCGGAGGATCATCACATGGTCCGGCTCAGAGGCGAACCAGACGAGAGTCTTCCACGCGAGTGAGCCGATCGTTTTGCGGAACGCGGGCGACCCGCGGTCGGCATATGCGGTGACGAATGCGATCCGTTCATCCGCGAAAGAGGGCACGAGCGAGCGCAGCGCGGTACGGCGTTCTTCAGTAATGGGTCCGTCGGTCGCAACGACCTCGACGAAGACGAGGAGTTCGTCCCCTTCGAACGTATCGAAGAGAACCACATCGGGGAGTACCAAGGATGGCGTGACTTCGAGGCCGATGCTCTTCGTGGCGACCGCGTCGATGTCGATGATCTTCTTCCGGCTTTCACTCAGTAGCAGGACAGTCGGCGAATACAGAAACCGCGGGGCGAACTCCTCAATGACCGCTTTGGTGATGAGGGCACTGTCGCCTGGCGCGAGCTGCCGCACGCCGCGGAGAGGCAGCGTAACTTCGACGTTTCCTGTGGCAGCCGCGATGCGTTGACGAACGAGTTCAACGCGTGCAAGAGCGTGTGCGGCGAGGTGTGTCTTCTGCCATTTGGCGATCAACCCGGCGAGGTCGTCGCCTTGGATGTTGGGATCGAATAATTCTGCGAAGTCGGTCGCGAGCGCGTATCGCGGTTTGCTTGAAGTGGTCGGAACATGGGCGCGTTCCACGACTGCACCGGATCGCGTGAGCGTGCGGAGAGTCTCGTCGCGGATCGGTTCGCGTGAAGTGTCCGCGTACCACGGATCGCCGACGTGGGCGAATCGCGACTTCCACCCTTTCAGTCCGTACGCCTGCCGGACGTCGGGTTCAGTTAGCGCGGCCTGAGCGTCGCTCATGCGGTAAACGTGTTTCGGACCGATCCAGACGTCGGCACCCTCCACTGCACCGCCATAGAGCATGGTGAAGATGACGTTGGCGGCGAGCTCGCGGATCAAAAATCCGCGATCGGTGGTGCCTTCCGGGAAGATCGTTTCAAGACGCCGCCTGATTTCATCGGCAGCAATCAGTTCAGGAAGCTTCATTCACCGCCTCGTAGCCGTAGAGCGTGCCGACGAAGTGCTCGATTTGATCGTTGGTGGCGCTTTCGTGCAGCATCTGTTCGAGTTGTTGAAGTTGTTCGAGCGGAGGGAGCGGCAGCGACGCGAGTTCAGAGGCGGAGACCGCGACGCTGCCGCTGATGCATCGAAAAACGCGGTCGAGCGTGTGGGTGTTGAGAAGAGCGGCGAGCGTGCGCGGAGTGATGGCACAACTGCCGTTGAGCGCACGGACCATGTTCAGGTGGTTCTCGATGACGACGGCGCCAAACTTCCGAATGAATGCAGTGGGAAGCTCGGCCGCAATCAGGCGACGCCTTTGCTCGAGCGCGGTCGTTCGCTGGACGATGACGCAACCCGTTCGCGTGAGCAGCCATCCCTGCCGCGTATGCGGTTTGATGAAGGGGGCGTGGTTACGTTTCTCAGCGCGATAGTGAAATGTGCCGTCCGACTGCACGGACTCCGCCCACACGATCGGGAACGAGCCATCGCCGTTGCTGTCCTTCAACTGAGCTTTGTGGCGGTTCCAGACGAGCGGCCCGGTAGAGACGCCGTAGCCGTAGTCGCGGAGCCTGTGCGGCATCCTGCGAAGCGATTCGATGAGCGCCATTTGTGAGACATCGCGAGGCACGAGCCACGGCTCCGTCGGTGGGTCGGGAATCTGAAATGTGCCGACGACTCCGACTTGCGCTGTTTCCGGCGTGGTCACGGAGAGCAAGCTGACGTGCGCGAGGTTGGCTCGTTCTCCGCGTCGATACGTCGCGAGTAAGGTCTCTTGCAGAACATCTGAGAACACACCTTTGCGACTTTGAACGAAGTCGATCGAGGTTGGAGGAGCTTCGCGAGCGAGTAGTGTACGGAGGTTGCGGAAGTACTGACCGCCGAGGAACCCAGTAGGTGTGATGAATGCGATTACGCCTGCAGGACGAGTCCAGCGAATGGCGAGGTCGAGAAACAGCGTGTACGCATTGGCGTGGCCGTACAGGCTACGAGCGTATTTGGATCGAAGTTGATCGGACAATGCTGTGCGGCCATATGGCGGATTGCCGATCACGAGGTCGACGAGCGGCGGTGTCGCGTCGGCCTTCAGGGCGTCGCAGATCGTGATTACGTTCGGAAGGCGTTGGCGCGCGCGTCGGCATGTTTCGATGAGCATCGCCTCGAGAAGGACGTGCGACATCCAGGCGCTGAATGGATCGAGCTCGAAGCCACGCACTCTTTGCGTAATTTGTTCGAGGATCGCTCGTGGTTTCTCACCTTCGAAGCTGCCGGCGATCCGTTGGGCAACAGGCGCGAGAAAAGCGCCGCCGCCGCAAGCGGGATCCAAGACTGTGGCGGTACGCCAATCGACGCCAGACTGCTCAGCGAGGACAAGCAAACGGCGCGCAAGAGCAGGCGGCGTAAAGAAAACGCCATAATCGCTGCGGCGGCCCGATGGTAGAAGCGATGTGTAAAGCTCACCAAGAAGGTAGCCCGCACTCAAGGAGTGCAGTTTGGCAGCGGTAACGCCGACTTCGTCGGCCAGCTCGGCCGTGGTGTTGCTTAGGCGGACGGAGGCGATGCCCCGCGGCAGCGGAGCGATGGGCCAGGGACGGCGGTAAGAGTGTTGGACCTGTTGCCAGTACGTCGAGATGGCGCGGCCAGCGACCGCGCAGGCGCGAAGGTACGCAGATTCCGAATCGCGAGGTAGCGAGAGGGCTTCCCTTCCCGCTTGCACGAGAAGACGAGCCAGTAAGTCGTACGAGTCGGCGGCGACGATGTCGACGTTTCGGGCGATGACTTTCGACGAGCGCTGCCGAGCGGGCTCCACCGACGAGTTGGATTCGCCCTGAAGCCGAAGCAGCGACGTGCGGAGGTCGCGCGGGTCGAGTCGACCGAGATCGTGGCGGAGAATCGCACGCGTCTTGAGTTCGGGTCGCGCCATCGGCTGCGTTAGTGTAGCCGTTCCAAGGGACGGCATATCGGTCACTGACCCGCTAAGGTGATGCAGCTAAAGAGTTTGGGCGTGATGTGGGGCTGTGCTCAACTCAACGAGAGCCGCGGAAGAAATAGTGGCACCGAGCGGGGGCGCCGGCGCGGCGGTTGCCCGCGGGAGACGCGCGTGCACGATAAAGACACCCGCTGCAAGCGACGTGACGGCGCATGGGTGGTGGAACGTGCGACCGAGATGAGCGAACCCACAGGCGATGGGAGGGTGGGCAGTGGCGGCGCCGTTTTTGCGGCCGAGCCGCGTCGCTTTCATCCCATCGCTCTGCAAAAACGGTGACGCCACGAGGGGGGCGCGCATCTACGCCTGGTGGATCACGCCGAGGGCGTGCTGGTTGCGCCGCGCGCGCGACACACCGTGCAGCCGCGTGATGGGCGGGCCGTGGGCGAAACACAAAAGAACGAGCGAACGAGTCACGGCGAATGTGCATCGAGCGCGAATCGCGGATCAGCGGAGCCACGCCGCCGAGTCGTCGTCGCGGATCGCGCAGGCGCGCATCCACGGTCCGTAGAACAAGCGGCTGTGCATTCCGCTCGGTACCGCAGCAGATCGCTTCGAGGTTGACCAGGAGCGCCAGATATCCGCAGGCTTTCCGATGATGAATGCGGAAATCACCACAAAGAAGGTCGGATCGAAATGGCACGGCTACATCGATGGACGGCCGGACCTCGACGAGACCGCGCTCACCGAAGAAGCGGCGCGCCGCAAGATGGAGCAGTTGCGCGATCGCATCGGAGTTTGCGGCGCGAAGACGAAGCTGTTCGGTGGAAGAACGTGCGACTTGATCGCGGGTCACCACGAGCCGGGCACTAAACGAGTGGTCCATCGCAGCGGGAGCATCACGTGGTTCGACGTTCCGCCTGATGATCCGAAGGATCGCGAGAAGATCGAGCGTGTGGCTTGAGTGCGCGACCACTTGCGAAGTCCCCCCGCCTTTCAGGCACGATTCGGCGCGGGGGACATCATGAACCACGTCGATGACGGAACCTGCCCGGAATGCGAGCGGGATATTTACGTGCTCTTCGTCCGCAACGACGAGCCGAGGAGCCTGAACATCCCCGTCCACTACCACCTCGGTGAACGGTGCGCCATCACACCGAGCTTTGACGATCTGCACGAACCGGCCTGACGTCGTGGGCGGGCGGGCGGCGGTGTTCCGGGGCGGGAGCCGCGCCGCCGGCGCCGGTGGGCCGCGGAGGCGATGTGCGGTTCGAACTGCGGCCCGTGGGTGGCGGGTGGCGGCCGGCCGCAGTTCGGGCCGCACATGGCCGGAGCGGCGGGAGGGCGGAAGCGCCGGGCCGCGGAGCGCACCTTCGGCGGCAGGGGGCGCGGGCGGTGGCGCGGCCGAAGGTGCGCGGAGCGGCAGCGCGCGAGCCGAAGGCGAGCGCGCGCGGCGCGGCGAGGGGGAAACGTGCAGCGCCGGCGCGCTTGCCACTGGCGGCGAGGCGCACCGCGACCAACGGAAGCGGTGCGCCGGTCATGCCGCTGGTGGCGCTGGCGAAGCATTTTGCTTCGCTCTCGGCAGAGCAGTAGGCCAACTGATGACGGAACCCCCGCGAGGTTGGGGCGCGGCGGCGTGAGCCGCGCCCCAACGAGCGGGGCGGGGGCCTGGGTGGGAGCCGCGGCGCAGGGTGCTGCGCAGCTGCGCCCTGCGAGCAGCGCGCGGCGGACGCGCGGGCGGTGGCTTGGGGGGCGCGCCGCCTGCGCTGCGGCCGCGGCGAGGGGGAAACGTGCAGCCGCGCAGCAGTAGCGGATCGACGACGCGCGCAGCGAAGAGGGGTTGGGTGGTGGAGGGTGCGGTCACGAAAACCGTTCGCGCCTAAGGCTCCGCTAAGCTGCGTGGACCGCTTGCAAGTGATTCGGAGCGGCGCCCTACCCTGTCCGCGAAAACCGAGCGCGTGGAAACGCGCGAAGCCACGGAGCAGCGGGCCACGACAGCTTCAGCGGCGCCTTAGGCGCAGCCACAGGCGACACACGCTCGAGCAACGGGGACGGCTGGAAACGTGCGGCCGGACAGCCCGACCCAAGAGGCGATGCAGGAGCGGCGTGGCGCGACGGTTGCCGCGCGCACGGTCGCATTCCTTTTCGCGCGCGCCTGGCAACCGGCGTGACACGCCGCGGGCCCTCGCGAGGATCGACGGCGGTGGTGGCGAGCTCGCGGGGACGGGTGCGGGGCAGCAAAAGTAATGACCCTTCCTTGTGGTTTTCTCCGGGCGCGCGGGGCGCGACGTTTGCCCGCCTGCAGGTGCTGCCGCGAGACAAGACCCGCTGCAAACGGCGTGACCGCGCGCGGGAGGGGGAAGCGAACGTTCAAAAGTGAACAAACCGAACGACGAGGGAGGGCGGGCAGCCGCGGCGCCGTTTTTGCGGCTTTGAAGCGCCGGTTTGTTCCACCCGCTCTGCAAAAACGGTGACGCGGCGAGGGGGCGCGCGCTACCGCGTGTAGAGCGTGCGCACGCGCAAACGATACTTCTGTGCGCTGCGCGCGACACCGCCGAGGTGTTAGCGCGCAGCGGGTGACGTCGCGCGGCGCATCGCCATGAAACCGACAGTTGCGTGATGGGTGGGCTGTGGACGGAACAAAAAAAACACAGTAGCCACCACGGGGATGATGACTATGGGACGAGCGTCCGTGATCGCCGGTGATTTAAAAGCGAGGCGAGCGTAATTCGATGCTTCCACAGATAGAGCCGGTGTTGCCGAAGCTGGTCAACGATGTGCCTCGGGGACGTCCGTGGGTGTATGAGGTGAAGCTGGATGGGTTCCGCGGAACGTTGTATGTCGAGGCTCGACGCGGACGCTTCCTGTCGAAGACGAAGAAACCGTTGCGACGTTTCGACGAGCTCGCGATCGCGATCGCGAAGGAGCTCCCGGCACGTGATGCGATCCTCGATGGAGAGGTGGTCGTCCTGGGTGAAGGCGGGCCGCAGTTCAACGCGCTGATGATGAACCGCGCGCCGGCGAGCTATGTCGCGTTCGATCTTTTGTGGCTCGATGGCCGTGACGTTCGTGCGCTTCCGCTCTGGCGTCGAAAGCGTGCGCTCGAGAAGCTGGTGAGCGGGACGCGTGTGGGGTACGTGGAGCATAGCGACGATCCTCGGCTGATGGATGCGGTAGTGCAGATGGATCTCGAAGGCATCGTGGCGAAGCGTCGCGCGGATCCCTACTCGCCGGAAACAGAGTGGCTGAAGATCAAGCACGCGGAGTATTCGCAGAAGGAAGGGCGGGCGGAGTTGTTTCATCGGCCGCGGAAGTGAGAGCAGCAGGAGGACGGGCGGCGAGCGGAACGTCGTCATTGCGACGCCCTATCGCACTCGCGGGGGCGGGAGCCGCGGCGCGACCGTTGCCCGCGCGCACGGCGCGTCAGCGCGGTGCGCGCACGCAACGGGCGTGACGCGGCGTGGGTGGGAGGGTGGCTCTCGCGACGCACTCCCCCACTCGCGGGGGCGGGCGGCGGTGGCGCTCGCGATGAAGTGACCCACAGGCGCGGGCGGGAGCCGCGGCGCGACCGTTGCCAGCGCGCACGGCGGGTTTTTGCGGTGCGCGCATGCAACGGGCGTGACGCGGCGAGGGCGGGCGGGGGGGTCTCGCGACGCACTTCCCCACTCGCGCGGGCGGGAGCCGCGGCGCGGCCCTTGCCAGCGAAGCACGGCCGCTTCATCGCGGTGCAAGCGTGCAAGGGACGTGACGCGGCGAGGGTGGGCGGGGCCAGGCGAACGCGTTGGCGAGCAACGGCTGCATCGGACCGGCGCGCGTCGATCGACCGTGCAGTCGCGTGATGGGCGGGCTGTGGACGGAACACATAAACGAGACGCGTTCTCACGAGCTGCTGCATCGATGTCGGTAAATGCTCCTGTTCGATGACATTCATGTCATGCGCGATGACTTGGCGTTGCCGGTTTCGCTGCGCGAAGTGATCGCGCGTCGGAATCGCACGCGCGGCTATGAACGTGAAGCGGCGGCGAGTCGCGCGGATGTGCGTGTCGATCGGATTCAACCGCTGCGGTGTGGTTTTCGCGCGTGATGCCGCCAACGCGAAACGAGCGAGGATCATCAGCCATCGATCTCGGCGCGCTTTTAAGTCATCGAAGGTGGTTTCACGGTGCTTGAGCTGGTGCGCGAAACGGCCCCCGCGCACGTCGAAATGATGCCCGGGGGCTTCCGGGTGGTGCCGGGGCGCTATTTTTCGGCCGCGGGGCACTTCGCGGTGATGCCTGGGCGGTCCTAATCGATGCCCCGGGAGCTGTTTTTGAGGCCCCCGGAGCCGTTTTCGAGGCCCGGGCGGCCGTTTTCGCGGCCGGCGCGCTTAAAAGTGATGCCGGTGATGGGTGACCGCTGGAGAAGCTAGCAGGCGGTGAGCCCCTCGCCTCAGATGCCTGGCGCGCCGCCCACCGGCCGGCTTGCGGGGCAACGCCGATGGGGCGAACCACGACACGATGAGCATCCGCGCCGCCTGGATGTTCTCGATGCTCGGCCTCAGGAGAGTGCGGCCCGATCGATGATTCGCCAAGCAGATGCAACCATTCGGCGTCGTCACCTACCTTATCTGTAGAGGCGCGATGGTCGCGTCCTCAAATCACTCCGGTCCGGCAAAGCGCCGGCCACAGAAAAAGGAGCTGCCCGATGTCAGAAAATCCGATCCCCGTCCGAACCACAGATGAACTCCTAGCACCCACCGATGTGCCTTTCCGGTGGGGTCCCGGCACACCGCGAGGAGCGAAAGCAGTCTTCACGCGCATCATCAAAGAAGGCGCGACCGTTCCGCTTTTCATCGGCCAAACGCTGGTGAATGCGCTGCGTGACCTTGGGTACAACGACACGACTTCAGCAATCTGCGAGTTCATCGATAACTCTGTGCAATGGGGAGCCCGTGAGGTCCGCGTTTACTTCAACGAGTCCGGCAAGAAGGGCCAGAAACGAATCGACGTGCTCGTGAGCGATGACGGCAACGGCATGGCGCCGAATGTCCTCCGCGCAGCAACAGCTTTCGGCGGATCAATGTGTTTCGACAACCGCGCCGGCATCGGTCGATACGGTATCGGCATGAAAGGCGCGGCCCTGAGCATGGGCCAGGTGCTGCAGATCATCTCGTGGCAGGAGCCGCGGGCGTTCTACAGTATGGATCTGGACATCAACGCTTTCGGTGACGATCGAAGCAACGTCGTGAATCTGCCGGCTCCGACCTTCGAGGACTCGCTGCCGCGTGACGTCGTCGACATTTTGACGGGCGCGATGGCATTCCCAAAGAACGATCAAGAACGGTTGGCGGAGGCACCGTCGCAGTTGACCGAACGCCTCGGTCAGTCAGGCACGATTATCTACGTCCCTGACTGCGATCGCCTGACGTATCGCACTGTGAAGGCCCTCGCGGATCACGCTACGAAAGAGATGGCACGTGTCTATAGGCGCCATCTCGCACGAGGACTGAAACTGTACGTGAACAACAGACGAGTCGAGCCGTTCGACCCGACCTACTCGATGTCGAACGCCCGTCACGCGACGATCGAGGGGCTTACCGAAACGACGAGCCGGCTGTTCCGAAAGTGGGAGATTCCCGTTCCGGTTGAGGAAACGTCCGGCGCGGAGACCAAACCAGTGAAGATCGCGCTGTTCGTGCTGCCGTTCGAGCACTGGTCGAAGCTTCCGCGGAAGGTGCTGAAGAACGACCTTCGCGCGTACGACGCGTTGAACGTGTCCTTCATGCGCGCGGACCGGGAAGTGCAAGCTGGCGAGATGCGAGCGCTATCCGGGAAGCACTGGACGGGCGACACGTGGTGGCGGATCGAAATCGAATTCCCGGCGGAGCTGGACGAGGCATTCGGGGTGGCGGTCAACAAGCAAGGCGTCCGGTTGAAGAGCTACGTAATCGACGCCATCCGTGACGCGATCCACGAGGATCTCCGGAAAGTGAAGAACAGCATCGAGGAGCATTACGCACGGCTTGCGACTGAGCGGACGTCGAAGGGCACGACGGAGGCGGAGCGCCGAGCGAACGAAGCCGAAGCAGTCCAGGGGACGCTTCTTCCGAAAGCCGAAGCGACAACCGAGGCCGAACGGGAGGCCCTCGAAGGCCAGCTCCGCGCCATGGCCGCAGTCGTTAGACGTGCGGACGAGAGTGACGAGGAGGCGTTCGACCGTGTCCAGACATCGCGGTACATCACCACGTTCAAGCACGACGAAGATGCACCGTTCTACCGCGCAGACTTCCAGCTCGGGCGCGTGATCCTGACCATCAATTCGGCACACCCGTTTTTCACATCCGTGTACCAGCCTCTCAGCAAACTGTCGAAGCTTTCGCGCCGGGAAAACGACGACGAAACGGGCGGCGACGTCGAAGCTGCGGCGGACATGCTGCCGAGCCTCGAACTCCTGCTGCTGTCGCTCGCCCGGACGCAAAGCACGATGCTCGCGAACGACACGGCCGGCGAGCTGCGAAAGATCTTCGATCGTGTTCGCCGCCAGTGGTCGCTGGATCTTGCGACGCAACTGAGCATCAAATAGACTGCGCTTCGACTCATCACCAAAGCATCCATCGATACGACCGGCTCCGGGCACAGCGACCCGGAGCCGTTCGGATGAAGGCAGCAGTGGAGAGTTGAGATGACTCGCGCGCGCCACAGCGGTGCGCAACAGAAGGAGCATCAGACATGGTGGAACCCCTCACCTTCCCTTGGAACACGCTGCTGGAACTGCAGCAGTTGACCGACTCCGCGACCGTCAATGCGCGCTCACATGCTGCCGACGAAGCTTTCGCGGTGCTTCTCAGCGAAGTGGCTGGTGGCACAGCACCCCTCACCCCGGACGCGCTGAAACAGCGATTCCATACGCTGACGGCAAATCGCGCGAAGAAGCACCGTGCGCGGCTAGCGGTCGAGCCAAAGGTGCTCCACCATGAGCTCGATCATCGAGACACACCCAATCTTGATTGCATGGTGGCGTACCGACAGCTGGCGACGCTGGCCCTTGCGACCGTTCCGGCCTCCGATGCCGAAGTGCTTGTCGCCGTGCTCGTGGAAGGTCTCGAGTATCAGGAGATAGCCGCGACGGTGGGAAAGCCGATCGGAACCGTCAAGTCGCAGGTGAGCCGAGCGCGAAGGCGGGTGCGTTCATGTGCCTTTGCCGTGGCGATCATCGAAGCTCTCCGAGCAGCGTAGTCAGAATTACCACTAGCTGTCCGAGCTGGCGTGCAACGCGGCATGTCGTGGATGGCCGCGGGCGGAGGGCGAGATGCGCATGGCGCGGCGCCTCCTGGTGTTGCGCGCGACGTCGCGCCTGGCGCTCAAGTGTCGAGCGCGGGCGATGAGCGCTTACCGCGCCGCCCGCGCGCTGTCGTTCGCCAGCGCCGCACACGTTCGCCGCGCGGCAGCAAGCGCCCGATGTTCGGCCGGATGCAGGCGACCGTCGCGCGGATGAGGGCCATGCGCGGGTTGTCGGCCGTGATGAGCAGGTCCGGCACCTCGTGCGGCTCGTAGCCGACGTCGACCGCAGCCTGCATCAGCGCGTCCGCGGCGTGCCACATGGCGACAAAGTCGCCGAACGGCAACGGGCCGAAGCGGTCGCAGAAGTAGCTGTAATCGATCAGGAGTTGCGGAGCGAACGGGTCAACCTTCACGCGATCCACTCTAAGCAAGGTGTGGCCGAAATGAGCAAAATGCTACCCATTGGAGAGGCGCACCGTTGTAGCGCGATGCGACGCCGGGGCGCGACGTCGCATCGGAAACGCTACGTGGTGAGCATGTGGTGCAGTTCGTTCACGCGAGCGATCGCGCGGCGAAGGTGGTCGCGAACCTTCTTGCTGCCTGAGCGGCGGCGGGCAGCCTCGAGGTCGCGGAGTGCGAGTTGGATCAGCCAAAGGATGTCGTCCATGATGGCTCCCCATCACGATGCGAGACGGATCCCCGCCGCTTCGATCTTCTGGAACACCCAATCCGGCAGGCAGAGATCGGTCTTGTCTGCGCGGCAGTTGGAGTGACAGATGATCGTGGCGACTTGGAAGCATCGCGGGAAGTCGTACGTGGTCGAGGGGCAGTAGAAGACGGGCTCGATCTTGTGGCGGCGGCAGATGTCGAGCGTGAGCTCGATCCCGGCGTCGACTTGCGGCTCGTCGAGCTGCGCGAAGAAGTTGAAGCCGCGCCAGTCGTACGGCATGAACGGGCCGTTGTAGACGGTGTTCGGCGTGTTCATGCCGAATGCGTAGAGGCGATCGCCGTCCAGGTCGAGCGGGCCTTCGTTCGCGAACTCGATCGCGACGGACTGCTTGTCGTACTGACCTTTCGTCCCCTTGAGGCCGAGATGGTAAATCCACCCGGAGTCGTTGAAGGTCTCGAAGACCGTGCCGTCGCGATCGACGAGCCACGGAGCGCCGACGCGATCGGCCGTGAGGTTCCAGCCGTCGATCGAGGTTGTGGCTTTGCCGGGGCGTCCGGAGACCGGCGTGTGCATCGTGCGGCCGGCCGTGCCGTGCCAGACGACGAACTTCTTCGCGGTGAGATCGGGGAAGTATTGGCCTTTCTTCAGTGGGTATTGCTGAACGTTCATGGTCGTTCTCCGAAGTGGTGGAGTGCGCGCGAACGCGCACCCCACCGGGTTAACTGCGTAAAGCGTCAGAGATCACGGCCGGCTTTGAAGTTGCGGCCGGTGTTCTTCCCTTTCGCGGTGCGGATGTCCTTCCCCGCCTTGAAGCTGGAGCGGTTCTGGTTCTCCTCGGTCAGGTGACGCGCGGCGCGGCGGCGACGCAGCCGGGAAGACGACGGATAGTCGATCGTCTCCACGACGGTGTATTGCGGCCAGCGGCGCGCGTCACGGGCGCTGATGAAGCGGCCGGACGAAGCGCTGCGAGCGACCTTGCGCGTGCTCATTCCTGCTCCGCGAGGTCCTTGCCCGCCTTGAACTGCGCGGTGATGTCGCCGCCGACGGCGGTCAGCGCATCGAGCGCCTGCGTGAACATCACGATGGCGGCGCGCCACGTGGACGGGATCAGCGGGAGGGAGCCGATGACCGCGAACACCGGCTTGATGCCGCGGTAGATCTTCAGCACCTTCTGCAGGCGCGTGTTCGGCGTGTCCTGCACGAGGGTGTTCTCCTGCTCCATGTCCTGATTCAGGGCGCGCAGCGTGCGATCGGTCGAGCGCTTGCTCTTCTCGATCATGGTTTTCGATGCTTCGAGGGGATTGAGTTCCTTGGGATTCGTGCTCATGTGATGCCTGTCCTTTCGAGAGATGTCAGGTGATGGTGGAAGTGAGAGAGAAGCGGTCAGCGCGTCGGCCGGCGACGCTTCGGGAGCGTCCGTGCGGCAATGACAGCGGCGCGCTGGCGCGGCTTCTTGATGGGGATGTGCTGAGTCGCACACCCGACGTGGAGGACGAACAGGCCCACGTCCGACCAGGCGTCGGCGACGATCCGCTGCACGCGTCCGCCCATGCCGAAGAGTTCCCCGGCAATATCGACGGTGGCCTGCACGAAGTCGGCGAAGTCTGCCTCGGGACGGAGGCGGTTCGTTAACGCGACGTACCAGATCCGCCCCAGCACGTCCCACGTCTTGCCGCCGAGCGCGATCGCTGCACGGTAGAAGGCGTGGTTCAGAATGCCGGAGTTGATGTGGACGCCGCCGTTGTCTTCGGTGGTTTCGACGTAGTCGTGCATGTGCGAGGGCTGCGGGTCTTTGCCGAGGACAGGATCGTCGTAGGCGGTGCCCGGTGCAGCCATCGAACGCACGGCGAGGCCGTTTACGGCGGGGCCGAAGAGTTGCGCGCCGATGAGCCAGTCCGACTTGTCCGCGGTCTGGCCGAGCAACCACTGCTTGACCATGATCCCGAACGCGTCGGAGAGATGCTCGTTCAGCGCGCCCGTCTGACCGTGATAACCGAGAGCTGCGGCGAACTGCGTGACGCCGTGCGTGAGCTCATGGGCAATGACATCGACGGAGGCCGTGAAGCGGGTGAAGATTCGTCCATCGGCGTGGCCGTAAACCATCTGCCGGCCGTTCCACAGTGCGTTCTCGAAGGACGTGCCGTAGTGCACGGTAGAGTCGAGACGCATGCCCTTGCCGTCGATGGAGGAACGCCGAAAGACTTGCGCGAAAAAATCGTACGTCGTGCCGCTGCCGTCGTAAGCCTCGTTGACTTCGACGTCCGTCCCGCGCGCCTTGTGTTCGCTCATGACGAGCTTTCCGGGCAGACGGGTGGTGTGTTCAGCGGAGTAGACGTTACGTCGCCTTTTCGCGGGTGCTGCGGCGGCCGTGGCGACGGCGGGCCGGAGGAGGAGCGATGCGGCGCGACCCGTGGCGAGCTCTCTCATGTGATCGAGCGTCGCGCGGGCGGTGCCGCTTGCTTCATCGGAAGTGTGCGCGGCAACCCGGCTCAGCATGTGAGGCGGGATGACGCCGCAGATGTACTGCGGTATGTTTCCCATGGCACTGGTACTCCTTGATCGTTAGCAGACGGGGGGGTTCGTGGTGTCCGACCCGAGCCGCGTAGCCGCGCGGCTCGGAGTCGTCACGAATCGCCCATCTCCTCTTGACTCGGGAGCAGCCGGGGCGTGGGAATGCCGAGACCGGGAGTCGCGGTGGTCCGGCGCAGCGCCAGAGGCGTCTTCGGACGGCCGCGACGGCCGAGATCGCGCTTCATGTTCGCGACGAGCGACGCGATGGTGGCGCTGTTCGGATCGCGAGCGAGGCCCTTCGCCACGTCGTACGTCAGGAGCGAGTCGGTGGCGAGTTTCGCCTTGCGAGAATCCATCGTGTACTTGAGGTTCTTCGCGAAGGCGTCGACCTTGTCGCGGACGGGGCGGAAGGCTTCGAGGAACTGGAGGGTGTCACGGGCGGCGTTCACGTCGAGCTTGTTGATCGCCTGAAGCTCCGAAACCTGTTCGACGGCCGCGGTGACGGTGGCCAGGAACTCGTTCGGAACGTTGAGGCGGGAGCGCACGAGATTCGCGGTGGAGACGTGGATCGCTTCCAGCTTCGGAATGATCTGCGAGATCTCGTCGAGCGCGGACATGAACTCTGCGGCGACTTGCTGGTAATGCGTGATGGTCGGCGTCGGGGTGTCGACCGGGGGCGTTGTGGTACTGCCGTCGGCCGCTGCTGCTGCGGCCGTGGCGTTTGAAGTGGTGGCTCTGGTTGTAGCCATACACCTCACTCATTCCTTTCCCACCGCGCCGACGCTACGCGCGGGCGGCGCGATGCCTATGGTTGCCGGCTGACATTTCGGCCGAAACGCAGCGGGCGTTCGTTGCTGCAGCAACTTGTGAAGCGGACCGGACGCTTACTAAGATACGTGACGTTCGTCAAAGTAGTTCGTTACCAAATTGTAACGAGGCTCAATTATTTATCCCCCGCGTTGATTCTTAAAGACTTAATTTTAGGCCGTTTATCCGCCGTTTTATGACATTTCCGCATACAAGTTTGAGAAGTCGATGACCCCACAAATGAGAGGCTTTTCGCCTGAACAGGGTAACTCGGGGGCTTGACAAGCCGGGAATCGGTGGTAGGGAAACGCGCCGAAAAGACACCCCTACAGGGTAGGGAGAGTTTTTGCGTGGATGGCGCGAGAGTTTTTGCGTGGATGGCGCCCGGCCACGAAGATCGGCGCAACCGTAGTGCACGAAACGGCCGTGACGATTCGGGTGGGCGGGGTGCTCTCAGGGCGGCGGGATCCCTCGGGGGTGGTGAGCCCGGCGCGACCGTTGCGCAGGCAACGGGCGTGACGGGCGGGGGCGGCGCGGCGGAATCTACGCCCTGTGGAGTCCCTCGGAGGGGTGGGAAGCGCGGCGCGGCCGGCGCGAAGCGGCGGACGCGACGCGCGGGGGGCGCGCGGTCGAATCCACCAGGCGTAGAGCGCCTCGAGCGCTGGCGTATTACCGCTCCTCTGCTCGGCCGATCGCCGGCGACCAGGAGCGATCGCCGGCGCGAGCTCGTGGAAGTGAGCCGCGGGCACTTTCAAGTGCGGAGCGATCGGAAACGTGCGACGCACGCACACTTAAAAGTGAGCGCCGGGCAAGTGCAACTGTCCTCAAGTTGAGATGAAAGTGACGCGCGATCACTTTCACTGTCCTCCAGACGATAAGCAAGTGACCCGCGATCACTTTTAAGTGCCCGCGCGTCGAGTGAAAGTGAGGCGCGGACACTTAAAAGCGAAACGCGCAACGTCACCGCGCCTTACGGCGAGGGTGCGAGCCGGACGGCGGCGGCGTGATGTTCGGCGACGCGGCGCGAGCGGCCTTCGCGCGACGCCAGCTGCGAAAGCGGCGAGCGAAGCGGCGATCCCGCTCGGCGTACGCAAGGAGCGAGCGAATGAACGGATTAGTCCAGCCGTCGTAAGCAAGCGACAGAGTAGCCACGAATTCGCGCTCGTGTGACGTTTGCTCGTCGCGATCGAGAGCACGCACGGCGAGGACAGTGCTCAGCACCGCGTTGGCGTCGAACGAATCGCGCCGCCAGCGTCGCACCGGACGACTCTGCGTGCCGATCGGATCGGGGCGCATGCGCGGTGCCGGATCGGCGTGCTTGCTGTCGCGCCAGGTGCGGAAGCGTTCCGCGACGCGCTGTGCTCGTTCCATGTACACCACAGTTGCGTCAATGAAGATCGAGACCCAATGACGCCGGCCGTCCGTAAGTGCTTCGTTGACGAAGCTGGCAAACACGTCGTGCATGCGAGCGTCCGTCTTCGCGAGGTCGCGCAGTGCGAGACCAGCATTGATGATCGCCGCGACGTCGACCGACTCCGCGGCGTTGCGGTAGTGCCTCATGCGCGCCTCACCACACGTTGCGCCGCGACGGCGGCTGCCGCTGCGGAAACGCGTTGCCGTCGACCGACGCGAGCGGTAACCAGCTCAGCGACTGTGCCGGGCTGCTTGCCCGCGGAGTTGCCGCGCTTCTTCGCCTTCGCCGGGTCCTTGAGGGTGATGACGAGACAACCCTGCGACGCTTTGATGTAGACGCGCGTGCGGGTCTTGAACCCTAAGGACGCGAGCCAATGACCACGCAGCCGCAGGAAGGGCACGAAGCGCTGATAGCCCAGTTCAAAGTAGCTGAGCGTCGCTTCGCGGATGCCATCGGGACGGTTACGCCGCGCTGGCTCCGGCGACACCTGCAGCGATTCACCGGCCGGACGGTGCGCACCGAGACGCCGACGACGTTTCGCGGGCGACTCGGGAACGTAGGGCACGAGCGCACGCGGAGGGCCAGCGAGCACCGGAACGGACTGCGCGACGGCGAGGGACGCGCCGCCGTGGTCGCGAACGATCGACGGCGTGGCGGTCGTCGCGCCAACCTGCGACGGACGATCGCAACCGAGTGACGAGCGCACGTCGGACGACACACCGGACGCCGGAGCAGGCACAGGCCCCATAGCAGCAAGCGCGGGCGGCGAAATGAGGTTGCAGGAGCGCGCGCTGCGGCCGCCCACTCTGGCAGCACGCGCAACATGAACGCTGACGGGATCGGCGGCGGCCGTGTGCTTCGCTTCGCCCATGAACGAAGCAGCATCGTTGAACACGGGCACGTTGGCGACCAGCTCCGTGATGTGCTGCGCGGCGTAGTCGTCCAGGATGCGACCGAGCACGGTTTCCTTCGACTCGTTCCCCTTCTTCGCGAAGTACGCGAGCATGGCATCCGCGTACTCGTGCACCGGGATGATGAGCGGGCGCACGAGCACACCGGGAGGAAAGACGTTCACCGCGTTCGGCCCTAGCGCCTCTTGAATGACCGAGAACGGCCATTGATGCGTGGCCTTCTCGATCAGTTCCGCGCGCGAGATCCGCGCGTCTTCCGCCGTCGGATCGAGCTCGATGTCGCCCCACTTGATGGCCTTATCCATCTCGTCGAGCGACCACCCGAGCAGTTCCGCGGCGTGGTCAGGCGTGACGGACTGGCCGTCGTGTAGGAAGATGGAGCAAATGGATTTAACGAGGTCTGAACTAAGCATGATTCTGCCCTCCCGTTTATACAAAGTATTGTATACGAAAAGGACATCAGAATCAACGCTGACGGCGGCCGATGACTGAGCCGCTAAACGTCGGAAAGGTCTTCGGCGAACGGCTGCGCGAGCTGCGGCTCAAGCGCAAGCTGACGCAAGCCGACGTCGCCGCGAGGTCGGGCCTTCTGCAGCACCACATCAGCCAGTTGGAGAACGGCGTGGGCATGCCGACCCTCGCAACGATGCTGAAGCTGGCCGCCGCGATCGGCTGCAAACCCACGGACCTGCTGACGGTGTTCAACGGGACGGACCTTAGCGCGCTGCTGGAGAAGTGACGTACGAGCGCGCCGTGCGGAGTCATACAACCCACCAAAAGCACGATGTTCCACGGCTTAAGGGGTGTGTTCCACGCACAGAATCGTGTGCACCTTGCGAGTTGAACGAAACTCGCAAGGTGACTCGCAAGGTCGGTGTTCAGCGACCGCAAGTCCCTCGGTTTCAGTGAGTTATCCCACCCGGCGTAGAACGACTCCTCTCTGAGTACCCGCGACCTCCGGCCTGTCACGCCGGAGGTCGCGGGTTCGAGCCCGGTCGGCCCCGCCAATCTAAAGCACTCACCAGCCGGCACTTCGGCGGCTTTCGTGGTTTCAGAGGGTGGCTTAGAAAGTTGAAGACTCGCAAAGTCACCCGCGAGGTCGCCAATTTTCACGAGCGAAAATCTGTGCGAACCCGCGACCAAAACGCTGCAATGTTTCTGGGCTGGAGCGAATGTTCCACGGAAAAAAGCACGTCACGAGCGCACCTAAAAGCGAGCGCGGAGCACCGGCGCAAGGGTGTCGGCTGTGTTGCGCATCGTGGGCTTGCATGGCGCGGTGCTGCTTGCGCGAAGCGCGGCGGCGGCTAGCCTCCGAATTCCGCCCGCTTCATGGATGTACACCATTCCCGCCGAGATCGTGATTTCCCGATATCCTTCTCAACGAGCTCCAAACATGCCGCTCAGTCGCCGAACAGGATGGGTTGCGCTCGCCGTGGCGATCGTTGCGGCGTTTGCTGTAGCGTCGATACTGCTCTTCGGGCGCACCGATGCCACAAGCCGTTTGATGCGCTCCGCAGCCTCCTCGCCGGTGCGTCCAATCGAAGGACGCCTCACCGGAGTTGCTTACACGCCTCGTAAGAGCACGATCGACGAGAGCGACCTGGCCTCGTTGCATGCAGCGGCGGCTGCGTTCCTCTCCGGGCGTGACCGCGAGCCGCACGCGTCTGCCATTGCGTTGCTCTTGTACGGCAAATCGGCAGAAGCTGTCGATCGGCTCGAACGCCTCACGAAGCTGCACGCCAACGATCCGAATGTCTGGTCCGACCTCGCCGCCGCACGATTGCAGGCCGGCAGCGTTTTGAACGATCCACGAACCATCGGCCGCGCGCTGGTCGCATCCAATCGCGCGCTGGAGTTGCAACCCGCTCACGAGACGGCGCTCTTCAATCGGGCACTGGCTCTGGACGCTCTCGGACTTCGTTTCGCGTCCGCGGATGCATGGCGCCGCTACGTCGCCGCGGACCCAGGCTCCGCGTGGTCCAACGAAGCCCGCCAAAGACAGGCCGCCGCCGACCAGCCGACGCGCGACGTGCTTTGGAAGCAGGATCGCGTTCGTCTCGAGCACGCGGCGGATCGAGGGGATCGGCAGGAAGTCGAGCGCGTCGTGGCCCGCTTTCCTCAGCAGTCGCGCGGCACGGGTGAATCTCTCAACCTCGGCGCATGGGGAAGCGCGTACCTCGCCGGTCAGACATCCGAGGCCACGCGGTTCCTGGCGCGCGTCCGCATGATCGCCATCGCTCTGAAAAAAACGAACGGCGACAGCCTGCTGGCGGAAGCGATGCGCGCGATCGATGCCGCGGATGAAGAATCGCTGAAGCAAACGGCGGTCGGAGCTCGCGCTTACGGGAAGGCCAGAGACGATCTCGCGCACAGACGCCTCGCCGAGGCGCTCCACGGGTTCACCGAAGCCGAGCGCGCCTTTGCCGCCGTGCGCAATCCGATGGGGCTCGTGGCCAGCTACTACCGCGGCAATACGCTCGCCACTCTCGGCGATGCGGATGCCGCCGAGAAGATTGCCGTGCAGCTCAAGCCGCGAATCGAGCCCGGCTTCCGTTCCCTTCGCGCGCACGTGCTGTGGCTGCGCGCACAGCTCAAGACCGACGCCGGCCGTCACTACGATGCGTTCGTCGCCATCCGCAATGCACGGGAAGCGTTCGAGAAACTCGGCGAAATCGACAACGCCGATCGCCTCCGTACCGGCGAGGCGGGAATGCTGGCCCGCCTTGGCCGCGAGCGCGAGGCCTGGGACTTTGGCCGGCTCGCGCTCGCCGGTGCCGCGGCGTCCGGACGATGGGATCTGGTTGAGACGTCCATCGAAGGGATCGCCCGCGAGGCGGTCGACGGACCGGATCGCGATATCGCGCGAGCCCTCTTCGACGTGCAGGTCCACGCTCCATCGGCATTGCCGCTGATGCGCTTCAACGGTCTGCTCTGGCTCGCCTATCTCGACGAGCAAACCATGGACAGGCGACCCGATACATCCGCGGCACGCGCCGCCGCGGCAAAGATCCCCGATCCGAAACAGCGCGCCGACGCGATCGACGAGCTGCGACTGGCAGAGGCGCTGGCGGCGGGAAAAAACGATCCCGCATCCGCCGAGCAGATGATGGGAGAGGTCATCGACTACCGCACACGGGTTGGTCTGCTGCCCTACCTTCCCGCGATCCATGTCCAGCGGGCCCACCTGCGAAAAACGTTGGCGCGATCGGCCGAGGCTGAGCAGGACCTTCGCGCCGCGATTGACCTGATCGAATCGAGGCGCGGCGGAATTCAGGACGACCGATCACGGGATGCCTTTCTCGGCCGCTCCGTTGATGCGTACGAAGAGCTGGGAGAGCTGCTGCTCGCGCGCGAAGACTGGAAAGGCGCTTTCGAGATCTCCGAGCGCGCACGCGCTCGCGTCCTTCTCGATCACGTCGGACGCGATGCGATGTCGCTCGCGGACATCGTCTCGGCGACGCCAGTCACGACCGTCGGATCTCACTACACGACGTTCGCGACGCACACTCTGCTCGTCGTGATCGAGCAGGGCCGGGCGACACACTACGTGATCGACGTCAGCCGGACGGAACTCACCGAACTGCGCGACCGCTTAGTGAAAGATCCCGAATCGACGCCCGTTGCGCGGCGCCTCTACGACCTCCTCATCGCGCCGCTTCGCGATCGGCTCGCTCCCGACCGCGTGCTCGTCATCGCGCCGGACGACACAACTTACGGAATCCCGTTCGCTGCGCTGCGTGAGCCTGGCGGACGCTTTCTGATCGAAGAGACCGCGATCGCTCTCGCTCCCGCGGGAGCCGCGATTAGCGCAGATTCGCAGTTCCTCGATCCACGTCGCGCGAAGATCGCGATCATCGCCGATCCCGCATTCTCACCGGCATTGTTCCCGCGCCTGGAACGCCTGCCCGCGGCACGCGACGATGCGAAGACGCTGACTTCCGGTTTTGCGCAAGCGACCTCTCTGGTCGCGGAACGCGCGACACTACGAGCCTTCGCGGCCGCCGCTCAGGACAGCGACGCCGTGCACATCGCCGCACACGCCTTTTCCAGCAGCCGGGACGCCTCACTGTCACTCATCGCGCTCGCTCAGGAACAGGGTGACGCCGGAGTTCTGTACCTTCAGGACATCGAGGCACTCCGTCTGCACCACCGCCCACTCGTCGTGCTCGCCGGCTGCAAAACCGGCGCGTTCGGCGGAGGCAACGGAAGCATCCGCTCCCTCGCCCATGCGTTCCTCGGCGCAGGCAGTCGGGCGGTGCTGGCCACGCTTTGGAACGTTCAGGATGACCGCACTAGCGAGCTCACGAAGAACTTCTATCGCAACCTTGCCGAAGGCGCGACATTCCCGGCAGCGCTCCGCGAAGCGCAACTCGCCGCGATCCGCTCTCAGGAATATTTCGACTGGGCGGGGTTTCAACTTCACGTCGGCGTGGCGGGAAACTCACCAGTGCGCACCTCTCACTGACTGATAGCAATAAGGAGGATTCCATGACACCTGCAGCAATCCTGGCAGCAACGTTCACCATCGCCTTTGAAGGTCTGATGATGTTTCAGACCGAGGCGAACGGATATCGCAACGTCGCCATCGTCGATGCAACCAACGCCGCTCACACGGCGAAAATTGAGATCTGGAGCCCTCCTTTCAAAAACCCGCCGTCCCCGATCCCGCTCGAGTACGGTGATCTCATTCGCTTCGACGGCGTGCCGCGAGGAAAGATCACCCGCGACGACCTCTACGGCAGGCATGTGCCCCATATGAGGAATTACATCGTAAAAGGTGATATCGACAACGACGTCGTCAACAAAACACCGCGGCAAGGACATGGGCTTGCCTTCGTCGACTTGCCCGGCGGTGCCATGACGACGTTTGAAGGTTTTCGCGATCCAGTGCGCCTCACCAGCCCCTTCTCCGGGGACCAGAAGCTGTGCTTCGCGAGGTTCGTGGTAATGCAGACTCAGTACGCACAGGGAACGCAACTCGTCGTTAAGCGCGGTGGAAGCGACATGAAATATGACGTCAAAGAAGACGATGTGGTGGTCGTTTCCAACATCTCAGCTCACGCCGATCCGCATTTCTACCTGTACGGGCGGCTGCTTGCGCCGGGGGGCGAGCTCGGAGAGGCCGAAGTACTCGAGAACGAAAAGCCTTCGTGCAGCGGGGAGGCGTCGCCCGACACACCCCCTACTGTCAAGGCCTTTTTGCTGACCCTCTATGGCCGTGTTCCGAACGGCGACTGCGGGTCGGTAGGAAATCCGTAGCCGAGGGTCGCACACGAATATCCATGTTCTAATCCTCGTTGAACAGACCACTCATCCCTGTTCGACAAATTCCACGAAGAGTGCGGTGTTTGGGCGTCTCGGCAGGGCCACGCGGCGAATCTCGTGTATCTCGGGTTGAACGCGCTCGAGCATCGGGGGCAGGAAAGCGCGGGCATCGCGAGCGTGACGCGGAGGGGCGGATCCGTACGGGTTCCGTCCGCTGGTCCTCGGCAAACTGGATGACGTTTACGCGGTTTCGTCCGAGACTTGCGCGTTCGATCTGATCGGCGCGGAAACGGTGCGCGAGGTCGGCGCGGGGGAAGTGGTCGTGCTCGAGCGCGAAGGGATCGACGCCTACGCCGCAGCGGCAGCAGCCGTGCCGGAGAGGATGCCGGTGCAGAAGCGGAGGAGGAGTGTGGGGCGGTGAGGGGGTTGAAGAATGCGGTAGGGAAGTCCTTCCGCCGGTCACCCCTTCAGTGAGGGGGAGCTTCGGATGCCTGACCGCTATACGCTCGACTCGTTCAGGGAGTCGAATCAAACGAGCCCGAATTTCACGCAGCTGGTGATCACGGTTCCGACGGCCACGGAACCGACGCCGCACAAGCCGGAGATGACGGTGCGTTATTTCGACGGTGCCTGGACAGACGTCTTCAGCGCCGGCCTGGACACTCTGTTCCACATCGCCTTGCGCCGCTTCGACCTCATGGCCAGGGAAATGGACGGGACGCAGCTGAACTTCACACCGGTCGCGCTCCCGAAGGTCACGCATCTGCCCGCGGAGCGGAAGATCGTGCTCGAGTACACGACGAACGGGATCTCGGTGTGGGTGACGATCAACGCCGCGGGCAACGCCGCGCGCCGTTCGAACTTCGGCTGGATCAACTTCGACATCCGCCACACGTTCCCGCAGACGATCCGGGAGACTCCGGCGAGCTACGCCTGGGAGGAACATCTTCTATTTCCCATCTTCGGAGTCGACATCGCGGCGAAGGAGTACGAGACGATCACGGGACCGCTGCAGTTCCGCGCGATCTACAAGAAAGCCGCCGAAACGGCGACCGAGCGCGCGCGGGTGTCAGGCGTTGCCATCCATGTCGAGGACGAGCGCAGCAACGCCACCGGTGCGTACGTCGATGCCCCGAACAAGCTGTTCGTGAACGTGCTGCGCAACTCGATTCACCTGCGCACCACGCTGAGCGGCAGCGAGTCGGTCATCGCGCCGGAGTACGCGCTCTCGGGCGGTGACGACTACGGCTTCGGCGGCAACCGCATGGTCTACCGCCTGCGCGGGTTCAACGCGCGCGGCGTCTGTCCCGGTGCCCCGGTCGACTGGCACGACGTCATGGCCATCTACCGCGGCTGGCTGCAGGATCGCTTTGTCACCTTCGCCACGAACGACACGTTTTTCTATCGCAAGATCCCGAGCATCGCCGCGCGCCCGCTGAATGCGGCATCCGACGAGATGGGGCCGCACATCGTGATCTCCAACTTCGGGCTCGACGGCGGAATCGATGCCGCCGCCGATCCGCAGCTCGCCAAATGGCTGGAGATGCATCCGCTCCGCGAAGACAACTCTCCTGGCGCCAACCCGTCGTTCTTCACGCTCGTCCGAAAGCTGCGCTCGATGTTCCCGGTGCCGCCGAAGATCGACGTGCAGCCGTGGGGCTTCGAGAAGGCGGGCTTCTATCAATTCCTCTGCGGCCATCCGCCGCTCTCGGACCTGCTCTACGGCCCTGGCACGTTCCGGAACGCCGTCGAGCGGATGAAGACCCTCGGCGCCGCCACGACCCTCACCACCGATCCGCTGAACGTGCTCTTCAATCGCGGCCGGTACGCGGGCCACATCCGCTGGAAGGGAGGCGACTGGAGCCAGGTCCGGAACCATCTGAACTGGGAGCCGTACATCCGCCATCCCTTCCCGGCAGCGTTCCGCGACGGCGGCTGTCCGGTGACGGTCACGAAGATCGGCGGGAAGCAATTCAATCGCGTCTGGGTCGTCGAACCTTCCGCGGCGATCGAGCGGCAGCCGGTGAGCGGACACGTCAGGCCTCTCGCTGACGCGCAGCGCACCGACGAGAACGGGACTTTGTCGCAGGTCCTGCCGGTCATCGGGACGGGCCTCTATCGTGGGAACCAGAAGCAGCTCTGTCCGACTGCCGAGGTGGCGCGCATCTATCTCAATGACTGGGTGCGGCCGCTGGCGATCGAGAAGGGGGTGCGCGTCCTGGAGTTCATGAAACATAGCCAGGGCGGCTATCACTGCTATCGCACCGATCACCAGCACATCGTCCCGCATCCCCATGTGCCGGCGCCGCCGACCCTTTACTCGAACGTCATCGGTCACGGGTCGTGGCACGCGCGGCGGCTGCAGTGCATGTTCCACGACGCGCACGAGCTGGGGAAGGTGTTCGACAACGACGGCCACCCATCGTTCCGGCTGCAGCACGAGTTCCTGCCGTCCGAGGCGTTGCTGCCGTACGTGAATCAGACATATTCAGGGTTCGAGATGGCGGACTTCGTCTATTCACATCTGGTCACACCGATGATCTCGGCCGTGCGCGGTGAGTGGGGAATCCATCCCGGATACAGGGAAGAACGGAAGGTCCCCGGGCCGGCACCGATCCGGCCGGAGTGGATGCTCCTGGCGGGGCGCGACGCGGTCGCCGTCGATCCGGCGAAGACCGATGAGGAGGCTGCTGCGATTTTCGCGCAGCAGGTGCCTTTTGCCACGTGGAAGACGGAGGCGGTGAACTACTTCAACACCCATTTCAAAGTCGCCGAATTCGGCATCGCCCCCCGCGGGTACCCGATCGGGCCCCCGGGACCGGGGGCACTGGTGCCCTGGAATCCGCAGGCGCCGCTCGCGCCGACGAATCCTCCGACGTTCACGTACAACCGCTGCGTCCAGCAGGCGTTCAACCTGCGCGCGGAGATCTTCGAGACCGGCCGGATGGCCGTGCGCGGAGTTCGGCTCGCCATTCCGTCGACCTGGCTGGAGACGCCCACGGACTACGACGACGAGGCGCTGCTGCACGCCGTCCGCGCCGTCCAGATGCAGCGGGACGGAAAGGCGTTCTTTCGCCTGGGCCGGATGCTCGGCGAGACGCGCATCACCAAGGTTGCCGGCGCGCCCCTGAAGAAGATCGGTGCCTGGCAGGCCGTCCGCCGGCCGTTCAGCGACGTGACGCCGCTGGTCGGCCACATCGCGGTCGACGACCCTTACCTCGGCAGCCAATGGCGCACGCGTCCGCTGCGGGACTTCAACACACGGGGGTGGGACAAGGAGTCGTATCCGCTGGACAACATTGTTAACACGCCCACGATCGCGAAGCAGATCGAGCACCGGGTCTGGCAGGCCACCGACGGCCGGCTGCTGTACGTGTTTGCGAACGTCGGCAATACCAGGGTGCCGGTCGAATTCCTCTACAGCCGTGGCCTGGAAGGGACGACGCAGGCACCCGGGCGGCAGCGTACGATCACGATCTACGGTCCGGGAGCGACCGCGCCCGCGCCGGAGGGGGTGTGGCTCGGCCAGACGGAGATGAAGCTGGTGATGCCGGCACGCTCGTTCGCGTCCGTGGTCATCGCGAAGCCGTGAGCTCCATGCGCGTGATCTCTGAAGCGGGCATCCATGGAAAGGAGCGTGACCTCGCACATTTTTCCATCATAATGGCGTTCAGAGCCGTGCAACGCCCATGCGGCGCACGGTCCGCGGGCATCGCGGGAGCGATCCTGTACGGAATTCAGGAGGAACACTCATGACCCGCACGCTCGCCCTGGTTCTCCTCATCTCTCTTTCCGCCTTCGCCGCCCTTGCCCAGGACGTACAGGTCAATGTGACCGACCACACCAGCGGCACGAAAGGCGACGGCACCACGCAGAGCGAGACGAACCACGCCGTCACGCCGAACGGCGTCTTCGTCGCGTTCAACGACTCGAGCCTCTTCGGGCTCGAGGGCACGCTGGCCGCGAGCCGGATGGGCTGGCGAAGCTCGGCGGACGGCGGCCAGACGTTCACCGGCGGCGGGATGTTCCTCTACCCGAACGACGTCGACTGCTGGGGAGATCCGGCGGTCGTCGCCGACTCCTCCGGCTTCGTCTACATCGTCGGTCTCGTCGAAAACTTCGCGGGAATCGCGATCGCCCGTACGACCGGCACGATGGCGCCGTACAACCTCCAGCAGGCGACGATCGTCCCGCCGCCTCCGAACGGGGACTTCGACAAAGAACTGATGGCCATCGACCGCACCGGCGGCCAGTTCAACAACCGCATCTATGTCGCCGTGCGGAACCTCACCGGCGAGAAGGTATGGGAGGCGCACACGACCTCTCTGAACCCGATCACCTTCTCGAACTGGCAGGCGATCTCGCAGGGCGGGACCATCATTCGCGGATCGCAGCCGGTGGTTGCTCCGAACGGCGACGTCTACGTCATCTGGAGGCGCGGCGACGTCCTCGAGATCGTCCGCTCCACGGACGGCGGCGGCGCGTGGGACAACCCCGATCCGAACGACGCCGCCACCGCGAAGGCGATCTTCACCATCATCAACAAGTCTCCCGTGGCGCTCTCCGCGTTCAACGGCGGCTCGATCAAGGTGATCGCCATGCCCCAGATGGCCATCGACGGCACCGCGGTCGGCAGCCCGACGCGCGGCAATCTCTACGTCGTCTTTCACGCCGATCCCGACGAAGGAGGCGCGGACCGTTCCGACGTCTTTTTCACCCGCTCCACGAACAACGGCGTGACGTGGTCGAAGCCGCGCTCGATCGCCAGCGGTCTCGCGGCGACGATCGGCCGCGACCTGACGACGAACGACAACTTCATCCCCTCCATCGCCGTCTCGCCCGTGAACGGCCACATCTACATCACCTTCTGGGACCGGCGCGAGGATGCGGCGAACCTGAAGGGGCGGCTCTTCCGCGCGCTCTCCACCGACGGCGGCCAGACGTTCAACGTGATCCCGTTCGCCACCAGCACGTTCACGCCCGTCGGCGGTTTCAAGGTCGGCGGCTCGGACTACTGGAGCGAGTACAACTGGACGACCGCGAACGCGAACGGGATCCAGTTCACCTGGAGCGACTCGCGCAACCTCTGCGCGCCGCCGATGAACGCGATGGCGCCCTGCACGCCGCCGGGGCGGCCGGACCAGGACACGTACTTCCGCAAGGCGGCGAATCTCTCCGGCGTCGATCTCTTCATCCAGCCGTGGGGCGCGGTGACCGGCGAAGGTCCGAAGTGGCAGACGTCGTACATCTTCGCCGTCGACGCGAACGACGTGAAGGTGAACGCGAAGAAGGGGATCGTCAATCACCTCCGCGCGCGCGTGCGCAACCTCGGCAACGCCGCGTCGAGTAACGCCACCGTCCGTTTCAAGTACGCGCCGTGGTTCGCCGGTCTGAATGACGCGATGATGAAGGAGATCGGCACCATGAAGGCGAGCTTCTCCGCGGCCGGAGGCGGCAGCGACGACAAGACCATTCCGATCGACTGGGACCTCACCAATCTTGCCGACACGAACGGCGGCAAGTGGCCGAAGCCGATCGGCGACTTCGAGCACTTCTGCGTGAAGGTGTCGGTCGAGCCGCTGTCGGACGTCAATCTGAGCAACAACGTCGCGCAGTCGAACTTTTTCGACGTCGCGACCGCGGCCGCTCCGGCCGCGCCGATGGACTTCATCATCGCCGGTCCCGATCCGAAGGAATTCGGCGGCCGGCCCGTGTTCGCGCAGATCGTCGTCGACAAGCTCCCGCCGCGCTTCGGCGCGCGCGTAACGATCGACGGCGTCTCCAACCCGGCGCGGGGATTCCGGATCATGCCGGACGAGCTGCGCCTGGCGAAGGTGACGTTTACCGCGCCGGCGGGATTTTCGGGACCCGAGGACGTCGTCGCCGACATCAATCTCCTTCTCGACGGAAAACCGAACGGCGGGATCTCCGCGCGCCTCTACGACTCGCCGCGCGACCGCGAGCCGAGGGACACCCTCGGCAGGACCACCGCGCCATACTGGGAGAACGTGCGGGTCGAGACCCCGGAACAGATTCGCGGCGACGCGGGCGTGCAGTACGTCCCCCCTCCGCCGCGGACGATCCCGCGGAAAGTGCGCTTCCGCGAGACGTTCGCACTCTCCTACGACGAGGCCTTCCGGATCGTGCGCTCGGTGCTGACCGGGATGAAGCTCGGGCCGGAGCTCGCGAATCCGGAACGCGGTCTCTTCAACACGACCTCGAAGCGCGTGCCGCGGGAGCAGCTCGCACGCCTCATCGAGAGCACGGAGCCGCGGCCACAGGCCGACGGCTACTACTGGATGTCGGTATGGCTGCAGCCGCGCGGCGAGCGCGAGACCGAGATCGGCGTCGACGCCTTCATCGCCTCGGAGGACGTCGAAGCGCCCGGCGGACGCCGACGGCGCTCGAACGGAACCGTGGAGAAATCGGTCCTGGAGGCGATCCGCCGGGCGGTCGGAGGGAGGTAGCTCCACGATGTCAGCCCTCCGGGCCGTCACGCCGGAGGGCGCGGGTTGCGTGGCGGCCCAGCCAAATCATGCGGCTGTTTCGTCGCCAGCAGTGGCGTTGCATTGGGCGATGGTTGCCACTTACGTTGTCGGCTGTGAGTTCTCGGATACCTGGCCAGTCCTCGGCTTCGGGCCGCAGCTCTGCGATTTCCGCCCAGGCGAGAAATGGCAGGCACGTCACAGGACAATCGACAACATCGGCACCTTCGCGCGGGTACACTCCCGCCCGTGCAGACGCGCATCCGTCGGGTCGGGCTCGATACCACGTCCGAGACGGACGACGTCCTTTCCGTGGAAGAACCGCTGGAAATCCGCATCGGCGAGAAGCCGGTGTCGGTGACGTTGCGAACACCCGGCGACGACTTCGATCTGGTCGCGGGATTCCTGTTCACCGAGTCGATCCTCCACGCCGGAACCGACGTCGCCGCCATCGGCCATTGGGGCTCGCCGAACGTCGTGCGGGTCGATCTGGCCGAAGGGATGAAGGTGGATCTGCAGCGGTTGCAGCGGCACTTTTACTCGACTTCGTCGTGCGGCGTTTGCGGAAGGTGTCGATCGAGGCCTGCGGGTGCAGACGACGCCGGTCGTGTCGGACGTTCGGTGGCACGGGAGGTCGTCGTCCGTTTGCCGGAAGAGTTGCGGGCGCGGCAGACGGAGTTCGACCCGACCGGGACGATTCATGCAGCGGGGGTCTTCGAGGCGAGCGGGGAGTTGCTGCGGGTACGAGAGGATGTGGGGCGGCACAATCCGGTGGACAAGGTGCTGGGGTCGTTTTTTCGGGAGGGGGACGCTGGACCGGCACGTTCTCTTTGTCAGCGGGCGGACGAGTTTCGAGATCGGTGCAGAAGGCTATCGTGACGCGCGTTCCGATTCTGGTGGGGGTCAGGAACAGGAGGCAGAGCTTTTCTTTTTCGCTCTGATTCCGAAGAACGAAGCTCTGACCCCCTTCATCCAAGTGGCCACATCGGCAGTATCCCTCTCGACGACGGAACATGCCTCGGCGCACCCCTTCGCATGCTCCAGATCGGGAATGGTAACGGGCATGCCCGTGGAGTGTGCCCACGGCAACCCGGCGACTTCCCTCCCACCGCCGCGCAACCTCGCCCTCGTGCTCCGCACCGGACCGCCGATCCGAAAAAGGCGACCAACGCCGTCGCCGCCCAGGCCGCCGCTCTCGTCGTAGTCAATTCCGTCCTCGACGACATGCCGATGCGCGGCTCACTCGGATTCGCCGACCCGTGCTGACCAGTGGCCGTCAGCATCTCCAGCCAGACCGTCCAGATCATCCGCGCGCGGATAGGGTTTCAGCGCGGTTGGAAATCACCGCGTCGTGAGATTCGCTCCAGCCAATCCACTGCGCGTTCCACATCCGGCTCGGTGGCGTTCTTCATGAGCTTCTGCGTGGTCAGCACGGGGTAGCGGCGGATGGCACGTTGTCCGGCTGTCGGAGAACTTGCCGTCGACGATCTCTTGGCGGAACAGGCGATGCAGGCGAGGGTGTTCAGGGCCGCGGTGTTGCTGGCAGTCGCGCACGTGGGAATCGATGCGGATGCCCGACGGGGGGCTTTGGCTCGCGTCAGGCGCGTGTGCGTCTATCGGTCCTGGTAGGGATTCGGTCCTCTCCGTCCTCTCCTATGCAGACAGGGAGGCGCCATGAATCGCGGTTCTGTTCGTTTGGTTGGATCATTCCTCGTTCTCGTCTTCGTCGCACCGTCACTGTGGGCGCCTCCTGCGCGGCCAGCGCCTAGACCCACGTCAGTACGAAAACCTCCTCCGCATAAATCCCCTGTACCTCGTCCGCCAGTCGACGAACCGTGGCACACTCGCGACCACAGCCGCCAGGATGCCTTGCGAAAACTTCTCGCCAACGAGGAGCTCACGCTAACACAACGCGAGCAGCTCCTCGTTGAGCTACTTCGGGAGCGCACGTCCGAGACGGCCTCTCGCAATCGCGACAGACTGCACCTGGACACGCCGGAAGAGATCTCAGTCGAGGCAACAGCGCGACAGTTTCATGAAACGTACCTGCCTCGTCGCGAGCTCGACCTCGCCACATCGACTCTCGCGTCACCAGAGAATTTGCGTACGGCGCTCGCAGACAAAACGACGGAAATCGGCGAGCTGCGCTCACAGATCCGTACATTCCACCGCGGGATCGAGCGGCTGCAACGATCCGGATGGAATGCGGAGAAGGCCCTCGCACACGTCGCCATGACAGCCTCTTCGCCGAAGACCGCATCGACTTCGAGCGGCCAGCGACGGCGGCGACCCACGGACGTCTACCCTGCTGGTTGGACTCCGCCGAAGCCACTTCCTCCTGAAGTTATGAAACTCCTGCCAACAGAGCAGAGTGTGTCGTGGCAACGTTACGCGCACCGCGTGCTTGAGGGACAGGACACAGGAACCTCCCTCGCGTATGTGGATTTCCTCTATGCCGCTTCGTTGTCAGGAGCAGGCAAGTTTTCACAGCTGGCGAAGCTGGATGTGCTCCGGCCGTCTTTGACGATCACACCCGAAGCCGCGTCGTTGCGCAAGCTCACGAGAGCGCTGATCAGCGATGCGCGAGTTCGAACCGCAAAGTCGGTTCTTCAGCTGTGGCCGCAGGTAGCTGAACGGATTTCTTCTTCCTCAGCCCACCGGCTCGCTGCCGCACTTCCGGCCGATACTGTCGCTGTGGCCGTTACCCGTTCCGCAAAAGAAGTCGCAGAACTCGATGCGATGCCCGAGTGGGAGCGTGCCACGAAACTCAAAGGGCCGCTGGAAGGATTCACCTCATCAACACGCACGATGGACCTCTACATGCGCACTGCCGATACCTTGCAACTCCTCCGCGTCGACCGCCAGTCTGGCAAGGCGAAGTTACTCGTCGGTACGGAGGCGGCGAAATCGTTCCAAGCGCATTGCCGTGCACAAATTCGTAAGTATTCTCACCCTGGATTCCGTCTCGCTAACGTCCTTCGCGCCAAAGGCGGATATCGCATTCTAATGGCTGACCGCTCTGTACGCCTGACCATGTCAGAAGCCGCCCGTCTCGCGCTTGGACAACGTCTTCCTCCAGACCACGCTCTCAGTCGCATCCTAATTGAAGATCCGTCGTTCGTCGTTTATTCGCATCCGCTGATGGCGCGCGAGGGGCGGTACCGCGCCGATGCCGATCAGATCGCGTTCGACGTTCAGCGCAGCTATCCCGAAGTGCGCGTGTTCAAGGATGACCTCTCCGACCGAACGGCGGGTCGTGCCGAAACCGTCAGTCAGTTCCTCATCGGCAATCCTGAAGACGTCGTCATACTCAAAGCCGACGACTCGTTCCACGTGGACGATGCGAACATCCTGAAGGACATCACAGATGATCTGAAGAGTTCCGGAATTCAGGTGGAGGAAATCACGCCGCATGCTGCGGTAGCCGCAGTGGGTCGGTCTCGTCTCGTCATCGTGCTGTCGGGCCACATCGATGCGAAGCTCGCCGAGTTCGTTCGGCAAGCAGGAGAGGCCGGATACTTTCGCAACAACATCGTGGCATTCAACAGTTGCGCCTCGGCGCTCACATCGCAGCTAGTGCACGAGATGAACACTCGGTATGGTGCGGTCGCTACGTGGCGGTATGACGGCAAGATTCCAGCGGCGAAGGTACAGGAAATTCTCTTAAAGCTTCACGACGAAATTGACCAGAAGCCGACACTGGACGATTGGAAACGATATGTGCATGAAGAGGGGCTGAGCGGCGTTTGGAACATCTGCCTGCTTCGCGATGTGGAGAAGCGGAAGGAGGCAGCTATTGGTTGATCTCGAGCTGCATGCTGTGACGCCTGCGCTGGAACACACGATCGCTGCGAAGGACTTCGGCGCGCCGGCGATTGAGACCGGTAAATTCACGGTGGCGATCGCCGACAAACCGATCGCCCTGGCCGTCGCCGCATTGTCACAACGCTTGGGCCGTGAGATCCCGGCGGAAGTCGACCTCTACCAGCGATTCGCCGTTTGGCTCGTGCCGAACCGCGTCAGCATCATTCGCCGCTCGGGGTCAGCGGAAGTGACCTCCGTCGGCGTGGAATGCGAGTACGTAAACGGTGAAAAGACATGTTCGGTCGTGTCACTGCTGCCTGCTCCGCAGTTCATTGTCTGGGGCGAGGCGCACGGCGGGTTTCGCTGCCAGGGTGACCTCTCGTTCGCCGGCGAAACTCTTCCGGTCGGCGGACAGCTCGGCGCGGTGAATTTTCGTGAGGCAGGTATCGGTTTCGGAATATCGAGCTCGGCGAAGCTATCGGCATACTTCAGTCTGAACGTGATCACGCCATACGTTGCCGCGGTGGGGATCGGTGCATCGCGCGCAGAATGGCGCTTCGATCGGCACAAGGAAGCGTTGTTCGGCCGCGATGTCGAAACATGGGCGACGATCGTGCTGCCGAAGCGGCAGAAGGCTCTCGGGATGCGGATGCGGGTGTATCTGACGTTAAGAACGGCTTTTTTTTCCACACGCCACGAGTCGCCGTGGCAGAGCATCGAGTGCATGCTTGGCGGTTGAGGGAACGGCAGCCCAGAAGAGAATAAAGCGATAAATTCCAGCCATGGGGGCGACGTCGCGCACGACGCCGGAGCGCGGCCGGAGTTGTGGAGCGGAGTTCGTTCCAGGCCGAGAGGCGGGCGGATGGGCGCTCCGGCGTGGCGGGCGGCGTACGACCGCATCTTCTGTGCCAGAGCCCAACTCGCCTGGCGAGCTGCCAGCCATGAGTCCCGCTCCCATTCGAAGACTTTATCGATCCCTTCCCGTATGAGCTCGGCGACACGGCGCAGCTATAATCGCCATACAGCCATCAAAAGTTGTTCGGGCTCGGAAAGAAGGTTCGGGTGGAAAACAGCCGACAGGCGGACGGCGAAGTCCGCGAGCTGCGCGGTCTCGTCGAGCGTATCAAGCGGGGAGACTGCGTGCTCGTACTCGGGCCGCGGCTCGCCTTCAAAGCGGACGACCCGGAGAGACGGCCTCTCGACGAGATGCTCGCCGCGGAGCTCCTCGAGAGCATTGGCGCCGCCGGTCCGGCCAGTCTTCGCCGCGCCGCGGACCTCTATTACCGCGAGACGCGCGACCGGGAAGTCCTGGAGATCACCGTGCGCGATTTCTACGAGCGTGAGGCGTCGGCGACCACAACCTTCCATCGCGATCTCGCCGCGCTCCCCTTCCGCCTCTGCATTTCGGCTTCGCCGGACAACCTGATGCTCCGCGCATTCGAGGCGGCGGAGAAAACTCCGCAAGAGGGTCACTACAACTTCCGCGAGCCTGCCACCGCCCGCCTGCTCATGCCTGGGGTCGAGAAGCCGCTGATCTATCACCTCTTCGGCCATTGCGAAGATCCGGGCTCCCTCGTACTGACCGAGGGCGACCTGATCGAGTTCCTGGTGGCGATCGTAAAAGGAACGCCGCCGGTGCCCGATCAGGTGCGCAGCCTCCTCGCCGATCCCTCCGCCTCGTTCCTCTTCCTCGGATTCGGCTTTCACAACTGGTATCTGCGCGTGCTGCTGCAGGTGATGAACGTCTACGGCCGGCGCAGCAAGGCGCTGGCGTTCGAGGACGAGCAGTTCTTCGATCATCCCGAGCACGAGCAGGCCACCGCCTTCTTCACCGACCGCCTGATCGAGTTCCGCCACCTGCGCTGGGACGCGTTCGCTCGGCAGTTGCGCGAAGCGTACGAAGCCGGAGGGCGCCCGGCTCCCGGCACGCCGCCTCGCGCCACTCCGCCCCGTCCCGCGGCGCCGGCCGCATCGCTCGCGGAACGAGCGCCGAAGGCATTCGTCAGCTACGCCAGCGAAGACCGCGACGCAGTCGAGCAGCTCGCGGCGCAACTCGAGGCGCGCGGCATCGACGTTTGGCAGGACAAGCAGGACCTGCGCGCCGGCGACAACTGGGACAACACCCTCAAGGACGTCATCAGCCGCCGCGTCGACTACGTGATCGTCGTGCAGACCGAAGCGATGACCAGCCGCGTCGAAGGGGTCTTTCATCGTGAGATCGCCGCGGCCCTCATTCGGCAGGGCAACATGGCGGACTTCCGGTTCGTCATCCCGATCAAAGTCGGTGACTGCCCGATGCTCGCGTCGTTGAATCACGTACACGCCATCGACGTCAGCGCGGCCGGAGGGATCGAGGCGCTGACGACGTCCATCGAGGAGGACTGGCAGCGCCGCCTGGGGCGGGAAGGCCGGGCGATCGCGTGACGCCGAACCCGCCGCCGCTCGCCGAGCAGCAGCCGCGCAGCCGCTATCCCGGGACGCAGCCCTTCGGCGACTCGCCCGAGGATCAGGCCCGCTTCTTCGGACGCGACGCCGAAGCCGAACAGCTCTACCTTCGCGTCCTCAGCGTTCCGCTGCTGGTGCAGTTTGGCCGCTCCGGCCTCGGCAAGACGTCGCTGCTGCAGGCCGGACTCTTTCCACGCCTGCGCCAGAAGCCGTTTCTGCCCACGATGATCCGCCTCAACGACACCAAGGACTCGCTCACCGCCGCGGTCACCCGTTCCCTGCAAGAGGCATGTGACGCCGAGGGCCTGGAGTTCGTCGCCGACGACACCAGCAGTCTGTGGCGACTGCTCGCGACCACGAGCATCTGGCGCGGCGATCTGCTGGTCATGCCGGTCCTGGTATTCGACCAGTTCGAGGAAGTGTTCACGCTCCGGGATGCCGAATTTCGCCGGACCATCTCCGCGGAGCTCGGTGCGATCGCGAGCGCCAAGGCCGGCAGCGCGCCGCCGATGAAGATCGTCATCAGCCTCCGGGAAGACTACCTCGGCGGGCTGGAGGAATTCAGCGCCGCGATTCCCGCGCTGTTCCACGAGCGGCTGAGGCTCGAGGCGATGTCAGAAGAAGCGGCGCGCGCGGCCATCACCGGGCCGGCACAGCTCGAGCCGGCGCCGCACGAGCCGCCGTATGCATCCCCGCGATTCTCGCTCGATCCGCCGGCGCTCGATGCGATGGTCGACTACCTCCTGGGGAGCTCCGGCGTCATCGAGCCGTTCCAGCTCCAGCTCCTCTGCGGCCACGCCGAGGGGATCGCGGCGCGGAAGGGAGCCGAGCCGGTCAAGCTGACGCTCGATGATTTCCACGGCGCGCAGGGGTTCGCGGCGGTCCTCCGCAACTTCTATCGCGGCACGCTCGACAAGATCTCTCCCCAGGCCCAGAGACGGAGAGCGGCGGCGCTCTGCGAGGAAGGCCTGCTCGACGCGGCCGGCCACCGACTGATGCTGCACGAGGGGCAGATTCTGGCCAACTACCGCGTCGAGCCGCAGACGCTGGCGATGCTCTGCCAGACGCGCCTGATCCGTACGGAGCGTCGCCTGGAGAGCACGTTTTACGAGATCAGCCACGACCGGCTGGCGGAGTCGATCATCGCCGCGCGTCAGGGACGGCTGCCGAAGAAGGTGCGCCGCGCGATGTGGGCCGCCGGCGCGGCGGCGTTGATCGTGGTGGCGCTGCTCATGATCTGGAACCGAAGCGTCGAACGGCAACGCCAGGCCGCACAGACCGCCCGCGACAGTGCCGAGGGGCTGCTCACTTTTCTCCTCGGCGAGCAGTTCCTCGGTGAGATCCGCGATACCGGCCGCAGCACGATGCTAGAGGCGGTGAGAAAAGAGGTCGAGGGGAGCGGCACGGCCGGACGCTCGCCGCTCAATCGTGCGCTCGCGCTGCGGCACGAGGGCGACATGAGACGGATCGAGAACGACTTGCCGCGCGCGCTGAAGTTTCAACGGCAGTCGCTAGCCGTCGTCGAAGCGCTCGGGAACGATCGCGAGTCGGCGCGCGGGCACGCCCGCGTGGCCCAGGTTCTCGACGAACAGGGACAGGACACCGATGCACTGGCGCGATACGAGCTCTCCGTCCAGGCATGGGCTCGGGTCACCGGCACGCCGGAGGCCGGCGCAGACGACTGTGTCGAGATGGCAGAGGCATTGTCGGCGAAGGGCCGGCTGTACGAGGCCTCCGGCAGAAGCGACCGCAGTGCCGAAGACTACGAGCACGCCGTGCGCATAGCCTCGAATGTTCTGTTCGGCGGTCGAGGTCCGTGCGCGACGCGGTGGGAGTCGATCACTCCCTATCCTCACGCGGGCGCCGTTGCGATGTTGAGCGAGGTTGCGCACCAGCGGTCGCAGGTTCCCGGTGTGAACGAGAACGCCGAGAGCACCGCGGCGATGGCAGATCATGCGCGCAGGCTGCAGCCGCAGTCGGTGAAGGCCCGGCGCAGTGCGCTGGTCACGCTCCTCAGTCGCGGCACTGCGAGGCAACCAGCCGAAGCATTCATCGATCTCCAGGACGTGCTCGCCGGATTCGACGAGCTCGGACGCTGGGATCCGCGGAACCAGACCTGGACACGCGACCGCGCGATCGCCCAGCTGAACCTGGCATGGGCCATCACGTACTGCCGCTCGGCGTCGTCCGCCAAACCTTGTTCTCCGATGCCGCCTCTCGGAACCGCGGAGGCGATGACGCTCGAGGCATTGACCACGCTACGCGGGCTCGCGGCGGCGGATCGTACGAACGCGGAGTTGCACGGGCACATCGTCATCGCGCTGCTCATGCACGCGTCGGTGCTGTCCGCCTCCGGAAATCACACCGCCGCACTGGCCAGGCTGAAGGAAGCGGAGGGCGTCTGGAGAACCCGCCGCCCCGACCCTGCTGACACTCTCAGTCTCCTGGATCTCGGTCAGGTTCTTCAGCAGCAGGCCTATAGGCTGCTCGCGCTGAGACGTCCTGCCGAGGCCGTGCAGATACTGGCGCGCGCCATCGCCGTCTACGAGCCGCTGCAGCGCAAGCATCCGGACAACCCCAGATATCTCCAGCACCTCATCAGCGCGCGCAGTCAGGAAAACATGCTGCGGATGGCGCTCGGCGACGCCGCCGGTGCAACGGCGGCCGCGAGGGAGGTGGCGCGGCTGGGCGAGGCACGTGAAGGCGCACGCCGCCCGCTCATGGAGAGAACAGCTTCTCTCGCAGCCACAGAGTTCGACCTTTGGCAGAAGGCCACTGATTTACTCCACTGGGAAAAGAAGTTCTCCGAGAGTCTGCACCACCTGACCAGGGTGGAAGCGGGCTCGCGCGAGCGGATCACTCTTTTCCCTGCCGATTTCACCAGCTATTCGACGATCGGCGTCACCTACATGACGATCGCCGAGGCGCAGAAGGAGCTCGGCAATCCCGCCGGACAAATGGCGAACCTGGCCGCCGCCATGAACGCCGCACAGGTGGCGGCGTGGCTGGCTCCCGACCACCAGCGGGAGCCGAGAAACCTGGCTCTACTCGATGCGCGCAACGACGTCGTCGAGGCTTTGTTCGCGCGCAAACGGGCGGCCGAGGCGTTGCCGATCGTGCGCGAGAACATCGTCCTGGCCGAGCAGATGGCGGAGAGTCCCACCTGCATCAAATGCCGATGGCTCCTCGGCGTCGCGAAATGCCTGTTCGCCTCCGGCCAGAGCGACGTCTCGGCGGACGGGCTGCGCAGCGGCCTCATTCACCTCGAAAGCGCCTCGAAAGCGTCGCCACGAAGTGGCGAGATAGCGACCGATCTCGGTTACTGGCGTGTGGCGCTCGCCGACGAACTGGAGAAATCCGGCGCGAAAACCGAAGCCGACGCGCAGCGCCGGCTCGCCCTCGCGGCATACCGGCAGGCCGGCCAGAACCAGCCGAAGGAAGACGTCAAAGCGGCCATCGCCAAACTCGAGAAGCTGCTCGGGCCAGAGTTGACGGAACCCGAGCCTCTGCCATCAGCACTGTCGCGCTCCAACCAGCGTACTCCGAACTTGGTCTACCCCCACCCGCCGCGGCCGAAGAGCGGACGCCCCATTCCTCGCCCCCATCCCCGTCCCGGGTCGTGAGGGACTGATCCTGAGCGGAGCGGCGAACTGGTCGCCGTGAACGTTGCCGTGCGTCCTTCACTATCCGGCTATGGAGGCGCCGCCTCGGCTGACCCGCTCGGACAGTTCCGGTGACGTATCGCCTGGTCGTAGTTCAGTTGGTTTAGACGTCCGCCTGTCACGCCAGAGGTCGCGGGTTACTTTACTGCTCACTCCTCTTCACGGCACCGCCGCGGCACTCGATCGCTCTCCAGCAATTATTGCGCATGCTCATGCCGGTCGGCTCGCAGGCCACGTTCGCGACGCCGTCCGCACTGATCTTGCCGACTTCCACGCGCAATGCTTCTTTCGTCCATCGTCGGCGTGCTGCCCATCTGTCGCGCGCTGGAATGGCCGACCGCCTGGAAGATCGTGTAGTGGGGGCCGGCTTGTGTCCCGGCTCCACGAGCGTCACCCGCGGCGACTCGCCTGCGCGTCTCCGGGACTTGCGTGGCCGGCGCCAACGCATATGACGTGACGATCGATACGACGAGGGCCGCCAGAAGGAGTGGGAAGTGGCAGACAACTGACAACCGACAACATCGGTACCTTCGCGCGGATAAACTCCCAGTCGTGCAGACGCGCATTCTTCGAGTCGGATCTGACGGCACCGTCGAGACCGAAGACGTCCTTTCCGTCGAGGAACCGCTCGAGATCCGCATCGCCGACAAGCCGGTCTCGGTCACGCTACGCACACCCGGGGACGACTTCGATCTGGCCGCCGGCTTCCTCTTCACCGAATCGATCCTCCACGCCGGAACGGACGTTGCCGTCATCCGCCATTGGGGGTCGCCGAATGTGGTGCGGGTCGATCTGGCGGACGGGGTAAAGGTCGACCTGCAGCGGTTGCAGCGGCACTTTTACTCGACTTCCTCGTGCGGGGTTTGCGGGAAGGTGTCGATCGATGCGTTGCGGGTGCAGACGATGCCGGTGGTGTCGGATGTTCGGGTGGCGCGGGAGGTGGTGGTGCGGTTGCCGGAGGAGTTGCGGGCGCGGCAGAGGGAGTTCGAGGCGACTGGGGGGATTCATGCGGCGGGGGT
>DASPHC010000140.1:0-86038 GCA_035629865.1 Thermoanaerobaculia bacterium | reverse complement strand
CCTGGAGTCGGCGGCCGGTCTGATCTTTTCCACCATTTACGCGGCCATGGACGCCGGGCGGTACGCCAAACGGCGTCCGATTCGCACCGCGCGGCGGCTCAACTGCGCGGTGCGCGAGATGGCCGTAGCCATACAGCGGCTCGTCGACGCGCGGCGAGAGCTGGTCAAGGCGACCGTGGCTCTGGCCAGGGATCCGCAGCAACAGCGCGGCCATGCCCCGGAGCTCATGGAGAACGTGGCCGAACGCTGCTCGGCGGTCGCCAAATACATCCCCATTGCCCTGAACGAGGTGGTCATCGCGCAGATCGACCTCATCGGCGGCCTCCGCACGGGCGAGCTCGTGCCGGAAAAGCCGTCCGACAGCCGGCCGCGCATCGTCGTCACCCCGCGGCCCCTTTTCGTCCGCGCGTTCCTCGTGACCCGGCAGCCGCGGGTCTCCGACCGCATCACCCCCGTCCTTCTCAGGCGCAGGCGAACACCCCGCCCCGCCGAGGTCCAGGTTCCCCGGCCCGATGTCCAGGGCCGTGCTCCTCCTCTTTCTTTGACCTGCGCGTTCTGATCACGCAGTCGACAAAGAAAGGAGTTGGCAATGGCCAACATTGAGAGTGAAGTTGTCGTTGTATCCACCGGAACCCCGATCAATCACGCCGAGACGGCGCAGCTGCGCATCCAGGAACTGCGTACGTGGCGGGAGCAGATCCCGCACTTCGCGATTCCCGACACCGCCGACGCGGCGCGGAGGCTGAGTCAGGCCGCATCCGTCTCGCCCGTATTCATCGAGCTGACGAATGTCGGAGTGGCGAACCATACGGCGCTGGTGCGCGCCGAGGGCGCTCCGCCGGCAGCGGTCCGCGAACAGGTGGCGTACGCCGACGCGTACGTCCCGCTGGCCGACGAGCTCGAGGCACTGGCGCAGTTCCTCCGGTACAGCACCACCGCCGCGCGCAACCTGGCCGGCACGGAGGCGCTGACGACGTACGCACTGGCGCAGCGTCTGTCGAAGCAGAAGCGGTACGCCCACCTCAAGCCGCACGTCGCCGACATGCGCCATGCGCTCGGCAGGCAGCGGAAACCGACGCCCGAGGAGGCCGCAAAGACCGCGGCCGAGCGCGCGGCGAAGGCGGCGGCGAAGGTGACCCAGACGGCACCGGCGCCGGACACGACCAGCGAGTAACGCGGTAGACCCGCGGGCGCGCCGCAAGGCGCGCCCGCATTTCCGAGCGTCGTGGAGTCAACATGGGAGCGATGGCCATCTCCATCCCGCGCGTGTTCGTCCTCACCGCCCTCGCCCGTGGCTGGTGACGTTCGCGGGACTCGTACGGAGCCTCGTCCCTTCACGCGCGCTTCCTTCTTCCGCGAGCGTGATTGTGTCCGTGAGCTGCTCGCGCGGTGACGGACGAGTACGTTCCGCCGGAGCGCGCCTGCTTCAGGTACCGCTGACAGCGTTCTGCTGAGCGGACGTGGCGCGGGCCTGTCACGCCGGAGGTCGCGGGGTTGCGCGGCCTTCAGCCCACCCTCTCCCGGTGGCATGTGCGCCCGGGAGAAGTGGGCTGAAGCCCGCCCTACGTTCCCACGGCACATTTGCGCCCCTGTGGGATAGAGGGTCAGCCGAGGTTGAAGTTGACGACCTGCAGCAGCCCGCTGACCTGCGTGAATCCGGACAATGTCCCGCCGGACGGGTTGTCCACCGCCAGGCTGTGAACGCCAAGGAACGACGTTCCGTTGAAGACCGGCCCGCCGCTGTCGCCTTCTTGTGCGGCATAGGTCGCGAGCGCCACGTTCGTGAGATTGCCGATCTCGACGTTGTTGTAGACGACTTGTCCCGCCGAGGTCCCGGTATCCGCGCCCTGCATCGTGCACGGCGAGTCCTCGTCCGGCACGTTGATCAGGTTGTCGAGCACCAGTGCGGGGGCGCCGCCGGGCTGCCACACGCCTCCGACTTGGAATTGCGTATTGCTGTTGATGATGGCGAACGCGCCGTCGACGGTGCCGGGCGCGATGAAGTTGTTCGCGACCACGGTGGCGACGAGGTTCGCGTTGTCATCGTCGGGTTGTCCGATCGCATCGCCGGGCGCGCCGACGAAGTGACCCGCGGTGAGCAAGCCGATGTCGCCGATGACACTTTGCACGACCAGTCCGAGCGTGCCGAGCATCTCGGCTTCGGTGGACTGAATCTGCGTCCCGCCGACGAGCGGCCGGACGAGCGCATCCCCCGCACCCTGATGAAAGCGGACGTGCACCTTCGTGAACTCGACGTCGACGCCGGCTTCCGCGCGGATGCGGTCCCGCACCGCTTTCGGCAGCACGACGTTCGATCCGACGTGCAGCCGTTTTTCGCGCGCGTTGGCGGCGAGCATCACGATGCGCTCGCGCCAGATGCCGCCCTCGTTCTTCCGCCACTTCGACACTCGTGCCTGTGCAGCTTCCAGGTCCGTCATGAAGCACCCCCTCATCTAAGGAGTGACCTACGACCGTATTTCCCTACCCGCGCGACCACGACTGCACGGCGATGAAGTTCGCGCCACCACGAGCCAGGACCTCGCCGCGCACGGTCACGGTGCGCCCCATCATCGCGATGAGCTCCGGCGGAATCGAACGCTTGTCCCGTCCGGGAAGCAGGACGTAGGCACTGGCCCGATCCGATCGGAGGCCTCGGCGACTCCGTCATCGTCGCCGTCGCCACCGCTCCGTCGCCACCTTCGGCAAGAAGCTCGCGAACAAACTCGACAGCTTCCGCCTCTCACCGTACTTCTGAGCTCCCGCCACCGCCGCCCCGCCCCGGCTGCGCGACTGTTCCACGGCCTGCCGCAATGTTCCACGCGCGAACCGCCCTCGCGGAAGCAGCCCCTTCGCGAGTCGCAAGGTGAGTCGCAAGGTCCGCAGATTTCGCCGCTAACCGACTCGGAATCACGTGCAGACCGCCGCTCTTCCCGCTTTCGACGGTGTTCAGCCTGAAGTCGTGCGGATCGCCAAACGCGAGGTGCTCGCCCTTGGGAACTTCGATCGTGATTTCGCGAAGATCGCGCAGGGTCACCATTCCCTTGTTGACGCTGCTCGACGGACGTTCGGCGGTGCCGGAGACGAACGTCGGACGCGCGATGGAGACGTTGTCCGCGATCACCGCGCTGTTGGCGGTGACGAGTACGATCCGCAGATTGGGGCTCTCCAGCGTCAGGACGGCGTCACCGGTGAGCTTCGTTTGATAGTGGCGATGCCGTGTTCCATCGACGTCGCACCATTCGCATTCGAGACTCGCGCCGTCCGACAGCGACCACGAGGTGACCGCGCGCGCACCGTCGATCGCGACACCGAGCGTCGCCGGGTCGGGACGGGCGAGCGTCACCCGCGCCTTCGGCTCGATCTGCAGCGCGTCAAGACGCGGATGCTCGACCGTCAGCGATCCCTCCGGCGCGATCGCCAGGCGCGTCATCCCGCTTTCCGCGCGCAGCTCTCCCGCCGCGCTCCGCGAAACGTGCACGCGCTCGTAGGGCCGCGGATCGAGGAACGTTCCTGTGTCGCGGAGGTCGAAGGACAGCTCGCTCACCTCGACGTCGGCGACGATCCGGCTGTCCCAGCGCTTCCGGAGCGCAAGCGGAAGCACGAGCAGCGCGGCGACGAGGAACGGTAGGACCAAGGCCCGCCGCAGCGCGCGGAGCTTCTTTTGCCGGCCCATCGGACGCCGCGCGACCATCCGCTCACCTGCCTCCGGGCGCGTGAGGCTGATGCGCGAACGTCCAGGAGAAATTCGCCGCGGGCCCCGGCTCACCGGCCACCTGGCACTTGAGATCGAGCCGCATCGGTCCTGGCGCCAGGTCGGCGGCCGGGATCCGGATCAGGAACGGGATCTGATTCCCCTTCCGCTTCTCGACGGATTCACAACTCAGCACGTTGCCGGATTTCAACCGACCGGAGCTCGTAGCTCACGACGTCGAGGTTCTTCCCGGGAAGGAAATACGCGTGGTATTCGCGCACCGCGACCGAAGCATCTGAAGTGGAGACGAACGCCGGCGCAACGGCGCCGCCGCCGGTGGAGAAGCCGTCGAGTCGAACCAGGACGAGGAGCTCGTCGGAGCCGATCTCCATGTTTCGAAGGACGTCGCGAACGGGCCAGGGAGCGAAGCGGTTCCACCCGCCCTTCCACGACTGCTGTTTCGCCTCCATCCAATAGAAGCTCTTCCGGTGAAGCTCCCTCGCCGTCACCCGCGCCTTCGGCGCCGCCTCGGGCGTATAGAAATCCACCCGCAGTGTGACGTCCTGGTTCGGTCGGAAATCCTGCCGGAACGCGTGGAAGCCGATCATCTCCACGACGCTCGTCGCCGCGACCTGCTGCGCAACGGACCCTTCGTACCGATTGCCCTTGTCGTTCTTCTTCGTGCGCCAGGCGTTGTCCACCACCCCCTGGAACGCCGCGACGGCGAACAAAAGGGCCAGCACTGCGATCGTAGCGCGAGCGGTCATTGAGTTATGTGGGAAGGAATTGCGGAGATAATTGTAGCGCATGGAGTACGCGATCCGATCCGCGATCGTCACGGACGATCTTCCGGTTGACGATCACTGCACTGCGATGAGAGTCGAGTCGTCCTCTCTGGGAGCGATCGGCAGAGTGCATCCACTCCTCAACCTCCATTAGACCCCGGCCTGTCACGCCGGAGGTCGCGGGTTCGAGCCCTGTCGGCCCCGCCAGACTAAAGCTCTTATGCGCCGCGATTTCGCGGCGTTTGTGTTTTCAGAAATTGGAGACTCGCGTGTGCGCGCGGACGGGTGAGACATCGGCTTCGATGGGTCAGACCCGGGTCACACCTTCGCCCTCACCCAGGAAGAACAAAGGTTGGACGAGGCGTGCCCCCGCAGTCACCGCCATGCGACGAGATGTCACGGCGTAACCGTCAGTAGGACCGCATCGCCGGAACTCCACTCGCGCAGAAATACGGCGTAGCGGCCGTCGGGCGAGACGGCAATGTGTTGGGCGAACCCTTGGGACGATTCGGAGACGATCTCGATCGCGCCGTCGGCGAGCCGGTAAGCCTCGACCGCTCTCGCGGATGGTGTCTCGGTGACGTAGACGATTCTCGAGTCGCCAGCGGTCCAGGCGATGCCGCCGTTGGTGTCGATCCAACGCGGCACCGTGACCACTTTTCCGACCGCGCCGGAAGCGATATCGATGAAGTGCAGCCGCGAAGATTTTCCCGGCTCGACGGCGGCCACGGTTTTGCGGTCCGGTGACACTGCGAAACTCCCCACGCCGTCGACCGCGAAACACGTCTCGGGGCCTCCTTCGCGGCTGATTTTGCAGAGCGGCCGGATGCCGTCCGAGGCGCGGCGGAAGAGGATCGTGTGCGGAGTTGCGAAGGACACGTCCCCGACCGATGCACGCGTCAGCCGTCGCGCTTTTCCGCCCGGCTCGACGGGCGTCACGTACAGCCCCCCCTCGGGACCGGAGGCAGCGATCGCCACCCACTGCGAGTCCGGCGAGATCGCGTGACCCCGAGTCGGCAACTGCGCGAGCTTGACCGGGTCCCAGCGGTCGGTGAGCGACGTCCAGAGGTCTGACTCGACACCCGCGCCCATGGAGAACACGAGGCGTTCGCCATCCGGCGTCATCGTGGGCTGGCCGAACGTTCCAGTCGGTGACAACCGGCGTACCTCCCCCGAGTGGATGTGGTACTCCTCGAGGCATGTGCCGGTGCCGTCCTTAGCGGCGTACACCAGGTGCTCGGGTCCAGCCCACGAGAACGGTCCGCGCATGTTCCTTTGCCCGATCTGCAGTGTCCCCCATTTGGATCCGAGGGATGCCAGGTGCGCGACCGTGTGCGATTCCCTGCGCACGGCGGAGAACGTATCGGGCAATGATGTGGTGCGAAGGTTGGCGTACCGTACCTCTTCCCGGAGCAGGGGACCGATCGGCTGCTGGTCCGGCCGCAGAATCCAGAATTCGCCGGCCTCTAACGTCTTTGTGTAGGCGAGCACGTATCTCCCGCCCCTTTCCCACGCGGCGTGGAAGATCGACGCAGCGGGCCTGGGGAGGGGTACCTGCTTCCCGGTGGCGAGATCGTGCATCACCGCGTCATACGGCCCGACGTACAGCACCGATTTGCCGTCCGGATGCCACGAGGGATCGTGCAGCGCGTTCCGGGACGACCACTCAACCGTTTGCGAGCCTTCGTCGATCCGGCGAACCACGAGGTCGGTGTTTGGGGTCTCACCGCTGCGCGTCAGGAGCCGGCGGTCACCGTCGGGGCTGAGGTCGATGTCGTGGAAGTCTCCGCTGAACAGCATCACCGGAGCCCTGCTGGCGCTGAATCGATAGACGCCCTCCCGGTGGACCGCGCCGCTGAAGTAGCAGTTCGACGTGCCGCAGGCGAGCGTGCCGCCGAACGTGTCGAACAGCTTCCGCGGCGGTGCGCCGTTCACGTCGATCACGTGCACGCCCGCGGACTCGTCGAACGCGAACCGATTGACGAAAACCGTCTTGGCGTCCGACGATACCGCTACCGCGATGACGTTGCCCACATCCGTGATCCGCCGTACCGACAACCTGCTCGTGCTGCCCGGTAGCGGCCCGGGCGATGCCTCCCGTGCTTTCAGGGTGTTGCGGAGCGAGGGGAGGAGGAAGGGGTACGCCAGCAATGCGACGAGGAGCAGCGCGGCGAGGACTAGTCCGTACACCCAAGGTTTCCGCGCCCGGGCCAGTTCTTCCCGGATCTTCTTCAGGAGAGTTTCGTTGTCCGCTGCTCCTGTCCAGCGCAGAGCCTGAAAGCCGCTTAGATCGCGCCGAAATCCGCCGAGCGGTCCCGAATAATGAACGTTGACCGGAATGATTGTCGGCTTTTTCCGCCCGGTTCTGACCCATTGGTCGTACGCACGATGGACTTCGTCCTTTACCTCCTCGCTCTCGATACTCTTCTCGGAGAGCAGGACGACGAAGAGGTCACAGCCGTCGATCCACTCCAGCAATTTCGGCCGCCATTCGCCGGCCGTGAGCAGCCGGTCGCTGTAGACCCTGGTGGAGACTCCGCTCAGTTCCGTTTCCAGCAACGACAACACAGCCTCGCTCTCGGCATGGTCGCGTTTGTAGGAAACAAAAACCTTCATGGGGCGTGGACGAGTCTACATCCGCCGGATCACCGCCCTGTCATGCCGGACGTGGCGTGATCTCAATGCTGCGCCGACGGGATGCCCGAGGCGATGGTGAACATGAAGCGTCCGGGTCGCGCAACCGAAACATGCGCGCTCCTCAAGGCGTGTCCGTGGGCTGGGAATCGAGCGAGCCACCGCGGCCCTCGATTCGGTTCGCCGGTTGGTTAGCCCTCGGGCCTGTCACGCCGGAGGTCGCGGGTTCTCGTCCGCCCCCGCGATTTCAAGTGACTCACCTGCCGCCTTCGGTGAGTCAAGGAAGATACCGCAAACTGCGGTTATGGCCAGAAGCTGGCGATCGCCGAGGCGTAGAGGATCAGCCTCGGGAGTGACGGCGGCTCGCCGGCTGTCGCGCCGCAGGCGCTACTATTGCCCCGCTTGATCTTCACTCGCGAATCCCTCGTTCACCTCCTGCGTGCGCGGAGCGGGAAGCTCGAGGACACGCCGTACGCCGTACTTCTCCTCGCCATCGCGGTCGCGGAAGAGACCGTGGTGCTCGAGCTTCGGCGCAATCAGCTCGAGAAGACGATCGTCTTCGACGATGGCGCGCCTGTGGACTGCCGCTCGAACATCGCCACGGAGATGTTCAGCCGCTTTCTCGTCACCGCGGGGAAGCTGAAGGCGGCGGATGAGAATTCGGCGGCCTCCGAGTCGATCTCGCGCGGGGTGCCGATCGGCGAGATCCTCATCGAACGCAAGCTCCTCACTCCTTCCGAGCTTTATCGCGCGCTGCAGCAGAATCTCGGGCGGAAGTTGCTCGAGCCGTTCAGCTGGACCAGCGGCACGTGGTCGGTCTCGCGCGATGCGCCGCCGAATGCCTCGGTACTCCGCGTGAAAGTGCCGCAGCTCCTCGTCACCGGCATCCAGAAGGTCGAGCCGCAGGAGAATGCCGACGCGGCGGCCGCGGGAATGCAAGGGGCGTATCTCGCGCTCGGCGGCAATCCGCTCTTCAGGCTCGACGACGTGCGCCTCACCGCGAATCAGCAGAAGGTCGTCGAGGCGGCGCGGCAGGCGGCGAGGCTGGATGAGCTGCGGACGGCGATCGATCAGGACGATCTGAACCGGACGCTCTATGCGCTCTCGATGCTCGGTATCGTCGAGACACGCGAGCAGAAACCGATGCCGGCGTGGGAGCTCGACATGCCGGTCGAGGTCCCGCTCGCGACGGTCGCGCCGGCGCCCGCACGGGAGCCGGAGACGCGCGTCAAGGCTGCATCGGCGGACGAGGTGATCTCGGCGTATCTCTCGTCGCGGCGCAAGGATGCTTTCGATCTTCTCGGCGTGCCGGAGGATGCGGGGGCGGTCGCGATCACGAAGATGTATCTGTTTCTCTCCGAGAAGTTCCTCCCTTCGCGCTTCGATGAGAAGGCGCCCGACGCGTTGCGGGAGAAGGCGCAGGAGGTTTTCCTCGCCGCCGCGCGTGCGTACGCGGAGCTGGCCGATCCCTCACGCCGCGCGGCGCTGCTCGAGAAGCGAGAGAAGCTGCGCGAGGAGGCAGCGGCCGCGGCGAAGGCAGGACCATCGGCGATGATCGACCCCGAGGCGCTGTTTCGCAGCGGACAGAATCTCGCCGCGGCGGGAAAGCTGCGCGAAGCGCTGTCGTCGTTCGAGCTGGCCGCGGAGTGCGATGCGCAGAACGGGACGTATGCCGCCGAGGCGGCGTGGACGCGCTATCGCCTCGGCAACACGCCCGCGTCGACGGCGATGAAGTTGCTGAAGAACGCGATCCGCATCGATCCCAACTCCGGCGTCGCCTATCTCTACGCCGGCCAGGTGCAGGCCGCCCTCGGCTACCGGGTCGAAGCGAGCGCGTACCTCGATCGCGCCGGGAGGCTGATGCCCGGCGATCCCCGTCCCGCTGAGGCGGCGAAGACTTTGCGCCTGTAACTTCCTGTCATCCTGAGCCACAGGCTTGATCCCACGAGCAGAAAACATGGCGGCGAAGGACCCGGGCGGGTGGGGGTGGGATGAGCGTGCATCGCTCCCCTCCCCGCCAGGTCCTTCGCCTTCATGTTTTCTGCTCGTGGGATCAACCCTCCGGCTCAGAGGCTGTGAAGAATGCACGCCGGAGGCGTGTCGGAAATTAGCCGGGGGCTGGCGCGAAGCGGAAACCCAACCCACCCTCACGGTTGTGCCCCGGAGGGGCACCGGAGCGTGGCATTCACGAGATCCGGTGCCCCTCCGGGGCACGAGATACGGGGACGTGTCGTAATCCGGGGGTAGGCGCTTCGCACCAACCCCCGGCTAATTTCCGGAGCCCCTTCGGGGCACGCAGGATGACAGGGAATCACGTCGTCACGATCTGTAGCACCGCCCGCAGACTCGCGATCAGCGCGCCCTGGATCCACCCCTGATCCGTCGAGCAGTGCTCGCCGGCGAAGTAGAGGCGTCCTTCCTGGCGGATGGCGGCGGGGTAGAAGCGTTCGAGCTCGCCGGGTTTGAGCATGACGAAGGCGCCGGCGGTCCAGCGGTACTGCTCCCAGTCGACCGAGGCGTGGTCGACGACGTAGTCGCGGAGCTCGGGGTGGAAGCGGCTGACGTTCTCGATCACCACTTCCGCGCGCTCGTCGTTGGAGAGCGCGCCGAGGCGGCGGGCGTCCTGATCCCAGCAGTAGGCGCCGAGGAGCGCGCCGGGGATCGGCTCGCGCTTGGCCATCAACGCCGGAGCGGGCGCCGGCTGCGGGGTCGTCGTGTGGATGCTGGGACGGCGCTGGGGACCGCTCGCCGGCGCCTCCAGGAAGGCCTGGCGGTGCAGCGGCTTCGTGACCGGCAGCTTGTCCATCGGGTAATACGTCTGCCGCTGGATGTGATCCGACGTCGACGAGCCGCCGAGGATCGGATACTCGCCGTGCTCCCAGAAACGCTCCCTGCAGTCGAGCGCCACCTTGGTCGCGTCGGCGTACGTCATCCCGCGGATCGCGCACATCTTTTCGTAGCTGAGGTTCTCGAGCTGCATCCGCCGCATCACCGAGAACGGGATGGTGCAGAGGACGTAGTCGTAGCGGCTCGTGACGTCGGTCCCCTCCTGGTCGGGCGTGCGCGTCGTCACTTCCACGCCGTTCTCGAGGAGCCTGATCTTCGAGACCTCGCGATTGAAGGTGATGTGCTCCTTCACCTTCTCATACAGCGCGTCCGGCAACTGGCTCATGCCCCCTTCGAGGGTCTGCAGGCAACTGCCGGTGCCGACCATGGTGTCGCGCAGGTACATCGTGACGGCCTTGTCCCACCAGACGTCGAGGCTGGTGAAGACGCCGATGACGTCGAGCACTTCTTCGCCGCTGTTCTGGAGGATGAACTGGCCGAGACTGAGGTCGCTCAGGATGTCGAGCAGCCGCGTACCGGCCACGCCGTCGAACATCATCGTCTTTTCTTCCTCGGTCAGCCCGTTGATGATGGTGTTCTGGAGAAACCCGAAGATCGCTCCGCCGCTCGGCATGTTGGCCGGGTCGCGGAAGTAGTCCGAGAGGCGGTATTTGTCGTAGATCGCGGTGACGTCGGTCTGCCGGGTGACGACGTCGTGGATGTCCCAGAAGCCGTTCTCGACGTTGTTGATGAAGGTGATGAGCTTGTCGTGCAGGCCCATCTCGTTGATGTAGTAGTGCGTGTAGTCGTGCGTGATCGGCACGCGCATCGCGCCGAGCTCCGCGTACGACCCGTCCTTGAAGTGGTGCGTGTGGACGCGCCCTCCGGCGGCGGGACTGGCCTCGATGATCTCGACGGTGTTGCCGAGCTTCAGCAGCTCGTACGCGGCGACGAGCCCCGACATCCCCGCGCCGAGGATCACCACGTGGCGCGGGCCGGTGTTCTCGCGGCGGATCTCCTCGAGGATCGTGTGGATCGGTACGTGCGGATACGCGTTGTCGACCGGTTTGTCGGGACAGGGAGGGTTGCTGCTCATTTGTAACCGTCCTCGGGGCGGAGGGCGATGGCATCCATCGCCACGAGCGCGCCGGGCTGTGGCAGCGCGGTCTGGATGATCGAGCGGACGGGATACGGCTGCTGGAACCGCTTCGCGTACACGCCGTTCATCGCGGAAAAGTCGGAGAGGTTGGCCAGGTAGACCGTCACCTTCGTGACGTCGCCGAGGGACGCGGAACCGGCCTTCAGGATCGCCTCGATGTTGTTGATGACCTGGTCGGTCTGCTCCTCGATCGTTTTCGGAAGCGTGCCGTCCGGCTTACTCCCTCCCTCCTCCGCGGTGAAGATGAAGGGGCCGGCGGTGTTCCCCTGGCAATAAGGACCGATCGGCGGCGGCGCGTCGGGGGTGGTGATGCACGTGCGTTTGGACATGGGATGCCCTCCTCTGCTTACAGAGAAAAGACGCGCCGCCTGGAACGCTGTGAATTCCTTATGTCTTTGGCTTCACCTTCCTGCACCACGCCAGCAGCAGCGTCTGGCGGCTCCGCGAGAGGTCACGGGTGCGGGGCATGTACTTGGTGGTCATCCAGTGCGTCATCTTTGTCCGGTCGAGGATCGCTTCCGCGCGTTTCCTGACCTCGGTCTCGGAATTCAGCGGGAAGACTTTGTTCATGGCCGGGAAGAGGAGGTAGTACGTCCGCAGCACTTTCGCGTAGACGACGTCGAACGTCAGGAGGGCGTTGCCGACCGGTCTGTTCGAGGTGGGGTCGACGTAATAGCGCGAAAAGTCTTCGTCGTTCGGGAGGATGCGCAGGCTGATGAGCGGGGCGTTCGTGACCCAGGGCGGATTCTGGAACGTTCCGTAGTTCAGCGGCGGATAGCCGGCCGGCGCCGGATTGTTGGCGTCGTTGATGGTGAACGTGAAGAGGCAATTGCCCGGCTGCGAGGTGTCGACCACGATCGGATCGCCGGGCTTGAAGTTGGAATTGAGGACGACGGCGTTGCCCGGCGCCTGGATGGGTGTGGAGCGGTATTGCCAGAGGGTGATCGGCGGGCATTCTTTCGCGGAGAGGCATTTGCCGCGCCGATAGACGGACACCGTGGCCGGCTCGGTCGTGCCCTGGTTGAGGAACCTGTCGCCCGGACCATGCTGTTCGGCGTAGATCGCCTGCTGGTTGGACGGGAAGTAGTACTCGGTCTCCCCGAGCACGGTGCCGTAGACGGGGTGGACGAGGCTGAAGGTGGCCTCGGCGTCGTACAGCGCCTTCCTTGCGCCGGCGTTGGCGGTGATGTCGAAGTCGAAGATCCAGCCGCGCCGGTCGCCGCTTTCCGTGTCGGCGTATGGCACCGGCGCGATCGTGACGGTGCTCCCGCCGCCGGTCACGGCGAGGCTGACCTCTCCGAAGTCGAACTTCGGATTCGTGCTGCCCTGGTAGTAATCGGGGAACGTCCCCATGAGATCGGCCGAAATGACGTTGCCGTTCTGCTGCAGCACCGCGGGAGCGAGGGCGATCAGGCCGTTGCCGCTGTTGTTCTGCGTGCCGGGAGGCGTCCAGATGGTGGGATTGTTGGCGATGAGCAGGCGGCCCACCGGTCCGGTGAGGATCTTTTCGTCGTCCCAGAGGGGGGCGATCGTGCCGGCGATCTCCAGCGTGGCCGGATCCGTCTCCTTGTTCTTGTACTTTTCGATGAGCTCCGCTGCACTCACTCCCGGCAGCCTGCGATAGAGGTAGTAGCGGAAGACGACGCCGCGGGCGGTCGCAGGGATGCCCGGGATGTTGATGGTCGTCCCCTTCCCCTTCAGCAGCACGTGGTAGATGTAGCCGCCCGCGCCGCCGTCCGCGGTGAGGTTCACGTTGCGGTAGAAGTTGATCCACTGGCAGCAGCCTTTGGCCGGGGCGCCGTCGATGACGACGTCGCTGCCGTTCGTCAGCTTCATGTTGTCGATGAAGAACTGGGTCGACGGCGGCGATCCCTCGGCGTTGACGTCGGTGATGCCGCCCGAGAAGGTCAGCGGCGCGCCGATGAGCGCCGAGAGCGGCACGCCAGGATCGGGCGCCTCGTACGACTCCCCGGGCCCGGTCTGCACGCCGACGATCGACGTCGTCGCCTGCGAGCCCATGTCGCCGTAGTAGTTCCACTCGGAGGGCATGAGCGGCCGCGAGGCACCGTCGAACTTCTGCGGTTGCTGCACCCAGGCGACGAACGCCGCATCCGGCATCCCGAACGTCCGCGCCTGGATGAGCTTCGAGTCGAAGAGCCCGAACGGCTGCCCGGCGAAGGGCCCCCAATTGGCCGGCAGGGTCACGGAAGGCGGCTGCGCGTAGTCGTCGTTGTTCGCCGTCCCGGGGTTGAGCAGGATCGTTCCCTTGAAGTTGATGCGGGGAAAGTCGAAGAGACTCATGGCGCCTCCGTCCGTGCGTTCGATTGTGTGGGTTGACCCGGGGGCATCATGCCCGAAGTACGGACGCGCTTCAACGTCTTCGCCGGACGCGCGGTAAACGCGGCGTTGAATGTGGTTACGGCGTGTCCGCGCGCACGAGCTTTCCGCTTTCGACGCGGAGGATCGTCGAATCCCGCGGCGGCGTGCGGCGGTTGGGAGCGATGAAGGAAAGCAGCGATTCACGGTCGACGTCGCGTCCCGCCGCTTCGAGGGCCCGGGTGAGGATTTTCGCCGCGGCGAGGGCGGTCTCGCGCGCGGAGTGTGTGGTGGGGAGGGCGACCAGGATGCGCGTTGACGCCGGCGCGGAGTAGATGGCGTCAGTGGTAAACGCCGCCGGGATGAGGATCGTCTTCGCCGTGCCGGACGCGAGGAGTTTCGCGAGCGCGTCCGCGTTCGAGAGGAAGAGGACGGTCGACGACGCAGGGTCAGCATGCGATGCCAGCCTGGTGGCGATGTCGGCGGTCGCCGCATCGTGCACGATGCGCACTTTGGCGTCGCCGATCAGGGAGCGGCTCTGCTCTTCGATTCCGGGCAGCAAATGCACGAGATAGCGGTTTTCGCTGTCGATGCGGGTGCTGAAGGCGGCAAGCGTGGGGATCCGTTTCTCCGCCACCATCGCCCCGATCTCACGCTCGCGGCCGGAGATGTGCGCGGCGACGAAGGCAAACGGTTCTTCGTTTTCGGTGAGCCGCACTTTGCGCCCGAAGATGCCGCCCATGGCGTTGACTCGCTCGAAGTGGGACGTCAGCGCTTCGCGCAGGCTGTTCCCCTCGGCGGTCTGCGGCAGGAGCATGCCGAGGGCGATCGAGTCGTCGGTGAGGCCGGGATCGGTGTCGGTGCCGATGCGTTTGAGGTAGGCGACGAGGTCGTCGGCGTGGCGCATCGTGAGCCGGTAGCGCGGCATGACGGTGGCCAGGCGCTGACGGCCGGGATCGGTGCCCATGGTGATGGCGCGCTTGAGCAGCGCGGGGGTGTACGGCGGACGGCTCCGGCCGGAGGTGGTCGGGACGGAGTACGGTTTGGTGAGCTGCTGCCACTGGAGGTTCGACGGCCGGACGCCTCCTTCTTCTTTTCCGCGCCCGTCGCGTCCATGGCAGCTCATGCACGGCAAGGCCGTGGCGATGATTTCGAGGTCTTCGGGCCCGACGAGGGCGATGATCGGTTCGCCGGACGGGCTTCCACCGGTCCGGTAGATCTGCCGCCCCCGCAGTTCGTCCGGCGTGAGCTCGGCGTGGACGCCGAGCGCGGCGAGCAGGAGCGCAGCGAGTAAGCCGCCCACCCACGGGGAACGACCGGGGGGCCTCCGGCGGGCGGGCACGGCCCGCGGCGTTTGTTGGCCTGGCCTGAACGCGCGCCTCTCGCTCGAATCGTGGTCCGTGCGAAAACAAACGCCGCGGGCCGTGCCCGCCCGCCGGAGGCCTCCCGTCGCTCCCGTGGGTGGGCGGGTTGCGCGCGTCATTCAGCAGCGGGGCGGTCGTTGACGACGCTTTCGACGGACGCCTGGATCTCGGCCGGCTTCGCCAGCCCGAACAGCTTCTTCCAGAGACCGGTGCGGTCATTGCCGACCAGGATCAGATTCTTGTGCGACTCCCGGTCGTCAACATATTGACCGATCTTCTTCAGCGCCGCCGCCACCTCATCCTCCGACCCGGTGAGGAACCGCCAGCCCGGACGCGCCTTCCATTGCTCGGCGTACTTCTTCAGCGCCTCGGGGGTATCGGTCGCGGGATCGACGGTGATCGAGATCAGCCAGACATCGCGCCCGACGCGGTCGCCGAGCTGCTCCTGCACGTGCTGGAACGTCTTCGACATCACCGGGCAACTGCCGGTGCAGGAGGCGAAGAACGAATTGATCACCACGACCTTGTTCTTCATCAGGTCGTTGTACAGATCGACGCGGCGGCCGTCCTGATCCACCAGCTTCAGATTCGCAAAGTAACTCCCCGCGGCCTTCTCCTGCGGCTCCTGGGCGGAAACCGCGAGCGTGGCCGCGAGCAGCACGACGAAAAGTACCCGTCTCATTTCCCCTTCCCTTCCATCCGGCCGATGGCTTCCACGATCGCCGTCGGCGTCGCCAGCCCATCCACCCGTTCCCACCGCCCCTCCGGCTCATTCGCCACCAGCACCACCGGCGAATGCGCGGCCGGATCGGCCGTGAACAGCCCGAGCGACTTCAGGATCTCATTGATGTCCGTCCTGTTCCCCGTCACCAGCGTCCACCCCGGCTTCCCCCCGAGCCGCTGACTCCACGCCGCCAGCCGCTCCGGCGTGTCATTCGCAGGATCGATGCTGACCGAGATCAACGCCACCTCACTCCCCCGCTCCCCCAACATCTTCTGCACCCGCGCAAACGTCGCCCCCATGGTCGGGCAGACCGTCGTGCAACTGGTGAACACGAAGTTCATGGCCACGACCTTGCCCTGAACGAGGTCCCGGTAGAAATGCAGCGATTCGCCGGCCTGCGTCTGCACCTCGACGTCGGGGACGGTAAAAGCGCGCTTGGCCGACGGCGGGGGCGGCGCCGGCGCGGGGTGGTGATGCTGGTGATCCTGCGCCGGCGCGGACGCGGCGCAGAGGGAGAGCGCGAGGACAAGGGCGATCGGTTTCATGGGTACATGGAGGAGTGTCGCATAAAAGAGGTTTCCCTACCCTTTTTGTGTGGTTTGGGATTTCGCGTCGCTGCCGCCGCAATGAGCGGTACTACCCGGTCAGCACATTTGAATGAGACGATCGTCGAGATGCAACGCCCGGCAGACGGCAAATTTGTGTCCGTTCCCCGCAGAGCCATGTTCGCGATCCGGATCTTTCGTCTGCTGACGATCGCGGCGGCCATTTGGCTGTCCTGCGTTGCAATCGCCGGCTCGCGCGGCGCGCGGCCACTTTCCAGGGAAAGGGCAGCGGGCACGCTGGAGACGTTTGATCCGAAGCAGTCGGCCGGGCTCTTCGTCGGCGTTCGCCACTTCCCGCATGACAGCACGCTCGCCGACGTGCGCTATGCGGTGGACGACGCGGTCGATCTGGCTTTCGTGCTGGCCATGGACGGGAGGGTGCGGCTGATCGACCCGGCCCGGATCATCCTGGCACTCTCGGGGAAACCGCAGAAACCGGAGTCGCAACAGAACCTCGACCGGCTCGTGGCTGCCGGCGCGCGGGTCCGTTCCGCCGAACAGCACGACATCCTCACCGCGCTCGGCGAGCAGGCTGCCGCGGCCGGCAGAAACGGCATGCTCGTCATCGCCTTCGCCAGCCATGGCGTGAGCTACGACGGCACGCAGCACCTCCTCACGGCGACGTCCATGCTCCAGCATCGCGAAACGACTCTCTCCGAAAACAAGATCCGCGACATCACCTCGCGATCGCGCGCCGCGCGATCGCTCATCCTGATCGACGCCTGCCGGGAGCGTTTGAGTGAAGACCGCAGGAACAGCGGGCCCGATCGCCGGTCGAGGGCTGCACTGATCCAGGCATTGACGAGCGCGCATGGGCAGGTCGTCCTCTCCGCCGCCGCAGCAGGTCAATATGCGTACGATGATGACACCCGTCGCAACGGTGTCTTCACCGCGGCCGTCATCGACGGCCTCCGCTGCCAGGCTTCGACTGATGAGCGCGGCCTCGTCACCGCCGACACGCTCTCCGCATTCGTCGAGGAGCGCGTTCTGACCTGGATCCGCCTGCATCGGGACATGGACATCGTGCGCGCTACGCAGTTGACCTCGGAGGGTGCGGCGAAAAACATGCCTCTCTCGACGTGCCGCCGCATCGCGTCCATCGTGCAGCCGGCCGGCTGCACGATCTCGGTTGCCTCGTCCCCCATCGGCGCAGCAGTCAACGCGGACGGCAAAGACATTGGCGTGACGCCCTTATCGATCGGCATCGCCGAAGGACAGCGTTCGAAAATCGTTCTCGCCAAGCAGGGATACGAGACAACGACTGCTCAAGTGGACTGCGAATCGGACCCGGTCTTCATCACGCTGCGGGTCCCATCAGGGACCCGGCAGATATTGCTGAGCGACAGGTTCGACGACAACCGGAACAACTGGTACACCTCCACAGATCCTGAAGCGCCGGCGGGCGTCGAAGATGGTGTCTATCTCCTGGGGTCCAGACCATTCGAGTTTCGATTCACCAGCGTGGCCGCCCGCATCGACCAGGATGCCGACTTTCAGATCACAGCCGCGGTAAGACGCCTCCGGGGAGCCCCGGAAAACCACTTCGGACTGATGTGGGGTCTGTCCGACGGAAACAACTTCTACTTCTTCACGATCAATGGCAGGGGAAACATCCGCATCGGCCTGCTGGAAAACGCGAGAGGGACTCCGTTGAACGATGAGACGGCGGTGAATCCGAACGTTCGGAGGGACACCGGCGAGAATCGGTTGAAAGTCGCCAGGGTCGGGAAGCTGCTCAAATTCTTTGTGAACGACATGCTCGTTCATGAGATGGAGTTCCGGCCGTTCTTCGGCCCGGGAGTGGGCCTGGGCGCCTTCAATGGTCCGATCGTCGCGGCATTTGATGAGCTCACGGTAGAAGGACGGCCGAGGTAGTGCTTTCACGGAACGATCGCGTCCGTTCAGCCTATGGCAACCAACGCAGCCGGCCGGGCCGGCCCGCCGGAGGCCTCCTGGTTGGTTCTCCATGGCACCCGCGCCGGGCACGGCGCTGGCACCTTCGTCTCCCGCCATGAAAACGAAGATCCGCTACGCCATCCTCGGACTCGGCCATATCGCACAGAACGCCGTGCTTCCCGCATTCGCGCATGCACGCGGGAGCTCGACGCTGGCGGCACTGATCTCCAGCGATCCGGCGAAGCTGCGCAAGCTCGGGCGCCGGTACGGCGTGGAACGGCTTTATTCGTACGAGCAGTTCGACGAGTGCATGGAGAGCGGCGCCGTCGATGCGGTATACGTCGCGCTGCCCAATCACCTGCATGCCGAGTACACCATCCGGGCGGCGAAACGCGGCATCCACGTTCTCTGCGAGAAGCCGATGGCCGTCACCGAGAAGGACTGCCAGGCGATGATCCGGGCCTGCGAGAAGAACGGCGTGCGGCTCATGATCGCCTACCGGCTGCACTTCGAGAAAGCGAATCTCTCGACGATCCGGCTCGTGCAGTCGGGCAGGATCGGCGAGCCGCGTCTCTTCAACTCGACCTTCACGATGGACGTGCGCAAGGACGACATCCGCCTGCGGAAAGAGACCGGCGGCGGAACGCTGTACGACATCGGCATCTACTGCATCAACGCGGCACGCTCTCTGTTCCGCGACGAGCCGATCGAGGTCCTCGGCGCGAGCGCGCGGCGCGACGACTCGCGATTCGCGGAGGTGGAGGAGATGTTCAGCGCCACGCTCCGCTTCCCCGGCGACCGCATCGCCAGCCTCGTCTGCAGCTTCGGATCGTCGGATTGCGCCGAGTACCGCGTCGTCGGGACGAAAGGAAACGTGCGCCTCGACCCCGCGTATGAATACGCCGCGGCGTTGAAGCAGTACGTGACCACCGGCGGCGAGCCGCGCGAGCGCGTTTTCGCGAAACGCGACCAGTTCGCACCGGAGCTGGCCTATTTCTCAGACTGCATCCAACGCGGCGCGGAGCCGGAGCCCTCCGGCCGGGAAGGCCTCGCGGACGTGCGCATCATCGAGGCGCTGTACCGCTCCGCCTCGAAGGGCAAACCGATCGCCCTCTCCCCCACCGAAGGTGTGCGCTATCCGAGCGATGGTCAGGAGATCCACCGCCCTCCGGTCAGCCGGCCGCCGAAGCTGGTGAAGTCGAGACCGCCGTCGAGGGAGTGATCCAGCGTCAGGACTGACGGCTAAAAGCTTACGCCGGAGCCGCCGCGGCGATCTCGACGCCGAGATTCATTCGCACGTTTTCCCGCACCTGCGCGGTCATCGCATGCTGCACGGCGAGCGGGTCCTCGAACAGCGCCCAAGCCGGCTCGTGATCGTCGGATTCGGGCTCCGTCCCTTTCTTCGGCAAGGCGTGGACGAGGGCGAAGCGCTCGGCGGGCGTGGGATGGCTGTCGTACGGCGAGGTCCGGCGGTTCAACGCTTCCTCGACCGTGCCGCTCACGTCTTCCGCCGGTTTGGCCGGCGCGTAGGTGTAGAGATTCGCCAGCGGGGCCTGGTTGTCGACGACTTCCCGGAGCGTCGCGTTGACATGGGCGTCGAAGCGCACGCCGCGCTCGACGACGTGGCGCAGCCCGGTCTCGAATGCATCCGCGCCATATGCGAACACGGCCCATCGGTCCGCGAGTACTTCCTGCAGTCTCGACGCGCCCTCGGAGATCCGCAGGAACACGCGGTTGAACCCGCTCACGAAGAGCCAGGCCGGGTTGTACCAGGCCGCCGCTCCCCCCTCCGCGAGACCGACCGCCGTCGCATGCATGGAGTTGCGCACCGCGAGCGCGAACGCGCCGCCGGCGGTGTCGCGATTCGAGAAATGTCCGTACTCATGGCCGAGGATCGCCTTCAGCGGGCGGAGAGCCAGGCCGTCGAGCGCGGCCAGGCCAAGGATCAGGCAGCGCTCTTTCGAGCGCCGCTCCATCACCGCGACGTCGGCGCCGGGGGTGAGATAGACGTTGTCGACGGCGCGGGTACCGATGCGGCCGGCGACTTCGTCCAGGAGCGCGCGCAGGCGCGGCTGCTGCGCGAGGTCGACCTTCATGCCCGGATCTTCGTCGCGGGGGCGGATGAAGAGACTCTTCAGGATCGACCAGATGGTGACTACGACGAGGATCAGCGCGATGATCACCAGCTTGACCGGGATCCGCCCGAGGGCGAACGTCGCGTAGATCAGGCCTCCGCCGACGGCGATCACGAGCGCGATGACGATCGGAATCGAGACGTAGTAGAAGAGCGAGGAGAGGAACAGCACCGACCGGTAGACGCGCCGCACGCCGTTGCCGAGACCGGTCGCGTTGTCGGAGAGATCGGACGGCGTCTCTTTCGCTGCGCGCATGGCCACGCGGCTGAGGACCGCGCCGGCGAGGAGCAGCAGCGCGAAACCGCCGAACCATGCGCCCAGGGCAATCGCCGCCGGCTTCCACCAGCGAACGTAGAAGGGCACCGCGCGGTCGAGATTGGCGCGCATTCCGGCGTACGCCTCAGGCGGGAGTCCTGCCGCGCGTGCGCGCTCGAGTGCGGCGCGCGCCTCATCCCAGTTGCCCTCGGCGCCGGCAACGGCGATGCGGTAGACGTGCGGCGCGACCTCGTTCGGCGCGACCCGCTCGAGGTGCGCGGTGGTCTTGCGCAGCGTCTCGAGGTCGTTCGTCGCAATGGCGGCCTGCGCCAGCGTTGCATTCTCGAAAACACCATCCGGATCGAGCTGGACGCCTTCCCGTGCGAACGTCATGGCCTCGCCCGACTCGGCCGGCGCCGGATTCCCGTCCAGCAGCGCGCTCGCGAGCGCGGAGATGTTCTCGGGCGAGCGCTGCTGCGCCACGGCTTTGCGCAGGTTCTCGATCGCGAGCTGCCGATTGCCCATCGCCAGTTGTTCGCCGGCCAGGCGCCGCAGCGCGTGGTCAAATGCCGGGACGCGCTGATGGACCGTGGCATACAGCCCGAGCGCGGTCGTGTGGTCGTTCGTCGCGCGCGCCGCGTTCGCCCTGCGCCAGAGCCCCACGGAAGGGGGATCGAGCGCCTGAAGCTCCTTCTCGATGCGGGCGTCGAACTCCTGCAGCGTTTCGGCGGCAAAGAGAGAAAGGGCGGACAACGACAACAACACGACGACAAACGCAAGCTTGCGCAAGGAGCCTCCGGGGATACTGATTTTGGACGGAGGCAGTTTACGCTGAGACGGGCGGGAATGGTGCCGGGTGGGCGGGCGCTTGCCGCGCCCGCCACCCGCGGCGGAAATGGGTTTTTACTTGCCGGCGCCCGCTGCGTCGACGATCTGGAACTGCTGGGTGTTCACCTTCTCGTCGCCGATCCAGATCTCGGCGCGGTAGTCGCCCTTGGCCCACGAGGCGGTGTCGGCGGCGGTGAAGTTCAGGTATTTCTGACCTGCCACGACCGGCTTGTTCTCCTCGTTGATCTTGGTCTCGTTCGGGCCGTACCAGACGACCTTCACGACGGCGGCCGGGGGAGCATCGCCGGTCTCGATGGCGATGTGGATCGGCTGTCCGGGAGCGAAATCGTCGCCGCCCGTGCCGGTAACGATGGAACCGTCGGGCGCGAGCTCGTGACCGATGGTGACGTCGTCGAGCCACGACTGGGCGGTGGTCGGTGCAATGTCCGATGGGCTGGATGTGCCCGGTTGTTCGACGGTGGTGGTAGTGGCCGGTGCTTCAGCGGTTTCATCGCGCCCACAGGCAACCAGGGTCAGCGAGAGCGCCAGTGCGGAAATCAGCGTTTTGTTCATGATTTGATGAACTCCTTCCCAGCCTGCCTGAGCAGGACCTGTGCCCGGCCCGCCACGAGAACAGGCGGAAGCTCTTTCACGCCTCTCTCCCGCCTGTCGTCTACCCTTCGGAACTTCCATGAAGGTCACGATCGTGGTGTCGACGTTGACGGCCGGCGGGGCGGAGCGCGCCGCGGTGAACATGGCCAACTATTGGGCGCGCTCGGGCTGGCAACCGACGATCCTGACCACGTCCCAGCGGGGGCGGGCGGTGGCGTATGAGCTCGATTCGCGGGTCGAGTGGCGGGATCTCGGGTGGCGGCGCGGCCCGACGGACGAGGAGATGGACCGCGCGTCCGTCGACGCGATCCTCGGCGGGCTGGACATGCACGACCCGATTTACGATCCCCTCCTCACCGACCTCGTCCTCCTCCTGATCCTGCGCCATGGCATTGCCCAGACGAAGCCGGATGCAGTGATCTCGATGATCGACGTGATGAACGTCCGGATGCTCGCGGCGACGGAAGGGCTGCCCGTCCGCCGCTTCGTTTCCGAGCGCTGCGATCCCTGGCTCTACAGCATTCAAGCGTACGAGCCGCTGCGCCGCCGGCTGTATCCGCGCGCGGACGGCGTGATCGCGCAGACCGCGGAGGTGGCGGAGTACTTCGCGAAGCGCGGGGCGGCGTGTCATGCCATTCCGAACATGGTGCTGCCCGCGCCGCCGGGCGCGTCCGGCGGCAACGGGCGGCACGTGATGGTCGCGCTGGCGCGGCTGGTCGCCGACAAGCGGCTCAACATCATCATCCGCGCATTCGCGCGCATCGCCGGGGCGCATCCCGAGTGGGATCTCAGGATCTGGGGCGAAGGGCCGCAGCGGCCGTTCCTGGAGTCGGTCATCGAAGAAGTCGGCGGCACGGAGCGCATCCGCCTCTGCGGCCACGCCACGGACGTTTACGCGGTGCTGGGCAAGGCCGACCTCTTCGCCATGGCGTCCGTCGCCGAGGGATTCCCGAATTCCTTGTGTGAAGCGATGGCGTCCGGCCTCGCGCCGGTGGTGTTCGACTGCGGCCCGGGGGTGCGCGAGATCGTCCGCGATGGCATCGACGGCGTCCTCGTCCGCACGTATGGGCCGGAGCCGTTCGCCGCCGCGCTGGACCGGCTCATGGGCGACGACGCGGAGCGGGAGCGCCTCGCCGCACGCGCGCCGGAAGTGGCCGAGCGCTTCAGCGCCGAAAGGGTGATGCAGCGATGGGAGGAAGTGCTGGCATGACGCTCGAGCGCATTCAGACGCTCTGGATCGGGCCACGGTTGTCGGTCATGGAGCAGCTCGCACTGAGCTCGTTCGTCCATCATGGACACCAAGTCGACCTTTACACGTACGACGAAGTGGCGAACGTTCCGGAGGGTGTGACCGTCCGCAACGGCAACGCGATCCTGCCCGCGTCGATGATCTTTCAGTACCGCGAGCACCAGTCGTACTCCGGGTTCTCGAACTTCTTCCGCTATCGGCTTCTGCTCGAGCGCGGCGGCTGCTGGGTCGACACCGATCTGGTGGCGCTCCGGCCGTTCTCGTTCGCGGAGGACCACGTGTTCTCGAGCGAAGAGGCGCAGGGCATCGAGCACGTCAACGCCGGGTTCATCAAGGCACCCGCCGGCTCGCCGGCGATGCAGCGCGCCTGGGACATCTGCGCGGCGAAAGACCGGACCCAGATCCGCTGGGGCGAGACCGGGCCCGCGCTCCTCCGCGAGATCGTGACTACCCTCGGCCTGGAGTCTTTCGTCCGTCCGCCGGAGGTGTTCTGTCCGATTCCGTTTCCGAAGTGGGAGTCGCTGCTCGATCCTATCCCGCCGGCGCTTCCTGAAAACGCGGCTGCCGTTCATCTCTGGAACGAACTGTGGCGGCGCGCCGGAAAGGACAAGGACGCGGAGTTCGATTCGCGCTGCCTGTACGAGCAGTGGAAGGCGCGCTATCTCACTCGAACAGAAACGAGAGTCTCTTGAGCAACCGGTTGTGCGTGGTCAGCGCACCGACGTAGTGCCGGACCGTGCCCTCGCCGTAGTCGCGCTCCCGCAGGTAGGCGGCCACTTCGTCTTTCCAGCCATTGTTCCCGGCGAGGCTGCAGCGGACCACGTCGTCCCAGTCGCGAAGGCGCTGCACGAACTCGGGCTGGAACATCTTCCCTACCTCGGGATCGTTCAGCATGGCTTGCTGCGTCCGGTCGTACGCGTCCTTCATCGCGCGGCGGAAGGCCTGCATGCCCTGGCGCTCGACGCCGCGGCTGACGCGGTAGATGTCGCGGACATAGTCGATCTCGCTGTGCACGCGCGGAGGTCCGCCGATCTCCCCGCCGAGAATGAACCGCGCGTCCCGGGTCACCGCGCCGACCGAGGGGCCGGCGGTGTACGACTTCTCGTAGGCGGCGGCGAACGCGAGCGAGTCGTGGTCCATGAAGATCATACGGATGCGCCACTCCCCGTCCTCGAAGACGCTGCGCAGGCCGCAATTGCGGGCCACGAACGACTCTCCGTGCGAGTGTCCGCGCGGCGCGAGCAAGGTTCCCCAGAAGAAGCCGATCTGCGACAGGACGTCGACGTAGTTGCGGTCGGCGCGGCCGCGGTTCGCGGCGACGGCGAAGGCCGCGTCGAGATAGCCGCCGTAGCTGCGGAAGGGCACGCGCGGCGGCGTGTAGACGCCGAGCACCTCGTCGAGCAGCTCGTCCGCGAAGCGCCGCGCGTCGTCGCGGGTGTACTCGGCTCCGAGCTCGTCGAAGTAGCGCGCGTCGCCGTCGCGGCCGAGGTAGAGACCGAGCCGCTCGAGGCGAAACGAGGTCGTTCCGACCTGCACCGCCTGGGCGGGTTTGGTCAGGCCGAGGAACTCAATGGTGAGGGAGAGCTCGTTCAGCTTCTCGCTCCGCACCTGCTGCGCCAGCCGTGCAAGCTCCGCCGCGACCCGCTCCATGTCGCGGCGCATGCGGCCGTACTGCGCGCCGAACGTGTCGGGCTCGGTGAAGTAGTCGAGCAGGTCGGCGTCGCCGCCGGGCGAAGGGACGGAGAAGACGCTGGCCAGGTGCACGGTGATGGAGATCGGAGCGATGCGGCCGTGGACGAGCCGGTAGAGCCGCGACAGGATGGCCGCGTTCGACGTTTCGAGCGCGAGATGCCGCTGGTCCGAGCCCCCCTGCAGGTGATGCGACGGCGGCAGGAGATCCCCGTCGCGCTCGTACCGGACGTCGAGCGGGAACGGGCCGCGAATGCCGGCGCGCTTGATCTCGATCTCGACGTCGCTTCCGGGAGGCTTCACCGTCAGGACCACCGTGCCGAGGGGATGTTCGACGAGCGAATTGATCCGGCTGCTCGTCTCCGGCGTGGTCCAGCGGATCACGGCGTCGTCGCCGAGACGAACGACGATCTCGCGGTCGAGCGCCGGCACCGACTGCAGCGCCTCCTGCGCCTCCGGGTCGACGAACGGATGGAGGTACAGCGGAAAGGCGCGCATGCCGCGCGAGGGCCGCACCGAGGCCTCGATCCGCGCGAAGACCTCCTCCGGCGTCCAGAGCCAGCGCGCCAGCGTCAAACGGCATTCGCGCGTGGCGAGGTCGAGGAAGTCGGCGATGGCCGCATCGGAGCGCGAGGAGGCGAGGCCGTCGTGCACGCGTGCATTTCGTGCGAGCCGCTGCCGCAGCGCCTGTGCGTCGAGATCGGCGATCCCGAGCTCGCCCCGCCAGTAGTCGAGGTCCTCGCCGAGGAGCAGGACGCGCTCGAGCATCAGCACGGCCGCGCAACGGACCGGCCAGACGGCGTCGCGGTCGACGGCGAGGCCGCGCAGCGACGAGGCGAAGCCGCGGTCGTAGCCGCGTAAGGCGAGGAACTGCCCGAACAGGAGCGCGAAGCGCGGCTGTCCGGCGGCGAATGCGCCCACCAGCCGCTCGATGCGTGCAGAGACTCGTTTCGCGGTCGGGATTCGTTCCACAGGGCCGGGTTCAGGCGAAGTCGTCTGCTACTTCTTCTTCGACAGATACTTTGCCTTGAACGTGACTGTTGGCTGTTCCTTTGTCGTTCCCGTTGCCTGTCCCTTTGTGGTTGCCTGTCCCTTCGGCTGTGTCTTTCCTTTGCCTTTGCCCTTGCCTTTGCCTTTCTTGCCCTGGTTCGGAATCACCTTCTGATTCGGTTTGCCGCCCAGCGCCAGCGTCAGCGCGACCAGCAGTTGCTTGGCGCACGTCCGGTCGAGCTTGATGACGACGACGCTCGAACCGGGAGTGGAAAGGGGCACACAAAGTTGATCGGCGCACGACCGCGGAATCGTGACGACGACGTCGTTACCGGAAGTGGGCGTGGCCATCGAATACCTCCTTGAAGTCCGTACTGGAGAAGACGGTCTGGCCCGCCGCTTTGTGAAATTCACGGCTCCGGGCGGCTTCCCGTCTTCGACCGAATCCGCATCGGAGAGACCGTGCGTTCACGAACCGGGCTCCAAAAGCGTCTTCTTTTCAAGCACGAAGGAGTGAATCGCATGGTCTCGAACCGCGTCCTGGCGTTTCTTGTGACTTCTCTTCTCATCGCCGTCGCATTTCCGGCGAATGGCCAGCAGGGTCAGACGGCGGACGGCTGCGAGCGCACGATCACGGCAAACGTGGTCGCCCTCGACCAGCCTTACCTGCTCAACCGCCTCGGCGCGTCGATGCCCGAGGGGATGGTCTACGCGCTCGAGCGCGACGTCATGTCGAAAGCCTGCGCCGGCAAGAGCGGGCCATGCAACGAGCCGCTGACCGCCGGCAACGTGCAGTTGCGGGCGTACAAACGCGCGCGGCCGATCGTGCTGCGTGCGAACGTCGGCGACTGCCTCTCCATCTACTTCACGAACCTGCTGGCGGCGACGCCGGTGATCACGAACCCGGGGCCGCCGCCGACGTCGACGCAGCCGGCGACGCGCAATGCCTCGCTCCACGTGGCCGGCATGGAGATGGTCAAGAGCATCAAGGACGACGGCTCGTTCGTCGGGGTGAACCCCGACAGCAACGTGGCGCCGGGACAGAGCATCACCTACGTCCTCCGGGCCAGGGCCGAGGGGACGTTCATGCTGAACAGCGAAGGCGCGGTGTTCGGCGGGCCGAACCAGCCGAACGACGGCGCGCAGGTCACGGCCGGCCTGTTCGGGGCCGTCAACGTGCAGCCGCGCCACGCGGAGTGGTACCGCAGCCAGGTCACGCACGACGACGTCGAATACGCGATCAACACGTCGATCACCGGCGGGTTCAGCGCCCTGGGGCAGCCGTTCATCAATTACAAGGCGAAGTTCCCGGCGGGCCATCCGCGGGCCGGCCAGCCCGTGCTGGCCATGCTCGATGACGACAACAATCTCGTTGCCACCGACCTGACCGCGGTCATCACCGGTCCGAACGCCGGGCCATTTCCGTCCAATACCGACGATCCGAACCTCCAGCCGGTGAACATCGAGCCGAACCGTCTCGAGCCGTATCGCGAGTTCACCATCGCCTACCACGAGCTGTTCGACAGCGTGCAGGCCTTTCCGATCATGACCGACGCGGCGGCCGGTCTGCAGGCGATGCTCCTGCCGGCCACCGACGGGTTCGCGATCAACTACGGCACCGGCGGCATCGGCGCGGAGATCCTGGCGAACCGCTTCGGCGTGGGACCGATGGGCAGTTGCGCGGACTGCCGCTTCGAGGAGTTCTTCCTCAGCGCATGGACCGTGGGCGATGCGTCGATGCTGGTCGACAACCCGGCGAACGTCCCCTGCACCGGCGTCGACAATCAGTGGGCGGTGACGGACAAGACCCTGGCCTCGGTCCCGTGCACGACCGGCGTCGCCGGCAACGCGCCGCATCAGGACGATCCGAAGAAGAAGGTCACGCCGTACCGCAAGGCGACGAAGGTCCTGTACCCGGACGACCCGAGCAACGTCTACCACAGCTACATCAACGACCGGGTGAAGTTCCGCATCCTCCACACCGGCACGGGCGTCTCGCACGTCCACCACCTGCACGCGCACCAGTGGGTGCATTCGCCGAACAGCGACGGCAGCACCTACCTCGACAGCCAGTTGATCAATCCGGGCAGCGCGTACACGCTCGAGATCACGTTCAAGGGCGGCGGCAACCGCAACAAGACCGTCGGCGACTCGATCTTCCACTGCCACTTCTATCCGCACTTCGCGGCAGGCATGTGGGCGATGTGGCGGACCCACGACGTGTACGAAGTCGGCTCGCCGTTCCAGACCACGAAGTTCGAGTCCCAGCTCGGTAAGTACAAAACCCGCGCGCTTCCGGACGGCGAGATCGCTTACGGTACGCCCATCCCGGGCCTGATTCCGATGCCGACGCTGATGATGCCGCCAATGCCCGGCACGGTCACCATCGAGCCCGTCAAGGACCCGAACGGCAGCGGCTCGCCCGTCGGCTACAAGGCCGTCGCCAATCTGGATTACGACGTGAATCCGGGATTCCCGTTCTTCATCCCCGGTGTGGGCGGCACGCGCGCGCCGCATCCGCCGCTCGACTTCGCCGTCGACAACGGCGTGATCCAGGACGGCGGCTTGCCGCGGCATGTGCTGCTGAACGCCAAAATCGACAACGAACAGCACAGCCAGTTCAACTTCGCGAAAGACTACATCGAGGTCAACGCCTATCAGCTCCCCGAGGACGGAACCGAGGTGGAGAAGGTGGCCATGGCGTTCCACGCCACGTGCTACCACCCCTCCTTCACTCCGGAGGGACTGGCATCGGTGGCCGGGCGCGGGTTCCGGACGAACGGCCGGCCGCCGGTGCACGGAGCTCCGTTTGCCGATCCCGCTCTCGATCCGAAGAATGACGAGCGCCCGGACGTCTTCAACTGCGACCCGATCGCAGGCATGACCCGCTACAAAGCGGCGGTCATCGAGTCCGATCTGGTCCTGAACAAGAAGGGCTGGCACTACCCGCAGTCGCGCTACCTCACGCTCTGGCAGGACGTGCTGCCGAACATCCGCAGCGAGGTCTCCCAGGAGCCGCTCTTCATCCGCGCCAACTCGAATACGGTGGTCGAGTACTGGCACACCAACCTCGTTCCCGACTACTTCGAGGTCGACGACTTCGAGGTGCGCACGCCGACCGACATCATCGGCCAGCACATTCACCTGGTGAAGTTCGACGTCACCGCGTCGGACGGTGCGGCGAACGGCTTCAACTACGAAGACGGCACGTTCAGCTTCCAGGAAGTGGCGAAGCTCATCGATCACGTCAACGAGTGCGGCGGCCTGGCCACCGGCCCCGACACGATCTCCAAATGCGTGCCGGGGAAATACACGAAGCCGGGGAAAGACCGGACGCTGCTGACGGCCAAACGTCCGCCGAAGGGCATCTGCTCGGATGAGGAGATGAAGAAGGAGCCGTGCAAGAGCTGGTACGGCGCGCAGACCACCGTGCAGCGCTGGTTCGCCGACCCGATCGACTACAACACCATGAACGGCACGCGCACGCTGCGCACCGTCTTCACGCACGATCACTTCGGTCCGTCCACCCACCAGCAGGCCGGCCTCTACGCGGCCTTCGTGGTCGAACCGGAGGGGAGCGACTGGTACCAGTCCGAAACCGGCGTGAAGCTCCATACGCGCGACGACGGCGGACCGACGACCTGGAATGCGATCATCGAGACACCGCCTCCAGCCCAGAAGGCGGGAGCCGAAGAGGACTACTCCGAAGCAAACACCTACCGCGAGTTCATGATCGCGGTGCAGGACTTCCACCTCGCCTACCGTTCCGACAGCCCGGCCAAGGTGAGCACGGATCCCAACGTCGGCTGGAGCGACCCGGAAACGGCCATCAGCCCGGCGCTGGCGGCGCAGAACGGGAAGCCGCGGCCGCAGATCGTCAGCGGCGGTCCTTTCTCCGGCACCACGACCTTCAACTACCGCGGCGAGCCGCTTCCCTATCGCCTCGCTCCGCCGGCCAAGGGCAAGACCGGCGACCCGAAGGCGGTCGATCTCTCCTACGTCTTCTCCTCGCTGATCAAGCGCAACGACGACGCCATGAACGTCCAGCCGACTCCGGGCGCGTCGATCAACAGCCTCCCTCCGTGTACGCCGACCAAGACGAGCAATTGCTCGCCGTTCATCTACCCGAAGAAAGAGCTCACGTTCGGCATGCAGGGACGCGATCCGTACACGCCGCTGCTGCGCGCATACGAGGGTGACCGCATCCAGGTCCGCGTCATCACCGGCGCGCACATGCTCCCGCACTCGTTCACCATGAACGGGATGAAATGGCTGTTCGAGCCGTCGTTCGACGACTCGGGCTACCGCAGCACCCAGGCCATGGGCATCTCCGAGCACTTCGAGTTCCTCTTCAGAGCGCCGCGGGCCAGCCCCTCGCCAACCCCGGACAAGAGCAACTGGACCGATTACCTCTACATGCCCGACGCCTCGAATGCGGCCCACGGCCTGGTCGAAGGCACGTGGGGCATCTTCCGCGCGTACAAGTCGACGGCCGAGCACTGGCCGGCGGCCGCGAAGAACGCGAACGCCCCCCTTCGGCCCCTCAGCACGAACCCGGTCGTCAAGCCGCTGCCGGCGCCGAAGAATGCGTGGGGCTACAGTTGCCCTGACGGGCCGCCCAATCAGATGAAGCAGATGAGCGTGCAGTCGCAGACGCGCGGCTGGATGTTCTACAACACCCGCGGCGCCGGGCCGGCGGGCCTGTTCAAGGCCCCGAATCTCGCCACGATCGGCAAGAGCGGACCGCCGACGGCGAACGACTACGGGACCGCGATCGTCAACTACTTCCCGCTGATCTACACGCGCGCCGACAACCGGAACACGACCGAGCCGCTCGTCCTGCGGGCAAACGCGGGCGACTGCATCGCCGTGACCGTGGAGAACGTGTTCAATCCCGACTCCGGAACGTTCGACCAGACGCACCCCGCCGCCTTCGCCCCGGACATCGCGCTCTCGCCGTCGCCTTATGTCGGACTGAATCCGGCGCTCGTGTCGTACGACGCGATGGCCAGCGCGGGGCTGAACGTCGGCTTCAATCCCGATCAACTCGTACCGCCCGCCTCGTCCGAAGACTACAAGAAGGGTGTGTACCCCAAGAAGACGTATTACTGGTACGCCGGTCAGACCACCATCTCCCAGGACGGCAAGGTCACCGGCGTGCCGATGGAGCTCGGATCGGTGAACCTCACCCCGTCCGATCCGCTCGAGCAGGACCTCCACGGCCTGATCGGCGGCCTGATCGTCGAGCCTCCGGGCACCATCGCCTGCGTCGATACGCTCGATCCGACGGCGAAGGTGATGCAGTACACGTCGGCCACGGTGTACGCCGGCGGAACGTGCGACTACCCGGGCCGGCTGCTCTACCGCGAGTTCGTGCTGCTGACGCAGGACGACCTGGCGAACGTGGAGTGGAACGGCGGCCAGACCACGATCGGCCCGGCCGTGGCCGGATCGACGTACACGTCGTCGGCCGGCTCGACTCAGGTGGCGATCAACTACCGCACCGAGCCGATGCCGTACCGCTTCGGCAAGCAGCCGCCGTACACGGCGAATACGAATGTCTACCAGGCGTTCTCGGACGCCTTCGTCCTGACCGAGCCGCAGACGCCGATCTTCTCCGCCGCCAAAGGCACGCCCACGCGCTTCCGCCTCCTCCACCCCGGCGGGAGCGGCAATCCGCAGATCCTGGCGCTGCACGGCCACGTATGGCAGGAACTGCCGTACACCGACGTCTCCACGGCCATCGGCGACAACCGCCTGTCGCAATGGCTCGGCATGCGCGACAACTACGCCACGAACACGGCCTACGAGATCGTGCTGCCGAGCGCCGGCGGCACCAACCGGATCACGGGTGACTACGTCTGGCGCAACATGCCGGCGAACATCCTGCAGCAGGGCATGTGGGGCATCTTCCGGGTGGCCGACGGAGGCGCGGACGCGGTGCGCATCGCCAGCGCGCAGTGGATTCCGGGACCGGCCATCTGGGTGCACGGCTCGAACACCGTCTTCCTCGACTCGCAGGCCAATGCGAAGAACGGCCAGCGCGCCGAGACCGTCGCCCTGTACGTCGGCCGGGCAGGAGAGCAAGGCAGGCTGCTCAGCGACAAGGTGCCGGTCGGCGACAACGGCCTCTGGTGCCTCTCGAACTATCCCGACCTGCCGAATTGCGCGAAGATGACGCCGGAGACGGAGGCATGGCTGAAGAGCGCGATCACCGGCGACCCGACCCTGGCGAGGTTCGTCACGGCCGTCTCGCCGTACGGCGGAACCGCGGTGATGTCGCTGCAGGCAGCGGTCTGGCCGCCGCCGACGCTCGAGGGTGCGGCCGCGCCGACCCAGAGCGAAAGCACGCGGTTCCTCGTGCAGCCGCGCGACCACGGCGAGAAGACGACGCTGCCGGCTACGGCACCGGCGGTTCCGCCGGCGCGGCCTTCCGAGCAGCAGCAACCGCCGCAGCAGTAGTAGTAGTGCAGTCGGATCGTGCGGGCGAGCAGGCTCGCCCGCACGATCCCAGGTCGTCGATCCATGCGGATGATCAACTACAAACGCACCTTCGACATCTTCATCTGCGGCGGCTCGCAGCACGTGGAACTGCTCCAGCAGGTGCTGCCGAAGCTCCTCCCCTACGGCACGGTGCATCTGGGGTCGAGCTTCCTGTCCGAGATCGATCTGTTCGAGCTCCACGGCCTGTACGACGTCCTGCACACGCCGCGGCATAGCGACGACGGCTACCACAACTTCGAGCTCTTCTCGATCCGCGACATCAACCGCGTGGCCACGGCGCCGTACTTCGTCAAGCTCGACGCGGACGTCCACGTCGAGCCGGACTGGATCGCTTATGTCGAACAGTGCATCGCCCGGCATCCCGAGGCGGTGCTGTTCGGCCCCTATCGCGGCTGCGTCGACGTGAATTGCGAGATCAGCGGCGCGCTCGTGCGGCGGATGCTGCGCCAGGACGTGCGGGTGACGAACGCGCCCAAGGTGATCGGCGGCTTCTACGTCGGCAAGACCGCCTTCTTCAAAGAGCACAAGCGGACGATGGACATCGTCCACGAGCTGCTCTGGTGCTACGAGAACGGCGTCCGGCGCCATCCCAGCCCGAATCCGGAGTACTGGCGCGGCGACCCGCCGCGGCGCGTCCGCCTGACCATCACCGGCCGCAGCCCGCGCTTCCGCGGCAACGAGGACACGCTGCGCAGTCTCGTCGTCCACGCCGCCGGAGCGAGCGATCGCCTGCACGTGGTCGACAGCGGCGGCCGGATCCGCATTGCAGGACGGACGGAAGCGTCCCAGCCATGAGACACCCGCTCGATCGCCTCTACCAGGGCCTGCCGATCTTCGTCCTCTCGACCGGGACGAGTCTGCGCGGCTTCGACTTCAGCCGGCTCGACAACCGGATCACGGTCGGCATCAACCGCGTGATCGAGTACTACGCCCCCACCGTCGTCCACCTGCTGGACAGGAGCGCGCACACCACGCACGCCGCGGCGCTGGCCCGGTACGACGGCATCATCATCGCCAACGAAGGGGCGGCCCCGGCGCGAGCGAGCTCGCGCGCCTACGAGATCCGCCACAACGTCGATACCTTTCGCCTGACCGGCGGCAGGACCGAGCTGTCGACGCACGTCGGCCGCTCGTTCAACGACGGCTTCTACGGCGGCGGCGCAGGCTGCACCGCGCTGCACACGGCGGTCCTTCTCGGGGGCGACCCGATCTATCTCCTCGGATACGACTTCTACGAGGACAACGGCCGCCACTTCGACGAATGGGATCCGTCGCGGAACGCGAGCGAGCTTTACGACATCCCGTTCGACTGCCTCCAGCGCCTCGCCCGCGAGCCGTGGATGCCCCGGATCTACAACTGCAATCCCTCGTCGCGCCTGCGCTGCTTCCCCTTCCTCGACCTCGATACCGTCGCCCCGCCGAGCCGCGCCGCATGACCGCCGCCCCGTTCATCTCCCGCAAGACGGGACAGTTCGCGTACTTCGCGCACCAGCTCGGCGACTGGCGGTGGGAGACGAAGAACGTGCTCGACTTCGGCGGCAACATCGGCAACATGCTTTGCGACCCGAGCTCGACGATCGACCAACGGCGCTACTGGTGCCTCGACGTCGGCGAGGAATCGATCGCCGAGGGGCGGGAGCGCTTCCCCAGCGCGCACTGGTCCTTCTACGACCGCTACTGTTTCTTCTTCAACCCGCGCGGCGTCCGCAGCCTCCCTCTCCCCGACCTCGGGGTGAAGTTCGATTACATCCTCGCGTACTCGGTGTTCACGAACACCGGGCGGTCGGACATGCTGGAGATGATCCCGCAGCTCGAAGCCATGCTCGCCGGCGGCGGCGCGCTGGCGTTCACGTACATCGACGCGGGGTTCCGGCCGTGGGATCACTACCCCGGAACGAATTTCGAGTGGCGGCTGAACCGCGAGGGGGGCGATCTGTCGTCGTTGCAAGGGCGGCGCATGACCCGGCAGGCGCTCGATGCGGAGTGGTGCATCCTCGTCAACGGCGAGGAGCTCTTCGTCGAAACCGAGGAGATCGGCCACTACCCGCCCGGCACCCAACAGTCGCACCACACGTTCTACAGTACGCACTATATGCAGAAGCTGTTTCCGCACGCTTCGATTCAGGAGCCGGTCGAGGACGAAATGCAGCATTGCTGCGTCCTCAGGAAGAGGTGAGAGATGGAGTTCGTACGGCTGACGGCGGAGCAGAGGAAATCGTTCGACGAGGACGGCTTCCTGGTCGTGCGCAAGGTGCTCGACGCCGGCACGGTGCAGCGCGCCACCGCCGCCGGCGACATGCTGGCGCAGGCGTTCCTGAACAAGCCGGAGCTGCGCGACCGCCCCGAGTACAACCACCTCGACCTCCGGCCGGCCGTGGCCACCGAGAAGCCACTCCTCGATCTCATCAGCCACCCCACCGGGGTGTCGTACGTGATGCAGCTCCTCGGGCCGAACATCCATCTGCACTCGACGGCCCTGATCTATAAGCGCCCGTCGCCCGACGCGCCGGCGTTCCGCCGCGGCTGGCATCGCGACATCCGCATGCCGAAGGATCTGGGCCATCAGTTCCTGCCGCGCGTCGGGATCAAGATCTGTTACGCGCTCACCGATTTCCATGAGTCGAATTCCGGGATGACCCTGCTGGCCCGCGGCACGCACATGCGCACCGCCCCGCTGGTGCTGAAGAAGGGAGTCGTCGATCCCGAGGGCGTCGAGGTCTGCGACCTGCAGCTCGATGCCGGCGACGCGTTTCTGTTCGACAACCGGCTCTTCCACACAGCCGCCCCGAACGTGAGCAACCGGACCTCGAAAGTGGTGATGCTCGGCTACGCCTATCGCTGGATGAAGCAGGAGATCTATCTCGAGACGCTCGATGCGTCGTACTTCAAGCAGCAGAATCCGGTCACCCGGCAGCTCCTCGGCGGTTACCGCGACATCGACACGCCTCCGTGGGCGTTGCAGCAGTTCGCAAAGCGGCACGGTGCCGCTCCGGAGGAAATCCCCTGGACGGTGAATGCATGACCATAGCCCTCGCCCGCGAGCACATCACCACGCGCGAGACGCAGTTCGCGTATTTCAACGAGGTCCTCGGCCGCCCGCCGTGGAAGGGCCGGAAGATTCTCGACTTCGGCGGCAACACCGGCATCTTTCTCCGGAACGCGCACGGCATCGATCCGTCCGACTACTGGTGCATGGACGTGCACGAGCCGGCGCTCGAGCGCGGACGCGCCGAGTTTCCGCGCGCCCACTTCGTCCACTACGACCGCTACAGCACCGAGTTCAATCCGGACGGCAGCCTGACCCTGCCGATTCCCGACTGCGGAATCCGGTTCGACGTCATCCTCGCCTTCTCCGTCTTCACGCACGTGCATCGCTCGGAGCTGCTCGAGTTCGTGACGGCGCTCCGGCGCATGCTCGCTCCCGGCGGCGTGCTCGCCTTCACGTTCTGCGACCCGCGCTACGACCGGTCGCTGTCCGATCCCTCGCTGCCGGCGGGTCCCGACACGCTGAAGAACCTGTCGTGGTTCCCGAAATACAGCGCGGAGGAGATCGAGGAGATGGTCGAGCGCGGCCGCCGGTCGCGCTGGTGCATCGCCATCGACGGCGAGCTGTACGTCGATCCGGACGACCTGTCGCCGAAGCGGTGCCGCGACGAGGGATGGGGCACGTACTGCTCCTACTTCACCACCGAGACGGTGCAGGAGATGTTTCCCGACGCGACGATCCACGAGCCGGTCAAGCCGGAGTGGCAGCACTGCCTGGTGTTGAGGAACGGCTGATGGCGCTGCGCTTTCACTGGATGCTGCCGAAGGCCGGCGAAGTGGCGACGCAGACGCCCGTCGAGGCGCGCCGCTATCGCGTCGCGGCGGTCGGCGACGATTCGCCGGCGCGGCGGCCCGACATGGCCGGATGGTCGCACTGGGCGCGCCACGCCGAGGAGGCGGGCATCGACTCGACGCTGATCTGCTTCAACCGCTATGAGCCCGATCCGTTCATCGTCGCCTGCGCGCTCGGATGCGCCACGCCGAAGCTGAAGTTCATCCTCGCCTACCGGTCCGGCCTGATGCAGCCCGCCACCTTCGTCCAGCAGGTCAACACGCTCTCCGGCGTCATCGGCGGACGGGTGGCGGTGAACCTCGTGGCCGGCAGCTCGAGCGCGGAGCAGCGCGGGTACGGCGACTTTCTGTCGCACGACGAGCGCTACGCAAGGGCCGAGGAGTTCCTGAGCGTCTGCCACGCCTTCTGGCACAACGGGCGCGACGTCGACTTCGACGGCCGCCACTATCGCGTCGAGGGCGGCCGCGTGCACACACCGTTCAGCGACAATGGGCACCCTGCGCCGGCGATCTACATCTCCGGCCATTCCGAGCAGGCGCTGCAGCTCACCAGGACGCAGGGCACCTGCTGGCTGCGAACGGCCGACGTGCCGGAAAAGATCGCCGCGTCGGTGAAGCAGATGCGCGAAGCCGGCCTGTCCGTCTGCCTGCGAGTGTGCGTGATCTGCCGCCCCACGTACGACGAGGCGGTGGCTGTGGCCGAGTCTCTCCGGCCCGACGAGGCCGGCGACGGGATCGCCGGCACGGCCGACGACTCGCGCATGTACGCCGAGCGTTCTCGTGACGGTGCGTGGCTGAGCCGCACGCTCTGGACCGGCCTGGTGCCGAAGTACGGGCCCGTCTGGACGACGCTCCTCGGCACGCCGCGCGATCTTGCCGATGCCTTCCTGGCCTGGGGCGGGATCGGCGTCGACGAATTCATCCTTTCCGGCTGGCCCGAGCTGGAGACCGTAGACACCTTCGGCCGCGAAGTACTGCCGCTGATCCGGGAGGCGGAAGCGACGCATATGGCTGTATCCAACGGAACACCCGAATCCCATTCGTCCCATCCGGTTCCTGCGGAGACCCTCCCATGACCCTGCGCTTCCATTGGATGATGCCCAAGGGCGGCGAAGTCGCCATGAAGACCGCGCAGGAGACGAACCGCGTCCTCACGACCAAAGATCAATCCCCCGCCGCCATGCCCGACATGGAAGGGTGGACGCGCTTCGCACGGGCCGCCGAGGACGCCGGCATCGAATCCGTGCTCCTCTCCTTCAGCCGCTACGAGCCCGACACCATCGTCGTCGCCACCGCGGTCGGCATGGCCACGACGAAGCTGACGTCGATCGTCGCCTACCGCTCCGGCCTCATGGGACCGGCGACGTTCGTCCAGCAGATCAACACCGTCTCCGCTTTGACGCAGGGGCGCGTCGCGCTGAACATCGTCGCCGGCAGCTCCACCGCCGAGCAGCGCGGGTACGGCGATTTCCTCGAGCACGACGACCGCTATGCGCGCGCCGAGGAGTTCCTCGCGGTCTGCCGCACCTTCTGGAGCAACAACGGCAACGGCAGCACCGTCGCGTTCGACGGCCGCTACTACCGGCTCGAAGGCGGCAGGATCTCAACCCCCTACGTCGCGCCGCAGCGGAAGATGCCGGAGATCTACATCGCCGGCCATTCCGACCAGGCCCGCAGCCTCGCCGAGACGCAGGGAACGTGCTGGCTGCGCCTGATCGACACGCCGGAGACGCTGCGTCCGCAGGTGGCGCGCATGCGCGAGGCCGGCAAGGAAGTCTGCCTCCGGCTCTGCCTCGTCTGCCGCCCGACGCGCGAGGAAGCGCTGCAGGCGGCGCTGGCGCTGCTGCCCGACGAGAGCATCGCCCGGGAAGAGCGCGGCATCCTGATGCGCAGCGACTCCCGCACCCTGCACGACGCGCTCGCCGCCGCCGACTCGCGCGGCTGGCTGAACGACCTGCTCTGGGCCGGGCTGGTCCCGTACTACGGCTCCTCGGCCATGACCCTGGTCGGCACGCCCGAAGAGCTCGCGCAGGCGTTCCTCGAATATGGCAACATCGGCGTCACTCAATTCATCATCGCAGGCTGGCCGAAGCTCGACGAGATGGTCCTGTTCGGCCGGGACGTGCTGCCGATCATTCGGGAGATGGAGGGAAGATGGTGACCACTGAAGCTCAACCACTCGCGCCGCGGGCGTTCAACCGGACGATGTACCACGGCCACCCGGAGCACGTGTTCTACGGCACCGACGACGGGGCCCAGGACGGGTCGTTCTCCGAGTTCGCGGAGATCAAGGCCCACTACGACAGCGTGGAGCCGTGGCGGCGCGAGAACATCCACATGATCAGCGTCGTCGGCGGCCTGTACGGGCTGAATCTGATTCCGCTCTGGAAGCCGAAGAAGATCACCTTCTTCGACATCAATCCCGCGGCGGTCTCGTACTTCAAGATCATCCGGCGGGTCTTCACCACCAGCCGCGACGTCGCGCATTTCCTTGGCCGCCTCAGCGACGGCGACTACGAAGTCGACGACCCGCTCGAGGAGTTCGTGCGCGAGAACATCCGCCTCAAGCAGGCCGGCTGTCTCCCCCGCGAGCGCGGGTCGACCAAGCGGCCGTACGAGCAGAGCTGGCAGTACGCGTTCGAGCACTTCGACCTGACCAAAAAGCTCCTCACCGAGGTGCCGCTCGACATCCGTACCGTGCCGATGGAGAGCGAGGACTTCAGCAACTTCATCCGCCGGCACAACGACCTCTGGATCTACTGCTCGAACATCACCGAGTTCCATTACTTCGACCTGCAGTTCGACGACACGTCGAACGTGGTGGTGCTGCAGATCATCTTTCCGTCGCAGCCGCAGCTTCTCGACGCCGCGGCGCTGGCGGGCGGTCCGGTCAAGGTGCGGTTCGAGATCCCGCTGAAGGCGGAGCGCCTCTGATGCCCCAGAAGATCAAGATCCAGACGAACGGCGCGCCGCCGTCGACCGGCACGCACTCGCAGGCGGTGCGCGTGGGCGACCTGGTGTTCGTGACCGCGCAGACGGGACGCCACCCCAATACCGGCAAGCTGCCGGAGGGCGTGGAGGAGCAGACCCGCCAGATGCTGGACAACATCGGGGCGATCCTCAACGCCGCCGGCTGCACACCCGAGGACGTCGTGAAAGTGACCCTGCTGATGCAGAATCTCAGCGATTTCAAGGCCATCGACGTGATCTATGCCGGCTGGCTCCCCGGTCTCGGCATCACACCGCTGCCGGCGCGGCTGGCCTTCGCCACCGCCGCCCTCCCGGCCGGAGCCCTGGTGATGATGGACGTCATCGCGGTGGTGCCGGAGGTCTAGTGTCGTGTCAAGTTGACACGACACTAGCGCCATGACGCGCACCCGCCGCGTCGCCCTCCTCATCGACAGCGTCTGTCAGGTGGAGGGCGACCCGGGGCTCGTCACCCGCCGCGCGTTCCGCCACGCACCGATGGAGTACTACATCGCCCGCGCCATGCGCGAGCAGGGCTACGACGTGACGGTGCTCCCCTGCCGCAACGCGCGGCAGCTCGTCACCGAGCTCACCGCTATGCGGCCGGACGTCGTGTTCAACGCCACCGAGCACCTCTACGGCCGTCACGCCGCCGACGTGCACGTCGCGGCGATCCTGGAAGGACTGCGCCTTCCGTACACCGGCGGCTCGCCGGCCACGCTGCTGCTGTGCCGCGACAAAGCGGCGAGCAAGGGTTTGGCCGCCGCGGTGGGGGTGCCGGCGCCCGGCTTCGCCCTGGTGCCGCTGGGCAGCCGCAGCGGCGGCGCGCTCCCTCCGTTTCCGGTCGTGGTGAAGCCGGCCGGCCGCGACTCGTCGGAGGGAGTCGGCGTGGCCTCGTTCGTGCGCAGCGAGCGCGAGCTCGCCCCGCGGATCGGCGTCATCCACCGCCGCTACCGCGACGCGGCCATCATCGAGCAGTTCATCCCCGGCGTGGACGTGAACGTCTTCGTCGTGGAAGGGCGGCGGCTGCAGATCGGGCCGCCGACGCGGCGCTTCATCGGCGCCGCCGATTCGGAGTCGCCGTACTCGATGGTCACGTACCACGCGAAGCACAACAATCCGTACCGCGCGAAGTGGCGCGTCCGGGCCGAGCCGCTGACGCTGGGCGCCGTGGCCACGCGCGCGCTCCATCGCGACATCCGCCGTCTCTGGCCGGCCCTCAGGCTCCGCGACTACGGCCGCTTCGACTACCGCATGACCGACGCCGGGGACCTCTACTTTCTCGAGGCCAACGCCAACCCCGGGTTCTCGCCGATGTCGCGGACGGAGTTCTGGGAGTGGCCGGACTATACCGCGGCCGTGCGGACGGTGGTCGAAAACGCGGTCAGGCGCGGAAGTTGATTCCGCTGCATCACAAGCCTTGGAGGGTCTATCTCGTTGAAGTTCATCGCGATCATTACGCCGGTCTACGTATCGCCGGACTTTCCGTCACGGCTGGAGCTCTTCGACAAATGCGTTGCAAGCGTCCACAAGCTTGGCTCGAATGGAACAGCTCATCTGCACATTGTCGTCGATGACGGATCGACCGATCCCGAGGGCATCAACTGCGTATTGAGGAAATACGACGACCACAGGATACGGTACCTGCGGAGAGAGCGAAAAGAGACCGACCTCAGAACCGCGTCCAACGCTCTTAATTTTGGAATCGACGCCGTACTCGAGGGACACGAGAGAATTCCTGAATACGAGTCCATCAGCGCAGTCACTCCGCTTCATTCCGACGATCTCATGTACGACGTATCGTCGCGCGCAAAATCTCTCGAGCCGGCCGGCATTGGTGCAGTTGTCGGAAAAATCGCCGTTTACCGCGATGGTCAAAGGGTCATTCACGAACCTGATTTCACTCTGCGTGCGCGAGACTATGTCGCGCGGGGAATCGCTCCCTATCCGGTCGCGTCGATCATGTGGAAGCCGGGCACATTGAAAGGAATGAAAATGTATAACAAGGAGAAACTGGCCGGCGATCAGCGATTCGACGGGGTCTACCATCCGGGGTTTGTCAATGTCGAAGATGTGCTGGTCACAAAACTGACGGCGCTCTACCTTTGCAAGACGAAGTTGCGTATTGCAGTGTCTGACGAAGTTTCCATGGCGTATCACTATCACGATGACAGCCTGAGGGGCTATCACCAGGACCCTCTGAGAGGAAAGACCAAGCAGGACTTGTGGCATCTCAATTCGTCCTTGATGGCGAAGATGTATTACGAGCTTTTGTCGTGGGACCATGTCAGCCCGCAGAACAAGCGGGCGGCCGTGCGCACGGCCGTCGAAAACGGGGTGAGGCGCGGGATCCGGTAGCGAGCCATGGCAACGACGGCACCCCTCTCATGCGTATCCTGCTGACATCGATGAGCCTGTACCCGGCGCGCCTGCGAGGCAACGCCTCGTCCCGCGTGCACGATCTGCTGGCTCGCGGACTGGCCGAGGCCGGCCATACCGTTTACTACAGCGTCCTGCAGGGCTACGCCGAATCGCTGCCTGAGGGCGTCATCGCGAGCGAGCGTACTGTCGGCGACGCCGATCTGTACCACTTCAACGACTACCCGCTGGATGGTGCGCCGCCGCCACAAGGCAAGCCGTGGTTGCGCACGGTCCACGAGCCTTACCGGCCGGAGTTGGCGTCACTGCCGCTCGAGCATGTGGTCTTCGTATCGAAGACGCAGGCGGCGGACTTCGGCTCATCGCGCTACGTCTGGAACGGAATCGATCCCGGCGAATTCATCTACTCGGAAGCCAAGACCGACTACTTCCTGTTCATCGTCAGCGACCTCCGGCGTGCGGAACTGAAAGGCCTGGTGACGGCCATTGCGGCCGCGGAAAGGGCGCGGATCCACCTCGTCGTCGCCGGAGAGATCAACGTCGACGTCGATTCCGCGCCGTTCAAGTCGGCCAATGTCACCTATGCCGGTCCGATTCATGGACAAGAGAAGGCAATTCTTCTCGCACGTGCACGCGCGCTGCTCTTTCCGGGACACCCTGCCGAGGCATTCGGTCTCGTCGTGGCGGAGTCGCTCATCTCCGGAACGCCGGTCATCGCGGGGAGCGGCGGTGCGCTCCCGGAAATCGTTCGGCCGGACGTCGGCTTCACCTGCCACACGCTCGAGGAGTACACGGACGCGATTGCGAACGTCGGCCGGATCTCTGCAGACGTCTGCCGCACCTACGCCCAGCACGAGTTTCACTACCGGGTCATGACGCGCCGGTACCTCGAGGAGTACGAGCTCGAGCTCGGCGCATGCGGCACGTCAGGCACGATGTCCCTGACTGTGTGAGCCCGCCGGTCGATGTGTCAGGCGCGCCGCTCGGTGGCACGCCGCCAGGCAGCCATCGAGACATCGAACTCGTCCGGCGGCGGTTCGGTCAGCGTCTCCAGATGCGGCGACTGCGTGCCGCGCGCGACCACCACCGGCGTAACGGCGTTCAGCATCTTCGGCGTGGCATAGCGCACGATGAACCCCGTGCGCGCCCACGAGGCGCGATTGGGATTCGAGCCGTGGACGATGTCGACGTGATGGAGCGACATCTCCCCCGCCCGCAACTGCACGTCGACGGCGTCGCTCTCGTCCACGTCGGCCGCGATCTCCTGCCCCTGCCGGAGCATGTTCTCCGGCGCGTTCCTCACCGCGTGCTCGAGGCGCTGTTTGTGCGATCCCGGCACCACGCGCATGCAGCCGCTCTCGATGGTGCTGTCGCTCAGCGCGATCCAGGCCGAGACCGCCGGCGCATCGCCGAGAAATCCGGCGTACAAGCCGTCCTGATGCCAGGCCACGAAACCGGGGTCGTGCGGCGGCTTGGAGAGAATGAGCGAGCCCCACACCACGACGTCGTCGCCGAGAATCGCCGCCACGGCGTCGACCACGCGCGGATGCCGGGCCAGGTCGTAGGCCCATCGAAAGAAGAGATGCGAGCGGTCGAATCGCTTGAACGCGCCGTCCTGGGACGCGGCGATGCGATCGACCTCCGCCCGCGCCGCCGCCAGCTCGCCCTCGTCCAGCAGGGGAATCGGAAAGAACACGCCGTCACGTTCGAAGGTCGCGGTCATCGGAGCTCCTTGTTCCTGCCGCGAGCTCCCGGAGCTCCGGCGCGCGTCAGTCCATGCGGGATCGTGCATTACGCCGCCTCTTCCTGTTCGCGTGCCCGCACCCTCGGGAGAACCTCGCGATGAAAGTTCGTCATCTCTTCCATGTCCGGCCAGCCCATGAACAGGAACTGGGTGATGCCGGCGGCGCGGAACTCGAAGAGCGCCTCGGTCACTTCGTCGGGCGAGCCGACGATGGCCATGGCCGGCGCACCGAGGTACGGCACCGCGCCGGCCCAGAGGTACGGCGTCAGCCAGTCCTTCCCCGCCGCAAGCGCGTACGTGGAGGTGAACGCAACCGAGTCGGAGCGCTTCGCGAACTCCTCGTGCGTCCGCTTCGGCTGGTGGCCGACCTCCTCGAGAATCGCCGCCGCCGCGCGGACCGCTTCGGCATGCGTCGGACGGATGATCAGCGACACGAGCAGGCCGACCTCGGTCCCCTGCTCGACGATCTCCAGCGTCCGCGCGCGCAGCTTCTCCGGCGTGTCGGGCAGACGCCACAGGCAGTCCGCGTAGCGCATGGCCATCTCCTCCGCCAGCGCGCTGCTGCCGCCGAGGAAGATCTCCGGCCTCGAACGGTCGGGCGCGGCGAACGGCACGTTCAGCTTCCCCTTCTCGATGCGGTAGTGCCGCCCCTCGAAGTTCACCTCCCCGTCGCGGCGCCAGTAGGCGTCGCAGACCTCCAGGAACTCGCCGGTACGCGCGTAGCGCTCGTCGTGCGCCAGGAAGTCGCCGTAGTACCCCTGCTCCTCGGGCGTATGGCCCGCCACGACGTTGATGCAGACCCGGCCGCCGGTATTGATGGCGATGCTGTTGATCTGCTGCACGAAGAGCGTCGGGGACATGACTCCCGAGCGGATGGCGATCATGAACCTGATGCGCGAGGTCACCATGCCGAGCGCGGAGGCGAGCACGATCGGATCGGGCCGATGAAAGCCGAACGCGGTGAGCAGCGAGTCGATCTCACACTCCTCGGCGTGTTTGCAGAAGCGGGCCAGCGTGTCGAGCGACTGAATGCCGTAGGCCGCGCGCGCCTTCGCCCCGCGGTGCTTCTCGCCCGCCGAGGACATGCTCCAGTGAAATCGCATCACCATGGCGTCTTCCGGCTCCTCACGCCGTGATGCCGAGGTCGTCGAACCGCATGCGCACCAGCTCCTGGATCCGCCGCGCCGTCTGCGTGTAGATCGCGTCTTCCTTGCCGATCGGGTCGGGGATGTCGCCGGCCGGATCGAGACAGTGCGTCTTCGCCGCCGCCTCGGGATGTTCGCGAAGGAGATCGACCCGCTGCGACGCGGTCATGCAGTAGATCGTGTCGGCGGCAGCGATCTGCTGCGCGGTCACGAGGCGCGCCTGATGATGCCGCGGTTCCACGGCCAGTTGCTGCAGCGCCGCGCGCGAAGCATCCGTCATCGGCTCGCCGAGGCGCGGCGACAGCCCGGCGCTCTCGGCGCGGAGATGAATGCGCCGCGGTCCGTAGATCGCATCATCGACAGGCATGCCGAGGCGCAGCGCCAGCTCCGCCTGCGCGATCGCCGCCGCCATCGGAGAACGGCACGTATTGCCGCTGCAGACGAACAGGATCAGCCGCGGAGCGGGAGAGCCGGGCGCCTCGACCAGCGTCGCCCCCCTGAGTCCCACCCCGCCGTGGCGGAGGTAGGCCCAGGCGTGCTCCATCTGATGATGGAACGGCGAGAGGAAGATCAGCGCCGAAAGAATCATCGCCGCCGAAATGAGCTGCGACATGGGCGGCGCCGCGATACCGGTCAGTACGGACAGGAGCGAGACGGCGATGAAACCGGCCAGGAAGCTCGCCGCGCAGAACAGCGGCACGCAGAACGTGTTCTCCCGGCCGTCGAGGTAGATCAGCGTGCCGAAGATGTTGTGGCTGGCGTAGAAGACGCCGATCAGCATGATCGGCACGATGGTCGCCGCCGGATGGATGCTCCAGAACGTGGTGAAGCCGTGGCGCAGCGCCAGCGCCGTCGGTCCCGACCCGAACATCGCCATCAGCGCCGGGATCGCCGGCAGCAGCACGATGGTGACGAGCACTTCCTGCACGAAGTAGCGCCGGGTGATGTCGAGGTCGCGGACCTTGGCCAGCTTCGTCATCAGCGGCGTGCGCAGGGTGTAGCCGGTCAGGTAGACCGCGAGATTCAGCGCGGCCAGCAACGGCAGCGAGTAATCGTTCGCCGCGGCCAGCGAGACGACGAGGGCGGCCAGGCAGATGGCCAGCGCGACCCACGAGAACCACCGCACTCTTCGCCGGAAAGCGGCGTCGATGAGCGGCGCCATGATCAACAGCCCGCCGCGCATCAGGATCAGCGCCAGCACGATGGAGATCCCCTGGAACGTGAAGGCGACGGTGGTGCTGCCGATGATCAGGGCGAGGCCGAAGCCGGAGAGGGCGATCTCCCGCGACGGGAGGCCCGCGAATCTCCACCATCCGACCAGCGTGATGATCAGGGGCACGGTCAGGACAGTACCGAAGATCGCGGCCGGCAGGATCTCCAGCCCCAGCAATCCCTTCGGCACGCCGGGGACGACGCCGGCCGTGACCGCCTTCGACAGCGCCGCGTACGGCGTGTAGAAGAAAAGGAAGCCGGCGGCGAACCACCAAATGCGTTTGGAGTACATAGCCTCCCCTTACGGCTTGAAAAACGAAGAATCGAACGAACGCCCGAGGATCGACCTCCCGATCGTGGCCAGCACCTGGTCGTCGTTGTCGTGGCGGACGTACATCGCGAGATCGCGCATCACGCGCTCGATGGGACTGGGGCGGTTCAGCGAGCGCGCGCCGCACGCGCGGACGCAGTGGTCGACGGTCTCCAGCGCGAGATGCTCCACCAGATGCCGCGCCCGGCTCCCCGCCACCTGCGCCTCGGCGTAGGCGCCTTTCTCCCACAGCCCGGCCACATGCAGCAGCCAGAGATGGGCCGTCTCGACGTTCATCCCCATCTTCGCCACGTGATGCTGCACGTACGGATCGTCGGCCTTGTTCTGCGTGCGGATGTAGTCGAGCGCGTATTCGTACGCCGCCTCCGCCGCGCCGAGGAACGACGAGGCGTAATGCGGCACGAAGCAGGTCTGCCAGCCTTCCCGCAGATACTGCCCGGGCGCGCCGACCAGGTTCTCTTCCGGGATGAACGTCCGGTCGAACTTCGCCACGTGGCTCACCGTCGAGCGCATCCCGATCGGGTCCCACCACGTGCCGTCGAAGCGAATCGAGGGATCGTCCAGATCGCACGCGAGCAGCAGCAGCGTATCCGCGGCATCGGCCGTGGCATGCCGTGCTCCTCCCGGACCTGCGGTGTTGACCAGCAGCAGCGCCCAGCGCGCGCCTCCGGCGCTCGTACAGAACGCCTTCGTCCCGTCGAGGACAAAGCCGCCGTCGACGCGCTCGATGTGCGTGCCAAACTTCGTCTGCTCGCCCGGAGCGCGCGACTGCGGCTCCCCGCTCCAGGCCACCCACTTCTCACCGCGCTGGACGATCCCTTCGAACCAGCGTTCCTTCTGCCCGTCGTTCGCCATGCCGTCGAGCAGCACCAGCGAGTTCGCATGCCCTTCCCAGCAGCGGGCCAGCGAGAGGTCGGCCTTGGCGACCTCCTTGGTCATCATCCAGAGCGTGAAGACGTCGCCGCGGTAGGGGCCGAGACCGAGGCCGCCGTATTCGCGCGGCACGGTCGGCGCGTGCAGTCCCTCGGCGAAGATGTCGTCGAAGTCCTCGAGCGGAAACGTCGCCGTCCGGTCGTAGTGCGCGGCCCGCGCGGCGAGTTTTTCGCGCGCGATCCGCGCCATCCGCTGGACGAGCGCGCGTTGCGCGTCGCCGAGGTACTGATCGGCGAACGTGCGCGGCTCCGTCGGCGCCTCGAGCTCGATGGTCACTTGGAGATCCTGTGGAAGAACTCCCGGTCGAAGTAGTTGGTGCGGCCGCTCCGGTCGCGCACCTCGGTGAAGATGGCCACGACCAGCACGCCCGATTTGACGTTGGCCTGCATGTGCACGATCTCCTCGCCGTCGGGCTCCGTTCCACCGAGCTCAGTTCCGCGGAGGCGGAAAACGGCGTTGAACGCTCCCGCCTCCCGCGAGTCAAACGTAAACGCGTAGACGCGCGCGGAGACGCTTCCCCAGTCCGTCACATCGTTGCCATAGATGCCGTGGCACTGCACGTCGATCACACCCTCACGGCCAACATCGCGGCAGACAATGCGCGCGATGGCGCCCTCGGCGTTCGTATTGCGCCAGTCGCCGAGGAGGACGCTCAGGTCGAGGGAAAGCGCGGAGATGTCGATTGCCGTCATGTGCGTTTCCCTCGTCTCATCCGCGGAAAAAGAACTCGCGCGTGAAGCGGTCCGCGAACGCATCCGGCGACTTGAAGGTGACGTACGTCGCCACCACCAGGAGGCCCATGTTGTAGTTCGCCTGCACTTCCACCGTCATGTCGTCGAAGTCATAGTGGGTGATGAAGCCGCCCGCCCTGGCGCTGTTCGTATCGGGAGCGTTCGCGTAGACCGACTCGCAGCGCACCCGGCCCCAGTCGGACGGCGACGGCGCCAGACCGCCGCGGATCCGGACGAACGTCTCCCCGTCGACCGTGTCGATCGCGAGCGACTCGATCCACTGCGGCTTGTCGTTGGTCTTGAACCAGTTGCCGTCCATGACCTCGGATTCGATGCGCGGCGGCGGATACGGAAGCGTCACGCCGCCGCGCGCCCGTCGCGAGTAACTCGGCTCAGCCATTCGTCACCCTTTCAGGGCAAAAGGCAGAAGGCAGAAGGAAGAACGCCGAGTTGCACACATTCCTGTTCATTCGGCATTCTGCCTGTCTGCTTTCATCCTTCTGCTTTCTGCCCTCTGCCTTCTGCCTTCAAACATCCACCGCCACCGCCGCCGGCTCGTCGAAACCGAGAGCCTGCCGCGCCAGCCGCTCCGGCATGTCGGAGCCGGTCATCAATCGGAATTGCCGCAGCGCCTGCGTCACCAGCATGTCCCAGCCGTCGACGGTGATCCGTCCCGGCCCGCGCGTGCGCGACATCAGTTGCGTCGGACTGTCGCGGTAGACCAGGTCGACGATCACCGCGTCGCGTTTCAGCGAGTCGACCGGGAACGCGATGTCGTCGCTGTCGCGGCCGACCGGCGTGGCGTTGACCACGATCGAGAACGCCTCGCCGGAGAAATGGCGGAGCGGCAGGAACGGCAGGCCGAGAAGATCGCGGGCGAAGTTGCCGCGCTCCAGCCCGCGGTTCACCAGCGTCACGTCCGCGCCGGCCTGGTGCAGCGCCGCCGCCATCGCCCGCCCCGAGCCGCCGCAGCCGATCACCGCCACGCTCTTGTTGCGGCACTGCACGCCGCGCTCGCGGAGCGTCAGCAGCACCCCGTCGGCGTCGGTCGTGTGTGCGATCCACTCCCCGTCGTCGTCGCGGCGGAAGAAGTTCGTCGACCCGGCGTGCGCCACCATCGGGCTCTTCCCCGCCGCCGCGTCGAGCGCCACCGCCTTGTACGGCGAGACGATCGACAGCGCGTTGAGCGTCAGGCCGAGCGCCTCGATCTCCCGCGACTCCAGGATGTTCCGGCGGAAGTCGTCGAAATTCTCGACGTGAAACGGCACGTACAGCGCTTTCCGCCCCTGCGCGCGGAACGCCGTGTTGTGGATGCGTGGCGAGTACGAGTGCAGCACCGGGTTGCCGACCATGCCAAACAGCTCTTCGATCGGCGGCAGCTCCGGAAAGCCGAAGCTGCTCGAGAGCCGCTCGATCTCGCCGGCGTTCTCGAAGACGAACGGTGCCCCAAGCCACGGCGCAACGATCCGCGACCAGGTCCCGATCGGGCCGGTCGCGTACGCGGTCACGTCGCGGCGCCCGAGCTTCCGCAGCAGCCGCAGCGGCACCAGCTCGTCGCCGGAACGGTACGCGTGCACGGTGAAGCGATAGAGAGTCGCCGGAATGGCCAGAGCGGCCTCCGCCGCGTCGCACGGGGCCGAGATCACCCGCTGCGCCGCCGGGATCCCCTCGAGCACCCGCGGCACGCACTCCTCCGGCGTCAGGTTGACGAAGTCGTACTCGCGCGCCGCGGCGAGGAGCCGGTCCGCGCCGCCGCCGGCCGCGTAGAGCAGTTTCCCCTGGAAATGCGCGCGCAGCCAGGAAGGATCGGCCTCGACCCTCACCTCCAGCCAGCCCGCCTGCCGCGTCGACGCGTGCAAACTCTCGGCGGAGCGCGGGTGAGCGTCGAGAACGGCTACGAGTGTCGCGCCGGCGGTGGTCTCGGACATGAGCTGGGGCCTTTCCAGAAAAAGACGACTTTCCGCGTCGGGTTGTGAATTCACATCCAACACTTTCGGATCGTCTTCTTCATGTCCCGTGATCCGACTCCTGGTCCTCACCGCACTCGCGGCCACTGTTCCGCTGCTCGCCGCCGGCAAGGCACCTGTTGCCGCGCCTGACGCCCCTTCCCGCGTCGTCGATTCCGGCATCGCCGTCGACTTCCGGATCGACGGGACGATGCGCGAAGGCGAGCCGGCCCGGGTCCAGGTCAAGCTCACCACCGAGAGCACCGGCTCCCCCCTCGGCGGCACCGCTCCGGCCGCCTGGTTCGCCCCGAGCACCACCGAGCGAACGCTCGACCGCGAACGCTGCACCGCCCGCGTGGCCGCCTTCGCCGGCGGCAACATGCTCACCCGCCCCACCCTCAACCTCAATTCCTACTACGTCGTCGCCCTCAACGGCGACGCCACCCTCACCGTCGTCGATCCCCTCTTCGGCTTCGGCGGCACGAAGCTCCTCGGCATGGTGGAGCTCGAATCGACCGGCTTCGACTGGACCCTCGTCTCCAACGACGACCGCCTCCTCGTGACGATGCCGGCCGCCAACCGCATCGCCGTCGTCGACACCACCCGCTGGAAACTCCTCCGGAACGTCGAAGCCGGCCGCGAGCCGCGCCGCATCGTGAAACAGAACGACGGACACTACGTCTGGATCGCGCACGCCGAGGGCGTCACCGTGATGAAAGCAGCCGACCAGACCATCGCGGCGAACCTCCCCACCGGCAAAGGCCCGCACGACATCATCATCACCCCCGACGACCGCACCGCCATCGTCACCAACCGCGGCGACGGCACCGCGACCATCATCGACGTCGCCACGCTGAAAATCGTCGCCCAGGGACCGGCCGGCCCGAAACCGGTCGCCGTCGCCTGGTCGCCTCTCAGCCAACTCGCCTACGTCGCCTCCGAAGACGGCACCGTCACCGCCATCGACCCGAAGAAGCGGAAAGCGGTCGCCCACCTCAAGACCGAGCCGGGCCTCGAACGGATCCGCTTCGCCCCCGGCGGCCGCTACGGCTTCACCCTCAACCCCGCGCGCGGCCTGATGCACATCATCGACGTCGTCTCCAACCGCGTCATCCAGACCGGCGAGCTCGAAGGCGGCCCGTTCGAGATCACCTTCACCGAGACCCTCGCCTACGTCCGCCGCCGCGAGAGCGAGATCGTGCTCATGGTCCCCCTGTCCGACATCGGCAACCCCGGCCGGCGGATCTCCGTCGCCGAATTCCCGAGCGGCGACCACACCTTCGGCAAAAAAGTCCGCACCACCATCGCCGACGGCATCGTCGCCACCCCCGGCTCCGGCGCCGTGCTGGTCGCCAACCCCGCCGACGACCACGTCTACTTCTACAAGGAAGGGATGGCCGCCCCGAGCGGCCACTTCAAAAACTACGGCCACGACCCCCAGGCCGTGCTCGTCCTCGACCGCAGCCTCCGGGAACAAACCCCCGGCGCCTTCACCGCCAACACCACCCTCCCCGCCGCCGGCACCTACGACGTCGCCGTCTTCCTCAACGCCCCGCGCGCCATAGCCTGCTTCCGCGTCGAGGTGGCGGAGAACCCCGACCTGCCGAACCGAAGGCCGCGCATCCCCCTCCGCGTCGAGCACCTGACCCCGGCGCGAGGCATCACCGTCGGCCAGCGGACCCCGATCGAAGTCCGCCTGACCGACGTCAAGTCGCACGAGCCGGCCCGCACCCTCCCCGACGCCGGGATGCTGATCATCCAGGCCGGAGGAACCTGGTCCGATCGCCAGCCCCTCGCCGCCGTCGCCGACGGCCGCTACACCGGCGGCTTCACCGCCCCCGTCCCCGGCGTCTACTACATCTACGTCGAAGTCCCGTCCGTAGGCCTGCGCGCGAGCAACCCCCAGTTCCTGGTCCTGCACGCGCAGTGACACCGGCGTGACCCGTGGAGCGCCGGTCTTCGACCGGCCGGTCCACCGGCCTTCGGCCGGCAGACGTCGCGGGGCACGATCCGGAGTTGCTGCCGTAGGCAGCTAAAGATCTGTAGGCCCGGCCTTCAGGCCGGGTACAGCCGGGACCCACCAGGTGAGCCCGCGGAGCGGGCGACAGAAAAGACCATCCCGCATGCTCTCTCTCCTGTCGCCCGCTACGCGGGCTTGATGATCCATCGACCCCTAACCCGGCCTAAAGGCCGGGCCTACAGATCTTTAGCTGCCTACGGCAGCAGAAGCCGCAACGTCGTGGGGTCACACCTTCGTTCTTCGCAAACAAAGAAAAAGAAAGCTCTGACCCCAGCAACTCCAAGCAGGTGATCCATCTAACGAACTCCCCGAAACGCACGTCTATCCAGGTACGGAGGACTCATATGCGCGTCTCGAGACTCGTGGCACTCCTGGCGGTTGCTCTCGCTTTTCCGCTCTTCGGCGTCGCCCAGGCGGTCATCCCCGTGGGGCAGTTCCGATCGGTCGAGTTGCGCAACGGCGGCAATGTCATCCTGCGTCATGGACCGGTCCAGCGGGTGACGATCGTCACGGGCGACCTGCGATCCACGCAGGTCCGGGTCGCCGGGGGGCAACGACTGGTGATCGACAACAGCGGCCGGGAGCATCGACGCGGCCACAAGCTTCAGGTGGAGGTCATCACACCCGGCATCGGGGCCGTCTCAGTCTCCAACGGCGGGACGTTGCAGACACTCGGCACGTTTCCCGGCCAGACGGCAATCCACGCCGAGGTCGAACAGGGCGGGATGATCGACATCCGCTCGATCGCCGCGGACGCCGTCGAAGCCTCCGTCGATTCGGGAGGGAGGATCCTGACGAATCCCCGCAACACACTGGCCGCCACAGTCACGTCCGGCGGAGCGATCACTTACTGGGGAGACCCTCGCGTCGAGAAGAGCGTGCGTCACGGCGGAGTCGTGGTGAAAGGAACGCCGGCGGATGCAGGCAAACCACTCTCGGAGCTGAATCCGGGTTTGTCGCCTGTCCCGCCGGTGCCCCGGTGGCGCCGATTCGCCCGTACCGGAACCGCGGCGTGTAGGCGCAGGAACACGTCCCCTGGCGCTCGGGAGGGCGCGTGAAAGTGCGATCCCCCGGTGTTACATTGCTCCCCATGCCGAGCCAGCGACCCTCGCCCGATGAATACGCCCCCCACCAGGAGATGTACGTCTCGCTCATCGAGACGCCGGTGCTGGAGACGTTGCGGGCGCAGGAGGCAGTGATGGCCACCCTGCCGGGGCGGATCGTGGATCCGGCGTTCCGGTATCACCCGAAGAAGTGGAGCGTGCGGGAAGTGATCGGGCACATGGCCGATGCAGAGCGGGTATATCAGTACCGCGCGCTGGTGCTGGCCCGGGGCGGGGATCCCGATCTGAAGCGCTGGGACCCGGACGGCTACGTGGCCGCGGCGAATTTCGAAGAGCGCACCGTGGGCGATCTGGTGGAGGAGCTCCTGCACGTGCGGAAGGCGACGACGCTGTTTTTCGCGGGGTTGCCGCACGCGGCATGGCCGCGCGGAGGGACGCTCAACGGGAAGCCGCTCACGGTACGGGCCCTGGCGTTCATCGCCGCGGGACACTTTCAGCGGCATGTGAACGTGCTGCGGGAACGCTACGGCGTGGCGATATAGAAACCCTAAGTACAGTTCCCGGAAGCTGGTGTCCAGTTGCCGTCAAACGTTGTCCGTTGTCGGTTGTCAGTGATCTGCCAGTCCTCGGCTTCGGGTTGACGTTCGCGAGTGCCGTCCAGGCGAGAAATGGCAGACAACTGACAACCGACAACTGACAACATCCTGGACCATGAGCGCCTGCGTCAGGCGTCGCAGCACCCGCCGTCCTTGCGGAGCTTCTTCGCGCGGGTGGCATCCTTCTTCAGGATGGCGCAACTATATTCGCTCATGCGAATATACGCGCGCATGCGTGCCATCGTCAGTGAAGGGATCGGAACCGCCCTCCTCGTGGCCGCCGTCGTCGGCTCGGGCATCATGGGCGAGCGGCTCTCGGGCGGGAACATGGCCCTGGCCCTGCTCGCCAACAGCGTCGCCACCGGCGCGGTGCTGGTGACGCTGATCTTCACGTTCGGGCCGATCTCGGGCGCCCATTTCAACCCGGCGGTGTCGCTGGCGGCGGCATTCGAAGGCGGCTTCGCCTGGCGTCGAGTGCCCGGCTATGTCGTTGCGCAGATTACGGGAGCCATCGGCGGCGTCGTCGCAGCCCACGTCATGTTCGAGTTGCCCCTGGTCGCGCTCTCACGCCACAGCCGCGTGGGATTCGCGCAGCTGTTCAGCGAGTTTCTCGCGACCTTCGGGCTGCTGGTCGTCGTCCATGGCGCCGGCAGGCGCGCGGCGGTCGTGCCGCTCACGGTGGCCGCGTACATCACCGCCGCCTACTGGTTCACGTCGAGCACCAGCTTCGCCAACCCGGCGGTGACCATCGCCCGCGGCCTCACCGACACCTTCTCGGGGATCGCGCCCGCGGGCATTCCGGGCTTCATCGTCGCGCAGCTCCTCGGCGCGATGGCCGCCACATTGCTGTTCCAGTGGATCGGAAAGGAATCCAGCACCGAATGAAGTAGCGCTGACGCCGCCGATCGCTCAGCAGCGTGAGGACGACGTCTCCTCAGACCCGCACGCGGGAGGACACGCCTCGCCTCGCTCGAAGCCGACCGGCGCGCCGTTGCGCCCCAGATCGATCGCACAGCAGGCGTCGAAGGCCGAGCGCAGTTTCGTCCGTGCCCGCTGCACCCGCGACTTGAGCGTCGAGAGCGGAACGCCCAGCGATGCCGCCAGCTCCGTCTGGGCCTCCCCCTGCAGATCGATCCGGCGGAGCAGGCCGGCATCGGCATCCGGGAGCATCCGGAGCATCGGATCGAGACAGTCGCTGAGCTGGCCGATCGCCCGGTCGGCCGGATCGACGACGTCGGTCTCCGGAACATCGCCGAAGCTGTCGAGATCGACCGACGGCCGGTGCTGGCGGTAGTACTCGGCGACGGCGTTCCGGGTCACGCTGAAGAGCCACGCCCGAACCGAGTCGGCGTCGATCTCGCCACGCCGCTCCAGCAGCTTCACCATCACCGACTGCACCACGTCGTCGGCATCGCCCGGATTCACACGCCGCGCGACGTATACCCGCAGGCGGTCGCCCAGCTCGTACCACGCGGCGGCGACGTCGATGATCGGATTGGCTTGCATAGGTCCTCCAAAGAATAGACGGAAAGGGGAGCCAAAAGACGCATACGACGTCGAAAGGCGTCCTCTCACGTCGTGAAATGCGTCTTTTCGCGGCGATCTCCGTCTCTGTGAGCGAAGAACAGGAGGGACGGCGATGCACACCAACGAGCTTCCCGTAGCGATCATCGGCGGCGGCCCCGTGGGCCTGGCCGCGGCGGCACATCTGCTGGAGCGCGGCCTGCGCCCGGTTGTGTTCGAGGCGGGACCGCGCGTCGGTCATGCGATGCGCGACTGGGGGCACGTGCGGATGTTCTCGCCGTGGCGCTACATGGTCGACCACGCCTCCAAGCGCGCGCTCGCCGGAAGCGGCTGGGTCATGCCGGACGAGGCGGCACTGCCCACCGGGCTCGATCTCGTCGAGCAGTACCTGGAGCCGCTGGCGGCGCTTCCCGCGATCCGCTCTGCCGTGCGCCTCGGCACGCGCGTCGCCGCCGTCTCCCGGCAGTCCGTCGACAAGGTCAAGACGCCCCAACGCGACGCGATGCCGTTCGTGGTCCGGGCCATCGACGCGGACGGCATGGAGCACGACGTGCTCGCACGCGCCGTGATCGACGCGTCGGGCACCTGGTTCAAACCGAACCCGATGGGAGCCAACGGCCTGCCGGCCCGCGGCGAGACCGCCCACGCCTCCCGCATCCGCTACGGCATCCCCGACATCCTCGGCCGCGAGCGGGCGCGGTACGCCGGGAAGCGGACGCTCGTCGTGGGCACCGGCCACTCCGCGATCAACAGCCTCCTCGCGCTCGTCGAGCTGATGGACGGCGACGCCCGCACGCGCGTCTTCTGGGGCATGCGCCGCAACGCACCGGGCAACGCCTTCGGCGGCGGCGAGGCGGACGCGCTCCCGGCCCGCGGCGCGCTCGGCACGCGGCTGCACACCCAGGTCGAAGCGGGGAACGTGCGCATCCTCACCGGGCTGCAGATCGGGGAGGTTCAGGAGAACGGCGGACCGCTCCTCGTCAGCGACGGGAACGGCAACGAAATCGCGCTCGTCGACGAAATCATCGTCGCCACCGGCGCCCGCCCCGATCTCGAGCTGCTGCGCGAGATGCGCCTCGACCTCGATCCCGCGCTGGAGAGCCCGCGCGTCCTCGGCCCGCTGATCGACCCGAACGAGCACAGTTGCGGGTCGGTGCGTCCGCATGGCGCATTCGAGCTGGAACAGCCCGAGCGGGGTCTGTTCATCGCCGGCATGAAGAGCTATGGCCGGGCGCCGACGTTCCTGCTCGCCACCGGATACGAGCAGGTGCGATCGGTGGCCGCGTACCTCGCCGGCGACTTTGCCGCCGCGCGGGAAGTCCTGCTCGATCTGCCGGAGACAGGCGTGTGCAACGTGACGTTCGGAGACAAAGACGCGTCCGCGGGCTGCTGCGGCGCGGAAACTCGAAAGGAGACGGAGATGACTGAAGTGAATGCAGTTGCCGAACAGCCGGCCGCGTGTTGCGGAGGACCGGCGCCGAAGGAAGCCGACGCGTGTTGCGTCAAGGACGCGGACGCGAAGGCGGCGGGACAGGGCGGTTGCGGCTGCGGCGCGCCGAAGCCGGCGGAGGCGCCCGGGAGCGCACCCGCCGCGGCGGCCTGCTGCGGGTGAGGCCCCGGCGGATCTCATGACCAGTCGCCCGACAGTCCTGGCGTCGATCGTCCTCACACTGGCGCTGTTGGGCGACTCCCTTCTGTACGCCGTGCTTCCTTTGCACGCCTCCACCTTCGGAGTCTCGCTCGCGTGGGTCGGCGTGCTGCTCTCCGCGAATCGCGTCGTCCGCCTGTTCGCTTATCCGCTCCTGCCCCGCCTCGCCGCACTCGGCCTGCGCCGTTTCACCATCGCCGCCGCTGCGCTGAGCGGCGTTACGACACTGGCGTTTGCCGCCGGGAGCGGTGCACCGCTGCTCCTCGCATCGCGCATCGCGTGGGGCGTCGTGTTCGGAGCGCTTTCGCTTTCTACGCTCGCCTATGCAACGGAGTGGAGCGAGGTCGCGGGAAGGCGTGTCGGTCTGTCGCTGGCGTTGCGTGAAATCGGGCCGCTGTTGTCGCTGACGATCGGAGCCGCGGCCGTCTCGCTGGCTGGCGTGCGGCCGACGCTCGCGGCTCTCGGAATGATGTCGTTCGCAGGCGTGATCCTGGCGATGCGGTTACCGGAGCTGAAGATCCGGAACGCCCCAAGGCGCGCGATGGCACTCCGCGTCCCGGTGACTGCGGACTGGCTCAGCCTCGTCGCCGGATTCGTGACCGACGGGATCTTCCCGGCAACGATCGCGCTCCTGATCGCCGGATCCTCCGGAGCGGGCCAGGCCGTCATCGGCGCAGGTTTGCTGCTCGGGTTCAAACGGATCGCGGTCGTCGTGCTCGCGCCGCCGAGCGGTCACGCCGCGGATCGCTTCGGCGGACAAATCGTCGCCGCCGCCGGCTTCGGGATCGCGGCGGCCGGCGCGCTGATGATCGCGGCTGGCAGCGTGACCGCCGGGGCGATTCTCATCAGTTGCGGCGCTGCCCTGACGACGACGGCGATCCCGGTCTCGATTGCGGCCCGCGACGCAGACGAGCGCGTTGCGGCACTCGCGCGCGCAGCGATGGCACGCGACGCCGGCGCGGCGGCGGGGCCGCTCGCGGCGTTGCTGTGGCTCGATGCAGCAGGAGCGGGCGTGATGTATTCGGCGGCGGGAGTGCTGCTGGGAGCGATGGCGATGGGTCTGGTGGCGGCGCGTCACATGAACAGTCCGGCTGTAACCGAACGTTGATGGCGAGGTGTCACGGCAGGTGCGCCCCGCGCCTAGAAGAGTAGCGCGGCGCGAACGGCCGCGTGACCGAAAGGACGTATCCCATGCCGCAATCCATCCCGCAATCCATCTCCGCTGCACGTCTCGCGACGCGCCTCCTCCTCATCGTTGTCCTCTCCTTCCCGATCGTGAACGCGGTCCATGCCGCGATGCCCGACGGGTGTGCCAGGCCGGACGCCGAACAGGCGAACTGCTGCACGCGCGCCGAAACGGCCGGCACGGCGGCGCTGCGGACACTGGCGGCCGGCGCTCTCCATCACTATCAGCAAATCGCGGCATTGAGCGGGGAGCCGCGAGCCGAACAGCAAGGCCTCGATCGGCAACAGTTCTCGCTCGCCGCGATGAGCCCGGCGTACCTGAAGGTGCTCGACGTCAAGCCGGCCTACCTCGACGTGCCGCCGGCGACCTTTCCCCTGCCCGAGTTCCCGGCGAACAGCTCGCAGCAGACACGCGCAGAGCTCGACCATCTCCTCGAGCTGCAGGCGCGCCGGACGCCCGACGAGATCGCGTACAGTCAGAAGCTCGCCGGCGTCTATTATCGGCTGAGCGTTCGCCCGGAAGACCAGGACTGGCCGCGCATGCGGCAGAACCTCTTCCACATGGGCCATCAGCTCGGGGCATGGTTCTCCCCTGAATCGCTGCCCGTCACCGCGGACTTCATGGCCCGAGTCTGGTCCGACGCAAGCTACTACCTCTGGGCGGCGAAGTTCCGGTTCAATCGCGTGCGGCCCTGGACGATCGAGCCGCGCCTCCGGAATCTCGAGACGCCGAACTTCCCCGCGTATCCGAGCGGCCACTCCAGTAACTCGTGGGTAGCCGCGTACGTCTACGAGCTGTTGCTTCCGGAGCAACGCGACCTCTTCATCCGGAACGCCCGCGACATGGCCTACTCACGTGAGATTCTCGGCGTCCACTTCGCGAGCGACTCGGAGTCGGGACGGATCTTCGCCCGGCAGTTCGTCGATCGCCTGACGCAGGAACCGGCGTTCCGGAAAGACCTCGACGAGGCGCGGCGGGAGATGCAGAAAGTGATGGCGGCACAAACGAGACGGACGGCGCAGGCAGCGAGCACTCATGCGGCACAAAACGCTCAACACTGACGACCGGCTGCCGGGTCGAGCCACCGGAGAACTGATCCGGTGACCCTCGACTCGCATGCGCGCGCGGAGCTGCAGCGCGAGCTGACACGTCTCGCGGACGGCGATCGACAGGCGTTCGAGCCCGTGTTTGCCCGCCTGTGGCCCGTCGTGCATGCGCTGGCTGGGCGCTACCTCCCGGCGATCGATGTGGACGATGCCGCGCAGACTGCCCTTCTGAAACTGTTCGAGCGAGCGGCCGAGTTCGACCCGGAACGCGATGCCGTCGCGTGGGCGATCGGGATCGCGATGTGGGAGATCCGCACGGTGCGGCGGCGTGCGTGGCGGCGGCGCGACACGAGCGGGTTGGATGAAGCGGCAGACCTGCTGCTGAACACGGTCAGTCCGGAAGAGCGGGCCATCGCGGCCAATCTTGCGGCAGCGATCGGCCAGACCCTGGCGACCCTGCGGCCCGAAGACCGTGACGCGCTGCTGCGCTACGCACGCGACGAACGGACGGCCGGCGCAGGGTTCCGCAAGCGGCTGCAGCGTGCCCACGCGCGGATGCGCGCGGCCTGGAGGCTCCGACATGAATGACGCGATGCTTCTGACGGCTGCGCGCCACGCGTACGAACGCGGGCGAGTGAAGAAAGCCGTGCGCCGGGCGCTGCTCGTCCTTCCCTTCACGTTTTTGCCGCTCTACGCGTGCGTGGCAGCGGGCCGCGCGGCACTGATGCTCTCCGTCATCGGCACGGTTGCGGCGCTGGTGGTCCTCTTCCACTGGCGCGGACAGGATTTCGCACGCGGGGCGAACGTCGGCCTGATCGCCGGCCTCAGTCCGCTGCTGCTCCCGTTCGTGACCAGTTGGATCGCTCCGATCTGCTCGACGCTCATTTGTGGATTGCTGCCGGCGGCCTCGATCGCCGGAGGATTTGTCGCGGCACTTTGCCTTGCCGGCGGAAGCCTTGCGCGATTCCGGCGCGATTTCCTCGACGAACGGCCGGGCGCGGCATTCTGGACCGCGGCCGTGAGCGTCACCGTCACGCTCGGCATTGCCGGATGCCTGCACGTCGGCCTCGCCGGGCTCGCGGGCATGGCCCTCGGGCTTGCCGTCGGGACACTTCCGGTATTGGCGGCTTACGCATTCAAGGTGCGCTGATCGCGCGTGCCCGGGCGTCCGCGCGCGCGGGACTCGTCATGGCGCGGCGCGAGGGCAACGGGCGAACTACGCGATTACGCCGCCGTCCATCGCGCGCCGTACAGGATCATCGCTGCTCCGGCGAGACAGACCGCGGCTCCGGCGTAGTCGGTCATGCGCGGCGCCGTGTGCTCGACCACGGCCATCCAGACGAGCGAGCTGACGATATAGATCCCGCCGTACGCGGCGAACGCGCGGCCGGCGAATGCCGCATCGACGCGCGTCAACGCGACCGCGAAGACGATCAAACTCACGATGCCGGGTGCGAGCCACCAGCCACTGCGGCCGAGCCGCAGCCACATCCACGCGGCATAGCATCCGGCGATCTCGCACGCCGCGGCAACGAGGAACCAGGCGAGGTTCTGCATGCGCCGATTATGGGCCGTCTGAGTAGGCCCGTTGGGTCGTGAGCAGCCTAGTGTCGTGTCACGCTTGAAAACGTGGGTGATTTGCGAGCGCCGGTGGGCTGGATGCAAGCCGCCGCGACACAGGCGATGCTGGGACATCGTTGAGGAGCGGCGGCGCCGCAGGCAGTCCGCCGCCGCCGCAAAGCACCCACGGTTTCAAGCGTGACACGACACTAGCCGGGCGTGCCGTCGTCGACGCCGAAGCCGTGCGTCACGTGTGTCAGCGTGCCGGGGCGCTTCTTGATCCGGACCAGCGGCAACACGGCCCACGGCGACGACGGCGTGGCGAGAACGCCAGGTGATGACAGATCGTCGACAGTGACCGCGGCCGGCACGAACTTGCCGAACGCTTCGAGCACGCCGAACGGAATTGCCGCCGGCGACTGGAGCAGACGCGCCTGGCTGAGGATCAGCTCGAGCGTATTGCGCAGGAAGCCACTGACGATCCCGAGGATCACGTGCGGCGCGATGGCGATGAGAACGCCGAGACCCGGCAGGAGGAACGATCCGAGGCCGAGGCCGGCCAGCCACGCAGTGAGTCCACCGCCGGCACGAATATCGAACGTGGGCACCGTCGGAGCGGCCGACAGGCGCAGCGACGTCAAGGCGGTGAGGTCGTTGAGGTCGACCGCGATCGGCAGCGTGAACTGGATCCGAACCACGACGGCGTCGCCGACGACTGGCGCGCCGACCGTTTGGCTCAGGTCGAAGTTGAGGGAGAGCGTCTTCGGAGCACCTGCGGCGCCATCGATGCAGGCGTCGAGGTTGCCGCGCAGCGCGAGGACACCGAGGCTCAGCGTGATGCCGGTCCAGCGGCAACAGTCCGCCGTGGTGGTGGTCACGATCGTCGGGCTGCCTGGCGGAAGAGCGAGGTTCGGCAGTTTCTCCAGCAGGCAGCAGATGAGGTCGCGCAGGAACGGGTTGCTGATGGTGACGTTCGCATCGAGCGTGGTCGACGGAGTGAACGCGGGGAACGAATCGCCGGCTGCGATCGCCAGGCGATCAAACCCGGCCTGGAGGATCAGCGATCCGTCAGCAGCAATCGTGAGTCTCGTCTTTGCGTTCGTCGGCAGCGCGCGCACATCGCACGACGCCCCGGCTCCCGGCGGCGCAAACACCAATCGTCCGGTCCGCGCGATGAGGCCGGTGAAGAGATCGGTCAGCGTCGCGTTCAGGACTCCCGGGATGCCGGCGGCGAGATTCGAGGCCACGGCCGGGAGGTCGCGGTCCGGCTGGAGGATCGACGCCGCTCCGATGAGCTGCGTCACGATCCGGTCGATCGCCGACGAGAGCGCGGTGCCAATGCCCTCGGTAAACGCCGCGGAGAGCGCCGGGAGCGTCACCGACGCCGCGTCGACCCCGAACTCGAGGCCGAAGCCGGTCGTCACGCCGATCGGCACCTCCGTATCGACGGCCGCGCCGTTGATCGTCACCGCGAGTTGCACCGTCGCGGCGATGCGATTGCCTTGCGTCAAATCGATCGGGACGGCGACGACCGCTGGAAGCGGCAGGCCGAGGTCGCCCGCGCCGTCCGGCAGCGTCAGCGTGCCGACGATCGCGCCGATGTTGAGCGGCGCGGCGGCAGCGGCGGGAAGTGACAGGGTACCCGTTGCGGGATCGAGATTGAGGAGCGTCGGACCGACGCGGCCGGTGACCGCATTGATATTCAGCGTGCCGTTCCGTAGAGGCTGATCGACTGTTCCTGTGGCGGGATCCAGGCGGATGTCGCCGGTGCCGAGGCCCAGGCTGACAGTGCCGGCGGCGACGCTGGCGACGAGCAGTACCTCTCCCGAGAGCTCGATCTGGAGGCGAAGCTCGATCTGCCCGCGCGAGCTGCCGGGTAGCACCGGCACGATAGCGCGGATGTTCAGGAGCGCGTTGGTCAGTCCGGGGATGGCGATCGGGACGGGGCCGCGGATGGTGTCGAGCGCCGGACCGAGGATGCGGAGCAAACCGTCGAGGAAAGACTGACTGCCGATGCTGATGACGGCGTCCACCGCCACATCGTGGCACTCTTTCCGCCGGTGGGCAAGGAGGAACAGCCGCGTTACGGCGCCAGCCGCACGCACATCCCGGCGAAACACGATCTGCAGCCGCGAACACTCCGAGTGCGCAGCGCCGTCAGGCGCTGCGCATCGGCACGCCAACATTCATGGGCGCTGGCAGGACACGCGAGAAGCATTAGCCCTCCGGCGAGACAGGCCGGCGACCTTCAGTGCTCTTACCGCCGTCGCCTCACCTTCTTCTCGACCGCGCCGACGAGCATGTGCACGTCCGGCGATGCACCGATCACGCGGATCATCTGCAACTCCGCGTCTGCGGCCTCATAGTCGCGCTTGCGGATCGCGTCGTTCGCACGCCAGTAGTGCTCCGCGATCTGCTGCCACACCTCGGCATCGTCGCGCAGTTGGCGGCGGGTGATCTCGTACGTCCGCAGCAGATCCGCGACCTTCACCCGATCCGCCCCTGCCCTGGCGAGTACCACGCCTTTCTTCTCGATATATACAGGGTTCGACGGCGATGGCTCGTGCAGCAGAAGATCGTGAATCGCGGTGTACACCGGCAACTCGCGCGTCACGGCGCGCGCACGGGCGAGCTTCTCGCGGATCACCATCGGCGCACGTTTCGGAGTGGCGCGCGGGAGTGGCCCCGCGGAGTCCTCCATGATCTCCTCGTTGCCCGCGTCGATATCGAAGGTCATGCGCGTCTTGCTGCCGAACGTCGTATCGCCGCCGTGAAACGGGATGTCGTACGCATCCCAGCAGTGGCCCAGCTCATGGAACAGGTAGTACGCGAGCAGATCCACGGTCACGCCTGGCGTCGCAGTGACCACCAACGCATCGGATCCGCGGTACGCCAGCCCGCCGATCGGCATCGCGTGCGTACCGCTCGTATAGACCTCCAGCGGACGTCCGGTGACGAGAACGTGAATCGTGTCCGGCTCCTCGGTCGTGCGGTGGAGAAACTTCGCGAGCACGTACGACGCGTCGAGATCGGGAGTGGAAGGCCGCAGCGTGAGCCGGCCAAGCTGAAACCATTCGCGCCTGTAGCGGCGCCACTCGACGTTGTGAATCGCAATCGTTTCGCGGACGAAGTCCTCCACCCGGTCGCCGTGCTGCTCTGCCAGTGCTTCGTCGTACTCGACATCCAGGCGAATGACTCGATCGAACGGCGGCAGCACCGCGCGATGCGCCGGCGGCGGTGCAACCGGCAGCAGCGGGATGGGCGAGTAACGCACGCCGCCCACCAGCGACGCAAGACACACGGACATCCACAAGAACACTCTGGGCATGATCGAACCGTCATGAACGGCAGGCGGATCGTGGCTGCGAATGATGCGCGATGCGCGCTGTCGCCTTTCTGTCATTCCGAAACGCCCGCGTACACGCACACATTGCGCGGCAGCTCTCAGTCACACGACTCCGTAACAACGTTCGCTGCTCACGATCGTGGCAGTTCGGCGATGTAGCTGCGCACCGCCGCCAACTCCATGTGGAGAAGGTCGAAACAGCGTGCGAGATACTGGCGCTGATTCGGCGCGAGCACCTCTCCTTCCACCGTCGACTGCAGCACGCCGACTTCCGCTTCGATCGCTTCGATGCGACCGATGAGCGCCTGCACGGTTTCGGGCTTCATCGGACATCCCCGTCAAAAAAACTGCGAGCCGGCGGAGAGCGGTCCGCCGGCTCGCCTGCCCCACGTCGTCACTGTGCCAAACGACTCCGCGGAGTGCAGACTGATCGTCAACGTCGCGCGGAGAGTACGAGGTGTGCCCTTCGGTTCTGCGCCCACGCACTCTCGATGGCGCCTTCTTCGAACGGTCGCTCCTCGCCGTAGCTCACCGTCTCGATTCGGGCGCTGTCGATCCCGAGTGCCAGGAGGTACGACAACGCGGCGTCGGCGCGGCGATCGCCGAGCGCGAGGTTGTACTGCTCCGTTCCGCGGTCGTCGCAATGCCCTTCGATGCGGAGCCGGTACTCGGGATTCTGGCGCAGCCACGTAGCCGACCGGTGCAGCGCCTCCTGCGCCTCGGTGCCGAGCGTCGAAGCATCGAACGCAAAGAACGCGTCCTGAATCCAGCCGCGCTCCCGGGCCACTCGATTCGCTTCGCGGATGTCTTCGCTGAGCACGTCGCGCGTGTCCGCCTGAGGCTGCACGAAATCGCGATCGGGCGTCGGTACCGATACCGCCGGCTCGGGTGCAGTCGCCGCAGCGACGGGGGGTGCGGACTGCGGCGGCGGCACCTTTCGGCGTGACCGGCAGCTCGACGCTGCCACGACACAGAAGGAAAGGAGAATCAGAAGGAGAACCCGTCTACGCATACACACCTCGGTGACGACAAGATCGCCGGCGGTACCGGCCCGCAGCCAGTCTAAGAAACGGGCCGGCGCACACGCATCGCCAGCCGGGTCAGGTCAGCCTGATCTTTGGATCGGCATGGAACGGCGCGAGCGGAGCGGGCGTTGGAATCGGCGTGACCACGAGTACCGACGGCGTCATCCGCCCGGATTACGCCCCTCACGCGCGAGCCGAGCGGCTCATCGCGACCGGCCGGTTCGTGCTTGCGCTCTCCTCGCTCACGGCCGTCTACCTGGAGCCGTCGACTCCCGCGCAGTATCAGCGCGCCACGTACACGCTGCTCGTGGTCTACACCGTCTACGCACTGCTGGCCGCCACAGTCGCGTGGCGCTCGCCCGTACCGTCAGCGCGATGGCGCCTCGTGTCCCACGCGCTCGACCTGTTGCTCTTCACCGTCTTCGTCTATCTGACCGAAGGGCCGGCCAGCCCGTTCTTCCTCTACTTCGTCTTCTCGCTGTTCTGCGCAACGCTCCGGTTCTCGTGGCGCGGCATCCTCGCCACCGGCATCGCCGCGATGGCGATCTACGGCGTGATGGCCGTTCTCTCGTCTTATACCGACCCTCAGTTCGAGGCCAGCCGCGCGGTCATCCGCATCGCCTATCTCGGCGTGCTCGCGGCGCTCCTCGTTTATCTCGGCGTCTATCAGCAGCAACTCCGTACCGAGCTTGCGTCACTCGCCGCATGGCCGCGCGAGCTGGCTGCTGATCGCGACGACGTTCTCAGCGTCACGCTTCGCCACGCGGCCACGGTGCTGCGCGCCCGGCGCGTGCTGCTCGTGTGGGAAGAGCCGGAAGAACCGTGGGTCCACACCGCGATCTGGAACGACGGCGGATTGCACGTCGACCGGATGCCTCCGGGCGCGTGGGACGCGCCGGCGCTCGATGCGGTGCGGAACACCAGCGTGTTCGCCCGCGCCGATGCGGGGACGATGCTAGTCTACGATCCGGCGCACCCGAGCGTCGTGGAACGGACCGGTGACCCGATCGGCCCCGCGCTGCGCGAGCGGTACGCGATCGACAGTGCGATCGCCGTATCGCTACAGAGCGAGACCCTCGCCGCGCGCTTCATCGTCCCTGATGTGCGCAGCGCGACGGCCGACGACCTCGCCCTGGCCCACATATCCGGGCGGCTCGCGCTGGCAACCCTCGAGCAGTTCTTCTTCGTCCAGCAGGTGCGGCAGACCGCGAGCGCGGAGGAGCGCCTGCGCATCTCCCGCGACCTCCACGACGGCATCGTGCAGTCACTCGCCGGCGTGGGACTCACTCTGCAAACCCTGCGAAGCCGCGTCGCACATGATTCCGATCTCGCCGGACAACTCGTGCACATCCAGGACGTGCTCGAACGCGACCAGCGCGAGCTACGCACGATCGTCCGCGAGCTTCGTCCGCACGACGTCCGCGACGGCCACACCATCGTCGCGCATGAATTGCAGCGGATGCGCGAACGCTTCCCGCTGGAGTGGGGGCTGGAGGTCGAAGTCGACGCACCGGACCGGATCGACGTCGCGCCGCGACTGGCACACGAGCTCTGTCGCATCGTCAACGAGTCGCTGTCGAATGCGGCCCGCCACGGCGGCGCGTCGCGCGCGGTCGTCTCGGCGAGGAGTCGCGACGCCGCCGTCGAGCTGCACATCCGCGACAACGGACGCGGCTTCCCGTTCAGCGGGCGTCACGATCTCGCCGCCATGGAGCACGCGGGGCACGGCCCTCGCACCCTCAAAGAACGCGTGCGGAACCTCGGCGGATCGCTCGTCGTCGAGTCGTCGAATGCGGGCGCGGCGATCGAAGTGCGCATCCCGCTGCAGGAGGCGAACTGATGCCGATCCGCATCGTCGTGGCCGACGATCACCCGTTCATCCTCGACGCGCTCGAACAACTCTTCCGCGGCGAGGCGGATTGCGAACTGGTGGCGCGGTGCATCAACGGTGTGGAGGCACTGCAGGCAGTCGAGACCTGGCGGCCCGACGTCCTCGTGCTCGACGTGAGGATGCCGGAGATGGACGGGATCGGGTTGCTGCGCCGCATGCACGAGCGGCAGTTGCCGACGAAGATCGTGCTGCTCACCGCCTCGCTCGATGACGCGCGCCTGCTCGAAGCGTTTCGACTCGGCGCCAGCGGTCTCGTGCTCAAGGAGTCGGCGCCGCGACTGCTCGTGCAAAGCGTGCGTCAGGTCGCGAACGGCGAGCAGAGCTGGAACGGACAGGCCATCGCCGGTGCGCTGCGCCTCGTGCTCCAGCGCGAGCAGGCCGTCGCGGCCGCATCGTCCATGCTCACACCGCGCGAAGTGGAGGTCACGAAGATGGTGGCCTCCGGTCTGCGGAACAAGGAGATCGCCTCCCGTCTCGACATCACTGAAGGAACGGTGAAGTTCCACCTTCACAGCATCTACGAGAAGCTCAGGATCGACGGACGATACGCGCTGATGAACTATGCGAGAGACCATGGCCTTGCCTGAGATCCGGCGGTACGCGCTCGCCTTCTCGCCGTGGCCACGGCCGTGCTCGTCGCGCGTGCGCTCGATCCGTACATCGCGCCGCACGTGTCGCCACCCTACTTTTAGCGGTGAGCGAACCCGCGGGTCGTCCTCGTCACGGAAAGACTGAGAAGAGCAGAAGCACGCCGGCGGCAAGCGACCCGAGCCCGAAAAGCGCCATGTTGCGGGTCGCGAGAGGAACGGACCATCTGGCAAAGCGACGGTGCCAGCGCCAGGGCGCGACGAAAAGACCGATCGTTGTTACGACGATCGTCCAGCCCAAAACCGTGAAAAGACTGGAAAACTTCATCTGTGCCGCGTACAACACCAATGACACACCGACGAGAAGCCGGCTGAACAGCTCGGCGAAATGGGCGAAGGGCGAGCTCGCAAAGCTGGAGAGAAAGAGCTTTGCCTTTTGAGGTGAGATGAAGGCAACAGCAGCGAGACCGACCAGGTAAAGCCCGGCAAGTAGCACCGGAACCGCAAGGAGCACATCCGCCACCAATGTTTTGTATCACACCAGCCCAGGACGCGGGACGGCCGAGCTCGCGTACGGGCCGAGCTGCTGAGCGAGTCCTCGGCAGCCGCGGGGCCTGAGCGAGCACGTGTCACGTATGCACATCACCGAAATCCTCGTCGTAGACTCCGACCCCGCGCACAGGACGGGCATCGAAGGCGCGCTGCTGCGCGCCGGCTATCGCGTCGACCGGATCCCCCACGACACCGCGGTCGCGCACATCAGCCGCGAGGACATGAGCCGGTACGCGGCGACCGTGGTCGCTCTCACCGACGAGCCGTCGACGCTCAGTGACACGTACAGGCTCGGCGAATACGTACTGCACTACCTCGCGCAACTCTGCCCGGAAGTGCTCCCCCGCGTGGTCGTAGTGGCGCGATCCGAGGAGCTCGCGGCAACAGCAACACCGGTTGGACGGGTGCTGATCGAGCCGGTTACGGACGCGGAACTGCTGGCGGAAGTTCGCGCGTGCCAGCTACGGAACGGGTCTTGAACAGCTCAGCCGTGTGAAGATCTTCTGTGTCGCGCTCGTGCTGGCTGTCGGCTGCAGCCGCGAGCCGCAGGCGACAAGCAACACGATTGCCCCGGCCGAGCCGCGTCCCGAGCCGATGGTGACTTCAACAGTAGACAGCCCCGCTCTCGCCACTGCCGGCAGTCCGCGCCCTGCATCGGCCGCCGCGCCCGGCACGACGTTCGTGACGGTTGTCAGCGGCCGCATCGATGTCCAGCGCCTGCTTCCGCGTGCGCACACCGTCTTCCACATCGAGAATCAAACTGCGGTCGCACATGAGATCGTGGTCCGAGGTGGCACCGGCAATTCCACGGCAACGTTGCCGCCGAACGGCAGGACCGTGCTGCAACTGCTCCTCGGCACCGGTGCTTACGACATCACATGCACGACGCCTGGCCACCAGGAAAGCGCGCGTTTCGAGACGTACGCGCCCGGTGTTCCGCTCGACACGCCGGTAAGCCGATGACCTCATCCATCCTCATCAGCAGGAGACCGTGCACATGTGTCTGCGCGGTGAAGTACCGCCACGGCGGCTCTATGGCACGTCCACGGAAATCGAACAGCTTGTGACATCGAGGAACCGTGAGGTTGCGAGTGTCCTGGAACAACACGGCGCAGATAATGGATTGAACGCAATGTAATGTCGCACCCTCTCCGCGTCACCATCAGGGCCCTGGCCGCCAGCGCGCGCCGTGCGCTGGGCGAAGGCGTGGCGCAGGTACAGGTGCTGGCGGGGCGCTTCCTGCTCGGGACGCTGGTGCTGATCGGCGCGCTCTGCGGCGTCATCGCGGTGATCTTTCATCGCTACGTCGAGTTTGCGCACGACCTGCTGATCGGCCGCGCGCTCGCGATGCCGGGTCCGTGGCGCATCGTGCTGGTGATCGTGACGCCAACCGTCACGTTCGCTCTGCTGGCATGGCTGATCCGCCGTTTCGCGCCACGCGCCATCGGCGCCAACCTCGCCCGCGTGCGCCGGGCGTACAACGAGGACCCGCGTCTGCTCGGCGCGAGGACGGTCGGGGCGACGTTCGTGGCCACGCCGCTCTCCCTAGGCGCCGGTGCACCGCTGGGTCCGGAAGGTCCGATCACCGTCGTCGCCAGCGGCTTCTCCGTGGCCGTGGCGCGTCTGCTGCGGCTGCCGCAGAAAGCGGTCCGGGCGATGATCCCGATCGGCACCGCGGCCGGCATTTCGGCGATCTTCAACACGCCGATCACCGGCGTCGTCTTCGCGCTCGAGGAAGTGATCGGCACCTCGCAGAAGGGCATCCTCGGCGGCGTGCTCGTCGGGTCCGTCGCCGCCGCGGTCGTCGAGCGGATGCTCCTCGGCGGCCGGCCTCTGCTTGCAGCGCCATTCTCGACCTGGACCGACGCACGCGAGATGATCGGCTTCGCCCTCCTCGGCGTCATCGCCGGCATCACCTCGGGTCTGGCGATCGCGCTGGCGCACCGGCTCAAGCACCGCTGGTCCGCGAAGATGCCCTCGTTCGTCGGCCGCGCCGCATTGGCGGGGCTGCTGATCGGCATCGCCGGCACGCTCGCCCCGGAGATCCTCGGCGTCGGCTACGACTCGGTCTCGTTCTGGCTTCACGGCGGCGGGACGGCGACGGAATCGGGGATTGCCTTCGCCGTCAAGCTGCTGGCCTTCACCATCGCCATCAGCGCGGGGATCGTCGGCGGCACGTTCGCGCCGTCACTCTTCATCGGCACGGCCCTCGGCGCGGCCATCGGCCACGGCGCGCAGGCGCTCTTTCCCGGCGTCAACATCGATCCCAAGGCATATGCGATCGTCGGGATGGGCTCGTTTTTCGCGGGGCTCATGCGCAGTCCGATCGCCGCGGTGCTGATCGTCGTCGAGCTGACGCGTGACTACGAGCTGATCCTGCCACTCATGCTTGGCGTCTCGCTGGCGGTGGCGAGCTCGCGCCGCATCTCCCGCCTCAGCATCGTCGAACAACAGATGGTGGACGAAGGACACGTCGAGGAACATGGGCCGCACGAGCCGCTCGCGCACGTCACCGCGGCCAGCGCGATGACCGCCGACGTCGTCACCATCCCGCGCGAGGCCACCGTTGCCGACGCGGCAGGCCGTGTCGCGGGAACGCGATTCCTCTTCTATCCCGTCGTCGTGGACGGCGGCACGCTCGCCGGGACCGTGTCGCGTCAGGCCATCGAGCAGGCGATCGGCGGCGGGAACGGCGACAAGCCGGTGTGGAGCCTCGCCGAGGAGCCGAGGCTCGTCGCCGCGGCGGACGACCGCGTCATCGACATCGTGCGGCAGATGCACGTCCGCGGCGTCGACCGCTGCCCGGTCGTGGACTCGCAGGTCTCGCGGCGCGTGGTCGGGTTCCTCAGCCCCTCGGATATTCTCCGCGTCCGGATGCGCGAGACGCCGCGCGAAGAGGCGTTCGAGCTTTTCGAATGATGAGCGGCAGACGAATCGCTTCGTTCGCGCTGGTGGCGATGGTGATGATCGCGGCCGCGTGCCGGCGCGCGGACGAGCAGGCCGCGGTCACGATCGCGACCACGCCCGACCTGGCGGGAAACGGAGTTGTCGAACCGCTCGGGCGGACGTTCTCCGCCGCCAGCAAAGTACGCACGCACATCATCGTGACCGAGGAGGCGCTGATTCCGGCGCTGGTCCGCGACGGTGTGGCGGACGTCGTCTTCACGACCTCTCCGGCCCTGCGGCAGGAGCTTCGTCGCGGTTCGCTGGTCCGGCTGGCGAACGTGGTCGCGTACGACGATACCCTCCTCGTCGGACCCTCGCGCGACCCCGCAAAAGCGAAGCAGGCGAAGACGGCGGCCGAGGCTCTGCGGCGGATCGCCCGCCGCGACCGGGCGTTCTGTTCGCCCGTCGACGTGCCCGACCTCCGGCACCGCGAAGCGAAGCTATGGGCAGCGTCGCCCGCCTCGCCTGCCGATGACCGCCGCTACCGCCTCTGCCGGGGAACCGCGCTCGAAGTGCTGCAGGAGGCTTCGCGCCGAGGCGCGTATACGATCACGGATCGATCGACGTACGAAGCCGCCGGAGCGACGAGCAAGCTCGTCCCGATTCTCCAGCGCACACCGCTCCTGCACCACCACGTCGAGGTGCTGCTCGGACGTAGCGAGCGCCGGCATCGGAATGCCGAATGGTTCGTGCAGTGGGTGATGTCCCACCGCGGCCGGGACATCATCGGGCGGCATCGCTTCGATGGCGGCCGGCGGTTGTTCACGACGGAAAGGTAGCGGAGGACAGGCAATCCTGCCTGTCCCCCGTTCTTCCGGGGTTGTTACTGGCTCGACGAGACAGGCAGGCTTGCCTGTCCTCCACCGGCGGCGACGTTGAACGAGTCGAACATCCCGCTCACCGCCGGCGCGGCACGCTGCTCCTCCGAGCGGCCGACGTACAGCAACTGAAACAGCCGGTCGTCGATCACGGTGAAGCGCGCGCGGAAGTATGCGGCGTCACTGCGGAAGAGCATCCGCGCCGACGGCAGGTCGCCCGGTCGCGGCTCCTCCGACTCCAGCGTCGTATGTGATGAATCTGTTTCTCAACTCTCTCTCCTCCTTCTGTCAGGCAGCAGCCGCCGCCGCTTGCGCCGGCCGTTGCAGATAAAGCGTGCGGGTGGGATACGCGAACTCGATTCCTTCCTTTTCGAATGCCTCGACGATGGCGAGGTTGATCGCCTGCTGTACGTCCATGTAGACGTTGTAGTCGGGCGAGAGCACGTAGTAGACGAACTCGAAGTCGCAGGACGAGTCGCCGAACGCGGCAAAGTGCGCGCGGTCCATCCGGACCTCGCCCGCCGCTTCGATGATCCCGCGCACCATGGGTGCGATCCGCGCGAGCAGCGCTCCGGACGTCTGGTACGTCACTCCCACGCGGAACAGCACGCGCCGCTCGTTCATCCGCTTGTAGTTTTGAATGCGGCTCTGGAGCAGGTCATTGTTGGAAAAGACCAGTTGCTCGCCGGACAGCGAGCGGACGCGCGTGGTCTTCAAACCGATCTGCTCGACCACGCCCATCTGGTCGCCGGAGCGGATGAAGTCACCTACGACGAAGGGCTTGTCCAGCACGATCGAAAGCGACGCGAACAGGTCGCCGAGGATGTTCTGCGTCGCCAGAGCGATGGCCACGCCGCCGATGCCGAGACCGGTGACGAGCGCGGTGATGTCGACGCCGAGGTTGTCGAGCGCGACCAGTGTGGCCACACACCAGACGGCGCTGAGCGCGGCCAGACGGAACGCCCGGATCGTGGTGATGGCGGCAGGGTCGCTCTCCACGCGCCGCCGGTGATAGCGCCGCAGGAAAAAGTCGACCACGGCGGCGGACCAGAGCGCCGCCTGCGCGATGAGCGACACGCGCGTGACGGTGCGCAGCAGCGACGTCGTCTCCTCCGGCAGCGCGAGGGCCCGCGACCCGGCGTAAACAGCCGGCACGACGAGCAGGGCGAGGCTCGTGCGCCGTACGACGTCGAGCAGAAAGTCATCGACGTCCCCCTGCGTTTCGGCGGCCCGGTGTAGTTTGCGGCGGGCGAAGCCCACGACCAGTGAGACGAGCAGCAGCACGCCGCCGGAAATCCCGGTGGCGAGCGCCAGGGCAGTCGGGGCGGTGTCGAAGATCCAGCTCAGCTTCACGGCAACCTCCGGCCGTCGCAACGAACGGAGCGTGCGATCTCTTCCGATCGATTGAATTCAATCGATATGCGTCAGGGCCGGTTCTTCGTCCGGCGCGGCGCCCTCCGGCGCTTCGCGGGCTCGCGCTCGTCCTGGAACAGCATCGGCGGACTGCCGTCGGCGTCCGTCATGCCGGCCATCAGCTTGTCGAGCAGAGCCATGAGCTGCGCGCGCTCGCGCGGCGGCATGGCCTCTACGCTGTCCATGATCCGTTCCTGCGCGGCGGGCGGCGAGCGTTTCACGAGCGCGCGTCCTTTCGCGGTCAACGACAGCCGCACCTGCCGGCGGTCTTCCTCGCTCACGTTGCGGTTGACATACCCTTCGGTGACCAGCTTCCCGACGGCCAGCGACGCCGAGCTCTGGTCGGTCGCGGTGCGGTCGGCCAGCTCGTTCATCGAGAGCTCGTCGTGATGCTGCAGCACGTGCAGGATGAACATCTGCGCGGCCCCCAGACCGAACCGCGTCTGGGCCTGTTTGTCGAACGCCCGCAACGCCCGGACGAGCTGCCGCACGCGATTGAGGATCGCTTTTGCGTCGTCCATGGCCGCCGGATCGCGGCGTGTGATGGCCATTCCGGCATTCTTGCACAGCGGCGCGGCGCGGCGGCGAGTCGCTCAGCGGGGGCGGATGCGGAACGCCTCCGCGAACGCTTCGATGGCGCCGGTAGCGGCGGCGTAAACAGCGTCGAGGACGGCGACGCGTTGACGATCGTACGCTGACGCGAGCGCCTCGACGGCTTGGCGGTCCTCATCTTTTCGAGGGGCGTAGCGAAACGCCACCGTCTCCCGCGCCTGCTCGACGAGGCCGTGCAGCCGGAGCGACTGGAACGCCGCGGCCATCCGCTCCTCCGAGGCGCCGAGCCTCGCGGCGGCGGCCGTCGCGGTCCAGTACGTGTCCGGCGAACGGTGCAGCAGGAGCAGCAGCTCCAACGCGGCCGCGGAGCTCAGGGAAGTGGCGATCAGGGCGTGGATGGAAGGCGGAAGCATCGTCGTGCGGTTCGTGTTGGATAAATTGAATTCAATGCGAGCATCTTCCCACAGCTCAATCACGCGCGAAGGAGCTCTTCGTCCCGAGCTCCTCCAGCTCGTCGAGCACGGGCCGGTAGATCTCCGGCGAGGTGGGGATCACCGCCCCCTCGGCGCGGATCTTTCCTTCGACGATCAGCCGCGCCGCGATCGCGGCGGGGAGCGACACCAGCCGCGACATCGCCGTGTCTCCCCAGGCGTCGCCGCAGAGCACGATGCCGCCGCGGATCTCCTCCCGATGCGCATCCGGGAAACGCGCGTCGAACTGGTACTGCAACATGGCCATGTCGCGCTCCCCCGGCTGGTAATGCATCAGCGCCCCGAGCCGGCTGACGAAGAGATCGAGCGGCGAGGCAACCGTCACCGGCAGCGGGCGGTCGGAGAGAAAGCCGGCCCACTCCAGGCGGGTGATCACCGGCGAGTCGGCGTCGACGCCGAGAAAGTCAGCCAGCGATTGCACGAGCGAGCCACCGCGGTGTCCGATCCGGCGCGCGACGATCGGGCCCCAGGTCGTGCCGGCCTCCCACGTCTGCCCGGTCATCTCGAAGAAACCGAGCCGTGCGGCGGCGAGCATTGTGTCGCACCAGCCGGGATAGCGGATCGTGCCGCGGAACACCCCTTCCGCCTCGCGCAATTCGTAGTGGTCGCGGTACACGAGCGAGTCGCGGTTGGCGTAGACCTCGAACACGCCCTGCCCCTCGACGCCGTACGGCCAGTGGTGCCGGAACAGATCCTCCCCGGCGACCTCGACGACTTCTCCGCCGCGGAGGAAGCGTGCGGGGTTGCGTCCCGCCAGCACGGCGGCGCGCGGGTTCCACGAGAACTTGTAGCCCCAGGGATTGTTGTTCGCGTCCTGCGCCGGGATCCCGCCGGCGGCGGTGGTGAAGCTGCCTACATGGCCCCCGCGCGTGCGGATGTCGCGCAGCGTCCGGGCGACGGCCATGTGATCGATGCCGGGATCGAACCCGATCTCGTTGAGGAGGATCGTGCCGGCCGCGCGCGCTCGCCGGTCGAGCTCTTCGATCCCGGGCGGCTGGTACGACGTGCTGACGAGCGGTTTCCGTGCGCGAACTGCCGCGGCCGCCACGGTTCCGAGGCCGGCGCGACCATCGTGCCGTCACTGCGGCGGCCGCCGGTGATCCTGGGCGTGAAGGAGCCCGACCCCGACAGACTCATGTCCGGGGCCACCTATCTCGTCTTCGCCCACGTCACGAAGGGACAGCCGTCGAACATGCCGCTGCTGCGCCAGATGCAGAAGCTCGGCTGCACGCTCATCGACTACGAACAGATCGTCGACGAGGCCGGCCGGCGGCTCGTCTTCTTCGGCAGACATGCCGGTCACGCCGGCGCGATCAACGCGCTGTGGGCGCTCGGCCAGCGATACCTCGCCGAAGGCACCTCCACGCCATTCGCGGAGATGAAGCTCGCGCACGAGTACGCGAGCCTCGACGCGGCGCTCGCGCAGGTGCGGGCCATCGGCGCGCGCATCCGGACGGAAGGGCTGCCGGCGACGTTGCGGCCCGTCGTCTTCGCGATTGCCGGCTCGGGTCACGTTTCCGAGGGGGCAGAGGCGGTGCTCGAGGATCTCCAGCCGCGCGAGATCGGCGCCCGCGAACTGCAGGAGTTTTCGGCGACACGCGAGGTGCGGCACGAGGTGTTCCTGGCCCGGCTCTCGCGTGCCGCGCGCTACCACCGCGTCGGCGGCGGCGCGTTCGACGCCTCCGACTACGCGCGCAACCCGTATCGCTATACCTCTGCGCTCGACCGGTACCTCAGACACGTCACGGTGTTCGTGAACGGCACGTACTGGCACGACGGCCTGCCGAGACTGATCGACAACGACCAGCTCGACGAACTGTGGCGCGCCGAGGCGCAGCCCGTCCTGCGCGTCATCGCCGACATCACCTGCGACGTCGGCGGCTCGATCGAGGCGAACGTCGCGGCGACCAAGCCCGAGGCTCCGGTGTACGTCTACACGCCCGTCTCCCGGCGGGAAGACCGGATGATCCTCCCCGGCGTCCACGGCCAGGGCCCGGTGCTCATGACCGTCGACAACCTCCCGGCCCAGATGCCGCGCGAAGCGTCGGAATCGTTCGGCGATCAACTCCTGCCGTTCATTCCGGAGCTGGCCGCCTGCGACTGGACGCGGCCGCCGAACCGCCTCTCCATTGGTCCCGAGCTGCTCCGCGCGACCATCGTGCACCGCGGCACGCTCACGCCGCGGTTCGCGCACCTCCATGAGCCGATGAAGAGGGCCGGCGCGTGAGCGCGGCCGTAACGACGCGGAGAGGCATTGATGGAGATTAGCGGCCGAGGGTGAAATGAAAGTGTTCTGCTCAGTCGACGATTCGCGTGCGGTCGGGGTGGGCGAAGAGGCCGGCGGGGGTTAAGCGGGCGTGGAGCTCGATGTGTTTGCCGGGCTCGAGGCCGATCGCGTCGGCCGTGTCGCGGGGGATGGCGATTTCGACGACGCTTCCCGCCGAGGAGGCATCTACCGCGGCCGCGAATCCTTCGGCGCCGCCGACGTCGTCGAGGTCGAGGGAGAGCGTGCGGAAGTCCGCGCGTTGCGCGTCGTCGGCGACGGCGCGCACGCGTCCTCGGAGCACTGACCAGGTTTCGAGCTGCTGCACCATCGGAGTAGTTCGCGAAGTGTAGTCCGCGCCGGACGCCTTGCGGCGCCCGGCGCATTGTGTCAGGCGGTGATCTCGGGCGGCTTCGGGTCGGGGACGACGTAGTCGGCGGCGGGGGCGGCGTCTCGGATCGGGAGGACGGGCTCCGGGTCCGTGGAACGGACGGCGCGCCGGCGGCGGCGTCTCGTGGCGGCGGTGACGGTGAGCTGCACGGTCATGTCGGCCGCCGAGCCGGGGATGCTGGTGACGGCAACGGAGGTCGGGATGGCCGAGTACGAGTCGGAGGAGGGATTCGACTGCCCGTCGAACGCGGTGTTGTTCGCGGTGCCGGGGTACGGATCGCTCGTGTCTCCGCGATCGGCGGCGCGCTCGAGGTCGCGGCTGCCGTCGGCCTGCACGAGCGCGACCTTGTAGTGGTTCTCGTTGGTGTTCGAGGCGATGGAGTCGTCGATGTGCCAGATCAGCAGGCCGTCGCCGGGGAGGTCGCGGTCGAAGCCGTTGCGCTGGCGGTTCTCGACCAGGAAGTACTCGGAGGCGAAGGCGCCGTCTTTCCAGAGCCGATAGACGGTCCGGCTGTTGTGGACGTCGCTGATCGTCACCTGTGCGTTCTGGCTCTGCGCGACGACGTTCACCCACTTTTGGGTGGCCTTGCACCACGCCGAGGGATGGGCGGGGACGTCGCCGGGCGCCGCGCCGACGCCGGGCCCGTTCCAACTGCCGCCGGCCATCAGGCACCAGTTGCCGACGCCTTCGGAGGTGTAGTCGGTGTCGTAGAGGTCGGGCCAGCCGAAGAGCAGGTGGCCGAGCTCGTGGACGCAGACGCCGAGGCGCGAGTCCTCGGGGACGGTGAGGTACGCGAAGATCCGCGTCCCGTCCGCCGCCGTGACCGCGCCGTTGGCGAGCACCCACTTGTGCGACCAGATGTCGCCGTTCGACTTCGTCTCTTCGGCGCCGCGGCCGGCGTGGATGACGACGAACGCGTCGACGAAGCCGTTGTCGTCGTTGTCGAGCGACTGGTCGATGTGGGCCAGGGCTGCGTTCGCGGCGTCTCGGGCCATGGTCTGCGCGTTCGGGGCGCTCTGCCCGGTGCCGGACTGCCCGTTGGCATACTGCGCGAGGGTGAGGGGGAGCGTGAACGGTCCGACGACGCTGCCCGTGATGCCGATCAGGTTGCCCGAGACCTCGGCGAAGTAGTCGGCGACGCTGTTGGTCCCCTGGCCGAAGAAGAGGTCCTGGAAGTCGGCGCTCGGCCGCGTCATGGGGGCGTCGGGGAAGTCGACGAGGACCGCTACGACGTTGAGGTTGCCGCGCAGCGGGGCGCGCGTGGCCGCAGCGGAGCGCATGACGTCCGCGGCGGTGCCGAGCTCGAACTCGTCGGGCGGCAGGATGGTGCCGTCGTCGAAGCCGAACGCCTGCGGCCTGCGCAGCGTGAGGAATGACGTGGCCGCGGATGCCGCCGCGATCGCGCCGTCACGCACCGTTTCGATGTCGCTGCGCAGGGATGCGAGTACGTCGGGGCGAGGGGCGACCAGGCAGCGCGTTTCGGTCGTGTGATGCCGGATGAGGACTCGTTTCTCGTTCATGCTTCCTCCGTGTGAGGTCAGAGGGACACGGCGGCGCGATTCGCCATGTCACGACAGAGAGAAACCGACGAAGAGGCCTCCGGCGGTGCTCTGTGGGAGCGTGGCGTCGAGGGTGGCGGTGTACGTCGCTGCTGCTGCTGTCGACGGACAGCGAGCTGCTGAAGTATCTGAACGCCGCGCGCTGAATGCGTTCTCCTGCGCGCGGCGCCGCGCGCGTGGGAGGCGTCACCCTTTCACAGCACCCGACGTCAGACCCTGCACGATCCGCCGTTGCGCCGCGAGCACCAGCAACGCGACCGGTGCCGTCGTCACCATCGCCGCGGCGAGGATCTGTCCCCACGGCACTTCGTACCGGCCGCGGAACAGCGCGATGGCAACAGGCACGGTCTGACGGTCGGCGCCGAGAGTGAACGAGAGCGCGAACAGAAACTCGTTCCAGCAATAGATGAACGTCAGGATGGCGGTCGTGGCGATGCCCGGGACTGCCAGCGGAAGGACGATGCGCAGCAACACGCCCAGCCGGCTCGCGCCGTCGATGCGCGCCGCTTCCTCCAGCTCGACCGGAATCTGACGGAAGTAGCCGACCAGCAGCCACACCGTCAGCGGCATCGCGAACGTCAGGTACGGGAGGATGAGGCCCGGATACGTGTCGATCAGGCGCAGCGTGCGCAGGAGGAGAAAGAGCGGACCGACGATCGAGATCTGCGGAAACATCGTCACGGCCAGGATGAAGCCGAGAATCATCCGCCGGCCGCGGAAGCGAAGGCGGGCCAGCGCATACGCGGCCGTCGAGCCGGCGGCGATGCAGAAGAGCGTCGTCGTCGCGGCCACGACGAGCGAGTTGCGGATCGGAACCCAGAATGCCCGCTCCTCGAAGAGCGCGCGGTAGTGCGCCAGCGTGAGCGCGCGCGGCAGAAGCGTCGCGCCGCCGAAGAGCTCCGACTCGGGGCGCAGCGATCCGAGCAGCCCCCACAGGAAGGGAAATAACGTGAACGCGACCAGCGCGGCCAGTACGCCCCGTCTCAAGCGTCCTCCCTCGGGTCGAGCACGCGGATGTACAGCAGCGCGAGGCCGAACGTGATCGCGAACACGATCACCGACAGCGCCGAGGCGTAGCCGGAGCGTAGGTTCTGAAACAGCGCGTTGAACGTGTACAGCGCCAGCGGCTCGGTGGCGGTGCCGGGTCCGCCGGCGGTGAGGACATACACCAGGTCAAAGACGCGAAAGGCGTCGAGCGTGCGGAAAATCAGCGCCACGAGCAGGGCCGGCTTCAGCAGCGGCAGCGTGATCCGCCAGAGCTGCGCCGCCGGCCGCGCGCCGTCGACGGCCGCAGCCTCGTACAGCTCCCGCGGGATGTTCTGCAGACCCGCCAGCAACAGCAGTGCGACGAACGGCGTGGTCTTCCAGACGTCGGCGACGATGATCGGCACCCAGGCCGTCCACGCGTGGACGAAGCACGATGCGCTCGCCGGTGAGGCTCGCCACGATCGCGCTGACCGGCCCCGACTGCGAGTCGAAGAGGAACCGCCACAACAGCGCCGCTACGACCGTGGGGATCGACCACGGCACGAGGACGGCCGCCCGCACGGCTCCGCGGCCGCGAAAGGCGCGGTTCATGGCCAGGGCGAGAAAAAGGCCGAGGACGAGCTCCAGCACGACCGTCGTGGCAGTGAAGAACAGGGTGTGCAGGAGCGCGTCCCGGAAGCGCCCGTCCTGCGCGATCGCGGCGTAGTTGCCGAGGCCGATGAACGGCCGGCCCAGCCACGGCATCCGCAGGTCGTGCCGGTGCAGCGATTCCCAAAGCGTCCAGCCCAGCGGAAAGATTGCGATCAATGCAATCGCCGCGAGCGCGGGTGCCACGAAGAGCCACGCAAGGCGGGTCTCGGATGGCCGGCGGCTCATGGTCGCGCCGCTCCCTTCGCGGAAAGGCCGCTCTCATCGAGCAGCCGCTGCATGCGCGAAGCGGCCTCGGTGAGCGCGGCCCGCGGCTCGGCGGCTCCGGTCAGCGCGCGGTGCAAGCCCACCTGCAGCTCGCTCGAGAGCTCCGCCCACACCGGCGTGGCCGGACGCGCAACCGCGGCCTCGATGATCCGCCGTACCTCCTCCGGCGCCACCGGGAGCGCCGCCGCGAGCGCGGCGTCGCCGTAGACGGAGAGGCGGGCGGGATACTGCCCGACGATCTGTGCGCGCTCGAGCATCTGTTCGGGTGCGGTGAGGAACGCGACCAGCTGCCAGGCGCGCTCCGGCTGCCGCGACCAGGCGTTGATCGCCAGCGGTGCGCCGCCGAGCGTCGCCGTCGGACGGCCGGGCGTCGATGTCGGGCGTGAGCCCGTTGCGGCCGGCATCGGCGCGACGCCAAAGCGTCCCGCCACCCGCGACTCGCTTTTCTCGCTCATCGCCGCGACCGCGTAGGGCCAGTTGCGCATGAACAGCGCATTTCCGTTCTGGAACGCGAAACGGCACTCCTCTTCGTGCCACGTCAACACCTCGCGCGGTGCGATGCCGCGGCGCACCTGATCGCGCAGGAACGTGAGTGCACGGACGCCGGCCTCGGAATGGACGGCCACGCGGCCGTCGGGGTTAAGGATCGTGCCGCCGTGCGCGCCGAGGATCTCGTTGAAGACCGTCACCAGCCCCTCGTAGCGCGCACCCTGCCAGACGATGCCGGCCGGGATCCGTTCCCGCTGCATCGTCGCCGACGCCGCAGCGTTCAATTCGTCCAGTGTCCGCGGAGCACGGTCGAGGAGATCCGTGCGCCAGTACAGCATCCCCACGTCGACGAACCACGGCACCGCGAACAGCGACCCGCGCCAGCGGCACGCATCGAGCGCCGCGGGAAAGAAATCCCGCCCGTCCGGCCGGAAGCGATCGAGCGGCAGAATCCACCCCGCTGCCGCGAATTCGGCCGTCCAGACCACGTCGAGCTGCAGCACGTCCGGCGATCCGACCCGTGCATTGAGCCACTGCACGTAGAGCTGATGCCGCTGTGTCGCGTCGTCGGGCGTTTCGTGAATTCGCACGGTGAGGCCCGGATGCGCCGCCATGAAGCGCCGGATCTGACGCGTCAGGACCTCCCCTTCCTTCCCCACCGCGCTCCCGGAGATGGTCAACACCGTCGCGTCATCGCCGCGGCTGCACGCAAGGAGGAGACAAACCACGGCAGCGATGAAGGCGCGCACGTGCAGATGGTATCTCTCGATTACCCGGTGACTTCACGACCGGACGCAAACGCGTATCAGCGGCAGTGAGGATGTCCGTAGGCGCAGCGTCCGTCCGCGCTGGTCCGTCCTTCGCGGCACGATGGCGAGCAGTAGCCGTCACCCTTCACGTCCATTCCGGTGCCGTGACATTGCTCATGGTTGCACTTCGGCTGGTTCACGCCCTCGGAGACGCACAGGACGTACCACGCGCGCGGCGCCGGCGGACGATCGGCTCGCTCATTGCTGCATCGATCCGCAGCGAGGATCGAACGATGACCATCATCTGCGGCACGGACTTCTCCGCGGCATCCGAGAGCGCCTGCGAGCTCGCGGCGACTCTGGCGGTGCATCACACCGAACCGCTGATCCTCGTCAACGTCATCCCGCCGCCGGCAGTCCCCAGTGCTCCCGGCATGCCGACGCCCGCCCGGATGTACGACGACCTCACTGCCTCCGCGCGCGAAGCGATGGCCGCGCTCGCGTCGCGGCTCACGGGCATCGGCGCCGACGTGCGAACGGTCGCCGAATTCGGCGATCCCGTCGAGGTCCTGCTGCAGTACGCCGCACGCGAAACGGCGCGACTGATCGTCGTCGGCGCCGTCGGCAAGCGCGCGGGAGCGTGGCTGCTCGGCACGACCGCCGACCGGATCGCATCGAGAAGCGACGTGCCGGTGCTGGTGGCCCGCCCCGGCTTCGCCGCCGGCGCATGGCTGTCGAAACAGAGACCCCTGCGCGTCGTCGTCGCTTCCGACCTCGGCCCGAGCACCGAGCCGGCCGTGCAATGGGCCGCGCATCTGCCCGAGCACGGCCCGTGCGAATTCACGGTAGCGCACGTCTCCTGGCCCATCGGCGACCATGGGCGCGTGGCCGCCGAAGGGCCGATTCATCTCGACCGCACCCATCCCGTCGTCGAGGACCTCGTCCGCCGCGATCTGGCCGCCGCGGCCGCCGTGCTTCGCGGCGCCGGCGAAACGAGAATCGTCGTCGAGCCGGCCACCGGCCGTGCGTCGGACGCTCTCGATCTCGTCGCGCGTCGCCAGGAGGCCGACCTGCTCGTGGTCGGCCGCGGGCGCGACGAGGAACGGCACTGGTGGGAAACGTCCACGTCGCGCTCCGTGGTGCGGCACTCGTCGATCAGCGTCGTCTGCGTCCCCGACCGCCGCCCCGCCACCGTGATGGCCCCGCCGGCCATCTCCCGCATCGTCGCCGCCACCGATCTGTCGATCCGGGGAAATGTCGCGATTGCCTACGCGCTCGCCCTCGCTCCCGCGGGCGCCGCCGTAACCGTCATCCACGTCATCGACGACGCTGATGCCGCCGGCGGGCAGGACGAACAGCGACGCCGCGCAGCGATCGAGGAGGTCGTGCGCGCCACCAACCCGCGCGAGATCCCGGTGGCGGTCGAGATGGTCACAGGCCACGACGTGGCGCACGTCCTCGCTGCGGCCGCTGAGCGTGCCGGCGCGGATCTGATCTGCCTCGGGTCGCGCGGACGTTCCGGCCTTGCGCGTGCTCTCTTCGGCTCGGTCTCGCAGGAGGTCCTGCTCCGCACCGACCGCCCCGTGCTGCTCGTGCAGGAGGCGCCGCCACGTATGTAACGGCGTTCGGGGTGGCGCGCACCTCGCACGCCAACGCTGCGGGGAGGAAGTCCATGGATCTTCCGAGGAAACGTGCCGTCATCGCCGCGGCGGTAGTAGTTGGAATCGTGCTCGTGTTTCTCGCCGGCTATCTACCCGCCTCGGCGCGCGCGAAGCGGGCCGGGGAACAGGCCCAGCTCAACGCCGGGCAGGCGGCTGACGCGCAGGCCGCGCTGGCGCAAACGCGCTTCGACCTCGAAGTTGCGCGCCTGCGCGGAAGGCTCGGCGAGTTGCTGCACGAGACCAACGCCAACAACTTCGGCGTCGCGGGCGAGCGCGCTTCGGCGTTCTTCGATGGTTTGCGCGCCGCGGTCGCGAGCCCGCACCTCGCCGCCGGCTCCGAACGCCGAACACTGCTGGAGGCGATGCTCGCACGCCGCGATGAGATCTCGGCCGACCTCGCCCGCGCCGATCCTGCGGTGAAAGGGAAGCTGACCGAGATGTATCTGCAGTTCGGCGCGGCCGTGCCGTAACGCGCGCGCCGCCGTGGCGACGCTGTTGCAGGCTCACGTCTCGAAGGCGGCCTCGCACATGTGCAGACAAAGCGGACCGGGCGTCAGCCCAGGACCCGCTCCAGCCTCGCCGTCCGCAGCGGCACCGCCTTCATGTACTTCTGCGTCTCACGCAGGGAGCCGATCAGGCCGGCGCGCATTCGCTTCACGTTGACGGCGCCCCCGTTGTAGAGCGCGGCGGTCCAGGCGGGCAGGCTCTCCTCGGCAATCCCGAGGTCGCGTGCCTGCTGCTGTTTCGTGCCGAGGTGCGATGCCAGAAACTCCGCCATGTGCGTCGGCGAAAAACGGGCGTCGAGCGCCTCCCCGAGGTACTCGCCGGCCTCGTACGGCCGCGTCCCGATCACGGTAGCCGGGCTCTCTCCGAAACGGGCACGCAGCAGCGCATCGCGCCGTTCCGTGAGCGCCCGCTCGTATCCCAGCCAGCCCGCCCGCTGCAGGTTGCGCAGGTACGTGTAGTCGCGCTGCACGCGCGCGTCGAAGCGCTTCAGCTCCTGCCGCGGCGCACCGCGCTCGATGAGCCGGTCGAGCTCCCGGAGCGTCGCCAGATTGTGGGCGTCCCCTTCGGCGATCCTGCGAAAGAACGTCTCGTTCGCAACGGGACGCAGCGCCTCCAGCTCGTCCATTCCTTCCTGGCGGAGCCGGATTGCCTCGCCCACCAGTGTGCGGGCGCGCTGCCGCGACGCGGGCGTGTTCTTCTTCAGGAGCGGTTCGGCGATCGTGAGCGCGTCGCCGAGCGGCTTCTTCATGATGAACGCACGCGTTCCCATCAGATAGCCGTTCGTGACGAAGACCTTCCCCTCCAGCCCTTCCGACAGGTAGGCCGCCGGTGTCGCCTGAGCGAGCCCCGCCGCCCCGGCCGGGGAGACGGCGAGAATCTTTCCACGCGTCTCCGACCAGGCGATGGAGAGGAGAAACGTCGGCGGAAGCGGCAGAGGCTGTTTTTCGGCGAGGTCGGCAATGACCTCGACGAGCTGGCGGGGATGACGCGTCATCCAGCGCGACATTTCGGCGGCGAGCCGGTCACGCTCGTCGGCGGCAATCCGGGCCAACGACGGAGCTTCCTCGACGGCACCCGATGGACGTGCGACGGCCGCGGCCGTGGGTACGGGCGCCACGGCGAGCCTTGCGGCCGGGGCAATTACCGGCGGCGCCACGCTCGGCTGCACGGCCGGCGGACGCTGCCCGTCGACCAATGCTGCACCTGTTGCTGCGACGACCGCCGCCAGTGCCACGGCGAGCCTCTTCCGTCCGATGTTCCTTTGCGTCATGGCCCCTCCTGGATGTATTGAACTCAAAGTAAATAACAAAGGGGCGCGGCAGGGATTTCAGCGGGCCGATCCGTTGCGTATTCCACGCGGGTGCGGCGATCGACCCGCGTTGTCGTGCTTCCATTCGCGAACAGCTCGCGCCCGAGCGCGGCAGACGCGCGGCCTCCCCGCATCACCGCCGCGCGCACATTCGGGGACGAAGGCGCTTTCACCGTGATCCCCCCGGTACAGCGCGTCAGCGCCGGTTCTTGTCGACGATGGCCACGACGATGATCACGAACGCCGCCAGCCGAAGGAGGTAGAACACCGTTTGGTCTTCCATGGTCGCATTCGTCAGCGACAGCGCGAGCCGCTGAACGGCGAGCACGACGAAGGCGAGAGCGAACAGTCCGAACAGCCGTTCCCGGGCCGCGACCCAGAAGCGCAGGAAAAACAGCGCGATCGCCGCATAGATCGCGATCAGGATGCCGGATACGAGATCGTTCACCGCGTCTCCCAGATCAGCCCGTACAGCAGGAGCGCCGCGCCCGCGACGGCCGGCAGCATCCGCCACAAGGAGAGGTCGATGGCCGGCACGCGCAGGTCGACGATCAGCAGCACGTTGTGCAGCGCGAGGCCGACGAAGCAGAGAGCGCTCCAGAAGAGGAGGCGGGCCCCCGACCTGCGATAGCCGCGAAACAGCAGGCCCGCGCACAGGGAGCTCGTTGCGGCGCAGAGGACGTAGACGATGTTCGCGAACATGATCACTTCTTCAGCTTGAACGCATCAGCGAAACTGCGGAGAGGGTCGGGCGGTGCGCCGACGAGCGCCGCGATGCCGTCGCGATCGGCGGCATAGAGCCCGGCCAGCTCGGTCAGCAGCGCGTGCGTCTCGGCATCCCGTACCGGTACTTCGGCATTCCGGCCGGCTCGAAGGTGATCAGACCGCCGGAGGCGAGCAGAAAGAGGCGCATCGCGGCCGATTCCTGCGGCGTTCCGACCGCCGCAGCCACCTCCGGCGCCGTCCACGCCCGCGCAGGATCGCCCATCAGCAACAGTACGATGCCGATCTGATCGATCGAGCTGAGGCGCTGCTGCAGAAAGTTCCTGAGGGCGGCGGACGCGGTGATGGCCAACGCGGATTGCATTGCAAGGTCCTCACCAGAGGCGACGTCGAGGCGCGGCGCAGTGGCTCCTGAGCAACAGTACGGGCCGGAGCCCAAGGCGGAAGCAAGCGGCGAAGGAAATCGCCGCGCCGGCCGGTGCCGCTCAGGAGCCGCCACCGCCTGGAGGGACAAGTGGCTACTTGGACGCGGCGGAAAACGGCAAGGGACGGGCGTTTCCAGAGTGACGCGTCACGTTTCCAGAGTGACGCGCCACGTTTCCAGAGTGGCGCGTCACGTTTCCAGAGTGACGCGTCACGTTTCCAGAGTGACGCGTCACGTTTCCAGAGTGGCGCGTCACGTTTCCAGAGTGGCGCGTCACGTTTCCAGAGTGGCGCGTCACGTTTCCAGAGT